>CAVZMQ010000006.1:0-717270 GCA_963776365.1 Candidatus Acidiferrales bacterium | reverse complement strand
ATTTCCTTGGTCAACCTGTCCTTGACGGCAGCTTCTGTCCTCGCAATCAAGTCGAGCTTCCGATTGCGAACCTCCGAAAGATGTTCGGGTACGACGAAACCGATGGCGTGACTCTGTGCTTTGTTTTCGAGCTCCTTGGTTATCCAACCGCATTCTGGTCTGGCGAGAATCGCCTCAATTGTTGGATCGTTCTCAGTCAAAGGTCGGAAATCCAAATACGGGGCATATTGGATTTGTCGGGCATTGCCATCAGCGTCGAGTTCCACATAGAGCATTCGCTTCGAAACCACTCGTCGAGCCCCGCTACGCGTCAAGCTCGCATCTTGGACAGAATGTTCCAGATAGAAAACCACTCGTGGCTTCATCCCGCAGTCAGATCCATCTACGAGAACAGCTCCTCGTCGCAGCAGATCTCGATGCCGTTCTAGAGTGAGATCAATGCTCGCATCTAGAAGAGGGTGGCCGGGGCAAACAAATACCGCAAGGGGCTGGCCCTGCGGGGCAACCAAGGATTTTTCAAAAGCAATTCGCTGATACCGAGGCAAAACCGGTTCGCCAATTCCGATGAGCCGGTCGCGGCTGCGCACCAACGCGGGAACATGGGTGACTTCATAGCGACGAGATTCTCGCTGTTTGAATGTGCCGCCGAGACGTTGAAAGGCTTCGAGAAAGAAGGATTCGATGTAGTGAGGCTGTAGTCGCCTGGCTTCAGCCCTCTCCATGTCCTCACGGATGCGATGGACCTTGCTAGCATCCATGGAGTCGTGAGCAAGAGCCCGCTCCTCCAACAGGTCCTGCAAGTGGCCGCGATCAAATGCTCGTTCAACAACTTGATTCAGGCGGGCACGTACTTCAGGGCGCTCTCCATAGCGAATGGATTCCAGCAGCAGATCGCGCAAAGGTTTCCCGTCGAATTGAAGCCTTCCCAAAACATCAAACACTTGTCCGCCAAGAGCTTTCCTCGCCTCTTCGAGTTTCTCAAGCAAGGCACGGTAAACATCGCCTTCGCGAGTCTCCTCCGCCACCAGATTCCATAAATGGCACACTTCCGTTTGGCCAATTCGGTGTATGCGCCCAAATCGTTGTTCGATGCGATTTGGGTTCCAAGGCAAATCGTAGTTACCATCAGGTGAGCACGTTGAAGATTGATGCCTTCCCCGGCTGCGTCGGTCGCCAGCAATACTTGAACCTCCGGGTCATGCTTGAACGATTCTTGTGCCTTCAACCTCTCCTCCCGTCCAAGGCCGCCGTGAATGACGACAACCGCCGACTTGCGGCCTAGCCAGGTAGATATCTTTTGCTCCAGATAGCTAAGGGTGTCTCGATGTTCAGTAAATACGACGAGCTCTCCAACCCAGGTTCCTTGAGATTAGGTTCTGTCGAACCCAAATGCTTAGAAACAAAAATCTCACTGAGTAAACCAGCGAGTTCGCGCCACTTGGTATCTGTGCCACTTCGCCGCACAGTCTGAGCTAGATCTTCCAAGCCCTTGAGAATTTCGATTTCTGCCTTCAACTCAGATATCGTTCGTGCAGATGTAGCACGGTCGAGTACTTCATCCTCAACCTTCTGAACTTCGTCATCTGGCGCTTCCTCAAGGTCTTCAACGTCATCGGCATCCAATGTCGGTCCTTCATCCTCCAGGAAGCCTGTTGTTCCTACGCCCCGCTGTAAGAGCTCAAGTTCACGGAGTCGGCTCTCAAGTCGTTCACGCCGACGACGCAAAGACTGATAGATCGCTTCCGGTGAGGACGCAAGCCGTCGCTGAAGGATGGTCAATGCAAAACCAACTGTGCCAGCCTGTTTGTCGTTCATCAGGGCTTCTGCCCGATTGAACTCTTCGCTGACGTAATTTGTTACTGACCGATATAACTGCGCCTCGGCAATTGAAAGTTTGTAGGCAACAGTCGTCGCGATTCGCTCTGGAAAAAGAGGAGTTGCGTCAAACTTGAGAAGGTTTTCCTTAACATTCTCCGCATCAAATCCGAAACATCGGCAACATGGACGCCGTCTCTGAATTTGCCCTCGAATCGGTCTCCGTCTAGCAATGACATGAAGAGTTGGAAATCTTCTTCTTTGCCGTTATGCGGGGTTGCCGTAAGAAGCAAGAAATGCCTTGTCAGCGTTGAAAGAAGCTGGCCCAGTCTGTGGCGCTTTGTGTATTTAATCTCGCCACCAAAATATGTCGCGGACATTTTATGGGCCTCATCACAAACGATAAGATCCCAGCGACAGTCTGGTGCTTGAAGCTTCTGTTGAACGTCTTCGTTGCGAGAGAGCTTATCCAAACGCGCTATCACGAGATTGGTCTCTAGAAACCAATTCCCCGTGCGCGCGGCCTCCAATTTATCGTTGGTTAGTATTTCAAACGGAAGATGGAATCGACGATAAAGTTCATCTTGCCACTGCTCGGCGAGACTTCCCGGGCACACTACAAGACATCGCTGTAAATCTCCCCTCGCTATCAACTCTTTCATCAGGAGTCCGGCCATGATTGTCTTGCCAGCCCCAGGGTCGTCAGATAAGAGAAAACGCAGCGGCTGTCGCGGAAGCATCGAGTCGTAGACAGCCGTGATTTGGTGGGGGAGCGGGTCTACCAGGGATGTGTGAACAGCCAGGACCGGATCGAACAAATGCGCCAGTTGAATTCGGTGAGCTTCCGAAACGAGACGAAACGTGGAGCCATCCCCGTCGAAGCTCCAAGGTCTCCCTGCTTCCATTATTTCTAGAGTCGGCTCGTTGTCACGAAAAAGCAGCTGGTTTCCAAGAGATCCAGATGGGTCTTTGAAGGTAAGTTCAACTGCGGTGGAGCCGTGCCACTGGACGTCTACCACCGTTACCAGGCAGCCGGGCAAAACACCTTTTACAGAAGCTCCTTGAGTCAAATCCTCTAAACGGGCCATGGGCGCAGAATCAGAAATACACTAACTTACTTGTTAAACAGCAGTGAACTATACCACAGGCTTCCCGCTTGGGAATGTGACGAGAAGTCATTGCGCTCCAGCAACGCGCGCGATCAGCGTCTGGCTAGGGCGAGACATCTGAATTGATCGGCCACCGTGCACATTGACGTTGTTACAGCTCCGAGCTCGAAGAGGTAGGCGTGCAGGCAAGACTAGCGTATTTGAGCGGCCTGCGGACTGCGATTTCCAGGCATCGGGATCACAATCTTCCGTTTGATCTTCGCCGCCTTGTCCAGACCAACTCCGGGCAGTGCCCTGAATGTTTGTGCTATGTGACCACTCGCAAGGTGCCCGTAATATCGCTCGACCATTTTGGTGTCTACATGCCCCAGTTGCTCCGCGACAACTTTCAAGGAAACACCCAGAGTGATCCATCGGCTCGCCGCGCTGTGTCTCAATTGATGAAATCCGAAGCGCTTAATTCCGGCTGAGCGTGCAGGCGCGCCCCATTGGTTTCTTTTGGCTGTCTTTGGCCCATGGCTCGCCACTTTCGCGTAAGAACATCACCTCACTCGTCTCACGCTCTGTGCAGACTTCCCGGAAGAATCGTGCCGCCTCTGGGTCGAGATGTACGTGCCTCTGCTGACCGCCCTTGGATTTCGCGATGAAAAGCGTGCCCGCAGAACCATTGAAATCGCCTACATGCAACCGGCCCAATTCTCCATACCTCGCGCCTGTGTATAGTCCTGCCCGAACAAGCCGCTGAAAGTCTCTTCTCTTTTGCACATGCCTTCACAAAAGCCTGCTGCTCTTTGTCACTCAGGAAAACTGCCCGCGCCACCTCGACGTTTTCAAATGGCGATACCCTCCACGCCATTGGATTCGCATGAACACGTCCTTCCTCGAGAGCCAGGTTCAACGCAGCCTGCACCCTTCGCATAATTCTATTCGCAGTCGCTCGACGCTTTCGGAGGTCCTCTTCGCTCTGAATGTATGGTTCGTTTTTGTCGGCACGTTTTCGATTCGTACGCCGTGGACTTGCGGCGACATCGGCGCGCCACTGCTCGAGTTTTGGGCGGGTCAACCTGGTGACCTGCAATGCTCCAAGCTTGGGAATCACATAGGCGTCTAGATCGTATTTCGAATGAAGATAGTCGGGAGCGCCCCGACGCTGCAAATGCTTCAGATAATCTGAACAGCACTGATCCACTGTATAACCGCGACCGTCACTGACATATTCCCCTGTGGCCAGACTTGTCGCGGTCAGAAACCAAGTTCGAGCTTTTTCTTGCGCCTGCCCAAAGTCCAATATTCGTGCGCCTTCGGCGTCCAGAATGTCATCTGCAAGCGCAAGCTTCTCTTCCTTGCGAAAACCCTCAATTTTGTACCGCGCCAGCCAGACTCCTCCTCTGCTTCCTTTCCTATATCCTAGAGCTCGGCCTTGCGACAAAGGCATCCAGGCGACAGTGCCGACAGGAATTGTTCTTCGTGCTGTTCTGCTACCAAGCTCCTTGCTAGTGACTGTGCGCGCCACGGGCAGTACCTCCCTTCAATCGCAAACATCCTGCGGCCCGATTATTCCACTTTTGCCAACTATTTGCCAACTTTCCGGGTAAAAATTGCATGATCATGCAGGTTCGTGCATGACCGTGCATTCGCTACGTATAATATTGTATCTAAATGAGTTACTGTCAAAATAGCGCACTGATTCGGAACGCCTTAAATCGATTGTCGCGCCCCTGATAAGGGCGAGGTCGGTGGTTCAAGTCCACCCAGGCCCACCATAACTCACCAGGACTTATGCGGCGATTCTCACTTTTACCCTTCTCTGGAATTTCCCATAAGGCCTTCTTGTCAACGATTTGTCAACTTTCGATTGGCCAAATTATGCAACCTCCGGCCACTACTACTGTCCACGGTTGTTCGTTAAGTGCATATCCAGTAGTGAATTCGACTCAAAGGGTGGTGGTTCCAAGGAAAACACTAGCCGTGGCGGCGGCTCGCCAAAACTTGAGCCGAGACCGAAGACGGGAAGGTATTGAGTCACGCCGAGAGTCTGGTCGCCGCTGTTCAAGCCGCGGACGGTTTTGTGGCCGGCAACCGTCCCGATGCGCGACGAGTGGTTGAACGCTCGGCCCGTTGGCGAGACGAACTTCCCAGCGATAAACAACGAGAGGTTCTTATACGTAACAAGATTCCCGTGCCGGCAGGCCTTACACGGGGGCAAGCCGCCCAGATGATATCGCAACTTGTGTCTGCGCGAAGCCTCCGGAGCTCACGCTGACCACGTACGGCGCTCACGTAACCGCTCAAACGGCGAACACGCGGAGCGCTGGGTGGGCAGCTGCCGGCGTGATCTGCTGGATCACGTTATCGCTTTCACTGAACGAGATCTGAAACGTTGCTCGGCGAGTACGTTAAGCAAACCACGATTGGCGCGTTGTAGATCACGCCTGCCGCACTTACGACCTGCACAACGGGACTGTGATCTGCATCGCCAACAGCACCAGGCTGAGCAGAAACAGGAGGAAATTCCGCTCCAGGAGGTCCGCGAACGATATTGCGGACGGGCGCAAAATCCACAGTGCCCTCGTCGCTTACGTTCGCATCCAACGCGGCAAGAACTGCAAACGTCGCCGCGGACGCGGAGAAGTTCAAGCCCAACTCTGCAGCCACGTTCGGGTCGTCTACATCCGTCAAGATGTACCAGGCGTTTTTGTTGCTGCCTGTGGCTGGCGAATTGTTGCTTCGCGCCGATGTAACAATGTTACATCTCGTTGAAAACTTGCCAACCGTATCAATTCGCCAGGGACAGGCTACATAGGTAACAATTCGGGAAAATTTCAAATTAAATCATCTAGTGTTTGCGTTCTTTTGCTCCGCGCTTCACGGATCCGATCGTTTTACTCCCACCGTATCAATTCGCCAGAGACGCGAACTGGCACTTCCACTCGTCATCCATTCATGGCTATAATGGCCATGATGGAGGAGTGACCCAATGCGCAGTGTGAATGTGGCGGAACTGAAGAATCGACTAAGCAAGTACCTTTCATTCGCCAAAGGAGGCGAAGAAGTGGTGATCCGAGACCGTAATCTCCCCGTGGCCAAGCTAGTTCCATTCTTGGCGGAAGGTGCCGACGATCAGGAACTTGGTCTGGTTGCGGCCGGGAAACTGCGTCTCCCCAAGGTGCGACTCGATGTAAAGGAACTCTTGAGGATTCCGACGGGAAGCGTTACAGGAAACAAGGCGATGCAAGCCGTCCTCGCCGACAGGAAGGAAGAACTGTGAAGAAATCGACCGCGTTTTGGGATGCGAGCGCGCTCGTTCCCTTGTGTGTTCACGAAGCCGCGAGTCGTCACGCTCAGTCCCATCTGAGGAGATTCGCGCCTGTAGTTTGGTGGGGAAGCTTGGTAGAAGTTCACAGTGCCATTTGCCGCCTCCATCGCGATAGGGAGATAAGCGATCTCGACAAACGAGGTGCGGTGGCACGCCTGCGTTTGCTAAACCGTGGATGGAGGGAAATTCTTCCCGACGATCAGGTTCGTGATTTGGCGACGCAGTTGTTAGATGCATATTCCTTGCGGGCGGCGGATAGCCTGCAGCTTGCCGCGTCCTTGACCTGGTGCGAACAGCGTCCGTCCAGAAGGAGCTTCATCTGCGGGGACCAGCGATTGGCCAAGGCTGCAGAATCAGCTGGATTCTCGGTTCTCGAATTTTCAAGAGTCGTTCCCTGAACGAAATATAGCGCCTTGTCTTTAGCAGTTCCTGCAATCATCGAAGATCACAGCGAGAATTGGCGCCTTTGCTGTTCAAAGATTCTGTATTTCCAGCCGCGGAACTAAACTAACGGCCTCAACACTGATTAAGGACGAGGTCGGTGGTTCAAGTCCACCCAGGCCCAGTTGCGCTTGATGACGAAAACCGTCTTATCGTCAATACGATATTCCTCGCCACTCTGTCGCAGCCGATCGTCCGTTTTAGAGCGTATTCGAGCAACTGTGTATACCGAAAACTCCATCCAGCGGTTTTCCGTCTCTTGTTAAATGCCGCTGATTTCAAGTGCATTCGTCACGGATGGGATACACAGACAGTCTCCCTTCGCAGGAAATCCACAGAGCATGGACTTTGCGGCCCTTGCCTTCCCGCATGCGAGCCGGTAAAGTGCGGACATTATGCTTCCGCGTGGGAACGGCAAGGTCGGCAGGAACGACCCTTGTCCTTGTGGCAGCGGTAGGAAGTACAAGCGTTGCTGTTTGGAGCAGCAAGCCGCATCCCACAGCTTTTGGGCGCTGCAGCGCGACGCTTCACACCAATTGACGCAGGATATGCTGAGCTTGGCCGAGGGCAAGTTCGGCGAACAAATTGAGGTGGCCTGGGAAGACTTCAACATGACTGATCTGCCGGTTCCATTCGATGCGTATCCAGGTGAACAGCAGATTTTCATGCCTTACTTCTTGTTCCACTGGGACCCGCACCGCCCGCGCAGCGGAAGGGGAGCGAGCCGCAGAGGTGGCGTTGTCACACGGTGGTACGAGTTAGAAAAAGCCGGCAAGCTGTCGGAAATGGAGCGACTGCTCCTTGAACAGGCGACCACACAGCCGCTCAGTTTCTTTGAGGTATTGTGCAGTGAAGCCGGCGAGCGAATTCGCCTGAGGGATATCTTAGTTGGCGGAGAGACGGAAGTTGTCGAACGGTCGGCGTCACGAATGCTGCAGACGGGAGACATCATTTACGGTCAGATCTGGGACTTACAGAAGTTTTCCATTCTGGGCTGCATGGCCCCGATCCGGATCCCGCCAAGCTGGAAAGGCGAAGTGATCAGTCTTCGAAGGAAGTTGCGAAAGAAAGTCACCAGGCAAAAGCGCGAAATGACCCCCGACGACCTTGTGCGACACCGGGAGGCGATTCGTCTCACGTACCTGACGATTCGGGATGCGTTGTACGCACCCCCACGATTGGCCAATACGGACGGTGACCCGCTTGCGTTCCACACCTTGAAGTTCCGCATCGAATCGCCCGAAAAGGCGTTTGAGGCTCTCGCACCGTTGACTTTTGGCCAGTCGAAAGAAGAGATTTTGGAGGGCGCGACATTCAGCCAGGACGGAAAGCTATGGAGCATTGAATTCGACTGGCGCAAAAAGGGGAACGCGAAAATTCCAAGCTGGGACAACACCATCCTCGGGAATATCAAAATTGCTGGGCGATCCCTGATTGCTGAGGTGAATTCCGAGAATCGCGCCAAACGCCTTCGCCAGGAGGTCGAAAAACGGCTTGGAGCTTCAGCTGCGCACCAAAGCACAAGCGTGAAAACGGTTGACGAGATGCTGGCCAAGGCCCCCAAGCGGACCAGGGCGCAAGCGAAGGAAGATACGGAATTCGAGCAAGCTCTTCTTCGTGACCCGGAGGCGAAAAGCCAGCTCCAGCAGATGATCCAGAAGCAAACCGAAGACTGGGTTCGCCAGAAGGTCCCCCTGCTCGGAGGCCGCACACCCTTGCAAGCGGTTCGCGACCCTGACGGCAAGGAGATCGTGGAGGCCCTGCTTCTCGACTGGGAACGTCGCGCTGACGACGGCGTGTACCAGGCCGGAATCCGACCCGACTTCAACGCCGTCCGCAGACTGCTGAATCTTGCTTCCGCGGCGTCCTGACGCACGCGTTCTCCCACCGTATCAATTCGCCCGAGACAGCGGCTGGCACTTCCACTCAGGCTCCGTTCAAAAGGCTAAAAGTGAGAAAAGCCGCGTAATTACTGGGATTATGGTGGGCCTGGGTGGACTTGAACCACCGACCTCGCCCTTATCAGGATCAGGGATTTCACTGCAAAAAACATCCTTCAACCATTCCGGCGGTGCATTCGTTGTCTTCACCAACTCGCCGGCAATAAAACGCGCAACCAGGCGGCGGGGTATACTCCCACAGCGATTAAGGGAAATTAGAAACTGAAGTCCTGAATCTGTAGGCGTTCCCCCTCACGTCCAGAGACTCGTCCGAATCGTGTCAAGAGCTGCTATCTGGAGCGCCACCGGCCCTTCGTATCTCAGCACGTCGAAGCTTCTCAGCGGCTTGTTCCCCGTCGACATAGGAGATCGTTTGCCAGAATCGACGCTGTGCGCGAGAAAGGCAATCTTCGGAGTATCCTCGACTTGCGGGCGACAGGCAAGTCGGGTAAACCCGTGGCAGCGGAATGACATCTATTTCCGCTAATGGTCAGCTTCAATCGCCTCATCTTTGCGGCTACTCCGCCACCTTCGATCAACACAAGCTGTAGGCAGTGCTTCAGTATCGAGGTAGCAGCGCTACCTCACGCAGCTCGTGATTTCAAATGCATGCGTTGAACGGAATGCGTTCATATACGCCATTCGGCCCAACTACTTAGTTTGCGATTTGATTTGTCTTCGGTGCAGCAAGCTCGTCCTTCAAGCTGTCTATGTCCGACTGCAGGGAGTGGATCTGCTGCAGCTCGTCATCGAGCTTGGCTTTGCCGGCGGTGTCTTCGGCGTAATTGGGCTTGGAATAGTAAGCGCTCCGGTCCAAATCGAACTCGCGCTGTAACCACTTCAGCCGTTTTTCGGCGGAATCGAGCGTCTCCTGAATCTTCGCGTCCTTCGGAGAGTCGCAAGCAATGCTCGAGGCTTGTTTCAGGGACTCAATCCTCTCTTCGAGAATGACCTCGTTTACGCGCGCAGGGGACTGCGGTTGGGTTTGCAGCAGCGGTGGAGACCCAAAGGCAAGCCCTGAGGAGCCGGGTTTGAAATTCGTCAAATCGACATTGCCGCCAGAAATGACGGGGGGATCGTAGGAGAGCTCGCGGCGAATCTGGTCCAATTCATCCTCGGCGACCTGCAACTCTGCTTTGAGTCTGTCGTCGTCAGGAGTATTGCAGCCCGCTGTCTGTGGTGTCGGTGCTTCGGCCTGCTTTGGTGAAGACTCTTTAGAAATCGGTGTTTGGCTGGCGGGTGAAGGCACCACAGAGAAGTCATCGTTGGTGAAGACTCTTGGAGGCGCTGTGGAATACGATTTTTGCGCGCGTGCGTTACGCGCGGCGTCTGCTATGGATTGCGCTGGCTGTGACGGTTCTTGAGATCGCGCGGGCGCGCCAAAGGCCAGCGCCAGAAACGTGATGGTTACAGACATCGTCCAAGACGCCCGCAGCATTTGCCATTCCACGCGTTCCGAGGGGAGGATGCGAGGTTTCATGCGACCCTGCTTTTCACAAGCGGATACTACACCCGTCAAAGTTACGAGCACAATGTTTACCTCATTGTGGTGGCTGGTAAACGCTGCCAGCTCAACGCAAGGGCTAAGTCGCTCACTGCGGTTAGATCCTAGTGTCCTGTCCTTATTAAATATTGACAATATAACCGAAAGGATGCTGTAATGGGGCATGTTCGCCCCAGCGACGGCTCTTTCCCTTGACCAAGCGCAAAGGCAGCTATTGGAATCGCTGCTCCGAGCCGGGAGCACCCCGCAAAGGGTGGCGCGGAAATGCGAAGTAGTTCTGCTTGCTTCCGAGGGGCTTTCCAACAACGCCATCGCGCAGCAGATGAGAGTGTCCCGTCCAACGGTGATTGCGACGCGAGCAGCCTTTCGACGCGGTGGGGTGGCGGCCATTCGCCAGAAGCAAAAACGAAAGCGTTCGCGGCGGGTCCTAACGCCCGTCTTGGAACAAAAGATTCTGGATACGACCTTGAAGACGAGGCCACCCGATGCGACTCATTGGAGCGTGCGGACCCTAGCCCGGCATTTGGGTGTGTCTCGCACGTTGGTGCACGGAGTATGGCAGCGTCACGAAGTGCAACCCCACCGCGTAGAGAAGTTCAAGTTGTCCAACGATCCACAGTTTGAAGAGAAGGTGCGGGACGTCGTGGGCCTCTATCTAGACCCGCCGGACCGGGCTTTGGTGCTGTGTGTGGATGAGAAGAGCCAAATTCAAGCCCTGGACCGGACGGCCCCGATTCTGCCGCTGCGGCCCGGTTTGCCGGAGCGGCAAACCCGCCCACCATCCCCCAGGGCGCCACATCTCATTCGTGGTAAGATTGTCTTACCATAAACACGACAGTTTCAACCAAGGGGCAAGTTGTCGTCCCTAGTAGCATCCGGGCGCAAACTCGGGTTGCAACCAGGCGATTCCCTGGAGGCCAGAGTCGAAGGACAACATATTGTCTTGACTCCGCGAAAAGTTCGTCCGCGAAATGCACGAATCATTCGCGATCGTGTCACTGGATTGCCGGTTCTAACCGCCGGCCCCAGGGCTCCCAAGCTGACGAGCGCAGAAGTGCGTAAAATTCTTGCCGATTTTCCATGAGATACCTATTGGATGTGAATGCTCTGCTTGGTCTGGTCGTATTGGAGCATGAGTTTCACGCGCGGGTTGCGAGTTGGCTGGAACGCCTGGGTGCTAGAGGCGTTCCCGAACTGGCAACTTGCTCCATCACTGAATTGGGCGTTGTGCGTGTGCTTTGGCAGACTCCACAATATGGCTCCTCTGTAGCACAGGCGGGCGAGCTCTTGCTCAAGGTGAAAAATTCCGATGGAATGCGCTGGCTTTTCATTTCCGACGACCACGACATCTCCCGTCTCCCCAGATGGGTCCGTACACCAAAGCAAACCACCGACGGGCATCTTGCGGCGCTCGCCAGGGCCAACGAAGCTGTTTTGGCAACGCTGGACCGCCGAATCCCCCGTGCGTTCGTAATCCCCCAGAGCCGCCGTTGATAAAAAGAGCGCGAGATGCTTGGCATCTCACATGTTGCACTGCTTCGCTGCTTCGCAGTGGCAAGGACTTTTCTGTCCTTACGATCCGAGGGGCACGTTTCAGAATAGGCACGAGAAGCTAAATTGAAACGGACCTGCCACATCACTCCGCGCCTGTCCCGCGCAAAGCACCGAATTTAACGCGCTCCTGCCTATCCCGCTGGTCTCTAACGTGCCTTACTCTGCTCGGAAGTCCGCTCGCGGATGCCCGATTCTAACGAGCAGGCTATCTATCGCGTGCACTGGAGGCACTGCCGGTTGCCGTTTATGTGGTCGATCGCGAGAGGAAAATCACGCTTTGGAGCGCCGGGGCGGAGGCGCTAACCGCCCGTCTACGACAAGACGTTCTGGGAGTTCCTGGCCGTGCTCCCGGAATGCGGCGAGCAGGACTTGGCCAGAGTGGCGGAACGGCTGAGAAAGTTGGTGTAAAGGACGGCACTCTCCTGGTGGGGCGATACGCTTCCTGCCACCGTTTCCGTGGGTGGCACGGTTGTGCATGACGGCGACAGCTCACAATGCACCGAAGGACCCTTCGGAGAATCCTATCTATATCATTTAATATCAAATATTTACATATAGCATCCAGGCCTGCAAAAATACTTGGCGCAGCACGTTCTCAAGGAAACTTTTGCTCCGATTCCGTGTTCTTATTAAGGAGCGTGATCGAAGCTCGCTGTGATACTAGAGAATCCCAGCGGGCGAGAGTGCCGTATCAACATTCGCGCACCCCAGCCCAAGCGACCTTCTTCGTGGGGATGACGGTCACGGGAGCTATTCCAATCGAGTGGTCCTAAAAGGAGAACCAGCTTCATGAAGATTCGTACGTTCGGCCTTGCTGCTGCGGCGCTGCTTCTGCTTGTGGCTATTCCTGCTCACGCTCAAGGACGCTTCGAAATCGACCCGTTCGTCGGTTATGAAACTAGCGCCTCTTATCCCGTCACTTTTAACAACATTCCCACCGGATCGGATCCCATTGATAGGTTGCGGGTAAACGGCGCCACTGCTTTTGGCACTTTCCTGGATTACCGGCTCACCGAGAATTTCGAACCAGAATTCATGTGGAATCGTAATAACACGTCCTATGATGCGCATGACCTGCTGACCAACTCCTACGTCAGCGCGTATCATTCGGTGATCGACCAGTTTCAGTTCGGCGGAATCTACATGTTCCGCAACAGCGAAGTGAAGCTCCGCCCCTACGTGGGCGCGAGCGTGGGTTTCACGCACGATTCCAACGGCAGCGGCACACCGAATCGTACGGAATTCTCTTACAGTCTAGGTGGCGGCGTGAAATATTACCTAACACGCCATATCGGCTTCCGCGCCGATGCTCGCTATTTGCCGACGTACGGTAGTTCTTCGAACGAGCTCTATTGCTATTTCGGCTGCTATTACGGAAGCGTATCCCACTACCTGAACCGCGGCAGCTTCACCGGCGGGCTTGTTTTCACCTTCTAACCAGCCCTCGGTCTGATGATGATACACGAGGGTCACAGTCTGACGTGGCCTTCTAGCGCCCGTTTAAACTGGACTATTGGGACGCATTCTGTGCGGGCGGCTCGAACAGTTTTGGGTCGATCGGCACATTGTCCTGCACCTGATTCACCGTAATCGTGAAGCTGCCGTTAGGCCTCGTGAGCGTCCAGCGATAAGGAATCTTTACGCCATCGGCATCGCGGTAATCCGCGTAATCCACTTGCGCCGGATTCCATCCTAGTGGCGTTGCCGTAAGCCGCAACTGACGCAGCAGCAATCCGGATTGCTGATCAAAGTACAGCCGCAGCATGGGCCGATTTGGCTCCCTCGCCATCAAAAGGTACGTGGAATGCCCGTCTATTTCCTCGCCAGGCCGGACGCGGAGTTCCTTGTACATTTCCTTTAGCTTCAGCGGCAAATACAGCTGCGCGTCGATCCGCGCGGCCTCGCGCTCGGGTCCCGTCATCAGGTGCACGCCGTTGGGAA
The DNA here is from genome assembly GCA_963776365.1 of Candidatus Acidiferrales bacterium. Taxonomy (GTDB): domain Bacteria; phylum Acidobacteriota; class Terriglobia; order Acidiferrales; family UBA7541; genus Acidiferrum. Next base: position 703,650 of record CAVZMQ010000006.1, on the reverse strand, counting down.
TGGTCAGCCAACCGGCTTGGCCATTGAACGCCGTGATGCTCGAACCATTTTGAAGATGAGAAATGGACACGCGCTTGTCGGGCGCCTCGGAATACACATCGATGGGGAATTTCGTTCCCGCGACATCGATGGTGCCTTTCTCAACCCGCGATTTGATCTTCTGCAGCGCATCCGCTCCACCAACTGCGGCCAGATATTTATCGAGAACCTGATCCACGGAAGGCAAAGTGGCCTTGCTCTCGGCAGCTTCTTCATGCCCTGCCGCGGCGGCGGGCTTCGTAGCATCGACGGAAAGAATCGGCGTGCCCATGGGGTGGGCCGAGCCCCGATGACAGGTATAGCAGGTCACCTCGATCTCATTGTTGAAGTGGCTTTTGTTAATGGCCAACTCCATCGCAATCATTTTGCGCGCCGTCTGTTTCTCTTTCTTGTCGTCCTTGTCCATTTCGTGATTGACGTGGCAAAAATCGCATTCGACTCCCAAAGAAGCGGAGATGAACTGCATGGTCGGTATCAACTGTTCCGCCGGAATGTCTTTCAGCACCTGAATATTTTTGAACTGCTGCTCTGCGGTTTTTGGAGCTTCCGCCGTGGCGTTCGCTTGCGATTGTGCAAGAGCGCTGGTTTTCCAGACGAACGGCAGCACAAATGCCGTCACAGCCAGAACCAAAGACAATTTCCTTTCCAAGTAGTTTTGCATTGCCGTTTCTCCAGGGATTTTCGTTTGAAATGCCCGTTGTGACAGGTCAGCCGTGAATCTCCCCCCGTTTGGCCAATTCGGTGATGCGATCCGCGGCACGGAAGGCCAACGCTTGAATGGTCATGGTGGGCTGGCCGCGGCCGGAAGTAACCAGGCTGCTGCCGTCGCACAAAAACAGATTCGGAACATCGTGGGTACGGTGATCTGCGTTAATCACCGTACTCTTGGGATCTTTGCCCATGCGGCACGTGCCCAGTAGATGCACCGCGAATTCCTGCTCCTCGATCGGCGCGTGCCATTTTGTTTTCGCGCCCGCGGCATCCAGCACTTCCATCGCGCGGTCCTTCATCCACTCCATCATTTTCAAGTCATTGGGATGGTCGCGGAAGGTCATCCGCAAAGCCGGCAAGCCCCAGGCATCCTTAACATCCGGGTCGAGGGAAAAGCTGTTGGACTCCACCGGAAGCGAGGTGGCGTGGCAAAAGATCTCCAGCGTGCGCGGGAAATTCTGACGCAGCGCGTTCTTGAAGTCCTGGCCCCATTTCGGCGATCCCGGCGGCAAGCCGTTCATCGCAAACGCCGCTGGCGTTACGTCGAACCGCGCATCCAGCCCCCCGCCCCCGTAAAATCCTACCTTCTCGTGGTCGAGTTCGTAAAAATCATGCAGAACACGGCTGACGGCAAATCCTTTGTAATCGTTGAGCGGCTCATCAAACACACCGAATGCCATGGCGCCGCTATTGGGCATCAGATTCTTGCCAACCATCCCGCTGGAATTGGCCAGCCCGTTGGGAAATTGCGAAGATGCCGAAAGCAGCAGTAACCTCGGTGTTTCCGCGCCATTGGCGCAGACCAATACAGCTTTGGCCTTCTGCAGATACGCATTGCGCTTTGCATCGAAATATTCCACGCCCGTGGCGCGCCCGCTCTTGTCCGTAGAAATGCGGTGTACATACGAGTTCGGGCGGATTTCACAACGCCCCGTCGCTTCGGCCAGCGGGATCATCGCAGAAAGCGAAGTAGATTTTGCGCCCACTTCACATCCAAAACCTAGGCAGAACCCACACGCCACGCAGGCGTCGCGCCCCGGACGCGGCTGAGACAGAATGGCCATGGGTGCTGGAAACGGGTGATACCCGAGCTTCCAGGCGGCCCGTTCAAACAACACGCCCGAACCTTTCACCGGCAACGGCGGCATGGGATACGGCTTCGAGCGCGGCGGATCAAACGGACTCGCGCCCGCCAACCCGGAAACGCCTACTTCCCATTCCACCTTCGTGTAATACGGCTCCAGATCGTCGTAAGTGATCGGCCAATCGACCAGCGTGGCTCCCGGAATGTCCCCCACCTTACTGTGCTCGATGAAATCAATCTCGTGGAATCGCCAGAAATTTGCGGTGAAATGCACGCTGCTCCCGCCCACGCAGCGCCCGTACATCACGCTGGGCTGAAGCTTGCCTTTTTCTTGCTGAGTTTTGCGAAAGGTGACCGGCTGCAGCTTGGGATTGTTCGTCAGCTGGTGCGCAACGAAAACTTTGATCTCATCGTGCGAAAAATCGTTGGGAGTCAGGTACGGACCCTGCTCCAAGACCACCACGCGAAAACCATTGGTTGAGAGCTCTTTCGCAAGCACTCCACCCGCTGCGCCCGAGCCGACGATCACAAAATCCACCTCGTCGGAAGGCTTAAATGTAACTCTTGCCTGGCTCATTTCTTTTCCATTTCGGCTTTGACCGCCTGCCAGCCCGGGTAGTTCTTGTCGTAATACCCGAAAGGGGGGGAAAACGTGAAGGCAGGATCGCGCCCGACGACTTTCCATCCTGCATAATCCCGGTTGCCGCCCGCGGACGGGTCGGCCAGAAAACCGAGGATTGTATGCATGCGGATGGTTTCGAAGAAATCGTCGGAGTCTTCCGGACCAATTCTGGGCCGGCCTTCGGAGTTACGCCGCTGCGCTGTCAATTCCACCAGCACCGCCTCCTGCTGTTCGCGGGTAGCATCCGCGAACGATTTCACTCCTGGGTATTTTGCTCCCGTGAGCTGATGCAATCGCACCAGCCCCTTGTCGTAAATCGGCTTAGTCTCACTCGCGAACGTCTTCAGCGCGCGGTCAATGAAATAGACCACGCCCGCTTCCCGCGCTCCCGGCAAATCATCGGTAGGAATAACCTGAGCAGTGATGGCGTCCACCTGGCGCGCCTGCTCCGCTGTAAGCACTTCGAATTTACCGGGAGTACTGGCAACTGCGTTGTGTGCGTGTTGCGCCGCGGCTACGATCGTCGGCCACAGCGCGCTGATCCAGGCTGCGCCCGCGGCTCCGCTGACCTGCAACAAAAAACTTCTCCGCTCCGCGTCGTGTGATGTCATTAGGCTCCTTCGCGTCTTGAGCAATCTACGGGCAGATGGCTCCAGCGTCAAGTCCACGTTCGATGCCGCTTGGCGCATTTGGTTCTGTTGGCGCCCTTGCAGTATCATCGCCATTTGGCATAACAATGGGAACTTTCACAGGCGCAATCGGCACCGGCGCGAAATGGGCGATTGACCGCATAGTCGCCGCTCTGGCGGCCACCGGGATCAATCCAAACCTGCTCACGTTCCTGGGCTTGGTGGTGAATTTTGCGGCAGCCGGCAATTTCGCGGTGGGCAATTTTCGCACTGGCGCGATCATTGTCTTTATCGCCGGTTTTCTGGACATGCTCGACGGGCAAGTAGCCCGGCGGCAAAATCGCGTTACGGCGTTCGGCGCCTTCTACGATTCCACGCTCGACCGCTACGCGGACATGGCCTTATACATGGGCCTGCTCGTCTATTACTCCGTCAGTGGGCGCACGCCGTACGTTGTCCTGGCGGCCGTGGCCACCGCAGGTTCCGTGATGGTCAGCTATACCCGGGCCCGCGCCGAATCGCTCATTCCCTTGTGCAAAGTGGGGTTCATGGAGCGTCCGGAGCGCCTGGTTCTGCTGATCATTGGCGGTTTGTTCAATCGCATGGCGCAAGTGCTTTGGGTTATCGCGATCGTTTCCACTCTCACCGTGATCCACCGCATCCTGTATACTTGGCAGGAAACCAAAGCCGGGCGCATTTTGCCGAACCTCAAGCCCAGTTCCTAAAGTGCTAGTGCAGCGCCGTCTCTGATACCGGACGAGAGCCGTTTGCAGATTGCTTCAGCCCTGCTTCCACCGACTCTTCGATGGTTTTCTTTACCCGCGCTTTCAAGGCCGGCACATCTTCCTTGCGCATGCCCTTCGTCTCGATGGTGTCGTGCAAGACCACCCGGATCGTCGTCGGCCGCAGGATCCAATCTTCTGTCCGCAGGTGATGAAACGAACCCACCAGGCTCACGGGAACGATGGGCACACCCAGTTGTTGCGCCAAGCGGAATCCCCCATCCTCAAACTCATTCACGTGGCCGTCCCGTGTGCGCTTCGCCTCCGGAAAAATGATGAGACTCACGCCTGTATCAACGGCCTCCTGAGTCAGCCGCCACAAGCGTTTCAGATCCTTGGGACTGCGCACATCCGGCACTGGTACGTTGCCGAAACGTTTCATCAGCCAGCCGTAAATCGGAATCCGGAAGTGCGATTCCAGCTCCCATCCGCGCACCAATTGCGGAATCGCGCAGTACAGCATAAAAGGATCCAGCAAATTGACGTGATTTACCATGAAGATGGAAGTGCGCTTGTCGTCGAACCCGGGCAATTTCTCCGCGACCACCTTCGCTCCGGAAAAGAATGCAATTCTCCGGCAGAGTCCGCGCTGCAACCAGTCATGCTCCCGAGGGTCCAGCACCACAGCCAAGGCAATCAGAACGGGCACCACGATCAAAAAGTGTAGCCAGCTCGCCGTCCATAAAAACAAACTGCGAATCACCTCCCAAGCGCGCGTCATATATACACGTCCATGGCCCCGGGCACGATTTCCAGGAGTTGGCACTGCACGGTAACGATCTCTCCGTCGATCATCACATCGACAGGCGCTTCCAAATCGAACTCCACGCGTTTGACAGAGCGGCGCGAAGCCAACGGGTGTTCGATGTGCGTTCCGTCATACAAACGCGGCAACATCCGGATCAGCCCCAGCCGCCCAATGGGTCCCCAGCGTACATACTCAATCAAGCCGTCGCTAGGATTGGCGTCCGGCGCAATCAACATGGTGCCGCCGGTGTACTTGCTGTTGTTGAAGCTGAGAAACAAACAACGGCGCTCATCCCAATCTTTATCGTCGTCGCAGCGCATTCTGAAACCACGCCGGTTCAACTGCACCACCTTCACAAATACTCCCAGAAGGTAGCCCAGGTGACCGAAAGGTTTGAAAGCGCGATTGGTGATGGCGCCAACGTCAGCGGTGAAACCCACGCTGAGAAGATTGAACGAATAGATGGTTCCGGAAGAATGATACAAGCGGATCAGATCAACGCATCGCTTGCGGCCTGCCTCCAGAGCTTGCAGCGACGATTGCGCGCCATTGTTCGTAAAATCGCGCAGAAACGAATTTCCGGTGCCGAGGGGAAGGAATCCCAACTCAATCCGCTGCACGAGCCGCTCGCGCGAAAAAATGCCGTTGATAATTTCGTGCGCGGTTCCATCTCCGCCCACCGCGAGGAATTTCCGGTAGCCTTGCGTGTAAGCCTCGCGCGCCAGTTCCGAGGCGTGGCCCGGGCCCATCGAGGCAATCACATCGATGCGCAAACCGCGTTCTTTCAGCCGTGCGAGTTCGCTCCCGGCAAGCTTGGCCGAACGCCCGCCCCCTGCGGCAGGATTCACAATGGCAATGAACTTTTCGTCCACAGAGTTCGAAATCGGATCCGATGTCGGAATTTTACCTTGTTTCGTTGCGAATCGTTGCGGCGCTACACCGGAAGGATTACCTGCTCGCGGTTCAGCTTTCCCAAGCGCTCCGCCAGAGTTACGCGGATAATCTTCAGCGACGCCGTGAGCGGAAAATCATCCGGATATAGCAGCACCCCATGGATTCGCTTGTAGTTGATCAGCTGGTTATTGCGTGTGGCGACTTCCTGTTTGAGCGCGTCCGTGAACGATTGACCATGCTCCAGATGAATCACCAACAACAGTTGCTCGCCCACCATGGACCGGCTCGGCCAGATGTAGTTTGCCGCGAACACGCAAAATTCCTTCACTGCAAGGCCTTCGAACACTTGCTCCACATCCTCTGCGTAAACATTCTTGCCTTCCTCGGTGACGATCATGTTCTTCTTGCGCCCGAACAGCTGCAGGTGACCAGTGGCGTCAAACCGTCCCATATCCCCGGTCATCAGCCAACCATCTACGATGGTTTGCGCCGTAAGCTCGGGCTCATTCAAATAGCCCGCCATCACCGTTTTGCTTCTTACGCTGACTTGCCCAACGCCATCCGCATCCGAGTCCAAGATGCGTACTTCCATCCCCGGCAGAGGTTTGCCTACGGTATCGGCGCGGAATGGCCGCAGGTCGTTCACCGTCACTGCGGTGCCTGCCTCAGTTAGCCCGTAGCCATTCGCAACGGGAATGCCCAGGTCGTAAAAAAACTGTAGGGTCTGCGGTTCCGTAAACGCGCCGCCCACGATGATCGCCTCCAGCTTGCCGCCAAACGCGGCGTGGACTGGCTTTAGCAGCAGCCGGCTGAGCGGCAGGATGGGGCGGCTCTGCGTCAATGATTTATTGATTCTACGCAAACGGTCGAACAACCTTCTCTTCGCAGGCGGCAATTCGTCGAACCGCGCCTGCAAGCCTCTTTGAAGGCTCTTCAGCACCAGCGGCACCAGGCTCACATAGGTGATCTGATATTTGGTGAAGGCCTTTCGCACGAATTCCGGACGCAGCGTTCGAAGATGCACCACCGCAGCGCCGCAAATAAACGGCCCAATAAATCCCACCATGAAATCAATGGCGTGGTTTGTGGGCAGAATGCTGAGGTATTTCACGCCAGGCCAGAACGGATACAGCGAAGTGAGCGCAACACATTGCTCCAGGTAATTGCCATGCGTCATCATGCAGCCCTTCGGCCTTCCACCAGTCCCGGAGGAATACACGATGCATGCCAGCTCTTCGCGACGCCGCGGAAAAAATGTCGGATCGCCCGTTCCCTGGGCCGCTTCCCATCGCTTTCCTCCGGCTAGGTCAGCGTTGTCCGGAGCCTCGGTCACTAGTACCGTCTGGACGTTGGCCGCTTCACCATGCCCGGCGGAAGCGCTCAACTGCCTGCAGATGGGAAACTCGGTGATCAGCACCGTCGCGCCAGAATGCTGCAGCAGCGTCCATTGCTCTTCCGGCTTCAGCTTGTAATCGAGAGGCACCAGCGTGCCGCCACAATAAAAAATGGCATATGCGGAAATCAGCCACTTGGACTGATTCGTCATGATGATGGAGGCGCGGTCGCCCGCGCGAAATCCGGCATCTTGTAACCACTTCGCCAACGGCAGCGCTCGTTCTTTGAACTCGCGATAAGTTATGCGCTGCTTTTCCTCCCCGCGATCCGACTCATACAGGCACACTTCGCGTGGCCAGGTTTCCAGCGCGTCGCGCACCGCTTCGCCAATCGAAGAATATTTGGAAAGATCCAGCATTACAGGCGGGCTTGCACACGTTCCGCAAGCGTTTTGAAATCGCTCACGCCCTGCACTTCATAGTCGGGAAGTTCGATGTGGAAATGATTCTCGAGCCGCGAAAGCAGTTCCAGCGCCTGCAAGCTGTCGATTCCCAGCTTTTTGTAAAAATCATCTCCCGCCTTCAGCGAGCCCGGCGCAGCCTTGAAATGCTTGGCGGCCAGTTCCAGGATTTCCTGTGTGGTCTGCTCTAAGGTACGCATAGCTTTTAAATTTATCATTCCCGGCGGGGAGAAGGAAAATACCTGCCGGCGGGCAAAGGTCAGACCAGGATCAGTCCGCGGCGCATCGCGACCGATACCGCCTCGGTGCGCGTGGACGCTCCTAGCTTACCTAGGATGGCGGCCACATGGAATTTCACGGTGTGCTCGGAAAGTTTCAGCCGCGCTGCAATTTCCTTATTCCCCAATCCTTCCGAGAGCATCTGCAGCACTTGCTTTTCTCTGGCGGTGAGCGGCTCGACGAACTCCAAAGATTCGCCGCCGGGATCGGCTGCCGCGCGTGTTAGCTCGCGTGGATCAATCACTACCAGACCGCTGGACACAGCAGCAAGCGCCGCGGACAGTTCCTCTTCTCCAATTCCCGAGGGCAACACTCCGCGTACACCAGCACGAAGCACACGATTCAGGACATTGGGCGAAGGACCCTGTTCCAACAACAGCACCACCTTCGATTGGCGGAGCACACGCGCTTCCTGTAGCTCGTCAACCAAGTCCTCAAGCGGCTCCTTTCCGCGGTCGACAAGAAGCACTTCCGCTTCCGAAACAAGCTCCTCGTCGGCAACCTCCAAGTTCTCCGCCCACCCAATAATCGTTGTGGCAGAAGACTCCAGGAGTTCTTCCAGCTTCTCCCGCGCTGCACCGGATGCGAGGATGAACGTGCGGATCACGCTGCAATCGGTCTCCCGGTTCCGGCAGACAAGGTAATCGTTACGCGCCGTATCTTGTGGTAATTTCCGCGCAAGAATTTCACCCGCAAATTCCCCGACGCGTTGCTCTGCAACAATTCCGCCAGACTTTTTGGGGATGTAAAACTCACTTCCTCGGTGCCGATTAAGATGTCCCCGGGCAGCAACGAAGCCAGCGCCGCCGGGCTTCCCGTTTCAATGCCAAGCACCACTAGACCAAGCCGAGCCTCACTCGGCTTCGGGATGCGCACCGCAGTCACATGGACGCCAAGCCAACGGCCGCCAGTTTCCCCCAGCAGGAATTGCATCACCTCGTTGCTCGGGATGGCCAGAGCAAGTCGCCCTGCAATCATGGTGTTGATGCCCATCACGCGGCCGTGCACGTCTGCCAGCGGGCCGCCCGAATTCCCCGGCGCCAGCCGCACGTCCGACTGCACCCACATCCTGCCGCCCAATCCGCGCAGCGGCGCTACCGTATGAACTACTCCCATGGTCATCACACCCAGAAACCCCAGCGGGTTGCCAACAGCAATCGCCACTTCTCCGGCGCGAACTTGTGAAGAGTCCGCCGCCGTCGCTGCGTTCAAGTTCGAAGCGGAAACTCGCAGCGCCGCCAAATCGCGCCGGGAGTCGCGCGCACTTACTTCCGCGGTGAATTCGCTGCCATCCCAGAGTGTCACTTCCACTCTCGAGCCGCGCACCACATGCGCATTGGTGATGATGGTTCCGTCGCTGTTCCACATCACTCCGGAGCCAGTGCCGCGCCCGCCCGGTTGCACCAGCACCGTGTATCGCCGGACGCGCTCCGCAACTTCTCCCAGTCCCGCGAAGCCCATGTCAGTCGCCTCCCATTGGCCGTTCACCTACAACAACGTCCACATCCTGCCTTACACCGCCTCGCAGGATCTGCACTTGCAGAGCCTTGCCAATCTGCTCTCCATGAAGATGCGCGTGAACGTCTTCCAGGCGCATCACCGGCTTTCCATCTACCCCAATAAGAATGTCGCCGATCAGCAGCCCCGCCTTGTGCGCCGGGCCCTGCGCTTCCACTTCCAGCACGATTACCGCGGTTTTCTCACGGCGTTGCAGAGTTTCGCGCAGCGTCTCCGGCAAGCGAATTGCCTGCATCCCCACTCCCAAATAGCCTCGAGGAATGTGTCCCTTCTCCAGCAACGCGTCCACAACACGGTTTACGGTCGCCGCAGGAATGGCCAGTGCACCTGCAGGCGCAAATTTCGGTGTCGCAATTCCGGCAATACATCCATTTGCATCGACCACGGCGCCACCCACTGCGGTTCGCTGCAAGCCCAGGTCCAGCCGCACGTAGGGAGAAAATGCCACCCCACCCCACATGCGCCGCACCCCTGCAACTAGGCTGACGCAGCCGAGCGCGGCTACCGGTCCGCTAATGCGCGTTCGGCCCACAACCAACGCGAGTTGCCCCGGCTTGAGACCCGCGGAGTCGCCGATATCGGTAACAGGCGTGATCGCCGCGTCGCACTTCAGCAGCGCCAGATCCGTCGACGGATCCCGCCCTTTCAGCTTCGCGCCGGCTACCTTGCCATCCGGCAAGGTGACCTGAATCTCCTCGTCGCGCCGCAACGTGTGCTCTGCTGTCACGATCAATCCGGTTCGCCAGATGATTCCGCTGGACGACCCTCTCTGCTCCGTGTGAACCGCCACGACATGCGCGGCGACCTGCTCTGTGGCCTCGGCAAGAGCATTGGAAATTGCAATCCATTCTGCTGACATAGGTATTGCCTCCGTGCGCAGAATGCCCCAAACACACAGCGGCGCACATCCGCCGATTGGCTAGGTACCTAATTTGGCCGAAGGTCAAGGAAAGCAGGTCAGTGGCCCAATTTCTGGTCGAAGAACTTCGCCATCAAATCCAGCGTTTCACGCGTTTCCGGCAACTGGAAGTGGTACCAGAAGGCGTGCGGCAACGCCTCGTATACCACGAGTTGCGCATCGTTTCCGGCACGCAGCAGAGCGCGATGAAAGATGGTTGTGGCGCTCAGCAACATGTCTCGCGTGCTCGTCACTAACAGCGACGGCGGCATGCCATGTAAATCTGCATACAGCGGCGAGAGCACCGGATCCTTGGGGTCCGTGGTTGGCGCGTATTCGCTTGGCGGACGCTTCCCTTTGAGTGGTGGCTCGAGATTGCCCGGAAATCCGTTCAGAGTGAACAAACTGGCCGAATCGCCGGCGTTGTCGAAATCCGCCAGCATGGTAAACAAACCCAGTGCTCCAGGCAGCGGCAATCCCAACTGTTTCATCATCACGGTTGCTTCAGCAGTTAAAATGCCGCCCGCGGAGGTGCCGAAAATCCCTATGTTCTGGGGCTTATGGTCTTTCAGAATTTCCTTATACACCGCAACGACATCGTCCGCCGCCGCTGGAAACGGGTTTTCCGGTGCCAGTCGGTAGTAAACCGACACAACCTCGATTTTGGCGAGATTGCAAATCGGAATGCCTTCAATCAGCGACCCGGAATCGGAATTGAAACCGCCCCCATGAAGATTGATCAGCACGCGCCCGCGATTGGCTTCTGGCATGTCCAATGGGGTGATCACATCGGTGCGTACGCCGCCAATCGTTTTTTCTTTCACGTTCACGGGGAAGAGTTTCTTCGCTTCGGCAGAATCCTGCGCGCGCCATTGGTCCGTGGTGGCGCGACGTTCCGCCAGCGTCTGCGGTCGATATTCTTGGTGCGCCAAAGAATCCAGCCATTTCTGCGCTTCAGGACTGATCGTCGTGGGCATCGGCACTACCCGCGTAATGTGCGCGGTTCCATCTGCATCGAAGCTGGCGGAATCGCCTGCGGGTTTTTTGGAACAGGACCACACTGCCAAGGAAACCAGAAGAATCACTGAGAATTTCAGGAAACGAATTGTCACAGACTGGACCACCGATCCCTCCTGATTCGAGACTTGCAGTGCTATTTGCTTTGCGCCGCAACGGGCAGATGCTTCATGGGGTCTTTGGTTTCCAGGAAACGCTTCAGCGCTTCCATGACCACCGGACGATTGAATAATTTACAGAAGAGTTCGATTTCCTTGTGCAATTCCGCTCGCGGAATGGGCTTAATGAACTGCTTCGCAGCCGCGCGGGTCTCGGCGTCAAACTTGGTCACTTGCACCGCCATCGAACGCGCCACCGGTAACGCGTAACCTTCGCCCGCCAAGTGCGCCACGAGCCCCGCTTGATGCGCGCTTTCCGCCTTCACCGTACGCCCCGTGAACAACAAGTCGCGTATAAAACTGTTGCCCACGTCTCGCCGCAGACGCGGAATACCCCCGAATCCCGGAATCAAGCCGAGCCGCAATTCCGGAAAGCCAAACCGTGCCATCTTGTCCGCGACAATCTGGTCGCAGGCCAGCGCCAGTTCCAATCCGCCGCCCATGCACAGCCCGTGCACCGCGGCGAAGGTGATGAATGGCGCTTCGTCAATGGCGTTCAGCACCTTGTGAATTCTCTTTAGAAACGCGCGCACGCCGGCCGCCCTTTTTTGCTTTGCCAGCGGCAGCGCTCCTTCATACAGCTCTTTCAAATCCGCACCCGCGCAAAAACCACCGGGCCGCGCGCCGCTGACAATGCAGGCGCTGGTATTTGAGGCAAGCACAGGAATGGCCGCGGCGAATTTCTCCAAGTCCGCCAGCATGACCGAGCCGATTTCGTTGAGCGGTTCGCGATCCAAGGTCAGTTCCACGATGCCGTCGCGCCATTCCCACCGCAGCGCCTTTCCTTGAAATTCCTTCATGACGCGACACCGCCCGCGGCAGCCGCATGCTTCGCGTACATCTGCTCGATTTCATTGTGGAATCGCGCATTGATCGCGTCGCGCCGCAGCTTTCCGTTGGCCGTCAGCAGGCCACCTTCTGGCGTGAATGCATCCTTCAGAATCACAAAATTGCGCACCTGTCGGTAGTGCGGCAAATCGCAATTCACCTGATCTACTGCGGTTTGCACCGCCTCAGCGTCCACCGCGCCAGTCACCAGCGCGCACAAATAGCTGCGCCCATTGCCAACCACAACGACTTGCTGTGCCCCGGGGACGTTTTGCGTGATTTTTTCTTCAATCGGTTCCGGTGCGATGTTGTGGCCCGAGTTCAAAATGATCAGATTCTTGATGCGACCGCTGATCCGCCAATTCCCTTTCGAATTCACTTCGCCCTGATCGCCGGTGTGAAACACTCCTCCCTGCAAGGCGCGCGCTGTTTCTTCCGGCCGATTCCAATAACCCCGGAAGACATTGGGACCGCGCACGATAATTTCCTCGTTATCGCCAACCATCAGGTCGATCCCAGGAATGGCCTGGCCCACGCGCCCGGGTTCGCTGGCCAGGCGGGGGTCATCCATCGTGCAGATGCCACACGTTTCCGTCAGACCGTACACCTGCCAGATGGGAATGCTCAGCATGGCAAAAAAATCCTGCGTTTCCGGCGCGAGCGGAGCCGAGCCGCATACCAAGCCCCGAAGGTTGCCGCCGAACCGCGCCCGAATCTTCCCGAAGATCAGCAGGCGCGCCAGAAACAACCAAAATCCACCGCCATTTTCCCCTTCCTGCTTGCCCCAAGCTTCTGCAGCATTGCGGTAAATTCGTGGGATCCCCGCCCCTCGTTTCGAAAGCCCCTCTTCCACACCGCGTCGCACCCGTTCCAGTAGCGTTGGCACATTGAAAAAATAATGAGGGGCAGACAAGCGGATCTCATCGGCAAGTTTGTTCAAGTCGGTGGACAGCGTGAGCACGGTGTTCTTCGAAAGACAGGACAGCATCACGATCCACGAAGCCGCGAAACTGAACGGCAAGTACTGAAACACCTGCATCGGCTCGGCACTGCTCCAGTCCAGACGGTCCATCCAACCTGCGGTACAGCCCACGATATGATTCAAATTCCCGGCGTTCAGGCAGACTCCCTTGGGCTCGCCCGACGTTCCGGAAGTATAAATGATCGTGACCAGGTCGTCGTCTCGCCGTGAATTAGGCGCACCATTAACCGCAGCTACCGCCGTCTCTTTCGTGATTGCGTCAGTAAAGTTGGTCCGCGATGGTGCTTCCGGCCAAACCTGCGCCACACTGTTGCCAAGGTCCTCATCGCCGACTAAGAAAAACCGCGAGCCGCAATCTCTCATCATTGCGGCCAGTTCCGCAGGCGCTTGCCTCGCATATAGTGGAACCACGGTCGCGCCTTCAGCCATCAGCGCCAAATCCAGTGCCACCCACTGAATCGAGTTGTTGCCCAGCAGCGCGCAGCGGTCACCCGGCTGCAGCCCCCGGCTCCGCAAGAAACCTCGCGCGGCCGCTACCTGCTCCAGCAGTTCTTTGCCGGTCACCATCGTAAACTGTTCGCCGCGGATTTCGCGCAGAACCACCCGGCCCGATGCTTTCTGCAGTTCACTAAACAAATTGTCGAGGAAATTGGCCATATGTCCTCAGCGCGCTACGGCCACAGCAGTCGCGGCCGTGTCATAGCTTTCCACCAAATTCATCAAATCCTTGGGCAGAGCCGGCAGGTTGTCTTCCCAACTCAACACGCCCTTGCGCAACGGGAATTCCGGATATGTTTTGCGCACTTCTTCCTCCAGGAACGTGGCCATGCGCGCCATGCCTTTCAAGTTGCTCACCACCGTGCGCCCTATACTCTCGCGAATCGCGTCGGCTTCCACCACCAATCGTTCCATCACCTCCGCAAGCTTCGGCCCGAGCTCCGGATCGTCCATGGTGAGCAGTAGATGCTGGTGGCCTCGTTCCCGCATTAGGTTGCGAATGCGCTCGTCCATTGTGACCCCAGCGGAAACCACACCTGCGGGCATGCAGGTGACAATCCCGTGATACCGCGACGACACCATGTATGTACACGCCCGCAAAATCGACACGAGCTGGAACATGTCGTAATCGTCAGACGTGAACATGGGCGTCCCCGGAATTTCCTTCGCGATCGCGCGGCATGCTACGGCGTCCAGCTTCTCCATCGCCACAAGAATCGGAAACACCCGGTGCTTCTGCACAAACGCCTTGGTTGCCTCTGTGTATCCGTTGACGTACTGCTGGAATTTCCGGTCCACGTCCGGGCCTGATTCGAAGAAATACACGGTGCGGTATTGACTGTCCTTGTAAGCACCCGTAGTGACTCTCGCTAGATACTTCGCAATCGAGGCGCTCACCGGCCACACGAACGGATGAATCGGGCAGAGCACAAGAATCGGCGTCTTCTCATCCCATCCCGCCGCGCGCAAAGCCTGCCGCGCATATTCGGGCGGATGCGGCTCGAAAGTCCACGCCGTATCCGCGCCCAATTCATTGGGCACGTCCAGGCTGCTCAGCAGTTGCTGAGATTCCAGGCTGCGCGTGATTACCAGCGATTCTCTCGTATACCGTGCGCACATCCACTGCAGCAGGTCGTCCATTTGCCCGGCATCGCCGCCGTAAGCTACCGATAATTTGTTTTCGGCCGACGCCAACCCGAGCGAACCGATCATCATCGTCGTCAACGCGTTCGCGAATTTACTCTTGAACATCGAGCCTTCGCACGCAATCACGCCATGATTCGCATGCACCTCCCGCCATAAAAACGGTGGATACACATCCGGAAGATGCACTTGCCTGGAGCCTTCGAAATAGCCCTTGGTCAGGTCGAAATTCTGCGTCATCACGCTGAAGTCGACATTTTCCGCGCCCAACACGTGGCGGATCTGCCGCATCATCTCCTGCACCCGCACATCGCTGCCGGTGTTGCGCGTTCCGTTGTATCCCGCGAACAGCACCTTCAGTTTTTCGCCGGGCGTCCAGCGCCGCCCCAGCCCAAACATCCAGCCGAAGCGCCGCAACTCAATCAGCGCGCCCACCCACATCACCAACAGGAAATCGGTCATGCTACAGCGCTCCCTGCGGATTTTTCCAACGTGCTCGGCGGATTCTTCGGCCAAGGCTCTGCCGGATATTTGAATTTATTTGCGCGGCTGAACTTCAACAACGGATACGCATAGCTGGAGAATTTGGCGGGAGCTTCGCCCATCTCCTGCACCACGCGCGAATTATCGAACACCGTATTCCAATCCAGGTACGGCCAAAAGACTTTTAGCAACGATGCGCCGTAACCCACAGCGCCGCCTTTGAACGCCAGCCAATTCACCGTTTTCGAAAACGGTCCGCCAAGCCACGGCTGGTAGCTCGGCCGGCTCCAGCCGCCCGCGGCCGCCAGAGCATCTGTAATTTCCCTGTAAGTCTGCGAACCCGTTCCCGAAGAAAGATGATAAATCCCGTAATTGGGCTTTTCTATTTGATGAATCTTCACAATGGCCGCGCCAACATAATTCGCAGGAACGATATCGATCTGATCGTCGGGACGCAACGGCAGCACCGGCAGGCGCACGAGCATATCGAACGCCCGCACCATATCAAATTGGGTGGTTTGCGGCCGACCGCTGTCTCCCATGACGATCGCGGGACGAAAAATCGTGTGCGGCACGTCCGGAAGCAATTGGTGCACCATGTGCTCGCAGAACTTCTTCGTGCGCGCGTAGGGATCGTAGTCCGAACGCCACCAGTCGATCGATTGATCTTCCGTTACCACTTCGTTTTTGCGGTGCCCCGCCACCGCCGCCGTGGATACGTGCGAATAGCGCCGTAGCCCATGATGATTCTGCGCCCGCCGCGCCAGTTGAATTACTTCCAACGAACCGCGCAAGTTCACATTGAGGCATTGCTTCTCGGATTTGCGGTTCAACGACGCCGCGCAGTGCAGAATCGAATCCGTGCTATCCACTAGCGCTCGATATTCTTCGTCGCTCAGTCCAAAGCGTTCGCCGGTAAGATCGCCGCGAAAAATACGCACGCGGTCGTTCACGTAACTCGAAAATTCCGGAAATTCGAAATGCAGTTGCAGCGATTGCCACAAGCGCTCACGCGCTTCCTGGTCCGTTTTCGCGCGCACCAGTAGATTCAGCCGATCCTGATGTTTGGTGAATAGGCCCGCCACCAGGTAGCTGCCCAAATAGCCCGTCGAGCCCGTGAGGAATATGGCCATAGACAAGTGTCGCGCCGCCCTAGCGCATGGCCGCGGAAGCGCCTTCCGGCGGCACGGACCAATCCAGTACGCGCGCCTTCCGCGCCTCCAGCGGACGGCCTTCCATCAGCGGGTAGCACCACCGCCGCAGGGCCGGTATGTGGATGTTAATCCAGTAATCCCACCAGTCAATTTTTTCCGGCGCGAAATCAAACAGTGTCTTTTCGTCTTCCGGCAACACCGCGGAGAGCAATCGCGCATTTTCGCATTCGAACACATGCTGGTTGTGCAGGATGAACGGCTCGTACAGGTCGATCAGTTTCTCCGCGCGCACCAGGTCGCGCTCTGTTTTCGCCAGCGGCGGCTTGCTCATATGCAGCGTAGTCGCGGCCTTGTTGATGCGCGAAACCACCGCCTTCTGCATTGGAATCGATAATCGTTCGTAGCGCTGCTTCGACACCGGAATAGATTCCAGCTTCACCTTCAACCAGTGCTCAATGCCCTGCTGTGCGCGGTAATGCTTGCGGTGCGCCAATCCCGTCAACTCGATCGAGCGGCCCATGTTCACCGGATTGATCGCGGAAGTTGCCAGCTGGTAAAGCCGCGCATGTTGCCGCCGGATCAATGCCGCGGCGATCAGCGTCATCCCGCGCGTCACCATGTCTACCGGAATCACGTCCAGGCACTTGCGCTCGTTCGAAGGCAATTGCCGGAAATTCGTTCCCAGTAGATATGAAAGTGGCCCGGAAGTATTAATTCCCTCATTCCATCCAGTAAACGGCGTGCGCTCAGAACTTTCCACAATTGACGGACGCACAATCGCGATCGGCAAATCCCGGCCATCGCGCGCAAGTATCGACTCGCCCAAACTTTTCGTAAACGTGTACGTGTTCGGCCAGCCGAGATGGTTTGCGCGCTTCATGCCCGCGCGCACCAGCCGGTTCCTCACCCAACGCGCCCGGTTGCGCTTCAGCACGCCGCTTAATTCATCGGCCTGCACTTGCGACTCATCGCCGCCGCGTCCCAGCGCCTGCCGCCGCAACGCCTTGTGCACATCTTCGGTCTCCGAGCGCTCTTCGATGCGTCGCACCATTTCCCGGAGCGAAGCGATTTCCTTCTCGGAATCAAAGTCCGCATGATTCGCCGGGTTGTAATTGGCGTGCAACTCTTCGGTCACCCTCCCGTCGCGCATGCCCACAACGTAACACGTGGACAAGTGCATCAACGCCGCGCGATCGCATTTCCGCTGGTACTCCAGCAGATGAATTGTGGAATCGATGTTGGACGAAATCGCGTCGCGCAGGTCCGGATTAAAATCCGTCAATCCCGCGCTGCTGACAATCAAGTCCAAGGTGCGGGCCAACCGCGTTTGGGTTTGCTCATCGAGTCCCAAGCCGGATAGGCTGACGTCCCCCTCCACGACCTCCAGCTTTTCCCGCAGAAACACCGCCAGACTCGCACCGTGCATCGCGTGCAATCCATCAAATGCCGGAGATTCCTCGACAATTTTTTCGAAGCGCCGCTGTGCAGAAGTCGTCCGGTTCCGGCGAATCAGCAGCGTAATCTTACCGATTTCGGGGATTCTCTCGAGCAGGTCCACCAGCCATACTTTCCCGATGAAGCCGGTCACACCGATCAGCATCAGGTGCTTTCCCGCCAGCGTTTGACGCACCGGCAAATGCGCCACACGGGGCGTACTGCTCACCGGTTGCACGGGCAGGTCGCTATCGACCCGCAGCCGCTCCACCGGCTGCACCCCTTCCTCCAGCAGTTCGGGCTGCTTCTCCCAATCCAGTTGCCCCAGCAGCTTGTTCGTGGGCATGCGGCCGTCCGCCGACCCGCTGGCCAGCCACGCAAATGGCCCCCGCGGCCGAACCACCGGTTCCAGCAATCGCCCCGTAGCCACGCCGTCGCGAAACTCCAAACGATTCGCCAGAAAACCATCCACGGCGAAAAACTCCGCCAGCGGCCGCAGAATATGCTCGAGCATCTGGCCCACCAGCACCATGCGTTCCCCACTACGCACCGCCTCCACCAACTTCTCCGCGGCTTCACGCCGCATGCGTGGTTTCAGCTCGTACTGAAAATATTCCTCGCCCAGCAAGTCCAACCGGTCGCGGGTGATTCCTCGCAAAACGCCGTGCAAGAAGCGCGTGGCAAACGTGCGGCTCGTCAGATACATCGGCGGCCGCAGCAAGCCAACACCGAGCATTCCGCCTCGACGCACCCAGCGTTCCAGAAAGCTTTGGCTGTTCCAGTTGAAAAAGCCGATACTGCGCAGCGCGCTGAGTTCGAAGAGCGAGCCTTCTACGCGCCAATAGCTCCGGCCAGACACACACTCGGCTCCGGCGCGATTCGATTTAGAGGAAATATCCGGCATCTCTTCCGATGAACTCGTACACTTCAGGAAAGAAAACCCCTGTTTCGCTAACCGGGCGTAGCCTCGCGTCCCCAACCCACTCTAGCCAGTCGGTTGACCCGGCTGCCAACGCTAGATTTACAAAATTATCATCCCCTACCGCTTCCCGCAACCGGCTTGCGCCCCCTGCGACCGCCGCTAACACTTATACTGTTTGAGTGGAGCACTCGTTCAACTGCCCGCACTGTGGCGAGGAAATCTCGATGGTGTTCGACTTGTCGGTTCGACGACAAACCTACGTCGAGGACTGCGAAGTATGCTGCCGGCCAATCGAGATCAGTTACAGCGCTGAAGACCACGCGCTTATCGCCTTCGATGCCAAGATGCTCGAGTAGATGCGCCTCGGACTTCCCTTTAAGCCTTCGCGGCAATGAGTCCGCTTCTACCCTACAGGCGCCAGGGTATGCGGCGTAACCACGATCCCGCCCGGATATTCCTTGCTGTGCACTTCGCTGGAGAGCAGCACTGGCTGATCCGGCAGCACCCGCTTCAGCTCTTCCAGTTCCGGCTCGCCGGGACCCAACGGCAACGCAATTTGCCCGCGCCGCACCACGGAGCGCAGCATCCCCATAGCAATTTCGAATCCCGCATAGGCGGATTCCCCGTTGCACGGGTGCACGCACTTCTCGTTATCCAGCCATCGTGCGATGTCTTCCACATACGGCGGCATTTCCAGATCGTAGTTCATGCACCCTGACCCCGAGATTACACCGTGATCCCGAGTCACCGCGCGCCAACCGCCGCCCGTCAGCACCTCCCCGAAGCCCTCCGTGCCATACACGCCAATCTTGTTTTTGCGCCACCAATAATCCACTTCTGGGACGTCGGGGGCGCCCGCACCGCATTCCACGATGCCCCGCACGCCATTTTCGAATTGAATGAAGCCGCCGATGTAATCAGGTGAAGGATGGTTGTCGCTCAGCTTGCCGCGTCCCGCCGCTTGCGCCATCACCCACTCCGCGGGCCCGTAGCCGTTGTACCAGCGCATGTACTCAATCAGATGCGTGAACAGATGCAGGAACCACCCGTTGGCGTGCGCATGAATCGTCTGAATGCGCCCGATCGCGCCACTCTCCACAATTTCCTTCACCCTTTGGTAGTGCTGCCCATAGCGGTGCTGGTGCGACACTACCGTTTTCACACCGGCGGCGTGCACCACGTCTCGAATCTCGATAGCCTCATTCATCGATAACGCCATCGGCTTTTCGTAAGCGATCAACCTCGCTCCCGAGGCGACTCCCGCGCGGATCAAGCCCAGCCGAATGCCCGGTGGCGTGCAGAAGCAAAACACATCCGGGCGAACTTCCCGGCCTAATGCCAACGGATCAACGGAGGTGCTGCGAATACTAAGTTCCGTAGCAGCTTTGACCAGTTGTGCCGGGTTCGAATCGCAAAGTCCCGCCAACTCGAAACGTGGATTATTCTTGAACGCGATGGCGTGATGTTTGCCTCGTTTGCCCACACCCACAACAATGACTTTGTAGATCTTCTGGGAACTCATGGCTTTCTCCTCGGCGGCGCTTTACCAGCCGAACTTCCCGTCCCACTCTTTCAATATCGAAATGGTGTAATCCACTTCTTCCGCGGTCAGCTCGGGGAACATCGGCAACGAAATACACTGCGCCGCATTACGCTCAGCGCTCGGCACCCGGGGATGTGGGTCGGCCAGCTTGCCCCACGGATAACCTTCCTGCTGGTGGATCGCGATAGGGTAGTGCTGCTTCGCGTCTACCCCGTGGTCATTCAGGAACTGGCTCAGATGGTCGCGCTTGTGGTGCTCGATCACGTACAGATGATAAACATGCCGGTAGCCAGGCATTTCCTTGGGCAGCTTGAAGCTGGTGCCCTTGAGCCCGTCGCTATAGCGCTTGGCCCACGCGCGCCGCTGGTCTGTCCAGCGCGTGATGTGCTTCAGCTTGACGCTGAGGAATCCCGCATGCAAATCATCCAGCCGGCTGTTGAATCCGTAAGAATGCACAGAGCGCTTCACCGAACCGTGATTACGCATCCGCCGCACTGCCTGGTCGATATCCTCGCGATTGGTGATCAGCGCGCCGCCGTCGCCAAAGGTGCCCAGGTTTTTCTGGATGATGAAGCTTGTGCAGACTGCATCGCTCAGCTCGCCCTGCTTGAAGCCGTCGCCATGCGCGTCAATCGATTGCGCGTTGTCTTCCACCACCCACAGATTGTGCTTCTTGGCGATGGCGCTGACGGCCTTCATGTCCGCGCAATGCCCGTACAGATGCACCGGGACGATGCCGACCGTCCGCGGCGTGATCGCCGCTTCGATCTTGCTCGCATCGATGTTGTTCGTCGCCGTGTCGGAGTCCACGAACACTACCTTGCCACCGGCAATCCAGATAGCTTCTGCTGTGGCGAAAAAGGTATTCGCGGTGGTGATCACTTCATCGCCCGGCTTGATGCCCAGCGCAAAAAACGCCAGCCACAGCGCGTCCGTTCCGGAGTTCACTCCGACAGCATGTTTCATCCCGAAATAGTGCGCGAACTCCTTCTCGAAACGGGCCAGCGCCGGCCCCATCACATAGGACTCGCTCTCCATCACCGCGTGAAAAGCATCGTCAATTTCCCGCTTAATGCTGTGATATTGGCGGCCATGGCCGTAGAACGGAACTTTCAGTTTCGGCGCAGTCGTGCTTGCTGGCATGTCATCCTCCTCGATCTTGGCGGAGGCAATCGCTCCGCTGGCTTTCCTCGGAAACCCATACCTCTATTGAAACGTTTTAGCGGTGATCCGGGTCACACGGGCAAGAATCGGTCATTCCGAACGGAGTCTTCCAAGCGGGGAATCTCTCTATTCTTCGGTTCACAAACCAACGAAAGAACTTACACACCCCAGCCGTACTTCTCCGCGTGTTCAAAGGTGCGCTGCATTTCCACGCCCAGCAGCTCGAGAAACCCAGCCGTTCCCACCGTATTTTTGCCCGCCTCGCTGATGTCGGTAGTGCGGAAACCCGCGCCCAGAACGCGGCCGAGCGATTGCTCCACCCAGTCAGCTTCCAATCCTAGTCCAAAGGTATCGCGTAGCATCATGGTGGCGCTTAGGATGGACCCAATAGGATTGGCGGCATCCTTCCCTGCCAACGTGGGAGCCGATCCGTGGATGGGCTCGAACAATGGTGCGCTAGTGCCGAAACTTGCCGACGGAATCAGCCCAATCGAGCCAACCAGTGCCGCCGCCGCATCACTGAGAATATCGCCAAACATGTTGGTGCTGAGGATTACGTCAAACTGCGTGGGTCGTAGCGTCAATTGCATCGCCGCATTGTCCACGTACATATGTTCGAGCTTCACCGCGGGGAATACCGTACCGATGGCCGTCACCGTGCGCCGCCACAACTGCGAACTCGTCAGCACGTTCGCCTTGTCCACCGAACACAGCCGGCGTGAACGGCTTTCCGCGCGATGAAACGCAAACGTGGCGATGCGCTCGATCTCCGGTGTGGAGTACGATTCCGTATCAAACGCGCGTTCCGCGCCGCCCTCAACGATGTTGCCGCGCTCACCGAAGTACATTCCCCCCGCAAGCTCGCGCACAATCTCGATATCCAGATCGCCAAGCCGCTCCGGCCGCAACGGTGAAATTCCACGCAGCGGTTCCAGCAAACGCACCGGCCGCAGATTCACATAAAGGCCCAACCCCTTGCGCAGCGCCAGCAGCCCCGTTTCCGGCCGTTTGCCTACCGGCAGCGCATCCCACTTGGGTCCACCCACCGCGCCAAGGAAAACCGCATCGGCTTTACGGCAGGCCTCCAGCGTCTCCGGTGGCAAGGGCTCGCCGGTTTTATCGATGGCCGCGCCGCCCACGGGCATTTCCGCGATGTCGAAGTGATGACCAAACTCGCGCGCGCATTCCTGCAACACGTTTACGGCAGCCCTGGTGACTTCTGGGCCGATGCCGTCTCCGGGCAGAACCACAATTCTCTTTTTCAACTTCATCGGGAGATCCTCGAAATCCTAGCGCCGTCTCTGCGCTATGCCGCGGGCGACGCGGCCACGTTGCGCCGGATCACTTCATGCGCGATGGTCATCAAATCCCGGGCGCGTACGTTCTTGGAAGCATCCGCGAAGGCGGTAACCCGGCGATAGCACTCCGCAAGCTGCTCGTCGCTGGGCTCGTAGCCCAATTCCCGCAGCGATTCGCGCAACGCATGCCGGCCAGAATGCTTTCCCAGCACCAGCGAACGCGACGGCACGCCCACAGTTTCCGGCGAGATAATTTCGTAGGTCAACGGATTCTTGATGATGCCGTCCTGGTGAATTCCTGCTTCGTGGGCGAAGGCATTGGCGCCCACTACCGCCTTATTGGGCGCCACTGCCGCACCGGTGATTTCCGTAAGCAGCTTGCTGGATTTGTACAATTCATTCAGTTTCAGTTTCGTGGCCACGCCAAAGCTTTCTTTGCGGACCGCCAGCGCCACCGCCACCTCTTCGAGGGCCGCATTGCCGGCGCGCTCGCCAATGCCGTTTATGGTGCATTCGATCTGCCGCACACCCGCCTTCACGGCCGCCAGTGAATTGGCGACCGCCAAGCCAAGGTCGTCGTGGCAATGCGCGCTCAAGATAATGTGCTCGGGATCGCCCAGATGCTCGCGCACTTTCCGGAACATCTCGCCATACTCTTCGGGTACCGCGTAGCCTACAGTGTCCGGCAGGTTCAGCACGGTCGCGCCGCCACGCACGGCGGCCGTGCAGGCCTTGCACAGAAATTCAATATCCGTGCGGCCGGCATCTTCTGCGGAAAACTCCACCTCTTCGACAAAGTTCTTCGCCAACTTCGTCATAGATTCGATGGCTTCGAGGGCCTGTTCGCGCGTCATGTGCAGCTTCACCTGAAGATGCAGGTCGCTAGTGGCCAGAAACACATGCATCCGCGGGGTCTTCGCGGGCTTCAGTGCTTCCACCGCCGCCAGAATATCGTCTCGGCGGGCACGCGCCAGTGCGGCGACCGGAACATCGCGCACTTCCCGGGCCACCGCATCCACAGCCTCCAGGTCGCCCTTAGACGCAATCGGGAATCCCGCTTCGATGGTGTCCACGCCCAGCGCCGCAAGCTGCCGTGCCATCCGGATCTTTTCCTGCGTATTCATGGAAAAACCGGGAGACTGTTCGCCGTCGCGCAGCGTGGTGTCGAAGATGCGTACGTGGCTCATGCGGATTCCTCCAGCTTACTGTTCCAGTTACGCATAGTCGCGCCTTCTAGTCCAATTTATCTTCATTCTGTAATTGATAATTCTGCCTTATACTAGCTGTAGAGTTCCAGGACCCTCCCGGTCAGGTATATCTCAGCTTCTTTTGCGGGACTCAGAAAACTTGGGGCTTTTCTCCATGGATTTAGCCGAATTGCAGGTGTTTCTTACGGTTGCCCGGGAAGGCAGCTTTTCCCGCGCCGCCGAACGGCTGTACCGCACGCAACCTGCGGTCAGTCTGGCCATCCGCAAGCTGGAGGACTCCCTGGGCCAGCCCCTCTTCGTCCGCGGCGCCCGCCCAGTACGCCTTACCGATGCCGGCACGCTGCTTCGCGAATACGCCGATCGCCTGCTGAACCTGCGCGATGAGGTGAAGAAAGGCCTCATGGAACTCGAGGGGCTAAACCGCGGGGAGCTGGCCCTCGGCGTCAACGAGAGCTCCATCCATGCGCTGCTTCCCGCACTGGCTAAATTCCGCCAAGCGCATCCCGGCGTGCAGGTGCGCCTGCACCGCATGTTCTCGCGAGACATTCCCCACGAGGTCGTGAATTACCGGCTGGACCTGGGCGCGGTCTCCTTCGTGCCCCGGGATGCCCAATTGCAGGCCACCGAAATCCTGAAAGACGAACTCACCTTCGTCGTGCCGCCGAAACACCCATTGGCCAAGCGCCGCGAAGTGGACGTGGAAGAACTCGGCAAAGAAATGTTCGTTGCCCACATTGTCGAATCGCCGTTTCGCCGCAAGGTCATCGAACTCTTCGCCAAGCATCGCACTCCTTTGAACATGCCACTCGAAATGCCCACCATCGAAAGCATCAAGCGCATTGTGCAGATGGGGCTCGGAGTGGCGATTGTGCCGCGCATGTGCGTGAATTGGGAGATCGAACACGGCTGGCTGAAGGAAATCAAGATTCGCCAACTCAACATGCCTCGCCATCTTTATATCGTTTCCCGACGTGGCGCGCGGCTCCCCCACGCGGCCGCCGAATTCATGCGCATGCTCAAATCAGAGGTGTAACCTACTTAGTCTTTTCCGTTCAAAAGTGGTGTACCAGGACCGAACTAGCTGCCCTGCGTGGAGATCCACCAGTTGTTTCCGCCGGGATCTTTCACGCCGCCGCGCTTGTCTGGGTCGCCTTCTTTGCGCACCGGCTCCTGCACCGAAACCCCACCCGCTTCCAGCGCTTGCTTGTATGTGGCGTCGACATCCGGCACATATACGTGTAGCCATGCCGGAAACGCAGGATGTGCCCCGCTAGCGTCCGCGATCATAATCACGCTATCGTCGATCCGCACTTCGGCATGCATAATCTTGCCATCGGGAGTATCAAAACGCCGGAGGTCGGTGGCCCCAAAGGTCTTCTTCAAAAAGTCGATCACCCGTTGCGCGCCTTCGGTCACGATATAAACCGACACGGACGAATATCCCTCAGGCTTCCATGGCGAGCTCATGACACGCTCCTCGTCAACCGGTTAGACGAAGCGAACTTCCATTCACGTCAAAAAAGGAGCGGAACCCCATTTCAGGATTCCGTCCCGATTTGTCTCAGTTATTGCTTGTCGTACACACTTTCCGTGCTGTATTCCCTTGCGTCTACCGTTTTCCCTTTTCCCTTGACGGTCGCAACCTTGCCGTCTTTGGACACTTCTGCCGTCACTTTGCCCACTTCTTTTCCACCCTTTAGCAGGGTGCCCTCGACCTTGTGGGCATTCACGCGCTTCAGGCTAATGGAGTCTGCACCGGCTGGGATTCCGGTTCCAGTGACCGCCGCTTCTGTTCCGTCATAGTAGGTGACAAAGCTGAAGGCGAACGGCGTCCCATCCGCGGCGACCCCCTCAAAGGTGTATTTGACCCCATTGCCCTGCGCAGCCACCGTGCGCGTCTGGCTCTTAGGCGCCGGAGCCCCTACATATTTCGACTTTGCGGTGTTTAGCTTCCAGGTCCCCAAAAAAGGATTGTCTTCGGCGAGCAGCGGGAAAGCTACGGCAACAGCCAGAGCAAAAACAACGAGCGGCAGCCAAATGCGTTTCATTACACTCTCCTATAAGTTGGCTTCGGCACGCAAATTCCGTCGAGCCTCAGCAGTGGCGGATTATGGACGTTTTTGGCGTTTTATAGCAACCATTTGTTTCCCACCGCATAGCCCGGCCCGCGCCGTTCCCGCCCTGGAAAAGCTCGCGCCGACGTTCCTTCTCGTCTATCCTGTAACCCTGAACGGCTGTACAGGCTAACCATGATCAGCGGATTCGCCATTCTTGCTATCGGGTTCTTTCTTGGCATGCGCCATGCCACGGACCCCGACCACGTCATCGCCGTCTCCACGATCGTCAGCCGCGAGCGTTCGCTTTCAAAGGCCGCACTCATCGGCGCGCTTTGGGGCCTCGGGCACACCATCACCATCGTCCTGGTGGGCGCCGCCATCATTCTCTTCAATGTGGTGATTCCGCCGCGCCTTGGCTTGACCATGGAATTTGCCGTGGGTCTCATGCTCATTCTTCTCGGCATCTTGAATCTCTCCGGGGTCTCGCAGTGGCTTAGCGAGAAATTCTCGCCCGCGCATCCGCACGTCACCGGCGAGCACGCCCACCTGCACGAGCACGAACATCACGTACATTACCATTGGCACGCCCACGCGCCCGCCAAGGAGCATCACGCCGATTCGTTGCCCGCCCCTAAGTGGCTAAGCAATCCGGTTTCACGCTTGGGATTATTTCATTCGCTGCGTCCGCTGTTCATTGGCATCGTGCACGGCTTGGCAGGCTCCGCCGCTGTGGCGCTTCTCGTTCTCAGCACCATCCACGATCCGCGATGGGGTGTATTTTATCTTTTGATTTTTGGGTCGGGCACCATCGCCGGAATGATGCTCATCACTGGCGCGCTGGCGCTTCCCTTCTCTTATGCAGGAACCCGCTTCGCCTGGCTAAATCGCGGTCTCATCGTTGGCTCGGGCGTACTTAGTTTGTGCTTCGGTGTTTATATCGCCTACCACATCGGCGTCGTCGAAGGCCTGTTCACCGGCCATCCCAACTGGACGCCCAGCTGACCTCCAGCAATTACGCCTTCTTCGCCACCGCTTCTTCCACCGTCTTGTATATCGGCAACAAATTCTGCAGACCCGCCACCGTAACCACCGCCGCGCTTTGCGGAGACAGCGCCGCCAACGCGAACACTTTTCCCTGGTTCCGCCGGCTCACGAATAGCGACACCAGCGCTCCCACTCCTGCGGAATCCAGAAAATTCACTCCGCCCATGTCTAGCACCACATACGAGGCGCTTTCGCCGCGCATTTTCGGTATGAATTCGCTTACCGTCTCCAGGCTGAGTTTCCCGACGGCCTTATAAATGGTCACGGAGTCGTTGCTGGTTGGCTGTTTTTCCAACTCAATTTTAAATGGTGGCATAAGTTACTTAAGGTACTCGAAAGCGCATAGACGCCACATTAACAGACGTTAACATACGGCTTCCGCCCACATCCTGTCCAGTCCGTTACCGATCTTGTCCTGAGCTATTCCAAAATGGAATGATATTCCTACTTGATTATCTATATCTTATATTATTTTTGTTGACGCCGCCTCTTCCGCCAGCTTACCGTCGTTTCTAGCTTTCCCTCTTTCAAAAAATCGCTGGAGCGTCCCCTTCAGCCAAGGAAGTTCTCATGAGCGCGCTCTGGTTTCGTTCGTTCGGGGCGGCAAGCCACTCCAACTAACTCCGGTCACGCTGACCATTGTCGTGAACTAGTCAACTTGTATACGCTTTGTGTTGTGGCCGGACTTTAGACCGGCCAGTTTTCGTGGTTCTGTTTAGAATCTCTAGAAATTCAAAAGATCGCGTGTCATCCCGAGCGCAGCGACGGACCTGCTTTTTCTGTGGCGTTTCCGTCAGGGCACGGCTTCAGCCATGCCGCAAATGCCCAAGGAAGAGTGCGCCTTTAGCCGCTGAGGCCTTCTTTGCTAAGGGGTCAGGTTTGTTAGGGGGTCAGGGCTTCAGCCCTGACATAAAGCATCCATTAAGCTAGGCTTCAGCCACTAAGGACTCCGCCGTTCACAAACTCCAATTTCTATTTTCCGTACCGCACGCGATACACCACGCCCGCTCCGTCATCGCTCACCAGCAGTGAACCATCCGGCATGACCGCTACTCCCACGGGCCGCCCATCGACACTCTTTCCGGTTGGATCCGGCACGAATCCCGTCAGGAACGGCGCGGGATTCACATCCGGTTTTCCGCCGCTGAAGCCCACGAACACCACCTGGTACCCGTTGCGCGCGGCACGGTTCCACGAGCCATGTTCGGCGATAAACGCTCCGCCGCGATATTGCTCCGGAAATTGCCTGCCGGTGTAAAACGTGAATTGCAGTGGCGCCACGTGCGCTCCGAGCAGCACATCGGGAATAATGGCTTTGGCCACCAGGTCCGGGCGCTGGGGTTTTACGCGCGAATCCACATTCGATCCGATGTAGCTGTACGGCCAGCCGTAAAATCCCCCGTCCTGAAGCGACGTGAAGTAATCCGGCGGCAGATTATCCCCCAACTCATCGCGCTCGTTCACGGCCACCCAAACATCGCCGGTCACCGGTTCGATACCCAATCCAACCGCATTTCGCAGGCCCGATGCGAAAATGCGCGAGTTCTTGCCATCGGGATCGCTGACTAACACCGCCGCGCGCCGCTGGTCCGTTTCGATGTCGATATTCGATGATGAGCCCACGCTAACGTACAATTTGCTGCCATCCTTGCTGAACGCCACCGTGCGCGTAAAGTGTCCACCGCCGCCGGGAACATCCAGAATCTTTTCTTCCTCGCTGGTGCGCTTCGAAGTTTGCTTATCGTATTTAAACCGCACTACCGCATTGGTATTGCCCACGTACACATAATCGTCGTGAAACGCGATCCCGAACGGGCGGTTCAATTTCTCCGCGAACACTTCTTTCTGCGGAGTTCCGCCGGCGTGTTCAGCATCGCGAAGGATTACAACCTGTCCCGTGCCAGTGTCCGCCACAAAAACATCTCCATTCGGCGCCACCGCCATGAACCGCGGAACCTTGAAATCTTTCGCGTATACACTCACTTCGAATCCCTCAGGGGCCTTCGGAAGGAAACCCGCAGGCGGTTTCGCACTATCCGGTCCATTCCCGGCGCTCTTTGTGGCGAACGGCGCAGGCAAGTCGGGTTTTTCCCCATGGGTAATCTCGCCGTAGTTCACTTGGGCAACGGCCGGAATTGCGGAGAGAAGCGCGCCACTTAACACCGCGGCCGCAAAGCGCGTGAGTTTGATCATCCAGTCCCCCATCTAAAATGCGTTTTCAAACGTTTCATGAGATGCACAGCAAACCTGCTTGGTTCCACGCAGCCCGACGATGCCTGCATCTGCGCGCCCCGCGTCACCCAGTGGGCGGAAACCACAGACATCTCGCCGGCAGTTTTTTCCGCATACCCTGCAGGCATAGGGTGAACTCGGTCTCCTCAATGGCGTTCATGGGTGAGCCGTGCCCCACAACAACACCGGCATGCGCTGGGCCATGTTTTTCTCCTTCCGTCTTCACGCCTTCATCGGGCGCTCCGTGACCGCTTTGCCCCCGCCACCTGGCAAGCGCGCCTTCCCCTCGCCGTTCTCCAAATCGTTCAATAGATGCTCCAAATCCGCATACGCATAAATGGTTGGAGCATGATTCTGCATTAATCCCCCGGTATCCGCGGTCGGCCCATAATTGCTATGCAGATCGTGTCCCAGCATGCGCAACATGGCCATTTGTTGTCCTCGGTGATGTGCGGTGTGCGCAATGCGCCGCGTCACCACCCAGGCCATCGAGCGCTTCACATCAAAAAAATCTGTTTGCGATTCCCACCACCCCTCGTCGTTCCCCTGCAATGCGGCCAAACGCTTGGCGCTATCCTGCGCGTACTGCCGCATAAATTCCGCGCGCGTCTCCGTCTTCGGCAGCGGTGGCGCTCCCACATCGATCTTCAGCATGGTCCGGAACCAAAAATCCTCGCTCACGCACTGGTGCACCATCTGTTCGTGCACGCTTCGGCCGCGCGGATCACTTTCCCGCGGGCGCACTCCCGTCTCCCCGTCTCGGAATTCGCTCCACACACTCACCACTTTCACTCGCTCCGTCGCATACGTCTCCACCAGAAAATCGTAGCGCATTGTTTCCTCCTTCCGCGGCTCCCGCAGACTTGAAAACCCATCCCCTGCCACTAAATTCGCTCTTGACGCCGCCAACCCGAAAGGGTATCAAAGACTTCCGCGCAGAGTTGCTTTTGTTCTTCCCTTCCCGGACCCCTTACCCGCTGCGCGAACAATCCACTCTCTTTAGGAGGATCTATGTCTGCAGTCCGCGCTATTCCCGAGGGTTTTCATACCCTGACCCCGGCGATCGTCTGCAAGGGCGCCGCCCGTGCCATCGAATTCTACAAAGAAGTGTTCCACGCCAAGGAAATAATGCGCATGTCTGGCCCGGGAGGTTCGATAGGGCATGCGGAACTCCAGATCGGTGATTCGAAGCTGATGCTTAGCGACGAGTTTCCCGGCATGGCCAACGCTCCCGGCACCACTCCCGTCACTTCTTACTCCCTATTCCTTTACACCGACAATGTCGACGCGACCTTCGAACGCGCCGTGAAGGCTGGCGCCAAAGTCGAAATGCCGCTGCAAAACCAGTTCTGGGGCGATCGCTACGGTAAAGTCCGCGATCCCTTCGGCCATCAGTGGGGACTCGCGCAGCATGTGGAGGACGTTGCTCCCGCGGAAATAGAACGCCGCTCGAAGGAATGGATGGCGCAAATGAGCAAGGCCGCCGGCGGTCACGATTAATCCAGGTGTGCAGCGACCGGGGCTCTACGAACACTCGCGGAGCCCCTCTTTCTTCAAGTTGGACATCCGGATTTTGCTTATTCTCCTCTGAGAGGCCACAACCAGGCCGCGCCTCTCACGCCGCTGGAGTCGCCGTGCCTCGCCACTTTCACCGGGGTATCCGCCTCGCGGCCGAATACGTATTTCTTCAGCCGCTGGGGCACATTCTGATACAGCCGCGGCACCTGCGACACTCCCCCGCCCAACACAATGATGTCTGGGTCCAAAATGTTAACCATCTGCGCCAGGCTGCGCGTCAAGCGGTCCTCATACCGCTCCAGACCCGCCAGCGCCTCTGGCTCCCCTGCATCGCAGCGCTTGATGATTTCCTTGCCCCGCAACTTCGTTTTTGTGGCACGCGCGTAATCCGCTTCCAGGCCGGTACCCGAAATCCACGTTTCAATGCAGCCGCGGTATCCGCAATAGCATTCCGGCCCGGGATACTCCTCCGGCCGCATCCACGGCAATGTGGTGTGACCCCATTCTCCCGCCACGCCATTTCTTCCGTTGTGCACTCGCCCATCCACCGCGATCCCGCCGCCGCAACCGGTCCCCAGCACCACCGCAAACACCACGCGTTTGCCGGTGCCGGCTCCGTCGGTGGCCTCCGATACCGCCAGGCAATTCGCGTCGTTCGCGCAACGCACCTCACGACGCAGCGCCTCGCTCAAATCGCGATCGAATGGCCGTCCATTCATCCACGTGGAGTTGGCGTTCTTCACCGTGTGGGTAATTTGCGAAATTGTTCCAGGAATACCCACGCCAACGGTTCCGCTGACATGCAGCGTCGCTTCAATCTTTTCCACGCTTTCCTTGATCGCACGCACTGTGGCGTCGTAATCGCCCCGCGGCGTTGGTACGCGGTGACGATGCAGTTCCCTTCCATCGCATGCCAGCGCGACAAATTCAATTTTTGTTCCGCCTAAATCAATGCCAATGCGGGTTTTGCTGCTGGAAGGTTCGCTGGGCGCGCTAGACATGGCGTTCACTATTCTATACAGAAATGGCAGGGCAGTCCGTGTACATGAACCAACACCCCTCAGAGCGTCACAACGGTCTCGTCGGGTGCCCTCTCTTCACTCTTCCATGCAGTGCTGGCTTTCATGCTGGCTTTTTCACGCGAGGACCAACGTCACTCCGGCCGCGGCGAACCAATGCCCGTAGCAAACGAACCCGCCATTCCGGGCGAAACGAGGAATCTCTCTTCGATTACGGAGGTGAGATTCCTGTTTTGCTCGAATGCCTCTTGATATTAGAAGTGGAAGCCCAACTCCACCGTCTCCGTTCGCGGCGTCACATAATGCGTGCCGCTAAATGTGGAAAGGAAGTTGTACAGTGCCGTCTTGTCCGTCAGGTTAATTACCGTGAACCGGAGACTCCACTTGTAACGGTCGCCATGGAACAGATCATCTTCGCCCACGGCTATGTCGAACAAGTTCCGGGGCTGGATGCGCGGCGGATTGTGGTCGTCGTTCTCGGTTCCTGGCTTCGGAATCTGCACGAGCTTTGAACCATATAGATTCCCCGGGCACGTGGTCAGCGGCGAAGTATACGTCGGGAAAACATTACCGCAAAACAGTCCAGCTTGAATTTGCTGGTCCGCCGTGAGCCCGGTCAGGTCCACTTGATACCCTGGATCCGAAGGATTCGCGCTGGTTGCAAATGGCACTGCCCCCGCAACGAGTCCACTGTCGTACCTCCAGTTGAACCCGAGCCATGGACCGCGCTTCCACGGTTGATATTGCAAATGCGTCGTCTGATTGAACCGTTCGTCGTGGTCGATGCGGAATACGCCGGTGCCGCCCTGTCCCGCCGGGGTCACCCCGATGCCGCTCACTTGCGGCTCGAAGAATCGGGCCGCTACGCTCGAAGCCACAAAATATGCCGACAAGCCGTGGAAATTCGGCAAGCTTGCGCGCAGCATATAACCCGGAATCTTCGATCTCTCCCACTCAATCGGGTAGGTCACTGGGGTGTTGCCGAACACGCTGAAGTCATACGCCAGATGGGTATACTTCCAGAGATACTCCGCATCCACAACCAGGTATTTGCCAAACGCCTGCTGGAAGCCAGCGTGAAATTCGTTGCGCCAGCCGGGGCTGAGCGGGTTGCTGATGCAGGGATACCCCTGGATCGCGGCTTGCAGTGCGTTCACCACCGCGTCGCTGCAACCGGTGCTGGACAGCACCAAATTTTCATTAAAGGGTGTTTCTAACGTCCGCGCGTAGGAGACCCGCAGCACCGTGTTCGTCGGCTTGATGTGGTACGCAACCCCTAGCCGCGGCTCGGCCTGGGTTGCATGCGCGATCCCCTCATAAATATCCCCACGAACGCCCACATTGAATGCCCAGTTGTGCAGCGTGATGGAATCTTGGAGGTACAGCGCCAACTCCTTCACATCCGTGTGGCCCGGCCAGTAGTAATACTTTCCGCCTTGCGTAAAATCGTATGGCGCAAGGGTCGTGCAGGGCGGTGCAAGATTGATCCCGTTGACCTGGCAGGGATTGCCGTTGGCGTCTACGAGTGATGGCACAAGCCCGGGATCGACGATTCCGAACGAGTCGTGTTCAGTCAAAAATGTTTGTTCGTAGGTAATCCCCGCCTTGATGTTGTGGATTCCCCGGACATAGGAGATGTCCGAGCGCACCCCCGCATTGGTCAGTCGCCGCTGCTGTGCGATGCTGTCGCTCTGCAGGCCCGGCGTTAAATCCGCAAATGGATCTTTGCTCGGGTAATAATCGAACTGATCCTGCCGCACAAACGCGCCGATGGTCCACACGGCTGTGCTGCCAATCAGATGAACAAATGTGGGGGAGACATTGAATGTTCCGATCTTCGCGCGCTGGTCCTGCGGACCCACCACTTCGCCCGTTGGGCCGAATCCGCCGCATGACGTCGTTTGTGCCGGCGCGCATGGGGTGCTCCATCCCGTACCGAATTGCGCGTCATAGGAATTCGGGGTCTGAAACCAAGAGCGCGTATATTGCAGGTTGAGTTGCGCCGAATTTATGTCCGAGAATTTGTAGTCGACGCGGTCGAAGATATTTTCTTCGTTGCCCTTGTCATGAAACGTGTTCACTTCCGGCGGATCGAGAAATCTCCCCGACTGCAAAGCGCTTACCGCCAGAAAGTCTCCCCATTTCTGTGTGCCAAACGCCACGTCTCCGGCGAAATTTGGTGTTCCGAAACTGCCATAGGACGTGGTGATGTTTCCATGCGCGGGGCTCACCCCCAGTCCTGACCGTGTCGTCACCTTAATCACCAAGCTCGTTTTGTCTCCGAACTCCGCCGGCGGCGCGCCCGAAATTACCTCCATGGACTGGATCGAATCCGAGGGAATCTGATTCGAAAAGACTTTGCTCTGCTGATCGGTGATGGGCTGACCGTCCACTGAAAACGAGTTCTGCGCATGATCTCCAAGCCCGTGAAACAATCCGTTGGAATCGGCGGCTACACCCGGCGTCGTCAGCGTCACTAACGAACTGACCGATGAAGAGGCGCTCTCCAGCGGCACATTCTTGAACATTTCCCGATCCACGTCCGTGTGGAATGTTGGTTCGTTCTCGAGCAAATCGCCGCCGTTCTCCGTGACGTTAACCGTCGTCGCCTCCGTCCCCAGCTTCAGGGTGGCCTGCACATTCGTCGCTACCGCCGAACGAACGTCCACGTCTTGCACATAGGGTGCAAAACCTTTTGCAGTTACCGTCATGTGGTAGGGGTTGAACGGCACGTTGGTAAAGCGGAAGGTTCCGTCCGCGCCGGTGGTAACTGACCGCACGAAACCGCTCACGCCATAACTGATTTCCACCGTGGCCCCGGCCACGGCACCTCCGGATGGATCTCTAACCACTCCTTCAATCGACCCGGAATTGCCAATTTGCGCCGAAGTACTTACGACCATTAAAAGCAGCACCGCTGCGGCGACGACTAAATACCGAAAACTGAATTGCATTAATTCCTCCAAGCCCCCAGGGAGCGATTCGACTGAGCGTTGGTAGGCCCGCTTGAAGAAAAAGCGGTCACGCGGCCGAAGATCGGCCGGCGTTAGTTGATTTAGGAATGGAATTACAGGATTTCTGACGCCGGGGGTGCGCGAGGGTCGGAATGATGGAAAAAGCTATCTGAGGCCGATACTGCTTGGGGCTGTGTTATCTCGCCAACAGGGAAAAACGGCACCGCGAAAATGATCCCGGAGACCACCGGCGTCGCACTGACGTGTACTGCCTGGCAGATCCGGCAGGCCGCCTCATCTTGTCCGTTCGCGTGTCCGTGCGGCGCTACGTGCAGGAGGAACAGAAAACACACCAGCGCCAGGGAAAGGGCCAGTATCCTCGTCATTCTCGGTTTCGGTCGGTACGTCAGGTGCCGCATCTCCACCCCAGAAAACTCAAAGAAACTACAAGATCCCCGGGCCCTTAAAGCACCATTCTATTATCACGGTAGGATGTGACCGGGCACAAGAAGGTTTCCAGCACTGTGCCGCAGCAAACACGCCAATCCGGAACCCGGCAAAATACCGCTTCAAAACACAGAGAGCCGGACGGGTTTTCCACCCTCCGGCTCCTCAAAGTGACTTAATCCCGCTTACTTATGGTTTTTATTGGCCGCTTCCGCTGATATCTTTAGCTCTTTGTTCACCTGATCGAGCAGTTCTTTGGCCTTCGCGGCGTGCCCGTCCATGTCCCACTCATTGGCTTGCTGCGCCTCGGAAACCTTCTCCCACGCCTGCTGCGACAATCTCTGCGCCGCGGCCAGATTTGGATGCTTCTTTCCACTGACGTTGTCCACTGGTTTCTGAGCTATCGCCACGCCACCGCCGATTAGTGCCAACGCCAAAACCGCTCCTGCAAAGCTCTTCGAAATCCTCATCCCTGTTCTCCTTTTAATTGAAATGCGCGATCCGCGTCCTTGTCCGCTTTAAACCGCGGATGGTCGGGAGAAGTTGCACACTAATATTCGCTGTAGAGGGACACGGGCACAAAGAAATCACGATGGGTTGGCTTCCAAACGATTACCTGTACCGCCGAACACTGGTTTTTCCGTTTATCCTGCGGAGGCCATAAGCATCTCATACTGCACGGGTAGCTCAATTCCGAACTGTTTCATCAGCCCCAGCCCATCCCAGATCACCGTTGATTCCAGTATTTTCCCGCCGGCAATCTGATTGATAGTGATTCCGCTGAAGCTGACCCTTCTGTTCGTGGGCGGCACCCCCAGGAATTCCCCGCGATGTGTTCCCGTGATGGTCCAGTACACCACCATCTTTTCGCCTTCGCTGATCGTCTCGTCCACGGTGAATTTCAGGTCCGGCAGCCCGCTCATGAATCGCTCCACTTGACGCCGATATGCCGACGGACCAACCCCTCGTCCGGATACAGTCGGATCTCCTAACGCATGCGTTTCGGCTATCACCTGCTCGATGTATTCCAGCCTGCGCTCATTCCAGACGCTGTGATATAAACGGCCGAACAGAAGCTTGTGCTCTGGCGACACGGACATTGAGCTTCCTCCTCCCAAACCGGGTCCACGCGGCCGTACATTTCAACGGCTCGAACTGCCTGCCCGACACAGGCGGGCGTGCTTGCGGGACAGCCTACTCTCAAACCGAGTGCCTTGCAACGAAACAGATTGCGCCGCCAATACTCTATATATCCGACGCGCAACCCCGGCCATCCGGCCAACATCGCATTCGGGAGGGTATTCACCATGACAGAGACCGCGCAGGAGTACGTGCAACGCATCAGAGAGAAGCTAGGTAGCCAAGAGCCTCTCAAGGTCCAAGCCTCCACACCGAAGACGCTCGCCAGGTTCGTCCAGGGAAAATCCCCTGCCAGGCTGCGCAAGCGCCCTGCGCCTGAGAAGTGGTCAGTCGCCGAGATCTTGGCGCACTTGGCTGACGTCGAAATCGTTCAGAGTTGGAGAATGCGCTCTATTCTGGGCGCCCCCGGCATTCCTATCGAGGCTTTCGATCAGGATGCCTGGGTCGTTGCCGGTCACTATGACAAGCGCGATCCACGGAAGTCCCTCGAACAATTTGGTGTCCTGCGCGAAGCCAACCTCGCCCTTCTCAGCACTCTCGAGCCCGAACAATGGAAACTCTACGGCATTCATTCCGAACGCGGTCCAGAGTCCATCGAACAAATCGTCGCTATAGTCGCCGGTCACGATATCAACCATCTCGGACAAATCGCGGCTCTTCTCGCGCTTGGATAACTCCTTCGATTACGTTTGGCGCTGAACGACGGAAGGCTACGCGCACAAACAGACGTGGATTGGCTCGAGCGCCCAGTATCCGCCGTACCGTGTTCCGGTCCGCACCGGTCCGATCGTGCTATAGCTCGAATCTTCTCGCCGGCCAGCCACCGCCGGATGACCTGATGAATGTCCCTCCTCCTCACCTCCCGGTATGCCATGCCCTTGTCCTCCTGAAGGGACTGGTTTGCACACCTGCTCGTTCAACCGCAATGTGCGTGGGTGAAAGTTCAGAGCTCCTGACATGGTTGGTCGGAAACCTGTCCGCTTTTTGCTTCAAGACAGGGGGGTACGACCAGATACTGCATTTTAAGCCGGGTGCCCGGGAACATCGTGTTTGTTTTGTTGAGTGCCTCACAAAGTGATTCGAGGACGCGCGACCGATGTGGCGAACTGAGCGGGGCTAGCCTTATACGAAGTTGGTCGTCGGTAGGCTCGATGTCCGCTGTATCCTGCAGCGCCGTCTGAATGAAAGTACGCCCTTCATCTTCAACACGGCTGTAATGTGGACGAATCAGCTCGACCAAATCGCTTTCCGTCTGGTACGCGACCATTTTCAAAACGTTGGTTAGGTGTTTGCGTTCGGTAGAAAGTTTCACCATCTCCTGGCCCTTTTGGGCATCCGCAACTGTCACGCGAGCAGGAAGAGAGTCACGCCGAGCCTTGAGTTTCTTGATGTGGTTTGTAGCCTTGTCAATCTCCATGCGAATTTTCTCTTCGGCAATCTCAAAATCAGGGTCCGTGGATGTAGGTCCATGGATGTAATCGATTGCCGTTGCACCATAGCTTTCCCGTAGTTTCCTGAGATGAACACGTGCAGCGTAAACTTCTTTCTCGACGGCTTTTCGTGCCGGGTTGGGGATGGAACGGGTGGGATCGTCGGGTTCGACCTGATAATCCGCGAGAGCATCGATCAAATACTCCTCCCGCAGGTATTTGAAGAAATTCTCCTGACGCCAGCGCTCGAACATGCGGTGAGCAACAACAATGGCGCGTAGCTCCCAGCGACTTGTCACCATCGGCGTCTGATGGCCGGTCTCTGTCAGGCGGGTCACCTGACGGAGTCGCAGCTTTCCTTTGAGAAAGCGAACGGGCTGGTCATTGAGCAGGTATTCGACCGGCCGACCATCCAACTTGGCCTTGTGTCGAGTGAATCTCTTTTCGGCGATGTGGCGGATGCGCCCCTTACGATAGGTCAAGATGTCAAAGCCCATGGCCAGCAGATCCCGAAACAGTTTGGGACTCCAGCCACCGCGATCAAAAACAACGGTGGAGTGCCGGCGCGGTCCCAGAAGTTCACGCACTTCGCGTAGCACAGGTGTAAGCATTCGAGTCATGGCGGCATTCGCATCGGCGGTAACAACAAACAAGGGATCGCCGCGTTGATCGTTGACCCAATAGTCAGTCGTTGCGGGCGCAGCGAGATGCATGCGCGTCACATAGGCCTTCGGGACCTTGTGTTTGCCGTGGTAAGCCCGAACGTGGCCGTCAATATAGAGGAACCCGAGCACCTTTCCACGTTCGGCGATGCGCTGCCGAGCGACCTCACGGCCGAGTCGATAACTGCCTTTTAGAGAAGCGAGACGAGAGAGTTTGCGGCGCAGCGTCTTCACTTCCGGCATGCGATCCAGACCGACAATACGACCCAGTTCCCCGGGCGGATACTCTTTGAGCGTCTCCGGCCGCGGAATCCTCAGAAGCGCCAAGAGAACATAGGCAACCAGAGTCGTTCGCAGTCCGTAGAAAGCAGGGCCGAGGCTGCCGTAAATTTTCTCAGCCGTGGAGAGCAGGCCACTGGCAACGAGCGCAGGAATGGCCAACAAAACACCTGCTGTTGGCAAACTTCTTGTGGGAGCAAACACCGGAAGGGCATCGTCGAGAAGCCCCATGGCCGCAAGAAGACGATCCATGGACCGATCGAGAGGGTTGGCGTCGAGACTTTTTGCAGCCGCATCGCTTGGCGGTTGCGGCATTTTATCTGGAGGCTGTTCCGTAACGGAGAATGGAATTTCGAGCAATGTGCTTGCGGAAACCACGGCCAACTGTACTTGCGAACTGGCTTCCGGCAGGAAGGAGAGGCTTGGTTCAGGACCAGGTTTCCAGCCGAGCCGACGGAGACTCTTGCGCACGGCTTTTTCGCTAAGCCCAAGCCGGCCGGCAATCCAACGATTGCTCATCTCCTTGGCTTTGAGACGGAGAATGGTGCGGTCTCGCTCATGAAGCTTCTTGTGCGTGGGAGAACGGGCGGCAGGCCGTCCCCGCGGGCGCGCGAGTGCGCGCAGTCCACCGGCTTTGAAACGCTCTTGATAACGGCGAAGTGTTCGGGCCGAGTAGCCGAAGCAACGTGCGATATCGTTCTGATCCGCGTATCCCGACTCGAAAAGCTGAACCATGGCGTAGGCTTCGGCCGAACGATCTTGGATCGAGTAATGGGAGAAGACGATACCATGGACGAAGAGCACTCGTTGGCCTTGCTCGGTCTCAACGCAAACGCGATCGTTTACGAAGACGGTACCGGGGGTAGGGGCAGGGTGGGCAAAAAGCTCCTTTTGAGGTGCCGCCGGGCTCATGGTTTCTTAGCATGTTCTATCTCCACGGATTCGAAAAGCGGACAGTTTAAGGTCCGCACCCCAGTAAAGGAAAAGCCAAGCCAGCTGCGGCTCCCAGGGATGCGCAGGAGAGGTATCGAGCCCTTCCAGTTCGAGGAAATGTAGCAGCCAAAATCGCGCGATTTCCATCTGCCGATTTAGAAAAAGCGGACAGTTTAAGGTCCGCACCCCACTTTCGAAAAACCCCAATTCTGGCCGCTTTTTAGGGGCATGTCAGGAGCTCTGAAGTTGGTTAAAAACTACCGCCTCAGGTGGTCGATAGATCCTGAAAAATCACA
Organism: Candidatus Acidiferrales bacterium; assembly: GCA_963776365.1. GTDB lineage: Bacteria > Acidobacteriota > Terriglobia > Acidiferrales > UBA7541 > Acidiferrum. Next base: position 663,808 of record CAVZMQ010000006.1, on the reverse strand, counting down.
CTTTTTCGTTATCATTCCTGGCCTGATCGGCGATTCCGCAACCCGCGTAAGGAAACTGCGCAAGGCCAGTAACAGGCAGAGTCAAGTGCGGTCGGGCAGGAAAAAAACTCGATAAAGACGACCCTGAAGCTGCTTCTCGATACCTCCATTCTCATCGACGTGTTGCGAGGCCGCAAGGGCCGGAACGAGATGCTCATCGAACTTGGGCGTGCCGGTCACAGGCTTTCGACAACGTCTTTGAACATCGCGGAAGTGTATACAGGCATGCTCCCCAACGAAGAATCGTCCAGGGAAGCGTTCTTGGATGAACTGGAACGCCATGAACTAACAGGCCGTGCGGGGCGCTTGCACGGAAGACTTATAAACGCGAGTGGAGACGAAAGGTCGCACCTTGGAATTACCAGACACGATAGTCGCGGCCGTTTGCACCGAGCAAAAGTGCGCACTGCTTACTGACAACCGCAAGGATTTCCGATGCGCGAAGTGCAGTTATACCCGCTGTGATTTCGATACTCTGATTTGGCCCCATTCGATACTTTGATTTGGCCCCACCCTATTGAAAACCATATACCGTGGACTCTGCTTCGGGCCTAACCGCCCCAAGGGAGGACCGGGTGGATAGGAGAACCAAGGTGGAGCTATTCGAGCAGATTCGACGTGAGTACGAGCATGGTGGTGGAACGATTCGAGGGATCGCCAAGAAGTTGGGGATTCATCGGCGGATGGTGCGTGAGGCGGTGCTCAGCGCCGTTCCGGTAGAGCGTAAGACACCGATAAGAGAGAGACCGAAACTGGAACCGGCGATGTCCTTCATCGACGCGATTCTGGAAGCGGACAAGAAAGCCCCCCGGAAGCAGCGGCACACCGCACACCGGATCTGGTGCCGGATCCGCACGGAGATGCCGGAAGTGGAAGTGGCCGAGTCGACGATACGACACCACGTTCGCGAACGAAAGATCGCGTTAGCGTTGCTCCACCGCGAGACGTTCATTCCGCAGTCCTACGATTGGGGTGGAGAAGCGCAGGTGGACTGGTATGAAGCATACGCAGATATCTGCGGAGAGCGGGAGCTGGCCTACGTATTCTGCATGCGCAGCATGGCCAGTGGAGGAGCGTTCCATTGCGCCTTCCCGCACGCCAGCCAACAAGCGTTTCTGGAAGCGCATGAACGAGCGTTTCTCTATTTCGGTGGAGTATTTGCTGTCTTAAGGTACGACAACCTTAAGAGTGCGGTGAGGAAGATTTTGCGAGGGCATCAGCGAGAGGAGACCATACGATTCATGGCCTTCCGATCGCATTGGGGTTTTCAGTCGGAGTTCTGCACCCCGGCGGAAGGCCACGAGAAGGGTGGCGTGGAAGGAGAAGGCGGATACTTTCGCCGGAACCATATGGTGCCGGTTCCGCAGGTTGCTAGTTGGGAAGAGCGGTTGCGCGACGGATTAAGGAGTCCCATTTCCCCAAGGTAAAGACATTGGAGGATTTCCAGTTCTCTGATGCGCCACACATTCCGGCGGCGCAAGTTCGAAACCTGGCCGAGGGTGGCTACTTGAGCCGGTGCGAGCCGATTGTTTTTCTTGGGGACACAGGAACAGGCAAGACGCATTTGGCAACTGGGCTGGCGGTGGCCGCGTGTCGACAGAAGAAGCGGGTACGTTTCACGACCGCGGCGGAAATGGTGAACGAACTCATCGAAGCCAAGAACAAGAGCGAACTGAATCGCGTCACTCGGCGGTGGACACGCTACGAACTGATCGTGATCGACGAGCTGGCGTATGTGGCAATGCCGGAAGCAGCGGCGGAGTTGTTGTTCCAGGTCATTGCCGGAAGAGCGGAGAGAGCGGCAGTGATCGTCACGACGAATCTGCCGTTTTCGGAGTGGACCACGATGTTCCCGAACGCCCGATTGTGCAAGGCCATGCTGGACCGGCTGACCGACCAGGCCCACATCATCGACACGGGCACAGACTCGTATCGTTTCCGCAGAACGCTGGAAAAGAAGAAAGGCGGCAAGGGATGAAGCCACAGAAATGGTTTCGGGCCAAGATTCGTTGGCGGTGATGGTCGAAGGCCGCGAGGGGTTGCGTTGTTGGAAGAGGCCATCCACATCTTTACGAGCAAGAATCGTGATACGGCCTTTCAACATGCGTTACAGATCGGCCGAACACAACAAGGTTGCCACAGCGAAGGTCGGCGGTGGTGGAGAAGCGCCTGGCACAAGTGGTGACCTTGGATGACCTGGGGGAGGAGCTGAAAGATTTTGAGGTTACTTGGTACGCGAAGAAAGCAGCAGAACACTTGACCTTCAAACATGTCTTTGATCCCGAAGGTAGCAAGCCGGACACGATGTTTTAGAAACGGACAAAAGCGGGATGCTATGGTCGACCACGTTGGCGATCGTCGTTCCTAGGCGACACTGACGCGACGTTTTAGAAGTTTTCCCGCACCCCGGTCTGCGCTTCGCCCTAAACGCGTCGCCCTACGGCGCCGCAGGCTTCGCTCCGACCGGGTGCGGGAGATGATTCACCAGGGGGTGGGGCCAAATGAAAAGATCAAAAGGAGCCAAATCAAGTTGACGGAATCACGCTCCGTGAGCAGCAGGGTTTAACCCGCGCCTCCGCGCAGGTTTGCACGCGATTGTGACGCAAAAACAAAAAGGGCCGCAGCCGCGGCCCTGATTCCTTGATTTGCTCTTTGACCCTTCGCGAAGGCGAAGGCCGATAGCGATCTGTCAGAATCTGTCCAACATGAGTAACCTGAGTCTAGCGAACCGGCAAGCCCGTGAGAGCTGCCTTTCGCTTGAGACCATCCTCCGCACACCATAGCGGAGTAGATCTCTTTCTATTTAGAAAGGAGGTGATCCAGCCGCAGGTTCTCCTACGGCTACCTTGTTACGACTTCACCCCAATCATGAGTCATACCTTGGGCGCCTGCCTCCTTGCGGTTAGCGTGGCGACTTCTAGTACAGCTCACTTTCGTGATGTGACGGGCGGTGTGTACAAGGCCCGGGAACGTATTCACGGCGTCGATCTGATACGCCATTACTAGCGATTCCGGCTTCATGCAGTCGAGTTGCAGACTGCAATCCGAACTGAGCAGAGTTTTTTCCGATTAGCTCCCCCTCGCGGGTTGGCAACGGTTTGTGCCCTGCATTGTAACACGTGTGTAGCCCTGGACATAAAGGCCATGCGGACTTGACGTCATCCCCACCTTCCTCTCCGTTATCCGGAGCAGTCCACACAGAGTCCTCTCTTGCGAGTAGTAACTGTGTGCAGGGGTTGCGCTCGTTGCGGGACTTAACCCAACACCTCACGGCACGAGCTGACGACAGCCATGCAGCGCCTATACTTATGTCCCTTGCGGGAAGGCCGTATTTCTACAGCTGGTCATAAGCATTTCGAGCCCAGGTAAGGTTCCTCGCGTAGCGTCGAATTGAACCACATGTTCCACCGCTTGTGCGGGCCCCCGTCAATTCCTTTGAGTTTCAGTCTTGCGACCGTACTCCCCAGGTGCAGGACTTAACGCGTTAGCTCCGGGACGACACCCGAACGGGTGGCACCCCAAGTCCTGATCGTTTAGGGCTAGGACTACCAGGGTATCTAATCCTGTTTGCTCCCCTAGCTTTCGTTCCTCAGCGTCAGTAGTGATCCAGCTCGCCGCTTTCGCCACGGGTGTTCCTGCAGATATCTACGCATTTCACCGCTACACCTGCAATTCCACGAGCCTCTCTCACACTCAAGCACAGCAGTTTCGGAAGCAGCCTCTGGGTTGAGCCCAGAGATTTCACTCCCGACTTGCCACACCGCCTACGAACCCTTTACACCCAGTAATTCCGAACAACGCTGGCCCCCTACGTCTTACCGCGGCTGCTGGCACGTAGTTAGCCGGGGCTTCTTATCCTGGTACCGTCACTCCCTTGCGGGCATTCGTCCCAGGCGAAAGGGGTTTACACTCCGAAAAGCTTCATCCCCCACGCGGCGTCGCTGCATCAGGCTTTCGCCCATTGTGCAAGATTCCCCACTGCTGCCTCCCGTAGGAGTCTGGACCGTGTCTCAGTTCCAGTGTGGCTGATCATCCTCTCAGACCAGCTACCGATCATTGCCTTGGTGAGCCGTTACCTCACCAACTAGCTAATCGGGCGCGGGCTCCTCCTCCGACGCATCACTGCTTTGAATCCTCAAACCATCGTTCAAGGAATGTTATGCGGTATTAGCCCCGCTTTCGCGGGGTTATTCCCCATCGGAGGGCAGATTGCCCACGTGTTACGCACCCGTGCGCCGTGCGCCTATCCCCGTATTGCTACGGAAACTGCGCACGCGACTTGCATGTGTTAAGCACGCCGCCAGCGTTCGTTCTGAGCCAGGATCAAACTCTCGTTTGAAGCCTGTCGCTTAGCGTTTACCCCCGTCAAGGGGCTTTGCCCCATTCAGGGACAAAAAAACCCGGGTTGCCCCGGGCCAGCCTGCTAAGCAAAATTGTTAGTCGCTCAAATTACTCAAAGTTCCCATCTGCGCTCGAAGCTCAGATGGGGTCGAACAGATTCTGGCACATCGTATCGGTTGTCAAAGAGCGTTTGTTCTGCCTCCCTGTCACGCAGAGTGGCCTGCAACGAACTAAGTAAGGTTACCAGACCCACCGTATTTGTCAACACCCGTTAACCCACTATTTTTGTTTTCCACATTTTTCAACAGGCCTTTTCAAGCCCGCGTCGTGGACGGACTTTGGCAATCCGGACGCTACCCGCCACTGCCTTCAGTTCCTCCGCCACCCCACCGCCAAAAATCCCTTCTACTCCCCCGCTCGACCTTAACCATTTCTATCCGCACGACCGCTCTCTCCCGATCCACCTCTAGGATCCCGCAAGTGCGCGTCGCCTCCTCGCGCCAACCGCTGTAACTCCACACGCGGCGCTCATCCTCATCCCGCGGACGACGACTGGAAAATCATTAATGGCCGTCAACCCTATCGGGTAACTCGATTATGAGATGGCCGATCTATGCCCGGGTCGCCTCCCAGGGTTTACAATCGAGCCGAATCCCGGAGTAACACCATGCCCGCCAGACCGAAAGTAATGTTCCTCGGCGTCTTCACAGCTCTCATACAATTCGGGCTCGCCGTACTTGCCTGGGGCGGTTGGCGGCCCTTCTTTTCTCATCCGGCGCTGATTGCGCTCGCAGTGGTCACCGTCGCGTTCATGATTGTGGCGCCCCTCACCAGTGGCAACGTGAGCTCCGGCGCGAAGGAAGACCGCAGTAACCGCTGGGTGCTAATCGCCTTCGGCCTGATCGCTGTGGCGAACGCCTACGTTCCGGCATACACGGACCGCAACGGCATCTGGACCCTCGATGGCGACACCATCCGCTGGCTCGGCATCTTCCTGTACGCAGCAGGCGGCGTGCTTCGACTGTGGCCGGTGTTCGTACTCGGCAACCGCTTCAGCGGGCTGGTGGCGATCCAGCCAGGACACACGCTGGAGACGCACGGAATCTATGCGCACATCCGCAATCCCAGCTATCTGGGCATGCTCACCATCATGTTGGGCTGGGCGCTGGCGTTTCGCGCCGGAGCCGGAGTCTTGCTGACGGCACTACTGCTGGTGCCGCTCCTCGCGCGAATCCGCGCGGAAGAACGGTTGTTGCACGCACACTTCGGCCCCGAGTATACCGACTACTGCGCCCACACCTGGCGCCTGATTCCGGGAATTTATTAGTGGAATCTGCTCTGCGTTTCTCGACTGCGGCTCCGGACTCCTGACGGCTACCTACCCCTCGGCGATTTCGCAAGGTCGGCCAGGGTTCCAGCTGGAAGACGTTGAGACGGATAGCTTTCTAAGTTAAATGACTTCCCCACTTTCGCTGATCATTTTTGCAAATCTGCAGGGCCCTTGACTTTGACCGTGTTCTGAGACTAGTATTAGTCTCAGACACACGGAGATCCCTCTCCGGCGAGTCTCCGCCTTAGAATGGGTGCGTACCTTTATGGCTGGCGATCCCGATCTGCAGTTGCGCGGTCAACTCGTCCGGCGTCTCGGATTGTTCCGCGAAATGCTGCCCGGCTCGTTTGTGGAGAATAAGCGCTCCTGCGGGCGACCGAACTGCCACTGTGCCGACGGCAAAAGCCTGCATACCCAATACCAGATTTCCGTCCTGATCGACGGCCAACCCAAAACGTTCCATGTCCCGAAGAGCATGGTCGACCAGGTACGCGAGATGATCCGATTGCGCCAGCGGTTTGAAGAGGCGGCCGCCGCCATTTGCAAGATCAATCTGCGACGTTTTTTGAAAGAAAGGGAAAAGTCATAGCTTTCTCACGCCGGCACCGGTTCGAAGCCTACTTGGATAAGGTATTTGATTTCTCTTCTCACGTTGGGGCTTTGCCGGACGGGCGCGTCTATCCCTACCATTCCGGGAAGAAGATCTTTGACGCCGTGTTTCTCGGAGCGGCTTGTCAGTTTCCTGCGGTGCATCGCATTGAGACGGAATGCCAACGGGGCGGCGTGCTGTCGAAACGGATTGGCCCGCTGAGTGAGAATGCCATGGGGTACGCGTTGGAACGCTACGATTCCCGGGCGGTATTCCAGCTAGGCTGCGCTGTGGCCCGCCAATTAAAGCGCAACGGGGTCTTCCGCTCGGCTTGGACCAGGGGCCTAGTGGTGGCGGCTGTGGACGGGATCGAAATCTGCAGTTCCTTCGTGCGCTTCTGCGATCACTGCATGGAGCGGAAGGTCACCCATCTGGTGGAGGGAGAACCGCGCGAAGAGATGCAGTACTATCACCGCATCTGTGCGGTGGCCGTAGTGAGTTCGGCCTTTCCCATTCCTCTGGGGATTCGTTTTCAGAAGAACGGGGAGGACGAAGTGGCCTGTAGTCTGGACTTACTGCGTGAGCTGAGGGCAGAGTTGGGAAGCCGGTTCCTGGATCTTTTGGTAGCCGATGCGCTGTATCTGCAGGCGCCGTTTGTGAACGCGATCGAAGAACTGGGTTTGGACTGGGTCATCACTCTGAAAAAGAATCAGCCGGAATTGCTGGCGGAATCTGAGCGGCTCATCTCCTCCGTCGTCGCCGAGAAAATGGACGAACATCCGGAGTTGCAGCTTTGGCACGCGCCGGAGGTCTACTGGCCGGTAGCCGAACGCACCGTTCGGGTGGTCAAAACCGTACGCCAGCAACCGGTGAAACATTTGCGCGTTCAGCGGGACGAGCAAGGAGAGAAGCGCGCGGCGAAAGAAACCGTCCTCGAGCTGAGCACGAATTTCTACGCCAGCAATCTGGAGCTCGGTTCGGTCCCCCCGGTGTTTATCCATCAATTAGGTCGCAGCCGTTGGATCATTGACACCACCGTGTTCCAAACCATGACCACGGACGCACATCTGAAGCGTCCCTCGGTGCACCAGGATCGGGCTAAGGCGCTGCTCGTGCTCACCATGATTCGTGTCCTAGCCTATACCCTGACACTGGCGTTCTTTTTCCGCCAAGTGCGCAGCCACTTCCGAAACGGCTCACTCGGTTTTTGCGATCTGGCGCAAAAGCTGGCCGATTGGTTCGTTGTTCTGCAAGCGGACTCCAGCTGAAGCCACGCACAAAATAAAACCCTGCGCGTCCTGGGTGGTCGCCGGGATTTCCTTCCTCCGAACCCTTCGAGCAGCTCTTTTGCCACCCGTCAGAGCTCCTTTTTCTCGCGCAAATCCTCCAGCCCCTCTCCAAAGGCCACAACCCACACTAAAATCAGTTCGTTAAACTGCCCTTGCAGGTGACTTTGCGAAATGGCTGACCTACCCCTTGACGATCTACAACCGATAGTGTAGATAGTCTTACTATGGGAAAACCAAACGATCTGGTGCAAGGCACCCTCGACCTTCTGATTCTCAAGACCATCGCGCTCGGACCCAAGCACGGCTGGGCCATCGCCAAGCGCATCCAGCAAATCTCTCAAGAGGTCTTGCAGGTGCAGCAGGGCTCGCTGTATCCGGCGTTGCATCGCCTGGAGCAAAAAGGCTGGATTCGCGGCAGACACGCGGAAACGGAAACCGGGCGCGAAGCCAAATTTTACTCGTTGACCGCCGCGGGACGGGTGCAGTTGGAAACGGAAGAAGCCAACTGGAATCGATTATCGGCGGCCATCAATCTAGTGATGCAAGGCTCGTAGGAGGACGGCGATGGCGTGGACTCAAAGAGTCTGGTTGCGGTTACAAACGTTGTTGCGGCGCGAGCGCTTCGTGAAGGAACTGGACGGCGAGATCCGGTTCCATCTGGAGCAGCAGATTGCCGAGAATGTGGCCGCGGGAATGAAACCAGACGAAGCGCGCCGCGCTGCCTTGAAAGTCTTCGGCAACGGAACGAGCGTGAAAGAGCAAGCGTGGGATACGTGGGGCTGGATCCGCGCCGAGCAATCCATCCATGACGTGCGTTACACGGTCCGGCAGTTGAGAAAAACGCCGGGATTTACGGCTACCGCAGTGCTAACGCTGGCGTTGGGAATCGGCGCGAACGCCGCGATCTTTACGCTGGTAAACGCCGTGATGATGAAGAGCCTGCCGGTGGCCGATCCCAAAACGCTGGTGCGCATAGGAGATACCAACGACTGCTGCGTGAATTCGGGCACGATTGAGAACGGAGACTATTCCCTGTTTTCGACGGAGATCTACGAGCGCATTAAGAAGAACGTCGCGGAATTTGGAGAAGTGGCGGCGATGCAGGCCGGATTCGAGTATCGCCCGGTGGTTGCGCGACGCGACGGCACGATGGAAACCGCGCAATCCGTGCCCGCCGAATTTATTTCCGGGAATTACTTTCGCACCTTTGGACTATCGCCGGAAGCCGGCAGACTGATCAGCGATTCCGACGATGTGCCCGGGGCTCCGATGGTCGCGGTGATGAGTTACAACGTCTGGAAAAGCAAGTACGCGGGCGATGCGTCGGTGCTAGGCAGCACTTTCTGGGTGAATACCAAAGCCGTAACCATTGCCGGAATCGCGCCGCGTGGATTCTATGGCGACCGGCTGTCGACTGCTCCTCCCGAACTGTATATGCCGATCGCGTCGATGCCGGTATTGGCGAGCGCTCCTTACGTACACGATAACAGCGCCAGCTGGCTCTACATTATTGGCCGGGTAAGGCCAGGAGTGAGCCTTCCCGCATTGCAGGACAAAATCAGCGCGCTGGTGAAGAACTCGCTGGCGGGGACGGGGAAGTTCACGGGCGAGCAGGACCACAAAAATCTGGAGCGTGCGCATGTGGTGCTGGCTCCGGGGGGCCGGGGGATTCAGGATTTGCGCGAGCAGTATGAATCGAACCTGCGGCTGTTAATGGCGGTATCGGGCTTGGTGCTGCTGATCGCCTGCGCGAACATCGCGAACTTGCTGCTGGTACGCGGAATGAGACGCAAGGTGGAAATGTCTGTGCGGACGGCGCTGGGCGCGGCGCGGGGAAGAATCGTGCGTCAGCTACTGACGGAAAGCGTGGTGCTGGCGGCGCTGGGTGGACTCGCGGGTTTAGGTGTGGCTTATGCGGGAACACAAATGCTGTTACGGTTGGCGTTCCCTGGAGCGCCGGGCGTACCGCTTGACGCGCGGCCCTCGGTTACCGTGTTGGCTTTTGCCTGTGGACTCTCGCTGCTCACCGGAATTTTGTTCGGAGTGGCGCCGGCGTGGATTGCGGCGCGCACGGAGCCTGCCGATGTACTGCGAAGTGGCACACGCGGAAACACAACAGGCGCTTCCACGCTGCAACGGGGGCTGGTGGTGCTACAAGTGGCGCTTTCGCTGGTGCTACTGGTGGGCGCGGGCTTGTTTTCGCAGAGCCTGAGCAAACTGGAAAGTACGGACTTGAAGCTGGAGGCGAAGAGCCGGTACATCGTGCACATCGATCCGCAGGCAGCCGGGTATTCGCAACTGCAACTTGCCGCGCTCTATCGCCGCATCGAGCAAAGATTTCATGCGCTACCGGGCGTGAAGAATGTAGGGCTGAGCTCGTACACGCCCATGGAAGACAACAACTGGAGCAACGCGATTCAGGTGCAAGGGCAGTCTTACACGAATTCGGGCGCATCGGTATTGCGGGTCAGTCCGGAATATTTCGAGTCGGTTGGAACCCATATGGTAATGGGGCGGGGCATTGATGTGCAGGATGTGGCATCGGCGCCAAAAGTGGCGGTGGTGAACGAAACATTCGTGAAGGATTTCATCCCTAAAGGCGGGAATCCCATCGGGCAACACTTTGGGTCGCCGGGCCCGGATTCCTGCAGCGACTTTGAAATTGTCGGCGTAGTGGAAGATACGGTGTATACGAGTGCACGGTGGAAGGACCATCGTATGTATTTCGTGCCCATGCTGCAGCGGCCGGCGAGCTCTAAATCGCCGATCGAAAACGACAATTCTTTGTACGCCGGAGCTGTGGTGCTGGAAACGCGGCAGCCCATCAACAATATGGAAGAGTTGGCGCGCACCACGCTGGCAGAGATCAATCCTAATCTCGCGGTGGTAAAATTCCAGACGTTCGACCAGCAGATTGCCGATCGTTTTAACGACGATCGCATGGTGGCGCGGTTGACGTTGCTGTTTGGCTTGCTGGCTCTGCTGCTCGCTACAATTGGCCTTTACGGCGTAACTGCATACACCGTGGCGCGGCGAACTCCGGAGATTGGCATTCGCATGGCGCTGGGCGCACCGCGCACCGGAGTGATTGCCATGATCATGCGCGGAGCGATCAGTCAGACGGTATTAGGATTGGCGATCGGCGTTCCCGCGGCGTTGCTGTGCGCGCGTTTCGTGGAGTCGCAACTCTACGAGGTGAAGGGCATCGATTCCGTCGTGTTAGGCACGTCGATGGTTACCCTTGCGGTTGCCTCGGCTCTGGCGGGGCTGATTCCCGCGCAACGTGCCGCTTCGACCGATCCCGCGCAGACCCTGCGAGCCGAGTGAGAACCAGCGGTCTGTTGCCTCCGTGTTCGAGCATCTCCGGTTTCGCCCGGCATGGCGATCCCGAAACTCCGTCAATTTGTTACCTCGTTCCGGGTAGGTTCCGCGGAACGATAAACAGCATGTTCCTCGCGAGCAGGACCATGCTGAGAATCCTACTGATTGTGGTGTTATTTCTTCTGCTGTTGGGTGCCCTACCCACATGGACGCATCGCCCCGCTACTATCCCAGCGGCGGACTGGGATTGATTCTGATCATCGTTCTTGTTCTGGTCTTGGCAAATCGGATATAGCGATATTTCTAAGGCAACTTTGGAGTGACTTTGCGTAGCACGAACTCCTCGAGCACGTTGATCGCGGCGCTCGAGGCGATGCCGATGGCGGCGTTCTCGAAAGTCAAAGCCGCGCCATGGCGATCTTCCGGCGGGTAATAGAGATTGGAAATTCCTCCCGCGGCCAAGTTGCCGAGGATCTCGGAGTAGTTTGGCTGCCACTGTTGATTATCGCCTTTGCAGATAACGGCGTTGGCGACCGCATAAAGGAATCGAGAACGCTTGGTGCCGGTTCCTTTATAAAAGTAGCGCGGATCCTGCTTGAGGATGGACGGAAGGATGGCCGCTCCGATGTAAATCCCCGACAAGAAATCTCCGTAGGAAGCACCATAGCGCTTTGCGTAACCCTCCGCTCCTTGTCCATAGCCAGGGAAACGGTTGGCCGCCTGGTCGATGCCGGCGATCACGCCAACGGCAGCGAAGCTGACAGGATCCATGGTGGTTTTCCAGGCAAGTTGAAATTTCTGTTTGGAAGTTAAAGGCACGGGATGAGCCGCATAACTGACGTAGAAGTTGGGAATGACGCCGAAGACTCGCTGTTGCTCCTGCGCCTTGATCTGCTCTTGTGCAATCTCCACGGTGGAAAGTGAAACACGCACCTCGGTGAGTTCCGTGGCCAACGACAAGGTGATTTGCGGGACGGTGTAGTTTTGGCCGGCTGAGCGGGCGCCGGAAACGGTCTGCGAGGCGAAACCCTCTGCCTCGATCTTGAGTTGAAATGGGCCGGGTGGAACTCGATCGAAGGAGAAGGCGCCATCTTCATCGGTGTCCGCGCTTTTGGTAAGTATCTGCTCATCGCGCAAGAGGCTCACGTGGGCGCCCACCACCACATTTCCGTTTCTGTCGACAATTTTGCCACCGATGGAGCCCAGGGACGATGGCTCGGTGGCCTGGTCATCCGAGGGTTGCTGAGCGCGGGCCGCCGTTAGCGAGCCGAGCAGAAAAAAACAAGCTAAACACGCAGACAGGAATCTGAAACGCAGCAGAGGCGGCAGGAATGATGAATCTGAAATTCGGGACAGCCAAGACTTGGGCGAACGTTCACTATGGAAAATCGAGCCATCATGGCGCATCCGAACGTGGAACCCCCTTGCCGAAACAGGATGCGCGATGGAGCGCAGACGTTGCCACTCATATTGTTAATTAAGGGTTGATGAAGGAGATTCAGTTTGCGTTTCGGGTACGATTAACTCAACGGTATCGTGGCGCGAACCGGATCAGCAACCACGCGTGCTACGGAGTGGTTGAGATTGAGCGGGCACGGGGTCCAGCCTTGCTGGCCACTACGGAAGTTGCCTGCGAACGTAATGGCAAATACAGGGGCGTCAGGTGGATTTTATGGGCTGGCCGTTGGACTGCATTTGGTTGAGCAGGCCAGTGGCGTGGTCCTGGACGGGCTTGGGCAGGCGCGCGTAATCGAGGCCTTCGGAAAGGTCTTGCCCGCCAGTGACAATGTACCGCGTGAAATCGTGAATGGCCTGACGTTCCGCCACGTCGGAGCCGTCCTTAGCGATGAGGAAGAAACTCAAGCCAGAGATAGGATAGGCTTCCTTGGCGGACCCCGGCGGATCCACAATCTGGGCACGCGCGTCCTGGGTGAGTTCCTGCTCGAAGGCCTGCACGGCGGCGGTGGTGCTGGCGGCGCTGGGAGCAACGAAACTTCCAGAGCGATTCTGAATTGAAGCGGCGGGCAAGTGGGCGTCTGCAGCATAGTGCAGCTCCGCGTAGCCGATGGTACCGACGTTCTGCTTGACGAAGTCCAGAACACCGGAACTGCCTTGCGCAGCAATGCCCACCGGCCACTTTACGGACAGCCCACTGCCGATTTTTTTGGACCAGTCGGGACTGACCTTGGCGAGGTACGAAGTGAAGATGCTGGTGGTGCCGCTGCCTTCGGAACGATGGACCACGATAATCGCGGCATGCGGGAGGGCCGCACCTGGATTGTCTCTGGCGATGGCCGGGTCCTGCCAACTGATAATGTTGCCAGAGAAAATGCCGGCGAGAGTATTTCCGCTGAGGCGCAGCGGACTCTTAAGCTCGGGCAGGTTATACACGGCGCAAACCGCACCGGCAGTCACCGGGACTTGAATGACCGGGATCATTCCGTTGAGCTGCTCGTCATTCAGCGGCATGTCGCTGGCGGCGATTTCCGTAGTGCTCTGCCTCAGACTTTCGATGCCGGCACCGCTACCTACCGGGCGGTAATTGACGAGCGTACCGGGATGCGCCTGTTCGTAGGCGGCAATCCACTTGGTCATGATGGGATTGACGAAAGTGCTGCCCGCGGCGCCGACGGCCGTCTTGACGGACGCGGAAACCGCGAAATCTTTTTCTTTGGTGGTGTCCTCGCCACCGTAATTGCATCCGGCAAGCGAACCGGCAAAGACTAAGGCCCCAAAAGCTGCAAGGGACGAACGGCGGTGGAACATAGCAAAGCCTCCCGACAATACCTAATGGAGTGAAATCGGAAGGGCTAATGCTACTGCGGAAGGCACCGATGAATATTAAAGCTGTGTTACAGGCTCGTGACACTTGGCCCGAAAGCCTGGTATCCGCACCTGGCTGATGGATCGAACGCGTTTGGGGAGGGAGCGGAAAGGGACTACCCCAGACTGTTGTTGCGGCATCTCAGAAGCTATGCCACGATTAGAGCATTACTCCGGCTTCGCTTCCGCCTGCGAGTCCGGCCACCCGGGCCAATCAGTTATGCGGAAAAACCTACACCTCTACCTTATAAAGCCCTCTCAATATGACGATGACGGCTATGTAGTACGACACTGGCGTGGCGTGCTGCCGAGCAATACTTTGGCTTGCTTGGCGGGGCTGACGGAAGACCTGGTGCGGCAGAACCTCTTGGGCGATGCGTGGAACGTGAAGGTACATCTGTTTGACGAGGGTGTGGATAAGGTCCCGGTAAACCGTATCTGCCGCTCGGAATATTGGGGACTGGCCAAAACGATTGTGTGTCTGGTAGGAGTGCAAACGAATCAGTTTCCGCGGGCATGCGACCTGGCTTATCAATTCCGCAAAGCGGGACTAACGGTATTGATCGGCGGATTCCATGTAAGCGGCTACCTGGCATTGCTTCCGGATATTCCCGCGGATATTCAGCGGTTGATGGATGCCGGCGTGACGATCGTCAAGGGCGAAGTGGAAGAGACCTGGGGCGATTTACTGTTGGACGCGGTAAACAAGCGGCTGAAGCCCATGTACGATTTCCTGGATGCGAAGCCGGACCTTTATACCAAGCCGATTCCGGCGATTCGGAAGAAATATTTGAGCAAATTTGTCGCGTCGAATTTTGGCACGCTGGACTGCGGGCGCGGCTGTCCGTTTGAGTGTACCTTCTGCACTATTATTAATGTACAAGGGCGCAAAATGCGTTTTCGCTCCGCGGAACACATCGCGGAAGCGATCCGGCGCAATTATCACGAGAATGGGATCACCTTCTATTTCTTTACGGATGACAACTTCGCGCGCAACAAGAACTGGGAAGGAATTTTTGATGTACTGATCAAGTTGCGCAACGACGAGAAGATTCCCGTCGAGTTCATGATGCAGGTGGATGTGCTGTCGTGGAAGATCAAGAACTTCGTGAACAAGGCGCGGCGGGCCGGCTGCATAAACGTGTTTATTGGGATGGAGAGCGTGGATCCCGGCAACCTGGCGGCGGCGGGCAAGAAGCAGAACCAAGTGCATGAGTACCGCCAACTGATTCAAGCCTATCGCGATTGCGATATTTCTTCGCACGTCGGCTACATTCTGGGGTTTCCGTTTGACACCGTGGATTCCATCCGGCGGGATCTGAAATTCCTGATGAATGAGGTGCAGCCGGACCACGCGTCGTTCTTTATTCTTATGCCCCTGCCCGGGTCGATGGATCATTTGCATATGCTGCGGCGCGGCGAGTGGATGCACCCGGATTTCAACCTGTACGATTCGCAGCACGAAGTGACGCATCATCCTTACTTGAAGGGCGGCTCGTGGAAAGAGACATACTTTGAGGCGTGGCGCACGTTCTACAGCCTGGAGAATATGAAGGCGATTCTGCAACGTGGTTCGCGGGCCAATTACTGGAATAATTTCCTGCGCTTCCTGTGGTACAAGAATTCGATACAGACGGAAGGGCGTCATCCGATGATGTGCGGCTATTTCCGTTTGAAGGGCCGCAAGGCGCGGCGCCCGGGGTTCCCGGTGCGCTCCCGTTGGGACTACTACACGAATCGTATTCGCGAAGTGCGCGACGATTTGCGGGGCATGCTGAAGGTCATGGCGGAGATGGAAGAGCTGTGGCTGCAGACCAGGCATCCTTCGGCGGCGGAGCAGCGGGTGGCAGAGGAGTACGCGAAGCTGCGCGAGAAGTATACTCAATTCAAGATTGCGGATCTGCAAGCCGCGTATTTGCGGGCTAAAGAACACTTCCCATCGCTACGCGTGCCGTCGAAGGTGCAGCTGTTTTGGGCTAAGTGGAGCCCGCTGATCGCGCAGCACAGTGTGTACACGAGGGCTGATTTGCATGCGTTCTGGGGGCATGTAAGCGAGCGGTGGCACGACCAGCACTGGTTCCGCATCCCGGTACACAAGGTTCCGCTGAACCTGCTGCGGGATTTGCAGCTTTCGGTGCTCTTCCTATTTCACGTAAGCCGCGAGTTGTAAGTGTCGCGATCGGCTTGCTACTCGACCAGCCTGTGGAAGGTTGTTACGATACCCGCCAGGCGCCATGCTCAAAAAGAATTCGCGCGTCGGTGCGAAGACCAAGGCAAAGGAACCCGCACGGGAGAGACTCGGTGATCTTGAACTGCGCCTGTTGCATCGCCTGAAAGCGAAGGGGTGGGCGCACGCCGGACAGCGGATTGGCATTGCGGTTTCCGGGGGAGCCGATTCGGTTGCGCTGCTGAATCTTCTGCTGCAAGTGCGGGAAAAGTTAGGCGTTGTTCTTTCCGTGGTGCATTTCAATCACAAGCTGCGCGGGCGAGCCTCTGACGCGGATGAAAAATTCGCGGCGCGCCTCGCGGCGCGACACGCTCTGCCTTTTTTCTCCGCTCACGAGAGCATCTCGGCCAAATCCCGACGCGAACGCTCTAACCTGGAGGACGCGGCACGACGGGCGCGGTACGGCTTTTTCGAACGTCTGGTTGCCGAAGGCCAACTCCACAAAATTGCCGTAGCGCATACCGCCGATGATCAAGCGGAAACCACACTAGCGCACATTCTGCGCGGCACAGGACTAGCCGGACTGGGCGGCATTCACCCGGAAGTGGGCTGCGTTTTTCGCCCACTTCTGAAATTTCGACGGGCTGAGCTTCGCGGGTATCTTCGCGCGCGCCGCCAATCCTGGCGGGAAGACGCCACCAATCGCGATACCAAACGGACGCGAGCGCGCATTCGTCTAAAACTCATGCCAGTGCTGGAAAAACAGTTTCAGCCGGCGGTGGTGGGTCATCTCTGCCAGTTGGCGGAACTGGCGCGCGAGGACGAGGCGTGGCTGGAGAGTTCGGCGGAACTGCGGCTGTTCCTGAACGCCAAGGAGAGCAACGGCGAGTGGAGCATTGCGCTGAAGGATCTGGTGTCACCGCACCGCACATGGGAACACTTCAAAGAGCTGGACCAACTCTGGACGCGGCAAGCGCCGCAAGCGATGAGCAAACGAATGATCCGCCTGTTGGTAAAGCGCGTGAAGCCGCAAAGCGGGCAGCTCAGTTCCGTGCATGTGGAGGCGGTACTGCAAATGGCGCAGCAGGCAGATAGCGGTAAGCGCTTGCAGCTTCCCGGGGGAGTGGAAGTCCGGCGGTTGCGGGAATGCTTGAGATTCCAGGCTATCGGCCCAGTGGCCAAAGCGGAATGTGGTGCGCTGGCAAGCGGCTTCAGCTTCTCCGTGCAACTTGGACGCGACTGCGTGGATGTGCCGCTCTTGGAACAATCGTGCTGCCTGCGATTTACGGTGATTGACTGGCCTGCGGAAGGGCGAGAAACTAGGAAGACAGGGGCGGTTTTGGACCGTGACAGGATACGTGTACCCCTCGTGGTGCGAAATTGGCGGCCAGGCGACTGCATGCAACTGGTTGGTCATCAGAAGCAACACCGCTTATCGCGTTTGTTGAACGAGCTGGGCGTCAACCGTTGGGACAAGGTTGGCTGGCCGGTACTTGTTTCCGGCGAGAAAATCGTCTGGGCCCGGGGTTTGCCGGTGGCCAAGGAATTTGCTGCGGACAGTTCGACGCGCAAGGGCGTTGTGATTACTGAGGTGGCGGTTTCGTAGCCATGGCAAAGGGGAGCACAGTTTCTGCCGCGCAGATTGCCAGTCGCGTGAAAGCACTCGGGCGACAAATCTCTCGTGACGCGCGGGGACGCCGGTTGGATATCGTGGTGACCATGGACCGTTCGTTTATGTTTGCGGCCGATCTGCTGCGCGCGATTGAGGTTCCGGTGGTAGTGCACTTTGTGCGCGAGGACGTGCGCGACGTCGAATGGGGAGGGCGGGCGCGGCGCGAAGTATTTTTTGGCAACCGTGCGGCTGCGGCGACGAAGGAAGATCACGCCGAATTGAAGGGGCGCGACGTAATTCTGGTGGATTCTGTTCTGGACAGTGGCGTGACACAGGATTTTCTGCTGCGGCGATTGGGAGAAAACAAGCCGCGCTCGCTGCGGTTAGCGGTGTTGCTCGACAAGACGTCGCGGCGGCGAGTGGCGCTAGAACCGGATTACTTTGGCTTTCGGATTGCATCTAACGTATTGTGGACTGGTTACGGTCTAGCGGCATCTAATGGGACAGGGCGAAACCGCAAGAACCTGGTGGCGGGTTCTTCCGTAAACGGCACAGGGCAATCTGGATCAGCCAAGAAGAGCAAGAAACGATAAGCGGCGGCGAAGCGCAACGAGTTTGGTTGGTTCCGGGTATATTGAGAGGTAAACGTGAATTCCAGTTCTACGGCAAAAACGATTCTGTTCTGGATCTCCATCGTCTTTCTGGGCGTGATGCTCTGGAAGCTGGTGTCGAGCAACGGCCAGGCGGCGCGGGAGCAGACGCCCAGCTACAGCGAGTTCATGGCCAAGGTCGAAGAAGGCGACGTCAAAGAAGTGACGATGTACCTCTCCCCGAACAGCTACGAGCTGCAAGGCGAATATATTCATCCGCCGAATCAGAAGTTCCACGTGACGATTCCGAAGGAAAACTCGCCGGAAATCACCAAGGCGCTGAAGGACAAAGCGGTAATGCTGAGCGTGAAAGAGGTGCGCAGCGGCGACTGGGTTCTGATTCTTCTAAATGCGCTGCCGCTGTTGCTGCTGGCCGGCTTTGTGTTCTTCCTAATGCGGCAAATGCAAGCAGGAGGCAATAAGGCGCTGAGCTTTGGGAAGTCGCGCGCGCGGCTGCTCTCCGCCCAGCAGAAGAAGGCCACCTTTAAGGATGTGGCAGGAAGCGACGAGGCCAAGGAAGAGCTGCAGGAAATTATTGAGTTCTTGAAGGACCCGCAGAAATTCCAGAAGTTGGGTGGACGCATCCCCAAGGGCGTGCTGCTCGTGGGACCTCCGGGAACAGGCAAGACCCTGCTGGCGCGGGCCATCGCGGGCGAAGCGAATGTGCCGTTCTTCTCGATTTCCGGTTCGGACTTCGTGGAAATGTTTGTTGGCGTAGGCGCGAGCCGCGTCCGCGATTTGTTTGAGCAGGGCAAGAAGAATGCGCCTTGCATCATCTTCATCGACGAAATCGACGCCGTCGGCCGCCATCGTGGCGCGGGCTTGGGGGGCGGACACGATGAACGTGAACAAACCTTGAACGCATTGCTGGTCGAGATGGATGGCTTCGAATCGAATGAGGGGGTGATCCTGATCGCCGCCACGAACCGGCCGGATGTGCTCGATCCGGCGTTGCTGCGTCCCGGACGTTTCGATCGTCGCGTGGTCGTGGCGCGCCCTGATGTGAAGGGCCGCGAGGAAATTCTGCGGGTGCATACGCGAAAGGTACCTCTTTCGGATGACGTGGATCTCTCCATCATCGCGCGAGGAACACCTGGCTTTTCCGGGGCTGATTTGGCGAACCTGGTGAACGAGGCGGCGCTATGGGCTGCGCGGCAGAACCGCAAGTTCGTGACTATGGCGGACTTCGAGATGTCCAAGGACAAAGTGCTGATGGGCGTCGAGCGCAAGTCCATGATCCTCTCCGACGAGGAGAAGAAGAACACTGCGTATCACGAAGCGGGTCACGCGCTGATTGCAGCCATGACACCGGGTGCTGATCCGGTGCATAAGGTCACGATTATCCCGCGCGGCATGGCGCTTGGGCTAACCATGCAGCTACCCGAAGCAGACAAGCATACGTACACGAAGGAATATCTCGAAGGCATGCTGGCCGTGCTGATGGGCGGCCGGACTGCGGAGGAGATTTTCCTGGGTCACATTACCACCGGCGCTGGGAACGACATCGAGCGCGCCACGGACATTGCGCGCAACATGGTTTGCGAATGGGGCATGAGCAACATGGGCCCACTGGCTTACGGCAAGAAGGAAGAAGCTATCTTCCTGGGCCGGGAAATCGCGCAACACCGCGACTTCAGCGAAGACACTGCGCTGCAGATCGACAAAGAGGTGAAGCGCATCGTGAGCGAAGCTTACGATAAGGCCCGCAACATCGTGGAGGCCAACCGCAACACCCTGGAGAGCATCGCACTGGCACTGCTGGAGCGCGAAGTGCTGGATGCCAACGAAGTGAAGATGCTGATGGAAGGCAAGACGCTACCGGAAAAGCCGCGCACCCCTCCCAGTCCTCCACCGCAGGCCTCGCCGAGCACAGACCCAAAAGTAGTCCGACCGGAGTTACGGCCTGCTCCGGGCTTTACGCGAGGGGATTCTCCGGCGAAAGCGTGAGTTAGTTTGTAAGTTTTTAGTTTTCAGTTTTTGGTTTTTAGCTTCAGCGAAACAAGGGGGCACGTTCATTGTGCCCCTTGTTTTTTGGGGTGAAGTTTTGGGGAACGGTAGCATGGCGGTTCGGCTATCAGTGATCAGCTAGGCCAGTCTAAAGACTGGCCACTGCACCGCATCGCCGTTGAGCGTCGCAAGTGAAAGGGCCCGCAATCGGCCCCCTTTTATCTTGGCGTCATCGTGGAAGGTAGGATGCGCGTCAGGTGGTAGAATTCATGGGCTATGACCGTACCGAAGGAAATTGTGGACGGGCGCACTGACTTGGTTTTCGAGTATGTGGAGGAGGGCCATTCGGCCGAGTCCACAGATGAGCATGGCGTTTCGCTGCTGCAGTGGTGCGCCTATTACGACGATGTCAGTGCGATGAAGTTTCTGCTCCGCCAAGGCGCGAAACGGGAGTCGCTGGGCGACAATCTGGACCTGAATGGCGCGGCTTTTCATGGGCACTGGCGGCTGTGTCAGTTTCTTGCAGAGCACGGCGCAGACGCAAACCACCCTCTACCGGATACCGGCGAAGTGCCGTTGCATGCCGCACTATGCACGCCGCGGCGTTTGGCACACAACCTGGTTCTGAAGGTTTTGTTGGCGCACGGCGCGGATCCGAATCGCAAGACGAAAGACAACGCGGAGACCGGCAGCTTCATGCGCGACTGCCGCACCAAGGGCGAAACTCCGCTGCACCGCGCGGCCGCCTTTGGCGATGAAGAGGCGATCCACCTGCTTCTGGACGCCGGAGCGGTGATCGATGCGAAGGATATGAATGGGGATTCGCCGCTCGGCTGGGCCAGTTGGTACGCGCGGCCGGCCAGCATCCTGCGAAAGTTGTGCTATGGAGATTTCCGGATTCGTCCGGATTACGGAGTTGGCATGGAAGCCAATCTCCTGGGTAAGCCTCATTTCACGAAAAAGGCGTAATCATGTTTGCGAGCTTGGCGAGTGCCTGGCGTTCAGTTGGAAGAGGTCTGGCTAGTCTAAAGACTGGCCACTACACGGCTATGCGGTTCCTGCGGTAAAATAGGCTTATGGGACTGAAAGACGGCGAAAACCTGAATGTGACGTGCCCGTGCTGCCAGGCCAAACTGGTGATTGACCCGATCTTCGGAGCGGTCCTCTCGCATACGGCGCCGGTCAAGCCCGGTCCGGATGTGGACCTGAGCAAGGCTTCGGACATTCTGGAGAATCAGAAAAAGCAGCGGGAAGATAAGTTTGCGGATTCCTTTTTCCAGGAAACGCACAAAGAAGACATTCTGGCCAAGAAGTTTGAAGAAGCGATGAAGAAGGCCAAGGACGCGCCCGCAGGCAAGCCCATCCGCGATTTTGATTTGGACTAAACGCACTCCCGACTATAAAGCTGCGTGCTGTTTTAAGTTGAGATTTCTTCAAAGCTCAGGGCAGGGCCACCCGCAAACGACGAGGGAGGGCACCCGGCGGTACACATTGTACAGAGTTGGGTGGTGGTTAAGTTGCGATCCTTCACCCGCGAAAGGCGCGGGTTCAGGATGGCACGGTGTGTTGGTGGGTGCGCGTGTGTTGGTGCGTGAGGCGCCGTAATCCTGTAGGTTCGATCGGCGCGTGTTGGTGGGTTTGGTGCGCGGCGCGGTACACTGCTCGCAGATGAGTTCGCGAAAACTTTTCAAAATAAAATTAGCTTCGCGCACGCTGGTGCTTGGCGAGCGCACGCTGATTATGGGGGTGCTCAATGTGACCCCGGACAGTTTCTCGGATGGCGGAAAGTTCTTCACCGTGAAAAAGGCGGTGGAAGCTGCGCTGGAGGCAGAACGGAACGGCGCGGACATTCTGGACATCGGGGCGGAATCGACGCGGCCGGGCTCGTTGCGCATTTCCGCCGCCGAAGAACTGGCGCGACTTCTGCCGGTGTTGGAAGCTTTGTGCGGAAGATTGAAGATCCCGATATCCGTGGATACGCAAAAAGCGGCTGTGGCTGAGATTGCCATTGGCGCTGGAGCCGAGATTCTGAACGACATTTCTGGATTGCGGAACGATACGCGCCTTGCCGAAGTCGCCGCTAGACACAAAGTGCCGTTGATACTGATGCACAGCCGCGGAACTCCCCGAACGATGCAAAAGCAGCCGTTCCCGAAGGACGTCCTGAAGGATGTGAAGGCTGGTCTGCGGCGCTCGGTTACGACTGCACGCCGCGCGGGGGTTGCGAAATCGCAGATGATCCTTGACCCGGGAATTGGGTTCGGGAAATCGCATGCGCAGAATTACGAATTACTGCGTGAACTTCGGTTGCTGGCTTCAATGGGTTATCCATTGCTGGTTGGAACGTCTCGCAAAGGTTTTCTCGGTGCTACCCTAGGGCAAAAGGGGAAGCCGCTGCCGGCGGATGAGCGCATTTGGGGCACAGCGGCGACGGTCACCGCGAGCATCCTATTTGGCGCGCACATTCTGCGGCTGCACGACGTCCGGGAGATGGCGCAAGTCGTTCGCGTGAGCGATGCTGTTCTAAATGCCTAGCAGGTTGCCAGAGAGAGATCAGACTGGCCGCAGGCCTCGCTCGCGAATGTCTTTTCGCGATGCCAATCGAAGCATGGCCACTCTAATAAAAATCAACGCACCGATCACGATGCCGCCGATCAGCACCAGGAAGCTTCTTCCCATCACCGCCGAGAGCGCCTTCGATGCTCCGCCGCCAATGGCGACTTGTATTTTTTGCCCTGATATTTCTGAAGGTCCCTGGCATCCCACGGTGTACGGTCCATCTTTCGGAACCTGAAAGTCCAAGACGGAAATACCCTTGCGGGAGCCGTAGGTGTAGGCAGCTCTTCCGGTGGTGTCCGTCGCTGCGACCGATTCTCCCGAAGGAAGCGAGTGGACCTGACAGTTCAAGAGCATGCCTCGCGCTTGTTGCACCGGCACGGGAGCGCTCGATTGCAAGCCTGGGTACTCGGCGAAGACGGTGTAGGTTTCGCGGTGCTTCAATTCCAGGTCCATCTGGCCGGGAACATCCATGCGCTCCATGGAATCGTGAATATGCTGGATATCAAAGACGAAGAAGTACATCGTGAGTGCAATACCCGCAGCAAAAAACAGGAAGGCCAAAAAGTAATAGCGCGAACTCGGCTGTATGCGCGCGGTCCCGTCCATGGAATAGCTCCCAGAATTTCCCGGTAGCTTAAGCATATGCTGATTGGCGCAAATTTCAATCGTGGAGCGCCTGCGTTATACTGCGCTGGCAATCGCACTGTTCATTCGTTGTCTCGAGGAATTCCACGATGCGACCGCGCTTTTTCCTTGCCATCGGTTTGCCGTTGGTCCTGTTTGCTGCGGCGCTGCCCGCGCAACTCCCTCCGGTAAGCACGAGTCCCGTTCGTGTGACGCAGGCGATGCAGGGCGCGGGGGCATGCTCTGCCAGCGAACCATCGTCTTGCGCGCAAGCTGCGGCAAAAGTCACGCCGATTGTGATGGGGGAATCCCCGCTGGAGGACAATCTTCGGCGGCTCACGGACGATATTGGCGGACGCGTCACCGGTTCCCCGGAAATGGCCAAGGCCGTGGAATGGGGGATTGCCACATTCCGCGCCGGGGGCGTGGACGTGCACACCGAATCGTACACGTTGCCCCATGCGTGGAGCGAGGGCGCTACTCGCCTTGACGTGCTTGGGCCGGTGAGTTTTCCGGTTTCGCTGGTTTCCGTGGGACTTTCTTCCGCAACTCCGGCAGGAGGAATCGAGGCGCCGCTGGTGTTTATCGGCAATGGCACAGAAGCTGATTTTGCGCGCGCGGGTGGCTCGTTAAAAGGCGCGATTCTGCTGGTGCACACGGAAGTCAGCATCACGTGGGCGGACCTGTTCCGCGAGTACGACCTTCCCCCGCCGGTCATCGAGCACGCCGCGAGAGCGGGCGCTGCGGCAATTCTCTGGACCGGAGAACGCGAACGCAAGCTGCTTTACCGGCACACAAATTCGCCGGACGGAAGACTGGAAGCGCTTCCACAAGCGATCTTGGCGCGCGAGGACGGGTTGCGTCTGGAACGCATGGCTGTGGCGTATCCAGGCAAAGTGCGCGTGCGGCTCACGATGCCAAACAAAATCAGCGGCCCGGTAGAGCAACAGAATGTAATTGGGGAGATTCGCGGCTATGAGAAGCCCGATGAAATTGTGGTACTCGGGGCACATCTGGATTCCTGGGAACTGGGGACCGGCGCGCTGGATAACGGTTGCAACGCGGCGCTGGTGATTGAAGCGGCGCGTGCGCTGAAGGCCAGCGGGTTGCTGCCGCGGCGAACGATTCGCTTCATTTTATTTTCGGGTGAAGAGCAAGGGCTGCTTGGATCGTGGGCTTATGTGCGGGCACATCGCGGCGAGATGGACAAGTATCGCGGAGTGGTTATTTTTGATTCGGGGATTGGCCGGGTGACGGGCTATTCGCTGGGAGGCCGTCACGATATGGAAGCGGCGGTTCAAGAGATTCTGAAGCCATTTGCGGGTTGGGGCGTAGACAATCAAACACTCGACGCCACGACGGGAACGGACCACCTCGATTTTCTGTTGGAGGGTGTGCCGACCCTGGTGGCAAATCAGGAAGTGGCGAATTATCTGCAGAATTATCATGCCGCTTCGGACACGTTCGACAAAGTCGATATTCGGGAACTGAAGCTGAACACGGTGCTGGCCGCCGTTACCGCGTGGGGTATTGCCGACCGCGTGGAAGCAATTGGCAAGAGGCAATCGCGCGCGGAGCTTGAAGAATTGATGAAAAAGACCGGGCTGGACAAGGAGTTGCAGAGCCTGGATATGTGGAAGGATTTTCAGTCTGGCGCGCGCGGCCGGCAGCCCTAAGTCGGGCCGTTTGGAAATTGGCTACCGTCCGGCACTTGTAGAGTACCTTCGGGCTATACTGGAAGTGTGACGCAGAATCGCAAAGGTTCCGCTGCTGACGCCGTTGCTCCCATCATTCCGCCCACGAAAATCCTGGCTATTGATTACGGACGGAAGAAGATAGGCTTGGCGCTTGCGGGTGCAGAAGCCCGCATTGCAGAGCCATTCACAACCCTGGAACGGATTAATCGGAATGAGGACATGCGGCGTCTGCGCGAATTTGCCCACGACCATCACGTAAAGCAAATTGTGGTGGGCCTTCCACTACGCCTGGACGGAAAGCCTGGTGAAATGGCCGATGAAGCAAAGCGCTTTGCCGAACGGGTGCGCAAGCAAATCGGCTTGCCCGTGGAACTGGTGGACGAACGGCTGACCAGTTGGGAGGCCGAGCGCATTCTGGAGGAGGAATTGGGCCGGCGCATCACGCATGTGGAGACGCGCGACGGGCGGAAGAAGACGGCGCGTGGCGCGGAGCGCAAGTACACGGTAGACGCGGTTGCCGCCATGGTGATTTTGCGGGAGTATCTGGCAGGCAAGTCGGCTACGAAGGAGACGGCCTAGCGTGAAAGCGTTTCTGGCCGTTGTCGTGCTGGTGTTGCTGGCCGCTGCGGCGGTGGCAGGTTATTTCTGGTATTCACTGGAAAAACAGTACGGCACGATTCCGCCGGAAGGGATATTCGTTGAAGTTCCGCACGGAGCGTCGCAGCGGGCGGTTTCCCGCTTATTGAAAAGCAAAGGAGTGATTCGCAGTTCGATGGCATTCGAACTGTACGCCCGCCACCATCCGAAACGGGCGCTGGAGGCCGGCGAATACTTCTTCGATCGCCCGCTCTCGGGCAAACAAGTGTATTGGAGGCTAGCGAATGGCGAGATTTACGAGCAGCCCTTTACGGTGAAAGAGGGCGACACGATTTACGATATTGCGCACAACCTCGAAGAGGCGAAGTACATCAGCACAGAGGAGTTTCTGCAAGCGGCGAGGGACGCTTCGCAGATTCAGGACCTTGCGCCAGGCGCAAAAACGCTGGAAGGTTTTCTTTTTCCCGCCACGTACAATTTGCCGCGCCACGCGTCAGCCGGCGACCTGACTACCATGATGGTGCATAAATTCCGGGAGGCCATGGAACGAATCGCACCGGAGCGGCTGGACCCGCAAACCCCCGGCACACCGCTGTTGTCAGTAATGACCTTGGCATCGCTGGTGGAATCGGAGACGCCCAAACCTGAGGAACGGCCACTGGTGGCCGGCGTGTACACCAATCGCTTGCGCAAAAACATGCTGCTGCAGTGCGATCCCACGGTGATTTACGCGCTGAAGCAGGTGGATAAGTACAAGCCGCCGCTGCTGCTCAAAGACCTAAGCTACGATTCGCCGTACAACACTTACGTGCATCCCGGATTACCGCCCGGGCCCATAGGGAATCCTGGGGAAACTTCGATTCGCGCGGCGTTTGCCCCGGCCACCACGGAGTTCCTCTATTTCGTCGCGAATACGCAGGGTGGCCATTTTTTTGCATCGACACTGGCGGAACATAACCAAAATGTGGCCAAATATCATCGTCTTCTCAACGGCGAATCCGCCGACCCCTCGGTCCCTGAGGCATCTGAAACTCACACCGCCGGTTCGGCCCATAAAGGCAAACGATGACGGAAGGGCCGCACACGAAGAAAGACATGATTCTGGAAGCAGCGCGCGAGCTGGGGCTGCAACGATGGAGCACCGCGGAGATCGATCAACTTCGGCGCAAGCTAATTGCGGACCACGGCGAAGCCGGGAAATCGTCGAACGACTATATTTCTGACGTGCTCGAGTCCATGGGCTGGAAGGTGCAGTTGTCGGAACGTGAGGAAGCCGAAGAGCGCTTTGAAGAAGAATTCGAGGACATCCTGCACTTCAAGACCCTGCAGGACGCGGAAGTGAGCCTTACGCGCCTGGACGAATTGTTTCACCGCTTCCAGACGCACGGAGAAAAGGCTGCCGTGGACCGAGTGTTAGAGATCGCTAGGCTGGGAAAGCGCCGCGCGGAAATGATTTCGCATAACCGCAAAGTGGAAACGCACAAGCGCGAAGAGAAAAAAGAGATCGCGGAGTGGTTCCGGATCTGGCTGGAAACTCCGGATGCTTTTTTTGATTGGCTGGAAGTCCGCAAAGCCTCGCCCGATTTTCGCCAGAAATTCGGGGATATCGACCTGGAGACGGGCGAAGAGTAGCCATCGCCATGCACGCTGAGAATCCCGTTCCTGACTTGCCGACGTATTCGCTGGATGTACAGGCGATGGATCTGGGGCCAGGCGTAAAGGCCGTGGGTCTGGAACTGATGGAGACGGAAAGTCGCGAACCCCTGCGCGGCCCGGAAGCGGCGGCAATCTGGTCACAGGGTCTTTTCGCTTTGGCAGGCAAGGAACCATTCGTCGTTGATTTTTTCAGTCATCTGGTGCGCGTGCGGGAATTTTGCGCGTCGCATGCGATCGCGTTTCGTGAACCGGCTTTCCGTTGCCTGGTGATACCGCAGCCCTCGGCCGAGCTTCTGCAGCTCATCTTCGCGCGTTTCGAAGCCGAGACCTTCGGATTGCGAGTTGGCACGGCAGCGGCGGACGAGGATCCCACGCTAGAAAAGGAACTCTCCCACCGCGGACTGGATGCTTACCAGGCCGCCTATTCCCGCTACACGTGTTGCGCGATCTGCGAACCGAGTGATGGCTGGGTTACCATGCTGAGCGACACGCTTTGGCCCAGCGAAATTATTCGCCGGGTGCGGCCGGCGCTTCAGCCTTTTGACGTGTACATCGCGCGGCCACAGTAATTCGCGAATCCTTCGAAATAAGCTAAAATAAGAGATGTAGAGCCTACCGGGGTTGTCCGGGTCGCGATCCGCAGAATTGACCCTGCGCGCGCGGCAGTGCATTCAAACAAAGCGCCTCTCGCCCGAATCGTGAGTGACAGTAAGGCTCTGAGAAGTGCCTCGGGCTTTCCTTCGGTGGTGTGTTTGCTCATCTAAGAGTTGGAGACTCGCTTTTCTTGATGAATGGTGTGCGGAACTGTATGGTTTTCCTGACGTGGTCGGCGGTAGCCTGCGGCTGCGGACACCCGTCGGGTGTCACAAAAACGACCACGGTGCCTCCAGCCTCGCGGCCGGTGGCCCTCGAAGCGTCGAAAGAACAGCTTCTTGATCGGTACAATGCTCTCGCACAAAGCCTGCAGTCCGTCGACGCCACCGTCGAACTCAAGCCGTTTGCCGGTTCGGCTTATGCCGGGGTGATCAGCGAGTATCATGAGGTAAAGGCCTTCATTCTGGCGTCGCGACCTTACAACATTCGCATGATTGGGCAGGTTCCCATTGCGGGCGGAACCGTGTTCGATATGGCCAGCGATGGCCGCGAATTCGAAGTGTCCATTCCGCCAAGAAACAGGTTTCTGGTCGGACCGGTGTCGCTCAACCGATCGAGCGCCAAGCCCATCGAAAATCTGCGGCCGCAGCATCTTGTCGATGCCCTGCTGTGGCCCGAAGTTCGCAAGGAAGAGGTTACCCTCTTCGAAGAGTTCAATGACGAAGCAGGACGTTATTACCTGATTACCGTACTGCGCGGCGGCTACCAGACGGAAATCCTGCGCAAAATCTGGTTTGATCGAGCAGACTTGAAATTCGCGCGATTGCAAACGTATGGACCGAAGGGGGTGCTACTATCCGACGTGCGTTACGCCAACTGGCAGGCTCCCGATAATCCGACGCCGCCCATGGCGGAGTATCCCCATGACATGCGCATCGACCGGCCACGTGACGAATACCGGCTCGACCTGGCGGTTACGAAAGTTTTGCTCAATGAAGCGATACCCGCGGATCGTTTTCAATTGCAGCCGCCGGAGGGCAGCGAGATTGTGCACCTGACGGATGAGGTAAAGCAGCCATGATGGGCGAGTTCGTGTTCCGCAACCTGTTTCATCGCCCGGTACGAACGTTTATCGGCATTCTGGCCATCGCCGTGGAAATTATGCTGGTGGTGGTGATCGTGGGGCTAACTTCCGGCATGCTCCAGGAAACGGCAAAGCGCATTGAAGGGATCGGCGCGGACATCATGGTGCAAGCGCCCGCGGCGCAAATCCTGATCGGTTTCAGTGGCTCACCAATGCCGAGCAAGATCGCGGACAAGATCGCGGATCTGAAATATGTTCGGGCGGTCGCGCCGGTATTGTTGCAATTTAATTCTTCGGGAGGGGTAGAAGTCGTTTACGGGATCGATCCTGAATCGTTCCGGGCCGTTTCCGGAGGCTTCGTTTTCCTGGCGGGGCACGATATGGAAGGGCCGGACGATTTGCTGGTGGATGATTGGGCCGCGAAGGCCAAGCATTTGACCGTGGGCAGCACGTTTAAACTGTTTAATCACGACTGGAACGTGGCGGGCGTTGTGGAACACGGCAAGGGCGCCCGGTTATTCGTCGCGATTACAACATTGCAGGAGCTTGTCGGCGCTCGGGACAAGGCGTCGATTTTCCTTGTGAAGTGTACGCGGCCCGAACATACCGATGATGTCATCCAAGAGATCGAACTGCTGCTGCCGAATCATCCGGTGCGCCCGCTAAAGGATTTCACCAGCCTGATGACTTCCACGAATATTCCGGGGCTGCAGACGTTTGTCAACGCCATGATTGCCCTGGCCGTAGCCATCGGCTTGCTGGTGATTTTCCTGACGATGTACACGACGGTGCTGGAACGCACGCGGGATATTGGGGTACTGAAATCCCTTGGCGCCAGCAAGCTGCTGATTGTGCGCGCGCTGCTCACTGAAACCGCACTCTTATGTTTTCTTGGTATTGCCGCAGGCGTGGGTCTGAGTTACCTTGTCCGCGCAGGGTTTCTCGCGATTTTTCCAACGCTTTCGATTCTGATTACCCCCGGATGGATTTTCCGGGCCGGCCTCATAGCCCTTGCCGGAGCATTATTTGGAGCCAGCTATCCGGCATGGCTAGCCAGCCGCAAGGACGCGGTTCAGGCGTTGTCTTATGATTGAAAGGAGTTTCGCAGCCTAGCCACCCATGTCAATCACGTTTAGAATACAGTCGCAGACGAGCGACCCTGAGCTAATGACTTTGGAGCCGATACTTAAAACCGAGAATCTGTGGAAGCTGTATCA
The DNA here is from genome assembly GCA_963776365.1 of Candidatus Acidiferrales bacterium. Taxonomy (GTDB): domain Bacteria; phylum Acidobacteriota; class Terriglobia; order Acidiferrales; family UBA7541; genus Acidiferrum. The sequence continues at coordinate 633,672 of CAVZMQ010000006.1, read as the reverse complement.
CGCCGGGAAAGTGGAAGTCGCGGCACTTCGTGGCGTCAATTTCGAGGTTCTTCCCGGGGAATCGGTGGCGGTGATGGGCCCGTCCGGCTGCGGAAAATCTTCGTTGCTTTATGTGATCGGCGGGCTGGCGCAGGCATCTCGCGGAAAAGTGTTCGTAGACGGAAACGATCTTTCGACGATGACGGATGCCGAACGCACCAAACTGAGGCGGCACAAGATTGGATTCGTGTTCCAGCGCTTTAATCTTCTGCCCGCGCTTTCCGCGAAGGGCAATATCGCTATCGCACAATACATTCACGGCGACGGTTTCGATCCGCACCGTTTTGACGTGGTGACGAAAATGCTGGGCCTGGATGGAAGATTGCATCACCGGCCATCGGAAATGTCCGGGGGCGAACAGCAGCGTGTGGCCATTGCCCGCGCCATCATCAACGAGCCAAAAATTCTGTTGGCAGATGAACCAACGGGAAACCTGGACACGCAAAACTCCGAGATTGTTCTGGAGATGCTGCGGCGATTGAACAAGGATCTGGGGCAGACCATCGTGATGATCACGCATAACCCCGAAGCTACGGTGTACTTCGATCGTGTGGTTCATATGCGGGATGGTGTGATCGTCGACGGCCTGCCCGCGGACTGAAAGATATGCCAAGCCCCGGTCATCTGCTGCATCGGATCTTCTTCTGGTCGTATGAACGAGGGACGTGGCAGTACGACGTGGCCGTGGCGCTGATTTTGGTATTTGTGCTGTTGACGCCGGTGCGCTGGTTTCACGATCAGCCGCAGGTGGGCCCGACGCTGAACGCATCGCAAGTGGAACTGATTTCCAAATCGGGGGAGCTGGAGATTTATAAGGTCGATGCGCGGATTCTGGCTCCGCCCGAGCGTACCCCAGCGCTGCAAAACGACCTGCACAATGCGTTGCAAAAGGCCAGTCCCGGATTGCAGGATGGGCGATTTTCGATCGGGAAGATTGAACCGATTCGCGATGAATCGGGCACGGTAGTCGCGTACCGCGTCGAGATCAGCCACTAAGCAGCGGGCAGAAAACCCCGGAAACTTGTTTGAACATCTAATTTACAAGGCGAACCTGATGTTGCTGGCTTGAGGCGCAGTTCACTCACCGAACGGGCTTTACTGTCAAGCGGAGCGAATCGTTATTGTATGTCGTGAGGCAGGACGCCGGGTGTACCATAAGGCGCATCGGTCCCACTGGGTTCATTCGGATACAGATTGGCCATTAAACGATTCCATGTTGCGGCGCTGGTCCTCGCGGCGGTCTTCCTGAGTGCGCAGTTGCATTTGCGTGGATCTGAATGCGAAGCTGGCTGATTCGCATGCGTGTCCCGTCTGCCATACCCTTGGAGCGGCGATCGCAGCGTGTGCCGTGATTATCCTGACAGGACCGTGGACACGACGGCTGGAGATGCAGTTGACGCTGCAGCCACTAATTCTGCTGACTTCCCGTAGTATCACTCCTCGAGCTCCCCCAAAAGATTGCTAATCGTCTGACGGTCCCCTCACTCCAAAGCCGGGTGTTGGCGTTCCGCGAATGGAACGCCCGAGGAGTTCGTACTTGAGGCAAGGAATCCTGTTGTGTGCCGCATTTTTGACTGGGCCTGTGCTTGCTACGGGTCAGCAGGCCGGTGCGCCCACGACGCCGACGGCGGCAGCACAAACGGCCGCGGCGCAGCCCCTAGCCACGCGAATCTCGCTTGACGATGCGATTCGACTCGCGCTTCTGCACAATCACGCCTTGCAGGCGATGCGCTCCACCATTCAACAGAGCCAGGCGGAAGAAATTACGGCAAATTTGCGCCCGAATCCTACGTTGGGTCTCGACGCGCAGTACATTCCCATTTTTCAACCCAACCAGTTCAGCTCGGACTACATCGATCAGCAGGCGCAGTTTGATGCCGGCATCGGTTATTTATTCGAACGCGGCAAGAAGCGCCAGCACCGGCTGCAGGCGGCGCGAGACCAGACCTCCGTGGTGCGCTCGCAAGTATCGGACAACGAGCGCCAGCTCATCTTCAACGTGGGCCAGCAATTTGTGGATGTGCTGCTGGCGCAATCCACGCTCGATCTGGCGCTGCTGGACCTCAACAGTTTTCAGAAGACCGTGGATATCAGCAACGAACGCCGACGCGTGGGCGACATGAGCGAAGGCGACTATCTGAAAATCAAACTGCAATTGCTGCAATTTCAGTCGGACGTCGCCGCCGCGAAATTGGCCAAGGTGCAAGCGCTTGCGGCGCTGCGGCAGTTCCTGGGTTTTGAGTCCGTGCCGGACGACTACGATGTGCGAGGCGACCTGGATTATCAGCCGGTACATGGGGACTTGGATGTGCTGAAATCTTTGGCCGCTCTCAACCGGCCGGACCTTCGCGCCGCGCAACAGGGCGTGACGGCCGCCGAAAGCCAGTTGGCACTGCAAAAAGCCAACGGCAAGATGGACGTGACCGGGACGTTTAACTACACCCACACGGCAGGCGTGAACACTGGGGCGTTCTTCTACAACATGCCGTTGCCGATCTTCAATCGTAACCAGGGCGAAATCGCGCGCGCGCAGTTCGCGATTACGCAAGCCCAGGAGCAAGCCGCCGAAACCTCGCAACAGGTTTCTACGGACGTGATTCAAGCCTTCGAGAATCTACGCACCAACGACCAAATCATCCAGCTTTATCAGGGAGGTTACGTGGATGCCGCCAGGCAATCCCGCGACATCAGCGAGTACGCGTACAGCAAAGGCGCCGCGAGCCTGCTGGATTTCCTGGACGCAGAACGAACTTATCGCGCCAACCAACTGGCGTACCGTCAGGCTCTCGCGAATTACATGCTCGCCCTCGAACAACTGCGCCAAGCGGTGGGCACGAGGAATCTGCCATGAGACTTATGAAGCGGAACAGTGATGCTTTCCTTTTGTGCTTTGCGGTCGTCCTGACGCTTTCGGGTTGCAATTCCGGGCCGGGTGAATCGGAATCGCACATGACCTCGTTCACGTCGTCGGAAACAAAAGCCGACACCGCCGAACTGTTTACGGTATCAGCGGAGCAAGTGTCGCACATTCAGGTTGTGGCGGCGGAGAAGGGCCCGCTTCCGAGGACTCTGCGTTTATCGGGCGCGGTTGCGTATGACGCGTTTCAAACCACTCCGGTATTTGCAGCGATTGGCGGACCAGTACACGAAATTCTGGTGGCTCCTGGTCAAGTGGTACATGCCGGTCAGCCACTGCTCACGGTGACCAGCCCGGATTATTCGGCGGCGCGCTCGGCATACATCAAGGCGCGCGACGCTTATGCACTGGCCGAAAAGCTGTATGTGCGCGCCCAGGATCTCTTCGCTCATGGCGCGATTGCAGAAGCGGATCTCCAGCAGGCGGAATCGACTCAGACGCAAGCGCACGCGGACCTGGAAGCGGGCGCGGATGCTCTGCGCGCCTTGGGAATTGCGGATCCGGAAAGTGTGCTGAAAAGACCGATGCAATCGACCGCGGAAATTCCTGTAATCGCGCCAGTGGCGGGCGAGGTGGTCGAGCGCCTGGTAGGCCCCGGACAGCTTTTGCAGGGTGGAGCAACGCAGTGTTTCACCATTTCGAATACCAACACCGTGTGGGTGCTGGTGAATATCTACCAGAATGACCTGCCCTACGTGCATATCGGCAATTCCGTGGAAATCAACACGGAAGCGTACCCGGAACTGTTCCACGGCAAGGTCTCTTACATCGCACCGGCACTGGACCCGAATACGCGTACCTTGCAGGCGCGCATCGTAACGAACAATCCCAGAAAAAAATTGAAAAAAGATATGTTTGTGACCGCGCTTCTGAACGCAGGTACGATCCCTGACGCCATAACGGTTCCGGATGCTGCGGTATTGCGCGACACGGAAAATCAGCCGTTCGTTTACGTGGAATCCGGAAAGAATCAGTTCGCGCGGCGTCTGGTCACTCTGGCGCAAAGCGAGAATGGGCGCATACAAATTGCCAGTGGATTAAAAGAAGGCGAACAGGTTGCGGGCAACGGGAGCTTGTTCCTGCAATTTAAGAATTCGCTGCAGCACTAAGGAGAGAAGCGCCAGAATCCGCGATGATTCATCGTATCGTTCAAGCCGCCCTGCAGCAGCGCTTCCTGGTGCTGATGCTTACAGTTTTGATGGTGGTCGCCGGCACGTGGTCGTTCCGGCAGATGCCGGTGGATGCTTATCCGGACTTGTCGCCACCGATGGTGGAATTGATTACGCAATGGCCCGGACATGCTGCCGAAGAAGTCGAGCGGCTCACCACGTTGCCACTGGAATTGGCCATGAATGGGGCGCCGCGGCTGAAAGTGATGCGCTCGATCTCGCTGTACGGGCTCTCCGACGTGATTCTCACCTTCGATGATGGGGTGGACCCCTACTTCGCACGAGAAGTGATATTCGAACGCATCAGCGACGCGCAGCTGCCGCCAGGGGTCACGCCGAGCATGGCGCCGCTTTTCAGTCCGAGCGGACTGGTCTATCGCTACGTAATGGAAAGCCCCGATCGAACACCGATGGAGTTGCACACCATTGAAGCGTGGACGATCGAACGAGCGTACAAAAGCGTGCCGGGCGTGGCAGACGATTCCGGGTTTGGCGGCCCGACGATGGAGTATCACGTCCTGCTCGACCCCGTGAAGCTGTACAACTACCACCTGCCGGTGGTCCAAGTGGTGGCGGCGCTCAATGCCAATAATGCGAACACCGGCGGCGGCTTTTACACGCAGGGCGGGCAGTTTAATTACGTGCGGGGCTTGGGCCTGGTGAAAAACACCGAAGATATTGGAGAGGTGGTGGTCGCCAGTGTGAATGGCGTAGCGGTGCGCATCAAGGACATCGGGCGAGTAGAAATCGGCCACGCACCGCGACTGGGCATCTTTGGATTCCAGACCAAGCAGAAGAATGACGACGACGCGGTAGAAGGCGTCATCCTGATGCGCCGCGGCGAACAGACACAGAACGTGCTGGAAGGAGTGGAGCGAAAGACCGACGAGATCAACAAGGGACTGCTGCCGACCGACGTGAAGGTTCGGCCATATTACGACCGCAGCGACCTGGTCCGCGTAACTACAGACACGGTAGAAGGAAACCTGCTTCGCGGGATGGTGCTCGTTTTCCTGGTTCTGATCTTTTTTCTGGTCAGCATCCGCGCCGCGGTGATCACCGCGCTGACCATTCCTCTGGCCCTGCTGTTCGCATTCATTTTTCTGCACTGGACGGGGGAAGCCGCGAACCTGTTGTCTATTGGCGCCATCGATTTCGGGATCATCATCGACGGCACCATCGTGATGGTGGAAAACATTTACCGTGAACTGGGGTTACGCCACGGCACGGAATACAAATTGACGGACGTGATTCTGGCGGCCGCGCGAGATGTGGACCGGCCGATCTTTTATTCGGTGGCGGTGATCATCGCGGGTTACCTGCCCATCTATGCCCTGAGCGGCCCTGCGGGGAAATTGTTTCATCCCATGGCCGACACCATGGGATTCGCTTTGTTGGGCGCGCTGGTTCTGACGCTGACCGTGGTTCCGGTGCTGGCGTCGTACTGGTTCAAAAGCGGTGTGCAGGAGAAGCAGAATCGCGTTTACAACTGGATTCGCGACCAATATGCCGGACGGTTGGACTGGTGCCTGAACCACAGTGTGATTACGCTGATGGTGGCGTTCGCCATTTTTGGCGCGACGCTGCTGTTGGTGCCGCTGATCGGGGGAGAATTTCTACCCCATTTGGATGAAGGCGCGGTGTGGGTACGCGCCACGATGCCGTACACCATTTCGTTCGAAGAAGCGGCGAAGTTTGCTCCGCAAGTCCGCAACCTGCTGATCCAATATCCGATGGTTACGGTCACCGGTTCGGAGTTGGGTAGGCCGGATGATGGGACCGATCCCACCGGCTTCTTCAACTGCGAATTTTATGTAGGACTGAAACCCTACAACGACAAGTCCTGGTCGCAAACCTCCGTGCATACCAAGGAAGAACTCATCGAAGATTTGCAAAAAGAGCTGGATTCTTATCCGGGGGTGATCTTCAACTTCACACAACCGGCCGAAGACGCCGTTGACGAAGCCCTGACCGGCTTGAAGTCTGCTCTGGCCGTAAAGATTTTTGGACCGGATCTGCAAGTGCTGGAGAACAAGGCGGTGGAGATCAAGCGCGTTTTGGAAAAGACGCCGGGCTTTACGGAACTAACGGTTGTAAGGGAATTGGGGCAGCCTAGCCTGTTGATTGACGCCGATCGCGTAAAGATCGCGCGTTACGGAATCAACGTGGCCGACGTGGAAGCAGTGGTACAGGCTGCGGTGGGTGGGCAGGCGGCCACACAAGTCATTCAAGGCGAAAAACTGTTCGATCTGGTGGTGCGCATGGATCCCAAATACCGCTCGGACGCCCGTGAAATTGGGAATCTGCTGGTGCCCGCACCTGCCGGTCAGCAGATTCCGCTTTCCGAATTGGCCACGATCAAGGAATCCAATGGGGCGTCGTTCATCTACCGCGAAAACAATTCGCGCTACATCGGAATTCAGTTTTCGATTGAGGGCCGCAACCTCGAGGGTATCGTGAAGGCCGGGCAAAAAAACATCGCGCAAAATGTGCGTTTGCCGGAGGGATACCGTCTGGACTGGGGCGGAGAGTACAGCGAATTGCTGGATGCCAAGGCGCAGCTGTATGTTATCGGTCCGCTGGCCATTTTCTTGATCTTTCTGATCTTGTTCGCGCTGTATGGCAATTTCAAGTTTCCCGTTACTATTGCGTTGGGCGTGATCATCACGGAACCGGTCGGTGCACTCATCGCGCTCAAGCTCACGCATACACCGTTCAGCGTTTCCAGCGCGCTGGGCCTTCTGGCCCTACTGGGCGTATCGGTCGAAACCGCGGTCATTCTCGTAAGCTACATCAACAAGCTGCGACTAGAGGGCCGGAGCATCCGTGAAGCTACGCGAGAAGCGTCCTTGCTGCGGCTACGCCCCATTATGATGACCGCTTTGGTGGCGTGCCTCGGATTGGTTCCCGCGGCCATCTCTACCGGCGTAGGCAGTGACACGCAAAAGCCCTTCGCGATCGTGGTGGTTGCAGGGCTGCTCTCGCGACTACTGCTGGGCTTCTTCGTGAATCCGGTTCTTTATGAACTGGTGGCGCGAGAGGGCGACGTTCTCCAGGTTTGATTCTGACTCTCGGTGAAACCGACGGTCCATAAACCCTCGCGGAAAAGCTGAAACGTGGCGACCCGCGGCTTCGTCGAAAGATTCGGTGATCGGGCCTCGGCTGCTCCCGGTTCCTGCGCCCTTACTTCACGCGTTGGTGGCTGCGAGCGTTAGAAGGTGGCGATGTTCATTGGGCATTTCGGTGTAGGATTCGGGTTGAAGCGCATGGCTCCGCATGCCTCACTAGCGGTGTTGATTGCCGCAGCGCTGTGGGCCGACATCCTGTGGATCTTTTTTTTGCTGTTAGGGTGGGAGCATGCCCGTGTTTCTGTCGGAGACACGCGTTGGACGCCGTTGGCGCTGTACGATTACCCGTGGTCGCACAGTTTATTATTCCTGCTGCTTTGGGCTGTAGCTCTGGCGGTGGTGTATCGGGTGTATCGCGCCGAGTTGGCGGGTGCGCTGGCTGTGGGCATCGCGGTTATTAGCCACTGGGTGCTGGACTGGCTCACGCACCGCCCGGACATGCCTCTGTATCCGGCGGGTCCGAAGTATGGCGCATCCCTGTGGAACTCCATTGCCGGCACATTGCTGGTGGAAGTGCCCTTGTTTGCGGTGGGCGTATGGCTGTACGTCCGTAGTACACGCGCCCGTGATCGCGTGGGTCGCTTCGGGTTTTGGATTTACGTCGCGGTTCTGCTGATTCTGTACGTGGGAGACCGCTTCAGCGCGCCCCCGCAAAGCATCAAGGAAGTGGCCATCACGGGGCTGCTAGCGATGGCCTTGCTATTGGCGTGGCCCTGGTGGTTCGACCGGCATCGCCAGCCAATCCAGTAAACCATTTTCGGTCCCCCCGTTGAGTAGCAGAACAATCCCGCCGCCTCTGCTAAAATGCGCGGAGACGGCCCCCGCGGGAGGATTGCAGCATGCAAACGAACCGAAAGACAACGCAAAGGCTCTGGGCGCTCGCCGCCCTACTCACGCTGCCGGTGTTGGCGCTGACCCTGGCCGCGCAGCAAAGCACGACCCTGGTCATCAACGGGCAGCATGGCGCCGCAAAAGTCGTGCAGGTTCAGGGGCACAATTACGTGGATATCGACGGTCTGGCCCGGCTAACAAACAGCTCGATCAGCTTCAAAGGCGAGCAAATCGTGCTGACCCTTCCCAACGCGGCAGCGACGTCTTCCGCCGCCTCCAGCCAACCGAAAGGGCTTTCGAAGGAGTTTCTGACAGCGGCAGTGGAGGCTGGTGCGCGCATACGCGAATGGCATTCAGCGTTGAAGACGGCGATCGAACGGGGCGTGCCGCTGACCACCGGGTGGCTCGATAACTATCAGGCCCAGGCGCAACAATCGTTGAATCTGGCCTCCGTGGCTATTTCCACGGACTCCGATAAGAACGCTTATCCCGTGCTGGTGCAGGTGTTCAACAATATGAAAGCGCTGCAGGACAAATATGTGGGGCTGAACAAGTCTTTGACTTACTTCTCCCCCGACTCGCTGCAATCCGACTCCCTGGACGAGAGGATTGTGTCCTGCGGGCACGCGCTTTCGGCCATGGCCGCCGCGCGAGACTTTGTAGAGGACAGCGCCTGCCAATGAACACTCGCCCGGGAGCGGGCTCTATCCTGTGTTACGATTTTGTTCGAGGGAGAAGGCTGATGGTTCAGCCTGAGGGGTAGCTTTGACGAGATTGCGACCATATCTTTTACTGACCCTGCTGTTCACTGTTTCTGGAATGCTCACCTTAAGCGCCACCCAGGCGCCCGGCAAAATCACTCTCGACTACGTGCTTTCTATGATGGACCATGCGGCCCAGGATTTTCGTTCGCTGACCGCTGCGGTGGAGCACGTGAAATACACCGCGGTGGTCAAAGATATCTCCACGGAATCCGGCGAAATTTTCATGCGCAAAGACGGCAAGGTGCGCATCGATTTTCAAACACCTGATCCCCGCACGATCCTTCGTAACGGCGACAATTTCTACATCTACACTCCCCGGATCAATCGCGTTGAGGAATACAACATTGGCAAGAACCGGGCGCTGGTGGATGAGTACCTGGCTCTGGGCTTCGGCACGCGCACCGAAAATCTGAAAAAGAATTATGACGTGGCATTGGCTGGTGAAGACGAACTCGATGGCCACAAGACCGCCATGCTGGAGTTGACGCCGCGCTCCGAAGAACAACGGAAGCAAATCTCCAAAGTGGTGATGTGGGTCGACGAGTCTTCGTGGTTGCCGAGTCAGGAAAAGTTCATTGAGGCGGGCACCGGGGATTATGTGCTGACGCGCTACACCAAGGTAATGAAGAACCTCAAGCTGGGTGACGGCAAGTTCAAGCCGGACTGGCCGAAGGGCACAAAAGTGGAGAAGCCGCGCGGCTAGTTCGCTCGGGCCGAAGCAGCTTCCCTCTGTAGCAGTTTCTCTTTGCGCGACAATCCCCAACGATAGCCCGCGAGCGCGCCATCGCTGCGAATGACGCGATGGCAAGGCACCACGATGGATACCGGATTGGTGGCGCAGGCGCGAGCGACGGCGCGCACCGAGCGTGGTTTACCCAGCGATTTCGCTACCTGGGTGTAGGTCCGCGTGGCTCCCCGCGGGATCCGTTGCAATTCCTGCCACACGCGGCGCTGGAACGCGGTGGCCTGCACGTCTAAGGGCAGTTCCACGCTGGGCGCGCTACCCTCCACGCGGCGCACGATCTCCTTCATCCAGTTTTCGTGACTGTCGGCGGTGCGCACAATTTCGGCCTTCGGGTATTCTTTGCGAAGTTCCTCGGCCAAATGCCTTTCGTTCTCGCCTAGATAAACGGCAGACACACCCCGTTCGGTACTGGCTACCAGAACCTTCCCTAAAGATGTATTCGCGATGGTGTAGCTGATTTGCATACCTTCTCCTCCTTTGCGGTACGACGCCGGGGTCATGCCCAAATGCACGTTGGTTTTTTCGTAAAGCCGGCTCGAAGAACCGTAACCGCTAGCGTAGAGCGCCTCGGTGACACTACGGCCGTCGCGGAGCATTTGTTTGAAGCGTGTGAGACGAAATGCCTGTTCGAACTCCTTCGGCGACACTCCGGTGGCCCGGCGAAATGCTCTGCGCAATTGCGCGGGAGAGGAGTTCACTTGCACGGCCAGGGCGCTCAATTTTGGGGACTCCTCTTCGGTGCGGGAAAGGACAGCGGCCACTCGTTGCACGAGAGCGATCGCGGAGTCCTGTTGTTTCGGACGACAGCGACGACAAGGACGGAATCCTTGAGTCTCCGCCTCTTGCGTGGTGCGAAAGAAAACGGTGTTCTGGCGCAGAGGACGGCGCGCGGGGCAGGACGGGCGGCAATAGACTTGCGTGGAGCGCACGGCGAAGAAGAAGGTGCCGTCAGCACGGGCATCTCGATGCAGCGTTGCCTGCCAGAACTGCTCCGCCGCCTTGGGAGTTATGGGCGTGGTGGCAGGATTCTTTTGTTGCGTGTTCATGGGGCTAGACTAACGCTGTGTATGAACCGAATCTATCCGATTTCGAACGGCAAACTTTCCCGTCGCGGAGCCCGTGACTTCAGGCTTCACCCGGCGTTGGAATCGCTTCTTCGGCCTCCCGAGGAGTCTTGTGGGGAGCGGTAATTACAAGCAAGACGGCCGTGAGAATGATGCCGCTGGCCAAGCCGGTCCGCAAGGTGAGAGGTTCCGAGGCCAGCAACCAACCAAGGAAAAATGCGACGACAGGGTTCACGAACGCATAGGTTGCTACTCGCGTGGCGGTGCTGTGTTTCAGGATGTACGCGTAAGCGCTGAACCCAAGCCCTGAACCCACTATGGTGAGATAGGTCAAGGCGAGCCACGCGCGAAATGTAACGTGGGCCAGATGAAAATGCCGGGTCTCGCCTATCACCACAGAAGTCAAACACAGTACTGCTCCGCCGCACAACGTCTGCATCCCTACTCCCAGCAACGGAGCACGGGGCAGCGGATGATGGCGCATATAGATGGAACCGAGTGCCCAAGCCAAGGAAGCTGCAATTAAAGCGAAGGCTCCGAACGGATCAATGCGCTCGGAATTGCCGAGATGCTTCGGACCCACCAAGAGCGTCATGCCTGCAAAACCCAACACGAATCCGATCAAGACGCGCGGTGGTGGCCGGGACCCGCCAGGCCTCAGCCAGTCCACCAGAACCATCCACAGGGAAACCGTGGCAACCAGCAGCGCCGCAATGCCTGAGGGCACCCGCAGTTCGGCCCAGGAGACCGTGCCGTTGCCCATCGCAAATAATAGAAGACCGGCGACGAAAGTAGTTTTCCACTGCGCCAGTGTCGGTTTCTCTCCACTCACCTTTCGAAATATGGGATAGAAAAACAAGCCGACGGTGAGATATCGCAACCCGGCTAGCAAGTGAGGTGGAAACGATTGAATGCCAATGCGGATGGCGTAGTATGTGGATCCCCAAACGATGTAAACGATGGCAAAGCAGATTAAAACGAGGGTGTCATGTGTGGGCCGTACCGCGTGGGAAACAGGAGCCACCTGTGAATAGGAACTCTCGCCGTCCATATAGGAGTATTCCACGTAGAACGGCGCATCGAACAGAACCATAATGGCGGTGTCTTGCGCCGAACCAGAAGCGAATAAAACAAGAAGAGATAGTACCAGAACCAACTGTTTCAATTTAGGGCACTTCCCCTGTTTTCCGTAGGTTGACAGTTGCTCGCGGGGATGGCATCTTGGCACCCCGACATCTTCACGGGACATTTTGAGTTTAAGTAATAGGACTACCGCAGTAGCTCTATCGCTGTTTCATCTCTACTGAGGGCGAGATGAGTGCCGCCAACCGCGCGATCATTTGGGACAATTTAGCAAGACCGCTGGAGCCATTAGCGCAAGCCGCAACGGCGCCTCTTCTCCCGGAAAGACCCGCCGTAGTACCACCCGCGCCGAAGCTGCGTGTGATGCCGCTGCTGAGCAATCCGCAGCCGCGTCGCTTTGTGCGCGTTCCGACACACGCCGTGGGCGTGCACCTGGAGCAGCGGGAGCGGCCGCGAGCCTCCTTGAAGTTGCCTCTGAAGCTGCGCAGCGTTGGCGGAATCCGGGAAGAGTTCCCGATTACACTGGTTACTCGAGACATCAGCTCCTCCGGGGTATATTTCCTTTGCCCGAAGGCGCTTGCAGTAGGCACCGAAATTGAACTGGACGTGGTACTGGTAAGCCGGCCCTTGGGGTACGGCAATGTGGTAGTTTCCTCGCGAGCAAGCGTGCAACGGACGGAGCCAGCCAACATGCCAGGATGGCACGGGATAGCCGCGCGCTTTGACGATTTTGCTTTCGACCGCGACGATTTGATTCCGACTTGGCTTCCCGCTGACTGAATTCCGCCGCTAAATCGAGCCTTCACCCAATTCTGCTAATCTAGATAACCATGCGCGTCAAAAGATCCTTGGCGGGGGTCCTTTTTGACTGGGACGGCACGCTCATCGATTCCTACCATGCCGACTCTCAGGCATACCTGGCGATGTTCCGTGAGATGGGATCGCGATGGGGCCTGCAGGAACTGCAGTTGCATTATTCCCCTGATTGGTACGCGGTGTATCGCGCGGCGGGAATTCCCAAGGAACAGTGGGACAAAGCGGATCGCTTGTGGCGCCTTCACTACGCAAAGCATCCTTGCAAACTGGTGACCGGAGCGCGGCGGGTTTTGCAGAGACTGGGCCGGCGTCACGCCTTAGGTTTAGTAACCAGTGGCGATCGTGATCGTGTCTCTCGACAATTGCGCGAATTTGATTTGACGCGAACGTTTTGTACACGGGTTTGCGGCGGGGATACCCCGGAGAAGAAACCGCATCCGGCTCCTCTGCGTATGGCGCTGGAACAGATGAAACTGGAACCGGAAGATTGTGTGTATGTAGGCGATACGCCGGAGGATCTGGGGATGGCTCGCGCCGTAGGCATGCGGTCGATCGCGGTGCTGGGGCCGTTTCCAACTGGAGCGCGGCTGCGTGCCGCAAAACCAGAATTCCTGCTTAAGCGATTACGAGATTTGCCAGAGTTTCTGGAAAGGCTCGCTGGGGAGTGGTCAGGGCGCAGGTGAGCCGGTACCAGATCAGCGCACGTTGAAGCTTTCGCGATTACGGTTTCCGGACCGCTGGGGTTGCGGGAGCCGGGGGTTGAGCCGGAGGGGTTGGTGAGTTCGGCGCAATCTGCACCGCGGAGAACGGCTTGAAGTCCGTCCACTTGATGGTGACGCGGATCGGGATATCCCGGTCCTTCATTTTGTAGGTTCCATCCGAGCGCGAATAATCGGGAAACCAGTATTTGCCGTCGACATTTTCGCGGTAAGTTTCGAACATCGTGAAAGGTAGCGTGGGTGGGTGCACTTCCCCCAAGTCATTCATCCACCGGCCGTAGGTCTCCACCACTTCCAGGTATTTCTGGTCCACCCAAATGACCCCATCGAAAAGGGCGTGCTGGCGCTCCAGCGTTTTCGGGGAAACCTGGAAAATGTAGCAATCGATCTCGTCCACTTTTTCGGTGTTCAGGTATTTCACGTTGTATTTGGAGAGTTGATCCGCGGTCACCGGAAATGCGGGGATGCGCGTAAGGAGCTGGGCGTCCTCCGGCTCGAAGGAAAGATATTGCAGGGAGGTTTGCGGCGCGGTGATGGCTTTTTCATAGATTTTGCCATCGCCGGAGCGAACCGCGTCGTATGTGGCGATGTATTCGCCTGACGCCCGGCCGTCGGGGCCAAATTCCTGGATGCGGATGGTCTTTCGGTAGGCGAACTGGGGCCGTGTAGAAAAATACAACTCTTCTTTTTTTGCAAAAGCCTGGATGATTTCCGAGGGGGGGAGCGAAGGCGGAGCGGCTGGCTCGGGCACTCCTTCGATGCGCGTCACGTGATGTTCTGGCGGAGGCTGCAGCGGTCCCGGCGCGTTTTCCTGCGCGAATAAACCGGGCGCGCTGAACATCACCAGCCCCGCCAACAAGGGGAGCGCGAAGGAAACAAAAACGCCGGGCGCAGCACTGGAATTGTTCTGAAGCATATTGGATTAGATGCGTTGGGGCGGAGCAATGGCCGCCTTGTGAGGCTATTCTACATCTCTGGCTTCACGGCCGTGCAGTTTGTGTTGCGCTGGCTTTTTATAGAAATGGCGATGGCGTTTGTTACACTGAACGTACTGTGAGAGAAGATGTCCTCGCTCGGCGGTACGTCGTCTCGGGACGTGTACAAGGAGTCGGCTTTCGCAACTACGTCGAGCATGTTGCCGCTAAATTGGGAATTGATGGCTACGTCCGGAATCGCCGGGATGGTAGCGTGGAGGTATTCGCGATGGCCACTCCGGAAAGGCTAAAACAATTGCGCGTGGCGCTGCAGAAGGGACCGGCACTTTCCAGTGTGGGCGAGGTCCGGGAGGAACCTGACCCTCCAGATCACAGATATCGCGGCCAGTTTGTCATAGAAATTACCATTTAACGAGGAGCCCGCTGGCATGGACGAATTGAAGAAGTTGATCCGCGAAGTGCGGGATTATCCGAAACCGGGAATTTTGTTCTATGACCTGACGACCTTGCTGAAAGATAAGGACGGTTTTCGCGAACTGATTGACCGGCTTTGCAATCACTATGATGGGCACAAGATCGATCTGGTGGTCGGCATCGAAGCGCGCGGATTCATCCTGGCACCAGCGCTCGCGTATCGACTGCAGGCGGGATTTGTCCCGGTGAGAAAACCAAAGAAGCTTCCAGCAAAAGCCGCGAAGGTTTCTTATGCGTTGGAATACGGCACCGATGCATTGGAGATTCACGAGGACGCGGTGCAAAAAGGTCAGAGGGTGCTGCTTTGCGATGACCTCTTGGCTACCGGCGGCACCGCAGCGGCGGCGGTGCAATTGATTCGTTCGCTCGGCGGCATTGTGGATGGGGCAGCCTTCGCGGTGGAACTTGCGTTTCTGCAGGGTCGGGCCAAATTACCGGGCCTCGACGTTTTTTCGCTGATTCAGTACGACAAGTAAAGCGGTTGGACATTGCTTGCGATTTAGCGCTTTGGCGCATGCCTCTGTCGCAGCGCTTCAAATAAGACCACGCCTGTGGCAACTGAAACGTTGAGTGATTTTACCGGGCCGGTTGTGGGCAGGGAGGCAACGAAATCGCAGCGCTTGCGCGTGAGTTCGTGCAGGCCGTGGCCTTCGCCGCCCATGATGATCCCTGTGGGCGTGGTGTAGTCCACTTCCGTGTAGCTTTTCTGCGCGGTTTCATCCAGGCCCACGAGCCAGTAACCAGCTTCTTTCAGATCCTCCATGGCGCGCACCAGGTTGGTCACTTTCGCCACCGGCAGATGGGCCAAGGCCCCGGCGGAAGCTCGCGCAACCGTGTCCGTGAGACCGACGGCGCGGCGTTCGGGAACGACGACGCCATGCGCGCCCGCTGCGAGCGTTGTGCGAATGATGGCGCCAAGATTGTGCGGATCTTCGACACCGTCCAGTAACACGATCAGACCTTGGCCTTTCGAGTGATTTGCGTTTTCTATGATGTCTTCGAGGGTAGCGGCTGCACGCGCGGCTGCGATGGCTACCACGCCCTGGTGATCGCGGGTGTTGGCCAAGCGATCTAGTTGGCCACGGTCTTCGAAGCGCACGGCAATGCCGCGCCCGCGTGCTAATTGCACAATCTCCTCGACACGCGTATCTTGTCGGCCCTTTGCGATTACGATGCGGTCGAAGGCACCGCCCGCCTCGAGGGCTTCGCGAACGGCGTGGATTCCGGTGAGTCGATCCATGCCGGGAAGTTTACAGTTGAACGTTGAAAGTTAAAAGTTGGCGCGGGGGGATAATTGCACGTTGTGGGATGTGCTTTGCGGGTCCGGATAGTTGAAATCCTTCGCTGCGCTCAGGATGACATGGGCAGCATACGGGAGCGGGATGGCCTTGGGATGGCCGATCTAAAGTTCGGCCACTACATGGGCGGAGAGCGGACCACCTCGGAAGGCGGTGGGTACAAAAGCGCACATTATCGAGAAAATGCGAGTGCGAGTCCCGCCGCATCAATCGAGGGCCGAACAGAATTCCACGATGCGAGTGCGGGTGCATTTGACCGAAACCGCGAACGGAAGTGCAGCGGCTACATCTAGAAGTAGAATGACGCGGTCAAGTTCGCCTTCGCCGGCGCGGCCCGTAAGGGCGAGGCGCAAGGGATAAAAGAGGTCGCGGCCACGCAGGTCGAGCTGCTCCTTCAGCAGCGTCACAGCTTCCTTGAAGCGATCGGAATCGAATGGCAGGGGCTCGAGAAGGAACAGTGCCAGTTGGCGAAGCACATCTCGCGCGCCGTATCGGGCTAAGACCGCATGAGCCTCGATGGTTTGCAGGATTTGCGTGGCATCATAACGAAAAACAAGGCCGAGCAGTTCTTCCAGCTCGGCGGCATCCGCAGCGTGAGGACCGAGAAGCGCAGCGGCACGGTCGCAAAATGCTAATTGCTGCTGCGATGGCTCTCCGAACAGCCAGCCGCGCGCCCGTAGAACGGAAAGCACATCATTTGCGTTGAAATGATTTTCCCGTGACGGATGCGGCTGAACGTGTTTGCGGGACGACATGCAAGAAGTTTAGCGCGGATTTTCCGGCAGTGGATTGCGCGCTAAAAGCTCAAAGTCGCGACCACGTGGCAGGCGATCGCCTCGCCACGACCGACGGCATCCACACCTTCGTTAGTCTTGGCCTTCAAATGGATTTTTTCGGTGGGCACGCCCAGGGATTTTGCCAGCGCTTCTCGCATCTTGACGAAATGCGGGCCGAGTTTGGGGCGCTCCAGGATCACCACCGCATCGATGTACTCAATTTCGAAGCGCGCCTCGTCGAGAAGCTTGCGCGCGTGTTCCAGGAAAAGCAGGCTGTTCGCGCCCTTCCACTTCGGGTCGTTGTCTGGAAAATGTTTGCCGATGTCGCCGAGTGCGGCCGCGCCGAGAAGCGCATCGCATAGCGCATGGGCCAGCACATCGCCATCGGAATGGCCGACTGGCCCCTTGTCGAAAGGTACTTCGATGCCGCCAATCATCAGCTTGCGCCCCTCCGCGAGCCGATGTAGGTCGTAGCCAATTCCGCAACGAATGCTCATGCTTTCTTGTTCTCGGCGTGTAGATAGAAGCGAGCCAGGTCCATGTCCGCGGGCCTGGTGATTTTGATATTACGCTCGGAGCCTTGGACGACGTGAACCTCGTGGCCGAACCGCTCGATCAATCCGGCTTCGTCGGAGGCGTTCACGCCCTCGCTTTCCGCATCAGCCAAGGCCTGTTTCAACAGTTGCGTTTCGAAAACCTGGGGGGTTTGCGCCAGCACCACGCGCTCCCGCGGAATCGTGGTGGTAATCAGCGCAACATCTTCGGGCAAGCTGGCACGTTTTACCTCTTTCACCGTGTCCATGGCGGGCACTGCCAGGATCGCGGCCTGACAGCGGCGCGCTTCCTCGATCACCCGGGTAATCTGCTCCACGGTAACGAACGGCCGCACCGCGTCGTGCACCACCACCAGTTCCGTATCATCTGGAATAGATTTCAGGGCCTGGCTAACTGAACCCTGGCGGGAATCGGCGCCTTTCACGACAATCACCGGTTGCTGGAATTTCTCCTCGCGGATACGCGCTTCCAACCGATCGAGCACTTCCGCTCGAGTGGCAACGATAATGTGCGTAATCAGGCGACAGGAGGCAATGCGCCTGAGGGTGTGGATGACGATGGGCACGCCATCGAGCTCCATGAATTGCTTAGGGGTCTCGTGGCCCATGCGCGTGCCGAGACCTGCAGCGGGAAGAATCGCAGCGATGTGACTCATAGGGTGAAAGCAGTCCGGCTAAGCGGAGTCCTGGCGGCTTAAGCGCGGGTTGCAGAAAGGAGAGTGTACCGCAAGGGGAGGGCGAAAGAGAAATATTGCCGGGGCGATTGCCTGGATCGAATGGCGCGTGGGCGACGGTAGACGGTAGACGGGTATGCGCACTAAAGCGGCTCCGGGCCCGAATAACGAGGATTGGTTGCGGAGTCAAACCGTGGTGCAGGCGCGGCGCCGGCAGGCGGCTGAAGATTACCACCGGCGGCCACCCGCGGAGCTGACGCATCGGTGCGGTCCTCGATGCGCCCGAAGATCATCTTGCCGGCCGGAGTCTGGTGCGTGGAAGTCACGACGATATCGATAGTGCGGTTGATGTGCCGGCGCGCTCCATCAACCACGACCATGGTGCCGTCGTCGAGGTATGCAACGCCCTGCGTGGATTCCTTACCTTCGCGCAAAATCAACACGCGCATGGATTCGCCGGGCAGAACCGTGGGCTTCATGGCGTTCGCGAGCTCATTCACATTCAGGACGGAGATGCCCTGGACGCGAGCCACTTTATTCAAATTAAAATCATTGGTCACAATCTTGGAATTCGAACTGCGGGCCAATTCCACCAATTTCTGATCGACCGCCAAGTTGCCGGGAAAATCTTCATCTAGAACCCGCAAGTCCAACCAGGCCATTTTCTGCAGGCGCTCGATCACTTTGAGCCCGCGGCGCCCACGCTGGCGCTTTAGATTGTCCGGGGAGTCGGCGACCTGGTGCAGCTCGTGCAAAACAAACCGCGGCACACCGAGCGGTCCATCCAGAAAGTGCGTTTCGCAAATATCGCCGATGCGCCCATCAATCAGGGCGCTGGTGTCCAGCAGCTTCATGGGCGGCAGGCTCGGGGCAGGAAGCCTGACGGCGGGCGGCAGAGGAATGTGGCGCAGAACGTTTCCTTGCGAGGAGCCGATGACCAAACCCAGATAACCGAATGCAAAGAGCGCGGTGAATTCGAGGAAGGACTTGGTGGGTTCGGGTTCAGCGGTGCGGGAAATGACGAGGGTGAAGAGGAGCGAAGCGAGGAGACCAAGGACCGCACCGCAGGTTCCCCCCAAAAGTCCGCTGATCTCCGCGCGGCGCAATCGTAATTCGGCAAGCAGAATCACCATGGCTACGAGAAATCCCAAACCGGCAGCCGGCCGTCCATGAATTCCGAATGGACCCAAGCTATAGCAAAGCACGCAACTGGCACCGACTAAGGCCAGCCGAATCGCCCAGTAATCCCAACTCTGGCCTAGCAGCGCACGTCCACGATTTGTGTTGAGAGCGAATCCGGTATCGCTTGCGGCGTCTGTGGTCGTAATGTTCGGGCTCGCACTGCTGTGGCGATGCAACTTGCCTGGCCCCACGTAACCTCGCAGTTCAGCTGGATTCGCCCCGCCCCGGATTCCGCTCGCTCTAATTTTGAAAATGCACTCGCGTCGTCGAGCAGTTAACGTGGTGAACTGTATACCCTCCGAATACGCTTTCGTCAAGAAAAAGAAAGTCGCGATGGTGTTCGCGGAAGAAATGAGAGCTCAGGGAATGTAGAAGCGCGGCACGCGTCGGCTCACGCCGGAAATCAAATCGGAAGTGACGGTACCGATACTGCGTGCCACGACGTTGGCTGGGTAAACACGATCTCCATCGGTTCCATACACGGTGGCAACATCTCCGATGGCCACGTCGGGCACGTCGGTCACGTCCAGCATTACCACGTCCATGGATACAATTCCGATGATCGGCGCAAGGTAACCGCGAATGGCCACCGTGCCGCGATTGCCCAAAGAACGATGAATGCCGTCGCCGTAGCCCGCGGCCAACACCGCAACGCGAGACGGGCGCTTGGCTATCCAGCTGGCGTTGTAACCCACACCGACGCCAGCGGCCACGGAACGAACATTCAGGAGGCGTGCGCGCAAGCTCATCACCGGGCGCAGTAACAGCTTGGTTTCGAATTCAAATCGGCGTTCCATCGGGTCGAACCCGGGATGGTAGCCATAAAGCAGCGCTCCAGGGCGCACCATGTCTGCCCAAGTTTCGGGACGCGCGGCAATCGCGGCGCTGTTGGCGATATGCAGAATTCCCGGTTGAACCTGGAGTTTTTGCAGGCGATCGATCGCGCCAAAGAACCGTTGCAACTGTTCGGCGGTCTGGTGGCCGGTGGGAGTGTCAGTTAGAACTTCCGAGGAGGCCAAGTGGGTGAAAGTGCCGTCGAGCTCCAAGTGTTTGCACTTGGCCAGCTGGTTGGCGAAACAATCCATGTCCGTGGGCGCGATGCCGAGCCGGTTCATGCCCGTATCGATTTTCAGGTGAATCGCGGCGTGGCGTTTGCGCGCTTTCGCGGCGGCAGCGTCGAACAGCGCGAGGTGCTCGCAACGGTGGATCGCTGGGGTGAGATTATGCTCGATGAGATTTTTTTCTTCGCCGGGCCAGAAGCCGCCCAGAACCAAAATCGGTTTGCGCACACCGCCCTGGCGCAGCTCCATGCCTTCGCCGGCCGAGGCCACGCCGAACCAATCGGCGCCAAACTTTTCGAGCGCCTTGGAAACTTCCGGGCCACCATGGCCGTAGCCGTTCCCTTTCACAATGCAAAGGACCCTGCGGGGCGTTTCGCGCTTCTCGGACGAAGGATTGACGTAATCGCGAATGGCGTGCAAATTCTGGCGAAGCGCATCGAGCGACACTACCGCCCATACCGGGCGGCCCACAAAATCGACGGGATTTCTTGTCTTTCGAGTCATGAATTTCCGGAAAGCTTTAGTTTACGGCATTCGCGCGAAGCCGCAAAAAACGTTGCAGACACGCCGCGCGAATGACAACAGCCGAGGAGCACGTTGGCGGCCGGGCGACCGGTCGCCGGGTTTTGCGATCTTGAAGCGCCGCACGATCTCGAATTCACTGATTCCAAGGAATTTGGGGCAATCGGGATGCGTCACACCGTTCTGCTTTGCCGAGAGTCGCCAATCTTTATCTGTGGCCGTGCTGACGCGCTGTGTCCGCCTTTACATCTCGTCGCCGCCGCTGAATTGTGAAAAGGCGTCTGGTGCGGCTTCTTCGAAACGGGTCAAACGGCTACGGAAGACGAACTGCACCTTGTCAGTGGGCCCGTTACGCTGCTTGGCAATCAGGATATCGGCCATGTCGCGCTCTTCGGGAGTAGCGTTCATATCGAAGAATTTTGGGCGGTAGATGAACATGACCACGTCGGCGTCCTGTTCAATGGCGCCCGATTCGCGCAAGTCGGAAAGTTGCGGCCCACGTTCATCGCGTTCCGGGGCGCGGGTAAGCTGGCTAAGCACCAGCACGGGAATCTGCAATTCCTTGGCGAGCCCTTTCAAGCCGCGGGAGATACTCGCGACTTCCTCCTGACGGGAATTGAAGCGGCCGCGACCGGTGATCAGTTGCAGGTAATCCACCACGAGCAGCGACAAGCCCTTTTCGCGTTTCAGGCGCCTTGCCTTCGCGCCGATTTCCAGCACGCTGGTCGAGCCGGCATCGTCCACCCACAGGGGCGCGGAGGCAATGGCGCTCAGCGCTTCGGTCATGCGCTTCCAATCCTCGCGACTCAAATGGCCGGAACGGAACTTGTGCGCATCCACTTGTGCGACGGAGGCTACCAACCGCTGCAGCAACGATTCCTTGGACATTTCCAGGCTGAACACCGCTACTGGTAAGCCGCCCCGAATGGCGATGTTCTCCGCCAGATTCAGCGCCAGCGCGGTCTTTCCTTGCGAAGGGCGAGCCGCGAGAATGATCAGTTCCGAGGGCTGCAAACCGGAAAGCAGTTTGTCGAGTTCACCATAACCGGTCGAGATTCCGGTGATGCTCTTCCCTTCCCGGAAGATTTTCTCCAGGCGGTCGAAACTCTCGTTGACGATTTCCTTGATGGGGATCAGGCCAGCTTTGACGCGATCTTCGGCGAGCGCAAAAATGCTGGATTCCGCGCCGTCCAGAATGGCATCGGCGCCATCTTCGCCTTCGAAGGCGCGTTGCTGAATATTGTGTGTCGCGTGAATCAAGTTGCGAAGCATCGCCTTTTCTTTGACGATGCGCGCATAGTGCTCGACATTCGAAACTCGCGGCACTCCATCGGTCAAGCTGGCCAAATACGGTGCGCCTCCTGCCGCTTCCAATTCCCCGCGGCGGTGCAATTCTTCCGTGAGCGTTACCAGATCGATGGCATGTTGGGATTCTCCCAGCGCGAGCATTCGCTGGAAGACGTGGCGGTGCTGTGGCAGGAAGAAATCCTCAGCCTTGAGCGCTTCGATGGCGGTGTTCAGTACGTTGTTATCCAGTAGAATCGCGCCGAGAATGGAGCGCTCGGCATCCAGGTTACTGGGCAGGGGGCGTTCGAGAGTGGCATCTGCGGGCATTTTTTTGATTCGCCTTAGCTTCGCGTATCTAGTACAGTAATAACACACCTCTACCGCCGCCGCAATGCTCTCCTCACAGCGGCCAAACTGCAGGTGCTCACATGGAAAGCATGCAGGAAGGTTCTCGCAAAACCGTGCCACCGTCAATTGGACTGCTTGTGAATCGCGAAGGAAAACGTTGAATAACTTCTCCTCGGAGATTTATTTGGCCGCAAGGAGATCAGAATGGCTTGCGCGGAGCTCTTCCTGCTCGATTTGTTCCCCGGCTTCATCCTCGGTAACCTCTAAATCATATGCGGCTTGGAGGTTCATCGAGTAGCGCGGACTGGTGTGGAAGTGGCGGGCCAAACGCAGCGCGGTGGCGGTGGTGATCCCGCGCCGCTCATGAACGATCTGCGAAATACGCGTGATGGGAACACGCAAATCCAGCGCTAGCCTATTCATGCTCAAAGGCAGTGGCTTGAGATATTCTTCGCGAAGGATTTCGCCAGGGTGAATTGCGGGTAGCTTTTTTCGGTGCGCCATTGTTTTTATTCCTCAGTGATAGTCGACAATTTCGACGTCAAAAGCCCGACCCATCCCATCGAAAGCAGATCCGCCATTGATCATTGCTGCGGATGCCCGGTTGACCCCGGCGCTGGCCTTTTCACGCCTCCCAGCGATTGCCCGGAGGCGAAGCCAAGTCTCGCAGTTCGACCGCGCCATCCAATTGCCGCCGTTTTCGATGAGCCACCTCTCAAAAGACACGAAGCGCAAAACGCGCTCGCGCGGGTGAAGATTTTCGGTGTCTCGGCAGCGGAAAGACCGGATCACTGCCCCATCGTGTAACCTTTAGCGGGATGCGGCCATCGGTGAACTTCGAACAGTTTTGGCTGTAATGTGGCAACATCTTCGGGGACATTCGAACCGGGCAGGAGGCTGCGATGACTAGAGACCGGATTCACAGCAAAGCAGTATGGGTGAGGGGTGCTGCTGTGTTGGTATTGGGTTCGGGAAGTTTCTTCTTCTCCGCATTCGGGCAACAAGAACACGGTCCGGCGACAGTCGCCGTGATTGGGCCTTATGCCGCTGCTCATGAGTATGCCAACCGGCAAGCCAAAGAATGGATTGCGCGCGGGACACCTGGTCTGGCGGTGGCGGTGGCGGTAGATGGAAGAATTGTTTACTCCGAGGGATTTGGGTTTGCCGATCTGGAGGAACGTGTTCCGGTGTGGCCGACGACGAAATTTCGAATCGGCAGCATCTCCAAGCCGCTGACGGCCACGGCGCTGATGGAACTGGTGGAAGCGGGTAAGGTGGATCTGGATGCCCCGGTGCAAAAATATGTGCCGTCGTTTCCGGAGAAAGAGGCGCCGATCACGGTCCGCATGGTGGCTGGACATTTGGCGGGGATCCGGCACTACAACGGGGACGAGATGTATATCCAACGGCACTACGACAACGTGCTGGAGGGCTTGAAGATTTTTGAAAATGATCCGTTGGTAGCACCGCCGAGAACGAAATTCAGCTACTCGAGTTACGGATTTAATCTGCTCAGCGCGGTGATCGAATCCGCTTCCGGTGAACCGTTCTTGTCGTACATGCAGGAGGGTGTGTTCACGCCGCTGGGTTTGGTGCACACCACGGCGGACCAGAATACGAAAATCATTGAGCAGCGCTCACGGTTCTACGAACTGGCAAAGAACGGCGAGGAAGAGAACGCGCCTTATGTGGACAACAGCTACAAATGGGCCGGGGGAGGTTTTCTGTCTACCGCGGAAGATCTGGTGCGTTTCGGGTCCATCATGTTGCATCCCGGATTCTTGAAAGCCGAAACATTACAGACCATGTTCACACCACAAAAGACAAAGTCAGGCGAGACCGTGAACTACGGAATCGGGTGGTCCGTACACAAATCGCAATCGGGAATGTTGGTGTACGAGCATTCGGGAGGGTCGGTTGGGGGGACCTCGCAACTGATCCTTTATCCCGAGACACATATGGTCGTGGCTTTGGTGACGAATCTATCGGGTGGAACATGGAAACGCGAGGAAGTGGAAGCGGTGGCTGAGAAATTTGCACGCTAACACGGGGTCGTCGTGAAGCGCAGATTACTTCGCAGGGCGCATCATCGTCGCGACGCGGCTGGTTGCAACTGGATGATCGATTTTGGCAAGCGGGGGCCAGCAGTGCTGAACCCCTACGAAGAATACGCAGATGCTTGGGTGTGAACGCGATTCGAAAACTAACAGAGGACCAGCAACGTGAAGAATTACGCTTCTTTTTCCACGTGGACTTTAATGTCGGCGGTCACATCGCGAAACACCTTCACGGTGACGGGGAACTCGCCGAGAGTCTTCAGCGGCTCGGGAAGCTGTACCTGGCGCTTATCGATCGAGAAGCCCTGGGCTTTCAGCCCGTCCGCGACGTCGCCGGTGGTTACGGAGCCGAACATCTGATCGTTCTCGCCCGTCTTGCGAGTGAACTTCAGGGAAACCGCGTTCAGCAACTCCGCCTGCTTCTTGGCGGCATCGAGCTCCGTAGCGGTTTTCTTGGCCAACGCGCCGCGAATGCGTTCGAGCGCCTTCATATTGCCGGGGGTGGCCTC
This sequence comes from Candidatus Acidiferrales bacterium, assembly GCA_963776365.1. Lineage (GTDB taxonomy): Bacteria > Acidobacteriota > Terriglobia > Acidiferrales > UBA7541 > Acidiferrum. The sequence goes on along the minus strand of CAVZMQ010000006.1, from coordinate 608,720 downwards.
TACGGCTAGCTTCTTGGGCAGCAAAAAATTGCGAGCATAACCGGGTTTTACGGTGACTACGTCACCACGATTCCCCAGCTTTTCCACGTCTTCTTGAAGAATGATCTGCATAACGAATCTCCTGGTTCTCTTTCGAAACTTGGACCGGGCCGCCCCGGCCCTTCGCTTTGGTTCGGGTGACAGGCGGGCCCTACAAAACCGCGCGAGGTGAGTTCATCCACAACCACGGAGGGATCCCTCACTTCGCAGACTGAATGACGGCGCTTCCGCTACGCAAAAACTCGTGTTGCACAGGCTGAAGCCTGTACTACTTAGGCCTTGGGTGCTTCCACCGCTCGGGGCGCCAAGGTTCCCGCGGCGCTGCCGGCAAAGGGCAGCAGCGCGATGTTACGGGCGCGCTTGATGGCCACGCCCAACCAACGCTGATGCCGCGAACAAACACCGGTCATGCGGCGAGGCAGAATCTTGCCGCGCTCCTGGACGAACTGCGAAAGAATATCGGCGCGCTTGTAGTCGATGAAGTCCATCTTCTCGACGCAGAACTTGCACACTTTCTTCTTGCGGAAGTATTGCCGCTTGCCACGACGCGGGCCTCCGGGTCCACCCGGGCCACCACCGCCCGGTCCACCTTCCCGGCGTCCACCACCACCGCCGCCACCCTCGCGACGAGGCCCTGCGGAATGCCCGCCTTCGCGACGGCCACCGCCTGGGCCACCTTGCCCGCCCTGTCCACTAGGTGCACCTTGACCGCTTTGTGCAGGACCGCTTTGCGCAGCCGGCGCGCCAGGAGCGCTCGTAGTGCCTTCGCCACCTTCACGTGGAGCGGCGGACGCGGGCGCCTGCGGTTGTTTCTGTTCCTCTGACATACCTTCCTACCTTTCCGATGTCGCTCCGGCATTTTTCACGGAGCGTTCCAACCCGAACTGAAACCTGAGATTACGCCTGGGTGTTCTGCTCCATGCTGGGTGCCGCAGATGGAGCAGTTGCGGCGGAACGGCGAGGACGGCGGGCGGCGCGTTGCTCCCGCTTGTGCACCAGTTTCTTTTGGCGCTTCAGGTCTTCGTCCAGGCGTACCGTCTGATACTTGATGACCGCGTCTTGCACGCCCAACCGGCGTTCGAGTTCGTGCACCAACTCACCGTGCGAGGTACGCACCTGCTGGTAAAAGTAGATTCCTTCGCGGTGCTTCATCACCTTGTAGGCAAGCTTTCTTGTGCCCCAGGTTTCGGCCTTCTCCACCTTGGCGCCCTTTTCCGTGCAGGCGTGCTCGATGGTGGCCAGAACTTTTTTGATTTCCTCTTCCGGCGTGGCCGGGCGAATGATGAAGACCAAATCGTACAAACGTTCTTCCATGATGACCTCGTTTTCTTCTCTTCCTGCTCCGAGTGCGTGACCCGGAAAATCATTCCTGAGAGCTGACGCCCCATGGGCGCCCTTTGTGTCGGAGACCCTGGCGCTACGACCCTAAACATCTCCGGCTACGAAAGACCCAAGAGCGGTCCGCGTCAGAAGGCGGACCCTATATTGGCAAAGCCTTCGATCCGAAGCTGGCCAATCCAAAGATTGGCCAATCCGCAAGCGTTCGAGGACCGCCGATCCAGGATTGGCCAGTACACAAACCTGGTTGAGCCTCGACCGCTATTTTTGCTCCGTTTCTGGCGGCGGAACTTTGCGGTTGTATTTGTTCATGGCCGCCTGAATGCCAGCGGTCAGAATCAACTCAACAGCATCGCCGCTGGCCGCTACCATTTCCCCGGCCACTTCCAGCTCGGCTTTCCTCATCGGCCGGAGCACGTAAGCGGCTAAGTCACCCACCGGATGATCGGGTCCGCATCCCAAGCGCAAGCGGGCAAATTCCTGTGTCCCTATCGCGCTGGTCACAGACTTCGCCCCATTGTGCGTTCCGGGGCTGCCGCGCTCGCCGATGCGGATCATGCCCCAGGGCAAATCTCGCTCGTCAAACAGAACCAGCAACTCCACCGGCTCGACGTCGTACTTGTCGATCAGCCGGCCCACCGAATTACCGCTGAGGTTCATGTACGTTTGGGGCTTGGCGAGAATCACGTCGTTCCCCGCCACCTTCCCAAGGCCAACAAGCGCCTGCGCTTCCGGGCGTTCCACGCGAATCCCGTTTCGGTTCGCGATTTCATCAACCGCCAGGAACCCAAGGTTATGCGGCGTCCACTGATATTCCGGGCCCGGATTGCCGAGACCAACAATGAGCCGCATAGAATTTGCAATGAGCCTCGCAGAAAAGAATTACTTCTTCTTTTCCGGCTTCTCCGTCTTTTCCCCGCCCTCGGCGCCTTCCTCGCCTTCCACTTCTTTCTTGCCCTTCTTAATGACTTCCGGCTCGGCTGGAGCTGCACCCGGCGCCACCGCTTCCACGGGCTTCTCTTCCTCGACGCGTAATGCCACAACGTGCGCCAGGACCGCCTGAGGATCGGTGATCAGTTTAATCTTGCTCTTGTCGATCGGTAGTTCGCTGGCCCGCAGGCTCTGGTTCAGCGCCAGTCCGCTGACGTCCACCTTGAATTCAGTGGGGATGTCCGCCGGCAAGCATTCCACTTCGACTTCGCGCGCGACGACTTCGAACACGCCGCCTTGCACCTTCACGCCGGAAGGATCTCCGAAAGTGTGCACGGGCACTTTCACGCGCATGCGCACGTCCATCGCGACGCGCAAAAGGTCCACATGCAGCAGACGGCCGGATACGGGATCCACTTGCCAGTCTTTCACGATGGCGGGTTCCTGCTTGCCTGCGAATTCCACCTGAAACAGCGTGTTGTGGCCGGTCTCAGACCGCAGAATCGCCGTCACCTGCTTGGTGTTTACTGCCAGGGAGAGGGCTTCGCCTTTGCCGCCGTAAAGCGTTGCGGGAACATTGCCGCTGACACGCAAACGCCTCGCCTCGTTTTTGCCCCGCAGGGTTCGCGGCGCGCCTTGTACGATAATCTGAGCCATAGCTTCTTTCCTTCCGTGAAATCTCTGTCCGGCGCAACTTCCGCCGACCAAAATTAGATAAACAGCTCGCTGATCGAAGTTTCCTCGTGAATCGAGCGAATGCCGCGAGCGAGCAGATCCGCAACACTCAAAACCTTCACCTTCTTCATATTCCGGGCCGCTTCGGAAACCGGGACAGAATCGGTTGCTACCACTTCGGTGATCTTCGAATTCTCAATACGCTCCACCGCGGGACCGGAGAAAATCGCGTGAGTGCACGCGGCGAACACCTGGGTAGCGCCTTCCCGCACCAGCGCATCTGCTGTTTTCACCAGTGTCCCCGCGGTATCGATGATGTCGTCCACTATTAATGCGGTGCGGCCCTTCACATCACCAATCAGGTTCATCACTTCAGTGACGTCCAAATCGACACGGCGCTTGTCGACGATGGCCAACGGAGCGTCCAACTTCTTGGCGAAGGCCCGCGCGCGCTCCACTCCGCCCGCATCCGGCGAAACCACCGTAAGATTCGGCAGCTTCTTATGCCGAAAATAGTCCACCAGCACCGGCGAACCATACAGATGGTCCACGGGGACGTCGAAATAACCCTGGATCTGCGGTGCGTGCAGGTCCAACGTCAGCGCCCGGCTTGCTCCGGCGGTTTCCAGCAGGTCCGCCACCAACTTCGCGGATATCGGTACGCGTGGTTTATCTTTACGATCTTGCCGCGCATAGCAGTAATACGGCAGTACCGCGGTAATTCTCCAGGCCGAGGCGCGCTTGAAGGCGTCAATCATCAGCAGCAGTTCGAGCAGGTGGTTGTCCACCGGATAGGAGCACGGCTGGACCACGAAGACGTCCGCGCCGCGCACGTTTTCCAAAATCTGAAAATAAATCTCGCCGTCGCTGAAGCGGCCCAGCAGCGCCTTCCCCAGCGGCACATTCAAATGCTTGCAGATCGCTTCGGCCAGCGCCGGGTTCGCGGTGCCACTGAAGATTTTGAATCGCTCGTCGTTCACGACGCTCTCACTTGTGTCATCGCTCTGCGATGACACCAAAACACAAGCAGGGCCGAGGATCTGGACTCACTGCAGAGGAATCGTCAGGACACCGGAGGACGTCGTTGCGAGGTCACACAACCAATGCGCTCTTCATTCTTCGCGCATACCTGCTCCGCGAGATTGTCTCGCAGACGAAGGTCTGATCGTGCGGAAACCCGACAACGGCTCGGCGCGCCTTTGCTGGGCTCGGGAATACTCCAAACACCGCCGAACCGCTACCAGCCAGCAAGGCTTCTGACGCCCCTCCCTGAAGTAATTCCCGGCGGATTTGACCCAACCGGGGATGCTGCCGGAAGACCGGCCCCTCGAAATCGTTCGAGAGTCGCTCTCCCCGCACACTCCAGCACAGAGCACAGAACTCCAATAGTTTATGGGCTGCAGCATCTTTTGTCAACGAATCCAGCGAGGGCGCTTGCAGCCAGCAGTACGCGTCCAGCGTTGGCACGTGAATATCTTTCGGGGAGACGATCAACAGCGCGAGCGTGCGAATGTCGGGAAGCGGGTAGATTTCGTCGCCTTTGCCAATTCCCAAGCCACGGCCGCCGACAAGGAAAAACGGCACGTCGGCGCCTAAGCTTGCGGCGATCTGCAGAAGAGTTTTGGGCTGCACTTTCCTGTGCACAAACTGCAGATAACCCAACAGAGCGGCAGCCGCGTCACTGGAGCCACCGCCAAGGCCCCGGCCCGCGGGAATCTTCTTTTGCAACAGAATCTGCACGCCGGTGTTGATCTTTAACTCGCGCCGCAGAGCATCCACCGCGCGATAAACCAGGTTCTTTGGGGCGCCTTCTTGTGAGAGTTGCTCGTTGCCTTGAATTTGAAGCTCAATGCCACCTCCACGGACCGGGCGAAACCGCAAAACGTCGTGCAGCGTTACCGTTTGCAGCACGTTTCGCACTTCGTGGTACCCATCGGCGCGCTTCCCAAGCACGTCCAGACGCAGATTTACTTTTGCGAAAGCGGGGATTCGAATTTCCGCATGTACTCGATTAGGGTTTAGCATCGGTGGCAGGAGTCTTCTGGGCCACGCGGTGCTTCACCTGGTTGAGCTTCTTCTCGACTTCGGCGACTTTATCGCTTTCCAGGTCGGCGGGCAAGGAGCGGTGCCATTCATTGAGCGACTTTTCCCACTCGGCCGCCGCCAGGTCCATACGTCCCTGTTTCGCGTAGACGTCCCCGAGGTGCGCGCGGATGGTGGGGTCGTGCGGTTCGTGGTCGACCGCTTTGCGCAACATGCTCTCGGCTTCGTCCAGTTTGTTCTGCTTGAAGTAGACCCAGCCGAGGCTGTCCAGATACGCGCCGTTGAAGGGCTCCTGATCGACCGCGCGCTGAATCAGATCTTGCGCTTCATCCAGGCGAATGCCGCGGTCCGCCAGCATGTAGCCGTAGTAGTTTAGAACCTGAGCGTTTTTGGGATTAACGTTGAGAGCCTTCTTAAATTCGTCTTCGGCCTTGTCGTACTGCTTCTGCTTCTCATATACGGCCCCGAGCAGCAACCAAGCCGTTTCGTTATCGTTCGGCTCCGAGGAATAAGATTCCGCCTTGCGCGCGGCTTCTTCGGCATCGGCGTATCGGCGGCCGCGCTCGTATACCTGCGAAAGATTCAAGTAAATATCGCGGTCCGCGGCCGTGCCCTTCAATCCGGACTGCAAGAGCTTTACCGCTTCGTCAGTTTGCTGGTCTTCTCCCAGGAGCAGTGCCACGCTCGCGCGAATCGAGGAATCGTTAGGATATTTGGCGAGGGCTTCGCGCCCGGTCTGCAAAGCCTTGGGCATGTCTTTAGCCAGGCGGTAGGTATCCATGATCAGCATGCGCGCGCGACGATCTTCTTCGTCGCCCAAATGACCCAATTCCTGAAAGGTGTAAATGGCCGCCTGATAATTCTGGGTGTCGCGGTACAGCATTCCAAGCTGCTGATAAAGAATCGCGAGATAGCGGCGGCGCGAAGGGAGCACCGTTGATTGTGACTTCACGCCGGTGATGGCATCAGAAACAACGCGAATCGCGTCGTCATAGCGGCCCTGGGCCTCGTAAATCAAAGCCTCGTTGTAGAGAACTTCGAGGCTGCCCGGATTGTATTGCCGCGCCTTTACCAGATTTTCTTCAGCTTTATCCAGTTGGTGCAGCTCTCGATAGATCTCCGCGAGGCGCAAGTAATTGTCCGGATCGTCCGGCATCAAGTCCGTCAGCTTCTGATAAACCGAGAGAGCGTCTGTATATTTTTCTTCGGAAAGTAGTGTCTGCCCGAGCCCGCGCAAATGGCTCAACTCGCTGGGATCGAGATCGGCGGCCTTCCGATAAGCTTCCTCAGCTTTCGAATAATCATGCGTCTGGGTGTAGGCATCGCCGAGAAGATCAAAAACCGTTGGGGAAGAGGAATGAGCGGCCATGCCTTCCAGCAACTTGATGGCCTCGTCGGCTTTGTTGCCGTCGAGCAGCAGTTGTGTCAATTGCTCCACCGCGGCTTCATTTCCAGGATCGTCCTGCAACATCTTGCGCAATACGTCCTCCGCCTTGTCCGGCTCGTTGTGCAGACGGTAGAGCCGTGCCAGCCATAGAGAGGCGTCCTGGTCTCCAGGATCGAGGCGGTGGACTTCCGAATACTCGGCGATAGCCTTGGCCACCATTTCTGTCTGCACTCCGGAAGCTCCATTGATGTCGCCCAGGCTGCGCAAGTAAATGCGCCCCAGCAGACGATGGGTAGGTAGATCATCCGGGTTGTGCTTCAGAATTTCGTTGGCTTCGTTAACGGCTTCTCTTTGGCGCTGGGCCTTCCAATACATTTCGGCGAGGCGCTCGCCAATGATGGGAGACTGCGGATCCAGCCCGTAAGCCTTCTTATATGCATCGATCGCTTTGGTGGCGAACTCTGGCTGGCTGGTCTGTTCGTACTCCAATTCGTACAGATGCCCCATGGTGAAGTTGTAATAAGCATCCGCGCGCGGGGTCATTTTGGCATCGGGGGCAGGCGACTCTGCCGGGGCTGCCTGGCCAAAGGCGGGTACCACGCTCAGAGCGGCCAGCGAAATGGTGCATGCGAAGCGTTTTAGGGTCATAAAGATCCAGAATTTGTAAGTATCCCATGCAGCGTGAACAGGGTCAAAAGCCAAATTACCGAGGGTTTCGCTGGAGCGCACGAGGGATTTGCTCTAATCACTAAGATGTTGCGGGGGAAGGAACGGTTTCTCGGAAGAGAAAAATGGACTTGCAGTTATACTATATTTCTGCAATTATCGAAATATGCGCAAACCCAATCCTCTTCTCGTCACCCGATCCAGCGATCGATTCGCGGCGCGCTGAGCCGCACCTGCAAATTGTTCGGTTGCTGCCCTCGCGCGCACCCTACCGGCATGGTCGCGTACCGCAGTTTTTCGAGATGACGAGACCGCGTCGACCCAGGAATGCCAGCTCCTCTTGAATTTTGCCGACGTCAAAAACTGCGGTACGTCGGGCTTGTGGATGTGCGCCGCGCCGGAACTTTCCTTTGGTACCAAGCCAACACTGCGGCTCTGCACGAAGTTTTTGGGCTTTCTGTATGAGGAATGCTGCACTCCCAATCGCGTTGTCCCGGCAGGGGCCATCGAACAAATTGCAAAATCTTAAGGAGCCCCCATGAGCGGACAAAACATTCAGGATGCGGTTTCTGTCGTCGCCTTCCATCGTCATTCCGCTGGCCGTGGACGCAGGGCTGCGAGCCTATTTCATTCGTCGTCAGGGCAAAGAATGGTTCGAAAGCGTGCTGCTTCCGAAATTCTCTCCGGTAACGATCCTGGCCCTGCTCGTAACGCTGGTCCTTATTTTCGCGTTCCAGGCTGAAAATCTCACGGTAAAGTGGTTCCACGTCCTGCTGATCGCTGTGCCGATTCTGATTCAGGTGCATTTCAATTCCGCGCTCGCGTACTTCCTGATGCATTTGTTTCGAGTGGAGTATCGCAGCCCCAGGAGCGCTGATAGGAGCGAGCAATTTTTTCGAATTGGCGGTCGCCACATCCATCGCACTTTTCGGAGCTGGCTCAGGAGCGGCTCTCGCCACCGTGGTGGGCGTATTGATCGAAGTACCGGTGATGCTTTCAGTCTGCGCCACCGTACCGGGCACTGGTTTCAAACGAATGCCGCAGAGGGGCTCGCGCGCAACTCCGATTAGCCCAGTTTTAGTGCAGGAAGTGGCGCATGCCGGTGAAGACCATGGCCAAGCCCAGGCGGTCCGCGGTGGCAATCACATCGGGGTCTCTCACTGAGCCGCCGGGTTGAATAACCGCTGTCGCACCCGCTCTGGCCGCTTCTTCCACGCCATCGGGGAACGGGAAGAACGCGTCGGAAGCGATTACCGTTCCCTGCAGTGAATTCTGCGCCTTGGCCACCGCGATTTTCACGGAATCCACGCGGCTCATCTGACCGGCCCCAACGCCCTTGGTGGCACCGTCCTTGGCGAAGACGATAGCGTTGGACTTCACGTGCTTGCAGACTTTCCAGGCAAACTTCAGGTCGTCCCACTCAACTTGGTTGGGCGGCCGTTTAGTGGCCACGCGCAATTCAAGCCCTTGCAAACTACCCAGGTCCGGTTGCTGCACCAGTACGCCGCCCAAAATGCGCTTCAATTGCAGTTCCCTGTCAGCATCGAGCCCGCCGTGGGGCAGGATCAAAAGCCGCAGATTCTTCTTGGGCGCAAAAATTTCTTGCGCGCGATCCGCAAAACCAGGCGCGATGATGCATTCGACAAACAGCTTCGACACCGCTTCCGCAGTTACGGCGTCCACAATATGATTGAACGCCAACACTCCGCCGAAGGCCGAGACCGGGTCACACGCAAACGCTTTCGTGTAGGCATCCAGTAAACTGTCCTGTTCGGCCGCGCCGCAGGGGTTATTGTGTTTGATGATCACCGCGGCAGGACCGTCGAATTCGGCAACCAGGCTTCGAGCCGACTCCAGGTCGACGTAATTGTTGTAGGAAAGTTCTTTACCCTGCAATTGCTTGGCGGCTGCCAAGCCCTCGGGTTTGTGACCTTCGTCCACATAGAGCGCGCCAGACTGGTGGGGATTTTCGCCGTAACGTAGTTCCTGTTTGCGCCGTAACGCAAGATGTACCCGCTCTGGCAACACCGCTTTCGGATGCACTTCCAACCGGTCGTCCTGGAAGTTGAGGCGCTCCAGATTCATGGTGATGAGGCCGTCATAGCGGGAAGTGGCGGCGAACACTTTGCGCGCCAATTCCAAACGCAGTGCCAGCGGAGTATCACGATGCGCTTCCAGCTCTGCGGCCACGCGCGCATAGTCCGCCGGGTCCGTAACCACCGACACGCTTTCGAAATTTTTCGCGGCTGACCGCAGCATCGTCGGGCCGCCGATATCTATATTCTCAATGAGCTCTTCCGGGGTGAGATAAGACTTCGCAGCGGTCTCTTCGAATGGATAGAGATTCACGACGATCAGATCGATGGGCGCGATGCCGTGATCCTTGGCCTGTTTCTCGTCCTCGCGGTGATGCCGCCGGAACAGCAGGCCACCGTGGACCTTGGGATGCAGCGTCTTCACACGGCCGCCCAGCATTTCGGGCCATCCGGTAAATTCGGAGACGTCCTTGACGGGGACACCCTGGTCGCGCAACAGCTTCGCAGTGCCTCCGGTTGACAGAATTTCGATTCGCAGGGCCGCCAACTTCTGCGCGAACTCCACGATTCCGGTCTTATCGAACACGCTTAGCAGCGCGCGCTCCACAGCCATGTGCCCCTCCCGCGAGAGTTGAACTTGCTAGTTTACGCGGAGCGGAGAACTTTCCAAAGTACCGGGCTGTGGGAAAAACTCACGGCGGACCATCAGGATTTGACGAGGGCCTTGAGTTTCACTTGCCCGTCGATGGTTTCCACAATGTATTCGACATCGCGACAATTTTTGCTGGCCTGCAGATCCTTGGTTTTCTTGCGCACGAATTCATTGAATCCCGCGCGAGTCAGCTTAGTCGTCTCTTCTCCGGCCTGCTGCTTGGCCTGCACGAAGGCCTCATAAAGTTGGTCCACCTTGTCGGCCTCACGGTCTGGCTCAGAGCAAACCATGCGAAAACCCTTGGAGTCCGCAGTGGCTGGTGCAGGCTCTTGTTTCTTGGACGCTTCCATTTGCGCGCGTGCCCGTTCGGCCTCGATGGCCTTGGCGGCGGCGCCAAAGTGCCGGTCCACTTTGCCTTCTTCGCGATGCGCCATGCGCTTGCGGAACATGTCTTTGTACTTGGCGTAAGTCTGCGTCAAGTTGTTGTAGCGGAAGCGCTGGCCAAATTTCATTTCCCCGCCGCGTTCCGCATAGCGCTTGACGAGCAACTCGATGCGCCACTCCACTTCCGTGGGCGGACGTTTCCGGCCGCCGCCGAAAAACATGTCATATTCGATTTTGAGCTGGCGAATGTCCCGCTCCATTTGCGCCAGTTCTTCGTCAATGGTGGCCATGGCCTGGATAGCCTCGAACCCACATCCTAGGAGCCACTTGCGCCGGCGTCAACGGGGAAGAAGGACCGGGCAGCACATTGGGCAACCGCGCGAAGGTGCAAGACACTGGACGAACGGACAGCCGGTTCTCTCGCCTGAATTGCAGGTACCGCAGGCCTGTGGTGAAATGACGCCATGGCTATTCCTGCGAAGCGCGTGCCCTCAGAGGACCAGGCTACGCTGTTGCGAAGGCTGCCTTCGGTGGATGAACTTATGCTGCGGCCACGCCTTACCGCGCTGTGCGCTACCGTCGAGCGCGGCCATGCGGTTGCAGTCGTGCGCGAAGTCTTGGCGCGAGTGCGCCGCGAGATTATCGGCGGCGATTTGGCTGACGAGATTTCAATCGCCGCCGATGCGCTGGAACAACGCATTATGGGCTCGATCCATAATGAGCTTGCCCCGTCGCTGCGCCCGGTTATCAATGCTTCTGGCGTGATCCTGCACACCAATCTTGGCCGTGCCCCGCTGGCCGCGGGTGCTATCGATGAGTTGCGCCAGTCCGTAACGCAATATTCGAATCTTGAGTACGATCTTTGTGCCGGTGCGCGTGGTCAGCGCGATGTGCATCTTTCCCGTTTAATCGAACGCTTGACGGGAGCGGAAGCCGCGATCGTAGTGAATAATTGCGCCGCGGCCGTCCTGGTTAGCCTCGCGGCTTTGGCGCGCGACGGCGAGGTTATTGTTTCTCGCGGGGAATTGATTGAGATTGGCGATGGCTTTCGAATACCGGAAATCATGGAGCAAAGCGGCGCAATCCTGCGTGAGGTAGGAACGACAAATCGCACCCGCCTGGCCGATTACGAAAAAGCCATCACAGAAAAGACACGCGCGCTGCTGCGAGTGCATCCTTCGAATTTCACGGTGAGTGGCTTCACGGAGAAGCCGGAGGTTGCCGGACTGATCGCGCTCGGCGCACGCTGTGGGTTGCCGGTCATTGAAGACCTCGGATCTGGCTGCCTCGTGGATCTGTCGGAGGCTGGAATTCACGAGCCCACTGCCCGTGAAAGCGTGGAGGCTGGATTCTCGCTGGTGCTGTTCAGTGGAGACAAGCTTCTGGGTGGTCCGCAAGCCGGGATTATTGCCGGGAAAAGAGAATTGGTCACGAAAGTTCGGCGCCATCCACTGTTCCGCGCATTACGGGTGGACAAGCTGACGATCGCGGTGATGGAAGGTACTTTGCGCGCTTATCTACGGGGCGTTTGGGATGATATTCCTTCGCTACGAATGATCCGCGCTTCGGTTGATGAAATCTCGCGCCGCGCCGCCAAATTTGCGGACGCGCTGCGGCCCAGGATTCCCCAGGCTTCCGCCCAGATCGAAGTTGTCGATGGCCATTCCCTGGTTGGGGGAGGCTCGACTCCCGCGCAGTCGCTGGCTACCAGACTAATTCGCATCACCGGCATTCATCGCTCGCCCGCCGAGTTGGAAGCGCGTCTTCGCCTCAGGCACACGGGCACGCCCGTAATCGCGCGCATCGCCGAGGATGCTCTGCTGATCGATCTCCGCACAGTGTTTGTCGAGCAAGAAAGCACACTCGCGGATGCGCTCGTTACAGCGCTTTCCTGAACAGGTTACCCGCCTGTGCTATGATATAGGTGTGATATAAGTGTAATGTAGGTGTTGCCGTGGCCACAGCATTAATCCACTTCGATCCCAAGCAGAAAGCGCGCCTCACACGACGAGCGAAGCAGCGCGGCCGTTCCTTCTCGCAGGAAGTTCGCAACGCGGTGGACTTATACCTCGATCTGCCCGTTCAGAGCGAAGAAGAGCTGAGCATGCTCGCGCGGGCCGCAAATGAGTCTGCAAAGCGAAGCATTAAGAGACTTGATGAAACCATTGCTTATGTTGACCGTATTCTCAAAGGCATGAGGAAAAATCAGTGAGTTGGCCGCGCGACGCGTTCGAAGCCCTTCGCCAAATTGTTCTTATCGATCAGCGCATCAATGGTCTGACAGACACGGTGAAGGAACTTGCGACGACTTGCCAGGATTTGGACCGGCGCTTGACTCGCATCGAAGCTAAATTTGAATTGCTCGAGCGTATGGCCGCCCCCTCGCGCCGTACTCTTCCAGAAAAATCAGAAAAATAACTTCATGCTCAGTTTTGTTGCGCAAAACGGAAAGCTTCGCGAGTCGCAACACCCATTACCAAAATTGCGTCCGCGTTGGGCGATGCTTCGCGTGCGCCTGGCTGGAATTTGCAACACGGACGTGGAGATTCTGCGCGGCTACCATCAGTTCCGCGGTGTTCCCGGCCACGAATTCGTTGGCGAAGTGGCAGAGGTAGCGGGAGTCTCACGCGAGGTGCGGAGGCACTGGATTGGCAAACGGGTGGCCGGCGAGATTAACGTCCACTGCAGCGCGTACGGCTACAAACCTGTTTGTGAACTCTGCCGCCACGGCTTGATAACACATTGTGCCAAGCGAACGGTCTTGGGGATCGTGGCGCACGACGGCGCTTTCGCCGAATACCTCGCGTTGCCGCTCGAGAATCTCCATGTACTCCCCGCGAATGTTTCCGACGAGGAGGCCGTGTTTATCGAGCCTTTAGCCGCAGCATGCGAGATTCTAGACCAAATACCCATTCGTACATTTTGTGCGGCGGCAGTTCTGGGCGATGGCAAGCTTGCGCAACTGATCGCCCGGGTATTGCAAGCTTCGGGAACGAGAGTAACGCTGTACGGCAAGCACGATTCGAAGCTGAAGCTTGCCGAAGGTCCGGGAATCGGGACCAAGAAACTTCGCGGCGATAGCAGCGATCTCAAACGCGTGAAAGAAAAACACAGACTCGTGGTGGAGGCCACCGGCTCTCCATCGGGGCTGATTCTGGCTCAACATATGACTGAGCCGCGGGGAACGCTGCTGTTGAAATCCACATTTCACGGCGCCGCACCGGTGCAGACGTGGCCGATCGTGGTGAAAGAAATCACCGTGGTGGGCTCGCGCTGTGGGCCGTTCACGAAAGCCATCGCGCTACTGCGCTCCGACAAGGTGGATCCAACTCCGCTCATCACGCGTATATTCGCGCTGAAAGAAGCGGCCAAGGCGATCCGCTACGCGCAACAACCTAATGTAATGAAGGTCTTGCTGCGGAACGAATCGCCGCCTATAACCGGTTAATGCATGACGCCACGCAGGCGGCGCCGAATCCATTGTCAATATTCACCACGGTGACGTTCGAGGCGCAGGAATTCAGCATCCCGAGCAGCGCGGCCACTCCGCCAAAGCTTGCTCCATAGCCTGTGCTGGTGGGCACGGCGATCACGGGCACGCCCACAAGTCCGCCCACGACGCTTGGCAGCGCCCCTTCCATGCCCGCGATACAAATAATGACGCGCGCTTCCGTGAGCATGCCGCGATGCTCCAGCAGGCGGTGAATTCCCGCTACGCCCACGTCGTAGAGATGCTCCGCGTGATTCCCCATCATGCGCGCGGTCAGCAATGCTTCTTCTGCGACGGGAATGTCACTGGTGCCCGCGGAAACGATCAGGATCGTTCCCTTTCCGGTAATTTCATCCCCGCGCTCAATGGTGATCATGCCGGATAGCGGGTGGAACTTGGCCTGGCGCTTTACGCGTTTCACGGCTGCGTAAGTCTTCGCGTCCGAGCGCGTCACCAAAATATTGTGATGTGAATCTTTGTGGCGAATCATGGCGCGTACAATCTCCGCTACCTGCACGGGGGTTTTCCCTTTTCCGAAGACCACTTCCGCATAACCCTGGCGTAGCGCCCGGTGGTGATCTACTTTCGCAAAATCGATATCTTCGAACGGAAGATGCTTCAGCCGCTCCACTGCGGCACTGGGCGTAATTTTCCGGGCGTTGACTAGTTCCAGCAATCCCCGGATTTCCGATTCTTTCATGAAGGTTTTCTCTCGCGTTCAGCCCTAAGGATTGGGCCAGCCCATGATTTTTCGCGCCGACTGATTATCCGCGTACACGCGCCACTCCTTGATCAGCCCGTCCCGAACCACTCCCCTCCAAGCCGCTGGAGCGTTCCAGTGATTCTCTTTGACCACGTTTCCCTTTGGGGCGTACGTTCCCTGGGCGGTCCCAAACGCAGCCACGATTTCGCCGCCATCGGAAAAAATCTCCTCGTGCGACACACGGTAATCCGGAAACCACCGGAAGTAGCCAATCCAGGCCTTGCGCATGGAGTCCCGACCTTGCACCTTGTTCCCAAGCGCATCCACAAAAACATGGTCGTCGGTCATCAGCGCGCAGAGCTTCTCCACGTCGCGCGCATTGATCGCCTCCAAAAAGGCAAGAACCACCGCGATGGCATTTGAATTGCTCATGATTCCACTCCGCCAGACCGGGAAGTTTAACACAAGGTACAAAGCCTTAAGCTCTCCGGCTTTCGCAGATTTTGGCGCCTTGACTTGGGGTTCTACCGCTGCGAGACTGGCTTCACCCGCGCAAAACTATGGCTACCACCCAGGGACGTATCATCACAATTGGTGTGACCGGAGCCAGCGGCGCCATCCTGGCCCAGAAAGCGCTGCAGTTGCTCGAGGAGGATGCGCGCGTTTCGCAGATTCACCTGGTGATCAGTGAAACTGGGCAGCGGCTATTTTCCGAGGAGCTTGGCATCACTTCAGGCGATTTGAAGAAACTTCCCGCGCGTATTCTTGGGCGAGTGCCAAAGAAAATTCAATCGGTTTCAAACAAAGATGTCGGCGCCGCCATCGCGTCCGGCAGCTACGCGGTGGATGCCATGATCGTCATTCCCTGCACCATGGGCGCGCTGGCCTCCATCGCCGGCGGCATCAGCGCTGATCTGGTGGCTCGCGCCGCCGATGTAATGCTGAAAGAAAAACGCAAACTCATTCTTTGCGTGCGCGACACCCCGTTCAACCGCATCCATCTGGAAAACATGCTGCGGGCGCAGGAAGCCGGCGCAGTGATCATGCCGGCGGTTCCCGCCTTCTATTTCAAACCAAAATCGATCGACGACCTTGTGACGCAATACGTGTGCCGCGTACTGGCGCAAGCGGGCCTACCGCAGGAAAAAATGTTTCGATGGACAGGCAGCGGCGGCGCGACCAAGGCGGAGTGTTAATCGCCCATGGCTAGCCGTATTCGCAACGTTTTGGAGATGATCAAGTTCGAACACTCGGTGTTCGCTCTGCCTTTTGCGCTCGTCGGGGCTTTGATCGCTGCCCGCTTCAAGACTCATGGATGGCCCGCGTGGCATCAGATTGTCTGGATTGTCGTAGCCATGGTCGCCGCACGCTCCGCCGCGATGACCATCAACCGCATCGTTGATCTGCGTTTTGACAAGGAAAATCCGCGAACGAAAATGCGCGCGTTGGCGACCGGCGCACTCTCTGTTTCTTTCGCGTGGTTTTTCACGATTGCAGCGGTGGCGGTGTTTTTTGCGGCTGCGTGGCAACTCAATCCTCTGGCACTGAAATTGGCGCCGCTGGCACTTGCAATCCTGTTCTTCTATTCGTATACAAAGCGCTTCACGCACTGGTCGCATCTGTTTCTGGGATTTGCGCTGGGGATTTCACCGGCGGCAGCATGGATTGCAATCACGGGAAGCCTGGATTGGCGCATGTTGATTCTGTGCGCCGCAGTCACGCTGTGGGTTGGCGGCTTTGACGTGCTGTACGCGTGCCAGGATGTGCAATATGACGCGGAAGCCGGTCTTTATTCGGTGCCGAGACGCTTCGGGATCGGCAACGCGCTGCTGATCGCGCGGGTCATGCACGTGGGTGTGGTGATTCTTCTGAGCTGGTTGTCGGCGAGCTTCGGTTTGCCGTGGCCAGCCTGGGCAGGAATCGTGGTGGTGGCCGCGCTGCTGGCATACGAGCATTCCCTGGTGAAAGCCAATGATCTGAGCAAGCTAAACGCTGCGTTTTTCACCGTGAACGGCTATATTAGTATGCTGTTTCTGCTCTTCTGGGGCGCCGCAGTAGCCGTTTGGCGCGTTTGAACTATTCGAACTTCGAGAAAGTGTAGCTTGCTGGCCGGGACCGGGCATCTTATTTCTAAAGACCAACGTGGCTGAACTTATGCTGAACGACTCGACTCTGAAACCTATCGCCGACAAGGTGCTCGCCGGCGAACGACTTTCTTCCGATGAGGGCGTGGCGCTTTTTAAAACACCCGACCTTCTCTCCGTAGGCTGGCTTGCCAACTATGTGCGCGAGAAGCGTCACGGCAACATCGCCTATTACAACGTGAATCGCCACATCAACCCCACCAACGTGTGCGTCGCGCACTGCAAACTTTGCGCCTTCGGGCGGGATCCAGGCGCTCCCGGCGCTTACACGTTTGCGCTGGAAGAAATCTACGAACGGGCTGCGCAGGGTGTGCGCGAAGGGGCCACGGAATTTCATATTGTCGGCGGCTTGCATCCGGATTTGCCGTTCGACTATTTCCTGGAATTGATCCGCGGATTGAAGCAGCGCCACCCGCACGTACATCTGAAAGCATTCACGATGGTGGAGGTGCATTATTTCGCGCGCATCGCCAAGCTGACGGTCGACGAAACGCTGCGGAAAATGAAGGAAGCCGGCGTGGATTCCTGCCCGGGAGGCGGGGCGGAGATTTTTCATCCACGCGTGCGGCGCATCATCTGCGATCACAAGGTCAGCGGGCGCATGTGGCTGAGCATGGCCAAGAAAGCGCACCGCATCGGGCTGCGTTCAAACGCTACGATGCTATACGGCCAGGTAGAAACCGTGGAGGAACGCGTCGATCACCTGGTGCTGCTACGCGAAGCGCAGGATGAAACACACGGGTTTGTCGCGTTCATTCCACTGGCGTTCCATCCCGACAATACGCCGCTGTCGCACATCCCCAAACCGACCGGCTACGACGATCTGCGCACCATCGCGGTGTCGCGCCTGATGCTGGATAATTTCGATCATATCAAGGCGTACTGGGTGATGCTCACGCCCAGCATCGCGCAAATCGCTTTGCGTTTCGGTGCAAACGACATGGATGGCACGGTGGTGGAAGAAAAGATCTATCACGACGCTGGGGCGACCACCGCCGAGTTCACCCCGCGCGCGGAACTGGAACGCTTGATCCGGGCTGCTGGCCGCGAACCGGTGGAACGGGACACTCTTTACAACCGAATTGATCGCAGCAAGCTGCCCCCCATTGCGCCGACCATTCCGCCGGGTCTGGTCTCCCTCAACGCCTAGCTACTTTCCGGCGCAAAATAGGGTTGAAAAACACTAGATTAGCGCGGATTCTCACCTGATTTGTCGACCGGAACGTCATTTTCTGCTTGACAGAATTTAAGATCAGCCTACTATCTTGTTATGAGTAAGTCACAAAGCAAGCAGGAACTCCTACGTCGACTCCTGAAAACCGCGCAGCTCATGGTGCAGGGCGGTTTGTCGGAGACCACTCGCCGCTGTGGCAACCGGAATTGCATCTGCCACCGCGACGCAGCACAACGGCACGGCCCGCATCTCTACCTGACCTATCGCAGCGAAGGCAAAAGCTGCGCTTTGTATGTACCGCACGAACATGCCGAGCAGGCTCGCCAAGCACAAGCAGCTTGGAAAGAGTTTTGGGACGTGGCGTGTGCGCTGGCCGCCAAGAACCGTGAACAACTGCGTGAGCACATGCAGGAGCAAGCGGCCCCGGCCAAGCGAAGGGCAGCCAATGGTTGAACTTCGCCATCACCAGCGACTGGTGTGGGAGGGATGGTTTCCGGAACAAGCAGAAGGATGGTGGGAAGAGTGGATGAGGCAGGCCGATCAGGTGCTGGACGATGCCGAGTTGTTGGAGCTCGTCTATGAAGCTCAGGGAAAACGGCGACCGAAAAGCCGTTGTCATGGGCGGAAGCAAACACCGGCCGAAGTAGTGCTGCGTTTAGCGGTCTTGAAGCACGTGCGGAACTGGAGCTTCGAAGAGACTGAGCGGGAAGTGCGGGCGAATGTGGTGTACCGGCAGTTTACGCGGATTGGAGCGGAAAAAGTTCCCGATGCCAAGACCCTTGGGCGGCTGGTGCAAGCGCTGGGCCCGAAAATGGTGCAACAGATACATCAGCGACTGGTTGCCGTAGCCCAAGAAAAGAAGGTCGTGCGGGGACGCAAGATGCGGGTGGATACGACCGTCATCGAAGCTAACATTCACTACCCAACGGACAGCAGTTTGCTCAGCGATGGCGCGCGGGTACTGACGCGCACGATGAAGAAGATTACGGAGCTGACCGGGCGAGCGGGAACGAAATTGCGTAACCGCATGCGCACGATCGGGCATCGGGCCATGGAGATTGCGCGGACCAGCCGCAGCAAGGGACCGCAAGTGCAGAAAAAGTTGAAGCAGGGCTATCGAAAGCTGTTCACCGTGACACGCAAGGTCGTCAACCAAGCCAAGCGCTTCCGGGAGGAGATCGCCAGCGGTGTGAAGCGCACTAAAGACCATGAGCAGAATTTGGTTCTGAGAGCATTACGGAAAGATTTGGAAACCATGTGGCCCCGCGTGCAACAAGTGATTCGGCAAGCCAAAGCTCGCGTGCTGGGTGGAAACGTCCATGTAGCGGGGAAACTGGTGAGTGTGTTTGAACCGAGTACGGAAGTGATCCGTAAGGGGAAAGCCAGCAAGCCGACCGAATTTGGAAAGATGCTTAAGGTTCAAGAAGCGGAGAATCAAATCATCACCCACTACGAGGTGTTCGAGAAGCGGCCCAATGATGCGGACCTGCTGCTGCCGGCAGTGCGCAAGCATGAGCAGCAATTCGGGCGTGTTCCTCAACTAGTAGCCGGCGACGCAGGGTTCTACTCTGCGGACAACGAAGCCGAACTGCAAAAGATGGGCGTGAGACAAATCTCGGTTCCGAACCGCTCCACGAAGAGTCCCGAACGACGACGACATCAGAAGAAACGATCCTTCCGCAGAGGCCAGAAGTGGCGAACCGGGGCAGAAGGTCGCATCAGCGTGCTCAAACGGCGCCATGGACTGAATCGCTGTCGTTATCGCGGAGATGCTGGCATGCAACGGTGGGTGGGCCTGGGGGTGATTGCAGACAATTTAATCAATATCGGTCGATTCCTGGCAGTAACGAACAGCGGATAGAGATCGAGCCGCGAGCGCCGATCAGCAAAAGGGGAAGAGAAAAGATGGAGATAAAATGGCAGCCCGGACGAAACCCACAAGCTGGGTTCAGGGATATTGCTTCTCCTCGGTCGTTATTTTTGCGCCGGAAAGTAGCTAGCTGGGCACCGTCTCGATTCTATTGGTCACCAATCCATTCGCGTTACATCAGTGATAGAATCTGTGCTTGCCCGCGTAACCCGCCCTTCCACTGGCGAATCCAATCCCATGCTTCGCCACCGGGCGAATCGACAATTAACAAGGAGATTCCCACATGCAACGCAAGGCTTCTGCAGTTTGGCAAGGCGATCTGAAATCCGGGAAAGGCAGCATTTCGACGGACAGCGGCACCCTGAAAAACACGCAATATTCGTTCAGCACGCGCTTTGAAAATGGCGTCGGCACCAATCCCGAAGAGCTCCTGGCAGCCGCGCATGCCGGTTGTTTCACGATGGCGCTTTCCGCGCAACTCGGCGGTGCGGGGCTCACTGCGACTAAGCTGGAAACCACGTGCACGATCTCCTTGGAAAAAGTGGGCGAAGGCTTCTCAATCACCAAGAGCCATCTGGACCTGGTGGCCGATGTTCCTGGAGCTGACAAGGCCAAGTTTGATGCCGCGGTGAAAGCTGCGGAATCAGGCTGCCCGGTCTCCAAGCTGTTCAAAGCGGAAATCAGCGTGAGCGCGCAACTGGTGAGTTCGAAATCCGCTTAACTAACACTTCATTCTCATCACGAGTACAATGCTGCGCATGATTCCCGTTCCGGGTGTCTTCATTGCTGGTGTCGCCGTTTTCCTGATCGTGCTATGGGACGCCTTTGAGGCTATCATTCTGCCACGGCGGGTGACTCGTAAGTTTCGCCTGACGCGCTTCTATTATCTGCTGACATGGCGCTTTTGGAAGTTCTACGCAAACCTGATCTCCACCCGGAAAGCGCGCGAAACCTTTCTCGGTTTCTATGGGCCGATTTCGCTGCTTTTTCTGATTGGCGTTTGGGCGACCGGCCTGGTGTTCGCTTTTGGGATGATGCAATACGGTGCGGGCTCTGCCGTCAACCTGACCGGATCAGGTAGTCCGAGCCTGCTCACCGACATCTATCTAAGCGGCACCACATTTTTCACTCTGGGACTTGGCGACGTCGTCCCACGTTCCAGCCTTGCGCGCTTTCTGGTCGTCACCGAGGCTGGATTCGGTTTTGGGTTTCTGGCCGCGGTCATCGGCTACCTTCCCTTCATCTATGGCGCGTTCGGTAGGCGCGAAACCAATATCGTGCTGCTCGACGCGCGCGCCGGTACTCCCCCCACTGCGGGCGAACTGCTCCGCCGCCACAGCTATCCCCATGGCAAACAAGCTTTGCAAGATCTGTTCAAGGAATGGGAACACTGGGCCGCCGAACTTCTGGAATCGCATCTTTCTTATCCGGTGCTCGCGTATTTCCGTTCGCAGCACGACAACCAGTCCTGGATCGGTTCGCTGACCGCGATTCTCGATGCTTGCACCCTGGCCATCGCTGGCATTGAGGGATCCTGCGCCAAACAAGCGGAACTGACCTTTGCCATCGCGCGGCACGCTGTTGCTGATCTCTGCCAAGTCTTTAGCGCCACGCCCCGCGGCCCGGAAACAGATCGCTTGCCACCCGAACTGCTGGGTAAGCTTCGGTCCAAGCTCGCGGAACATGGAACTGTTCTGAGCACAACTCCCGAAGCCGATCGAAAATTACTGGAGCTGCGACGCATGTATGAGCCTTATGTCAATGCGCTCGCTAAGCACTTGGACCAGACACTTCCAGGCTGGATTCCAGACCATAAGAGCAAAGACAATTGGCAAACCACGGCGTGGGCACAAACCGCCGGAGTAATTGATAAAGAAGCGATTTCGCTGGTGCAGGACGATCACTTTTGATGCAGGATTGCGCGAGTGTGGCGCGGACTGAGCCGCATCTCGCGTTCCCAAGGAGGGTCCACATGAAAGCCATTCAAGTCCAGCAGTTCGGCGGCCCGGAAGTTCTGGAGCTGCGCGATATCCCCACGCCGAAGCCGGGTCCCGGACAAATCCTCGTGCGAGTGCGCGCGGCCGGGGTCAACCCCTACGACACCTACATGCGCGCCGGTACCTACGCCATTAAGCCGCAGTTGCCGTACATACCCGGCTCGGACGCCGCGGGCATCGTAGAAGCCGTTGGCGATGGCGTCAAGAAAGTGAAGGTCGGTGATCGCGTGTACACCGCGAAAACTCTTACGGGAGCGTATGCGGAATACACCTTGGCGGACGAATCCCAGGTATATCCGTTGCCCGAGAAAATTTCTTTTCCGCAGGGCGCGGGGCTGTGGGTTCCCTATGGCACCGCATACACGGCGCTGCACCATCACGCGCACGCGCATTCTGCGGAGGCACTGTTGATTCACGGCGCAAGCGGCGGCGTAGGCACCGCCGCGATTCAATACGCGCGCGCGATGGGTATGACCGTCCTCGGCACTGCGGGAACACCACGCGGGCTTGAGCTGGTGCTCAAGGAAGGCGCACATCAGGCCTTTGACCACTCCAAGCCAGAGCACGCGGACGAAATTATGAAATACACAGGCGGGCGAGGCGTCGACGTCATTCTGGAAATGGCGGCACACCTGAATCTGGCCATGGACCTGAAGATCCTTGCGCTGAACGGGCGCGTCATTGTCATCGGGAATCGAGGCGAAATTACCATCAACCCTCGAGACTTGATGGGCCGCCGGTCGTCTGCACGCGGTTTTACGCTGTGGGCGGCAACCGAAGTGGAAGTGGCTGAGATGCATGCGGCCATCGCCGCCGGGCTCGAAAATAGCACGCTGCGCCCCATCGTGGGGAAGGAAATGCCTTTGAAGGACGCGGCCCGTGCGCACCAGGAGATTCTGGCGGGCGGCTCGTTCGGCAAAATCGTCTTGATTCCGTGAACTCCTTGGCCGCGCTGCTCTCAGAGCGTTGTTCGTCGGTCGTCAGATCCTTCCCAAGGCTGCCAGCAGGATGCCCGCGATTGCTCCACCCAGGACGATCCACGCCGAATTCACTTTGTATCGAAAGACCAGGATTAGGCTGACCAAACACAACACGATCGCCGGTACATTCACTAACGCCGCGCGCGCAAACTGCCAACTCACAGTAGCCATCAACGCCACGGCGGCGGCGTTCACTCCATCCAAGAATGCGCCCGCGAAGGGAGACTTCCGCAATCTGGGCAAGGATTTTGCGGTTGTGGCGACGTATGCGAACGCCGGAAGAAACATTCCCACGGTAGCCAATGCTGCGCCCTTCCAGCCTCCCAGCAAATAGCCGATGAACGTTGCTACCGTGAAGAACGGGCCCGGCGTTGCCTGACTTATAGCAATGGCATCCAGCAACTGGGCATCGGTCAGCCAGTGCAACCGCACCACCAGGTCTGCGCGCAGGACCGCGAGCAACACGAACCCACTTCCAAACACCACCGCGCCAATCTTCAAGAAATACAAAAACACGGGGAGTAGCCCAATAGAGGTGGCGGAGCCAACTGGGAGGAGGACTGCGGCCGCGGAATTCAGCTTCAATAACCGGCGTGCTTCGCGCAGCAGCATCCAGAAAATGCCCGCGCAGATCAGCAACGTGATTACATTCAGGCCCAACAGCGCCAAAACCACCACGGCGATCGCCAGTAGCGCCACTTCCACATTCTTGAGCGCGGTTCTACCCAGGTTCCACAGCGCTGGGATAATCAAAGCCACAACCACGGGCTTGATGCCAAACAGCAGTCCGGCCACTTGCGGCAACTTCCCATATTTCTCATAGGCCCACGCCAATGCCGCAACCATCACCGCCGCCGGTAGGATGAAACAGACGCCCGCTACAAGCAGACCCAGCAAGCCTCCCCGAATCTCACCCAAATAAATCGTCAGTTCCGTTGAGCTCGGCCCCGGTAATAAATTCACTGCGCCGATAAGATCCAGAAAACGTTCGCGGCTCAGCCACCGCAATTTGCGGACGAACCGCTCCTCCATCATCGCGAAGTGCACCGGAGGGCCACCGAAGGCCACAAAGCCCAGGCGCAGGAATTCCCTGGCAATCTCCCACAGCCGTCTCTGATTCTGGTCAGTCCTTGTCGCTTCCATCTGCCGTTCCTGGCCAACGGCATTCTCACCCAAGTGGCGCGCACATGACAGCACCACATTTTTTCCTTACTCTAGTATTTCGCTGTGAGCCCTTATGACTCCCCTCACTAATGAACGCGTGCTGCAGTCTAAATCCTCATGGGCCAGAGGACTAATTGCCGGCATTCTGTCCACCGTTGTGGCGATTGCGGTGATCTTCTGGGCGGTCACGGGCACAGGCTTCCTCCATCTTCTGCGCGGGACCGGCGGTTCGATTTTTCGCATCGATCCGCCTACCATCGTCCGCCAGATTCAGCAGCTTCAGCGACTGGAAACGGTCAGCTTTTCCATGGACAAAATCATTTCCGGCGAGCATGACAACCCGTATCTACCGAAATTTCTGGTCAGCGATCGTTTGCTGCTGGTGGTACACGGAGATGTAATTGCGGGTGTCGACCTGAGTCAACTGCGGGCGGAGGACGTTTCCATAAGTGACAAGAAGATTTCCCTGCGCATCCCGAAATCGGAAATCCTGGTCACTCGCATCGACAATTCCAAAACTCGCGTGTATTCCCGCGACACCGGATTATTCTCCTCGCCCGATCCCAATCTGGAAAGCGAAGTGCGCCAGGAAGCCGAGCGGCAACTCCGCGAAGCAGCCCTACAAGGAAATATCCTGAAGACCGCCGACGATAACGCGCGTTCCACGCTTTCCGCGTTGTTACACAGTCTCGGTTTTGCCCAGGTAGAATTTCTGTAGCTCGCCAGGATTCCTTCGTCCATACCACCACAAACCCATCAGCAAGGCATAAAACGGCGCGTAAACCAGCCACTGCATCAGCGGATCGAATTTAAAGACGCCGAGAATGCCATAGCCGATAAGCACGTTGTAGGAAAGGAACTCCAGCACCGTCAGCATTAGCCACGCGGGATTGGGATAAAAGCACAGCAGCGGAACAATCCATGTGAAATACCAGGAGTATCCATTTGGCCCGAACGCCAGAATCGTGCCAGTCAACAGATACGCAGCGCGCGCGGGCTCCGCCCTTTTCCACGCCATCCAAAACGCCAGGCCCCAACTCGCTACGACGCCCACCAGTGCCGGGATTTTGGTTTGACCTCCGGTGAACCAGTCAATCATGGTGTACAAACTCGCATGGTAATTCTTCCAGGTCGTTTCGTAATATCCCAAGTTCGCTCGGATCATTCCCAGCGCATTCCAGTAAGGGACTAACACCAAAAGCGCGGCTAGCACAGCGAATGCTGCCGCCAGCCAGCCAGTTTTCTTTTCTGGCCATCCCGCTCGCCGAATCCACACGGGCAGCAGCACCGCTGGAAACACTTTCGCCATCGCTGCCAACGCAACCGGCACACTCGCCCACGAGGGCCATTTCTTCAGCAGTGCAAGGCCGCACACAATTCCCAGGAGCGCCAGCACATCGTTATGGCCGCTTCCCGCAAATTCCACAATGACCAGCGGGTTCCAGGCGTAAACAGCCAAACGAAAATCACGATGCGCGTCGCGCCGAAACATCCACGCCAGAAGTAACAACACCAGGACGTCCGCGGCCGCGAACGGTACTTTGAATTCCACCGGACCCGGAAAAAACTTCCACGTAGCGCGAAATACTAATTCGGTCGCCGGCGGATAAATCGCTGGAAGTTCCCGCCCCGGCATCACTTCATAATATTGATCGCGCAATCCCTTGAGCCGCGGATCGTCGGGCGCAATCGCGTAGGGATTCCAGCCATGCGCTTGCACCTTTGCTTCCCAGCGGTAGCGCTGCAAATCATCGGACAAAGTGGGCAGCATAGGCCATAGGGTCGCGCGGAATACAATCGCGACAAAAACCAGTAAAATAGTGGTGGTGCGGTTGGCCCGCGTTCGTGCGAGCCCGTACAACGCGACCAGATAGACTATGCCGGCGGCAAGTCCCAGCTCGATAAAGCCAATTGCGTGGTTCTTTAGGTAGTACAGGCTATGCATTCGCAGGAACAGCGCTTCCAGTGTCACCACTGCGACCAGCGGCCAGATTCGGTTCCATCGATTTCGATTGATTTCAGAAGGCATCTGGAGAATTTTCAGACTTGTTGACTCTGGCATCATTCCTGTTCGCCGCTCGCCAAAATCCGCTCAGCCAATACTGGCACAAGATCACGGATCGCACTTTCAGCGGCGTGTATCACACCAACGCCTTTGACCTGGCCATGATGATTCCGTACTTCATCGTGCTGTTCATCCTGGCGATGTACGGACTGCATCGCTACGTGCTGCTTTACGATTATTTCGCATTTCGCAAAAACGTTCCGGCAACGCCACCGCCGGTGACGCATTGGCCAAAGGTTACCATACAGCTTCCCATCTTCAACGAACGTTACGTGATCGAGCGCCTGGTCGATGCGGTTTCGCAGTTTGATTATCCGCGCGAACTCTTGGATATTCAGGTGCTCGACGATTCCACCGATGAAACTCGAGAGGTGGCTCGTTCCTGTGTGGAGCGCCACGCCGAGCAAGGTCTGCCGATCACGTACATTCACCGGACGAACCGCGAAGGTTACAAGGCCGGCGCGCTCGAAAACGGCTTGAAAAGCGCCCGCGGTGAATTTGTCGCCATTTTTGATGCGGACTTCATTCCTCCCGCCGATTTCCTTCGCCGCACGATTCCTCATTTTCTGAATCCCGAGGGCGGGGACAATATCGGCATGGTGCAAACACGCTGGACGTATCTCAATGCCGATTATTCTCTACTCACGCGAGTGGAAACCATTCTGCTGGACGGTCATTTCGTGATCGAGCACGGGGGCCGCTCGCGTCGCGGCAACTTTTTTAATTTCAACGGAACCGCCGGTGTCTGGCGTCGCGCGGCTATCGATGCCGCCGGCGGTTGGGAACACGACACGCTCACCGAAGACACCGACCTTTCCTATCGGGCGCAATTAAAGGGATGGAAATTCTTATACCTGCCGGATATCGCCTGCCCTTCGGAACTTCCTGTGGACATGAACGGCTTTAAAGCGCAGCAAGCCCGCTGGGCCAAGGGCCTGATGCAAACGGCAAAAAAAATCCTGCCGCAGGTGTTTCGCTCCGACGTTTCCGGGCGCATCAAGGCGGAAGCGTTCTTCCATCTCACCGCGAATATTTCTTATCCGTTGATGGTTCTGCTGTCCACCATGTTACTGCCGGCCATGATTGTCCGCTTTTATCAAGGTTGGTTCCAAATGCTGGTGATCGACCTGCCGCTGTTTCTCGCCTCCACTTGTTCGATTTCGAGTTTCTACCTGGCCGCGCAAAAAGAATTACGTCCCAAAACCTGGATGAACACCTTTCTGTACATGCCCTTCGTGATGGCCACGGGCATCGGCCTGAGCGTCCGCAATGCACAGGGGGTGCTCGAGGCCATCGTCGGCAAACAAAGCGAATTTGCGCGCACGCCCAAATTCAAAATTGAAGGGAAATCCGGCACCTTCGCAGCGAAGAAATACAAGAACAAGTCCGGCTGGATGCCCTATTTCGAAATTGCCCTTGGCCTGTACTTTGCTTTCACCGTCATTTACGCGATTCGCAACGAGAACTACGCCACGGTACCGTTTCTATTTCTCTTTGTGTGGGGCTATCTCTATACCGGTTTCATGTCGCTCAGCCAGTCCTGGTTCGCGCATCTTCGTTTCGGTGTGAACGCGCCGGAAATGCGCGCGGCTTCCACTGGCGCGCCTGGTTTCTGACCTTTCCAGACCTCCGATCTGTGGTCGAGATTCTTCCGTCACGCAGGAAGCGACTCCTCTGGGTGACATCGCCGGCGCAGTCTATTTTCCTGCGTTTAACGCCTGCAATTCCCGGGCAGCAACATCCCCGGGGAGCGGCGCGTAGCCCAAAGCCTGGCACTGTTTCTGTCCGCTCGTGAGCATCCAGCGAACCAGTTCTATGAGCGCCTCCTGCTTCTTTGCCTCTTTCGCTTCCGCGGGAACCAGCACCCAGGTGTACGTCGCAATCGGATACGTGTGTCGTCCGCTGGCATTCGTAATGGAGGTGCGGAACTCTTTTCCCGCAGACAGGTCGTTGGATTTCGCCGCAGCCGTCACACTGTCCAGATCGGCCTTCACGAAATCGCCCGAAGCATTGCGCACAGCTGCAAAACTCAGTTCGTGCTGCAATGCATAGATGAACTCCACGTATCCAATGGAATTCGGCGTCTTGAATACCATGTCCGCCACTCCCTGACTCCGTTCCGCACCGATACCCACCGGCCAAGAAACGGTTGTGCCGGACCCGACAGACTGTCGCCACGCCGGGCTCACCTTGGACAAATAATCCGTAAAGGCAAAAGTCGTGCCGCTTCCATCGGAGCGGTGCACGACCACAATCTTTTCATCTGGCACGCGCACGTGTTTGTTGATCTCGTGGATTTCAGGGGCGTTCCACGAGGTGATCTTGCCCAGAAATATCCCCGCCAATATCTCTGGGGTGAGGTTCAACCCGTCGGGCGCGCCCTTTATGTTGTAAATGGGAACTATGGCGCCGAGGACCGTGGCGAATTGACGCAACTTGTTTTCATTCTCCTGCAACTGGCTGGGGTTCAGAGGCATATCGGACGCCCCGAAATCCACGTCGCCAGCACGCACGCGGCGAATACCTTCTTCAGACCCCAGCGCATCGTAACGCACCTGAATTTCGGGTCGCGCGCGCGCAAAACTCTCCAACCATTTCTGGTAAATCGGCGCAGGAAAAGTGGCTCCGGCTCCGCGCAGCTCCAATGCAGTGGCAGTGCCACCGTTTCCTTCCCCCCTGGAAAGGGTTGCACTCGCTTCTCCCGCGTCCTTACGCCCGATGGCCTCCAGCAATGCGCTGGCCAGTTGATCTCCCAGATCATCGGTGATGTTTTTCCATTCCGGACGACGGGGCGTTGCCAGGTAGGACCACAAGGTCTTTCCACTTTTGCCGTTTAGTTCCGCCGAGGCATACCCCTGGTAGGTTGCAGCCTGCGCCGCGTTCGAACGCGGGCTCGTGGAGATATATCCGGTGGTCCACATCACCGCAGAACCACGCAACACAGCGTCCGCTTGCTGCGGGCTCTTCACAATTTCTACTTTTCCAGACCCCTTCAGCTTCTGCTCCAGCCGCTCCCGCACCGCCGCCGCACCCTTGCCGCTGTCCGGCCAATCCAATGCCACTCGCTTCACTTCGCTGATGCGACCCGCGGCTTGCGCCCCGCCGCGCGCCGGTGTGCTGGCGAAGGGCGCGCAGACGCACAGCGCCCAAAATGCGAATTTTCGAATTGCGGAACAACGATGCATTGATCTCATCCTGCCGCGTAGCGGGAGTACTGCAAAGTATACTGGCCGCTCGCGTTTTGCTCCAACACTCCCCCTTGGTTTGTCAGCACATTTTGCGCGGGGTACTTGCGCTGGCCAGCGCAGCGCTCGACAATAAATATGTCGATAGCAAGTCATGACTCCCGCCGGGCTCACTCTCGAGGAACTGGCCAACACCTTAACTCACGGTTTCGGCCTGGTGCTGAGTATTGCCGGTTTCGTCGTGCTGCTGGTGCTAGCGATTGTTCACGGTTCTGCCAGTCACATCGTGGCCTGTTCGATCTACGGCGCTACGCTCATCAGCCTGTATGCGGCATCTACTCTATATCACGCGGCGGTCTCACCGGGTGTGAAGAATGCCCTCAGAATTTTCGACCACTCTGCCATTTACCTGCTCATCGCCGGCACATACACGCCATTCCTGCTGCTTTATTTGCGTGGTCCCTGGGGTTGGTCCCTCTTTGGCGTGATTTGGGGATTAGCGTTTGCCGGAATCGTTTTTAAATTCTGCTTCGTCGACCATTTCCCGCATCTTTCTACTGCGGTCTATCTGCTGATGGGTTGGTTGATCGTGATTGCCGCCAAGCCGGTCCTGACGCACGTTCCGACCATTACCCTATTGTGGATCCTTGCGGGAGGCCTTCTTTACACTTCTGGAGTGGTCTTCTACTGCTGGAGGCGCCTTCCTTACAGCCACGCCGTGTGGCA
Organism: Candidatus Acidiferrales bacterium; assembly: GCA_963776365.1. Taxonomy (GTDB): domain Bacteria; phylum Acidobacteriota; class Terriglobia; order Acidiferrales; family UBA7541; genus Acidiferrum. The sequence goes on along the minus strand of CAVZMQ010000006.1, from coordinate 579,072 downwards.
CGCATTCGTGTTGGCGGGTAGCGCCTGCCACTATGTAGCGGTGCTGCGTTCGGTTTTGGTCACACCCACCTAATTTCCTGGCAGCAGGACTTCGGGACTACTTGGTCGTTTCCGTCCCGACAGTCTGCTGATACTCATCCTGCACTTTCTTCCAACCTGGGCCGGGATCGTACTCCGTCATCGCTTTCGCGGCAGCCCCAGTGCCTTTGCCCAGGTCCCGCTCGTAGATCGCGCCGTCATCGCCGATGATAAAGGTCATCACGCCAGACGACCGGTATTCCGCAGGATAGGCCACGAAAGCGAATCCTCCAGTCATCTTGCCGTCTGCCACGTAGCTCTTCGCGCCACCGGTGGCATCTTTGCCTTGACTGCTGAGAATGTGGAAATAGTAGCCATGATAGGGGGTAGCATCGGAGTGTTCGCGGGGATCCGCTTCTGCGATTAGCGGACCGATGGGGCTTTGCGCTTCACTCCCGTTTGCGGGCCAGTACAAACCGTCCTGCTTTCCCTGGTCACTTACCAGCCTGGCCGCATAGACGTTGTTCTGCTTTGCATAGTAGTCCTTCTGCGCTGCCACCAGTTCCTCGCAGACACGCATCGCCGACATTTCATTTCTGCCAATTCTCCGGAACAAAATCTCCTGTTTTCCCGCTTGCGTATCGAAGTACCACTGGTTGCCCCTGTTCACAATGGGTATGGGATACGGCCAGTTGTAGGTCCCGATATACAGGCTGACACTGCCGTCCGGCTCCTTCACCAAACGATGCATTTCGTCATATTTCTTCTTGAAGACTTCGCGCGAGTGCTGATCTTCAGCATCATCTCCCGAAGCGACGATTTGTTTGCCCTCCGGACCCAGCAGCTCCAGCAGCGTCCTCTCATCGTTACCTTTGGTCGCGGCATATAACGCCTCACTCGCCTGTTGGGCGGTGGCAAAAGTCCTCTGACCGTGTTGCTGTGCCGCGATGCCTCCGGCAAAGAACAGAGTGGAAAGCAAACCGAGACCGGCAAGTTTTTCACCAGGCACTGTACTGAAAGACCGGATCAGCCGCCGCATACGACTTACCTCCTCTAAGAGCTCTCAAATTCTGCGCCGAGCTAACCGGCCCGATTAGTGATGTCCTCCGCCACCGCCATGACCACCGCCGCCACCGCCGCCATGGAAGCTCGAGCTACCACGAGCGGAGTAGCTCCGGGTTTCTCCACCGTGATCGTAATTACTGAAAGCACCAGAGTGGGTTCCCGACTGCGCCCGGGGCGCTGCGTAGGTTCCCCCTGTATTGGCAGAGCCGTGCGGTTCTGCAAAACCACGGGCCGCACGATTATCTCCTTCGAACGGCTTTGGCGCCGCTCCTGGGCGGTTGTAGACGCCGTTACGTCCGGCGTAACCGTGTTCGTAGCCGTGTCCCTCGAACCCGCGTCCTGGCGCGCCCACTCCGCCGTGGCCCCCGCGATAATAAACATTGCGGTTATAAAAGGTTCTGCTTTGCGAATAATAGTGGTTATGGTTGTAAACGACCCAGTGGTTGTGCCAATCGAATCCCCAATGGGGCCAGCCCCATCCAAATCCCGCGAAGAATCCAATCCCGAATCCGACACCGAAAGAGAGATACGGCCCGCCGTACCAGATTCCGGGGTACGGATACCATCCGGGCCAGGCCACAATTCCCGGTCCATAGACCACCCAGGGATTGTAGGCCGGTACGTACACCACATCAGGCTGTGCGGGTTGAATAACGATGGTTGATCCCTGGGTAGTAACCGTTTGTTGCGGTGTGCCCTTCAAGGTGCCGGCCTGTTCCGCCTTTTGCCGCATGACTTGAATCGCGTCCATCACATCTTGTTGCTGGTTGTAGTAGGCATCGCCCAGCGTGGAGGTCCAGGAAAGATTCTTGTCCATATTGCCCAGCACCGACGGAAAGGCGGTCAATGCTTTAACGCTGGGATCCCAAGGCATATTGTTGACGGCTTGAGCGAGCGCCTCACCCTTCAAGTCCGGATGGTCTTGCACCCAGCGGTCCGCTTCCACGATCTGCTCCGGAAAGGTTGACGCCGCCAGGATCTGCGCGACCAGCGAATCGGGGTATAAGGCGATCGGCGCTACCAAATCCTGTAATTGTTGCGGGGTTTCCGGGGTGTATTGGGGCCCCTGATCCGCAGCCGGCCCCTGCGCGGGAGGCGGTGGCTGCGACTCCTGGGACGCCGCAAAATTCACGGGCGAAGTGGCCAATATCAAACCAAGCGACAGCACGATTGCAAGACTCTGTGTGCGAGAACGCCTTAAGAATCGTCCTGCGGTCATAGGGTAATGAACCTCCTCTGCACTGAGGCCGAGGCTCAACTCAGGCCGTCCAAAGCGTAAGATGAAAAAAGGCCGATTACCGTTTCGTTTTTTGAGGGTAGGTACTGGAACTGGTTGCTGAGTTAGTCACAATGGAATGACCGGCTCCGATTCGCAGTCGTGGGTTATGCTGCGAATCGGAAGACAAGCAGTACAGAGCCACAAGCGAAGGAGCCGGTCGATGAAAAGAATAAAATTTGTTGGTTTGGATGTCCATGCCGAAACGATTGCGGTGGCGGTTGCCGAGCAGGACGGGGAGGTGAGAACGCTCGGGGTCATTCCGAATCGGGAGGAGTCGATTCGGAAGCTGGTCAAGAAACTGGGACCTGTGGAGCAGCTGTGTTTCTGCTATGAGGCGGGCCCAACAGGTTATGTCGTGTACTGGCAGCTGACGGCACTGGGGGCGAAGTGCGAAGTAGTGGCCCCAACGCTGGTACCGGTGAAATCGGGCGAGCGGGTGAAGACTGATCGACGCGATGCGGTAAAGCTGGCGCGGAATTATCGGGCCGGAGAGTTGACGGCGGTGTGGGTACCGGATGCGGCCCAGGAGGCCTTGCGAGATCTGGTACGAGCCCGGGAGGCGGCTAAGAAAGATCAGTTGCGGGCGAAACACCGGCTAAGCAAGTTTCTCTTGCGGCACGGGAGGCGGCCGGCAAGCGGTGTGAAGCCTTGGACATTGAATTACATGGCGTGGGTAAAAAAGGAAGTCCACTTCGAACAAGCGGCGCAGGAAGCCACCTTATTGGATTACTTACACGAGGTGGAGCACGCAGAAACCCGCATCACACGGCTGGACCAGGCCATCGATGAAGCAGTGAAGTCGACAACACCGAAGATGCGTGCGGTGATCGAGGGATTGCAAGCCCTGCGGGGGTTGGCTCAAGTCGCGGCGGTGACGATCGTGGCGGAACTGGGAGAAATATCGCGATTCCCAGGGGCTCGGGAGTTGATGGGCTACGGCGGGATCGTCGCGAGCGAACATTCCAGTGGAGAAAGTAGCCGGCGAGGGGGCATCACTAAGACCGGGAATGCGCACGTACGGCGCGTGGTCGTGGAGGCCGCCTGGGCGTACCGCCACCGGCCAAACGTAGGTGCAGCTTTACGCAAGCGGCAAGAGTTGGTCAGCGAAGAAGTGCGAGAGATCGCCTGGAAAGCGCAGCATCGGTTGCATGCGCGTTATCGGAAGCTGACGGCACGAGGAAAGGAAAAAGGGAAGGTTGTGACCGCGATCGGGCGTGAGCTATTGGGTTTTATCTGGGCCATTGGGGTAAAAGTAGAGGCAGCACAGAAGGAACCCGAACGGCGGGCGGCATGAGGTGAGTTTTTTATGCAGCAAGAATTTTCCAGGAGGCAGCGTGAGTAGCGGTCGAGAGGCGCATGGAAAGGAGAATCCTCGAAAACTCTATGCGGTAGGTCTGCGGACCGAACCCGCGCCTTTAGTCCGAGGCAGCTCCCGACGGATCACGATTATGCGGTTTCGACCCGCGAATATCAGAGTGATCAACCGTCGCAATAGCCGCCTCGACCGCGACTTGCGCTGCCTCACAAGGAAGGATCACAGGGGAAGAGAGGAAGAAAAGAAAAAAACAGGAGATTGCACTTGACAGGTCATTCCATATCAGTGTTTTGCGGCCTCTTCCAACCAATGATTAAGGATGTAGTTGTACTTGGGTTCGACTTCCAGAAAGGCCACGCCCGCGCCGACGTTCGGGGTGGCATATACGATCTTGGCTTTCGCCTGGAAGGTCATCTCGCCAGCGAAAATCTTGAGCAGCACTACCGTTCCCGTGGGGAAGGGATTCATCATATCCAGGTAACAGCCGTTCAAACTGAGTTCGCTTACCCGCGAGGCTACGCGCAGATCGCTGTGCTCTTCGTACAATTCCGCGCTCGCGATGAATATATACCGTGGCGTGCGGCGTCGTTCCCTGTTCATACGCCCTCCGACGAACTGGGTTCGCTTCCCTCCATGGTAGTTCGGGCTTCTCGAGGGCGATGGCACTTTTTTGTCTTCCGCCTTTCTTCCGCGCTATTAACTCCGGCATCACTAAATTACTACCGCTGACCAAAGGCGCTCAACTCTATAAGGTTCTCTAAGGTTGCCGCGATTGGCAGCTTCCTGGCACATTGCGCTACAATGAATTTCTTGCTCCCCGGGTCAGGGGGAGTTCAGGATGCTGAATAACTCCAGATCGTCGTTGCCAAAGCGCTTTGCGGAACAGGAAATCCAGCCGCAATTCGACAGCGCTTCGCCGCATCCGGAATGACGTTCACCCCTCTACCATTCAGTGCCAGCACGAGGTGACCAAATGAGTGGTTGCACCAGAATTCGCGCGTCTATTTGCAGGCACAATCCTCGCACTCATGCGCGGGCCCTCCTGGCCATTTGTATCCTTTTTGCTTGCGCCTTTTCCGCGTCTGCACAGCAGCGTCGCGAACGCGAACCAAATTCCGTTTACGCTTCGCGCCGCGCCAAGCTTTCCTCCAATATCGATGGCCCCATCATTCTGATCGGGTACTCCGGTAGGGAAGAAGAGTCGGAGACTTATATCTTTGCCCAGGAAGAGAATTTCTATTACCTGGCTGGGCACAATGAAGAAGAAGCGGCGCTGATCCTGCTGCCCAATGACGCACACAAAGCCAAGGGCGACGACTGGCCCGCCAGGGAAATGGTTTTCCTGCCGCCCAAAGACGCTCGAAAGGAAAAATGGAATGGCTTGCGCATGGCTCCAAATGATCCGGGAATCGAACAGCGCACCGGCTTCGCCGTTGTCAAGCCATATCCCGAACTGCGCGCCACAGTTGAGAAGCTCGCGCGTATCTATCCGGCGTTCTACACCATTCTTCCGTACCAGCACGAAATGGGCGGCTATCCCCATGAAAAGGAAACCGTCGATTGGCTCAAGCAGGCAGCACCCGAAGTTGCGGTGAAAGATATTCGTCCCGCCATCGCGGAGCTTCGACTGATCAAGTCGCCGACAGAACTGGCCCTGCTTCGCCAGGCCATCGACCTTTCCCTGGATGCGCAGCTTGCGGCAATGAAGATGATGCGTCCCGAATTGTGGGAATATCAGGTGGCCGCGAAGATGATGGAAATTCACGCCATGGGCGGCTCGGAAGCGGAAGCGTATGCTCCCATCGTCGGCACCGGACCGAATTCCACGTCGTTGCATTACGATAAGCTGTCCCGCAAGATCCAGGATGGCGACATCGTGGTGATGGATGTGGCCGCGCAATATTCCGGCTACGCCGCGGACATTACCCGCACCATTCCCGCTAACGGCAAATTCACTCCGCGCCAACGCGAAATCTACGGCATTGTCCTGGGCGCACAGGAGGCCGCCATTCATGCGCTCAAGCCGGGCATGGACATGTGCCGTAAGGGCGACAAGAGCGTGTACAAAATCGCCTACGATTACATCAATTCCCACGGCAAAGATCAGAACGGCAAGCCCCTGGGCCAATACTTTATCCACGGATTGGGCCACAGCATCGGCCTGAACGTTCATGACCCCGGCGATTTGTGCAAGCCGTTTGAGCCCGGCACGGTCATTACCATCGAACCTGGGATTTATATTCCGGACGAGAGTCTTGGAGTCCGGATTGAGGACGACGTCCTGATTACCGACACCGGCTATGAGCTGCTCAGCCAGCGGCTTCCTCGTTCACCGGACGAGATCGAGAAGATCATGGCCGATGCGGCGCAGACACGCACGGCGGATGGCAAATAGCATTCCAGCGCGCGCCCATCCGATGAAATCCGATGAAAAGCGCCTCTTGACGCGTAGACAAACGGAGCGGTACCCTTAGTCCCCTCGTGTCAGGCAGTGGTTGCTGCAAAGAGGGGGGCAAGCTGTGTTATGAATGTCCCTCAATATGACATTTTCTCCGGCGCCCTTGATAAGAACGCCTTGTGGCTGGAAGCAGTCGACGGTTTGGGCCCGGCCTTCGAACGCATGAAGCAAATCGCTGCAAACTCCCCCGGCACCTATTTCGTGTTCTGTTCCAGCACGCACAAAGTGCTGGCGTCGATTGATACGTCGGCAGGTCCCCAACAACAAAAGAATGCAGACAGAGCCTCTGCCTAAGATTCAGAGCTGGTTTCATCCAAGGTCACACCCCTACGAGTTTCACCCTAGCTGGTAGATACTTCGCGTCTTTGTCATTCGGGAGTAGAATACACTTCTCCATTCCGCAATCGCGCCCAGCCCGCGTAGAAGGAGCGTTTCGCGCAGTTGTGCTGGTTTTCAGCGCCTGCTCCCAAGCGAAGAATGAAAAAGCCCAGGCAGCGCGGGAAACTCAAATCACGGCCGGAACCATCCGCCGGGGCGTCCGACGACTTGTCGGTCGTCGCGATCGGGGCATCCGCCGGCGGCATGGAAGCGTTCATTGAAGTGGTTCGCAATCTCGCCACAGACACTGGCCTCGCTTTCGTTTACATCCAGCACCTTGACCCCACGCACCAGAGCATCCTCGCAGAACTCATTGCGAAAGAAACCATGATGCCGGTCACGGAGGTGAAGAACGGTTGTAGGGTCGCTCCCAATCAGGTTTTTATCATCCCTCCCAATTCCACCATGGCCATTTTCGGCGATATCCTCGAACTTACTCCCAGAGACGGTTCCCACCACGCCGTGCACATGTCCGTGGATCATTTCATGCGTTCACTAGCGGAAACGAAGGGCAACCGCGCCATCGGAGTCATTCTTTCCGGTTCTGGCTCGGATGGCACTTTAGGCATGACGGAAATTCAGGCGCAAGGCGGCATGACGTTCGCCCAGGACGAAGCCACCGCGCGCTACGCGAGCATGCCGCATTCCGTGATTGCCGCGGGTTGCGCGGACCACATTCTGCCTCCCAAGGACATAGCGCGGGAGTTGTCGCGGATTGCCAAACATCCGTTTGTCGTGCGGCCGGATTCACACAATGGTTCCCAGTTGGCCAGTTCCGGAGAAGGTGGGCTGGATACCATCTTTCACTTGTTACGCCGGCATTCGGGTGTGGATTTCACCCACTATCGCCAAAGCACAATTCTTCGGCGCATCCAGCGGCGCGTGCTGGTGCGCAAGTTGGACCGCTTGTCAGACTATATTCGCCATCTCGCCAGCAGCCACGCAGAAATCAAGGCGCTGTACCAAGACATTCTCATCAATGTGACCAGCTTCTTCCGTAATCCCAAGGTCTTCGAGGCACTGAAGAGTGACGTCCTTCCTGGTATCGTGAAGAGCCATTCATCAGGCCAGAGCATTCGTCTGTGGATTCCCGGTTGCGCTTCCGGGGAAGAGGCGTACTCGCTGGCCATGGTTCTGCTGGAGTATCTCGGCGACAAGGCTGCTCATCTGCCGATACAGATTTTTGGCACCGATGTCGCCGAAACCAGCATCGTACGGGCGCGCAACGGCGTGTATCCAGAGAATATACAAGGTGACATTTCCCCGGAACGGCTTCGCCGCTTTTTCAACAAGGTGGAAGGGGGCTACCGCATCGGCAAATCGATCCGCGACATCTGTATTTTTGCCCAGCACAATCTCTTGAACGATCCTCCTTTTTCGCAGATGGATCTGATTTCCTGCCGCAATCTTCTGATCTACCTTGAGCCGGTTCTGCAGAACAAAGTGATCTCCCTGTTTCATTACGCCACCCGCCCGGAAGGCTTCCTGCTCCTGGGCGCCTCGGAAGGTATCGGGTCGGTCACTCCATTGTTTTCCGTGGAGAATCGCGCCTACAAAATATTTTCGAAGAAGGTCACCGCCGCTCGCCAGATCGTTACGTTTTCGCTAAACCGGCACCCCGAGCACATGGATCCGCGGCCCTACCAGATTCCGCTGCACCCGGGTGGTCCGGGGTCCAACTACCAGGAAGCGCAAAAGGAGTTTGATCGCCGCTTGCTGACGCAATTTACCCCGGCAACCGCGTTCATCAATGATGATCTGGAAATCGTCCACACCCGTGGGCAAATCAGCCGATATTTGAAGCTGGCTCCAGGGCGCGCCAGCCTCAACATCCTTAAAATGGCTCGCGAAGGCATTTTGTTTGATTTGCGCAATGCCATCAATAAAGCCAAACGAGACAATGCCCCGGTGCATAAGCAACGCGTCCAGTTCAAGAATGAAAATGGCGAAGCCGGCAAGACCAGCGACATAGGCGCGGTTGATTTCGAAGTGGCGCCCATACAAATCGGCAGTCTGAAGGAAAAGTACTTCATGGTGGTGTTTCGAGACGCGGCGCGAACTTCACTTCCAGCGTGCTCCGCAAACACGAAGCGGTCCTCCAAAAAAGAGTTCGAGGCGAGCGCTGGAAAAGTTGCCAAGTTGCATCAGGAACTTGCTGCCACCAAAGAATATCTGCAAGCGGTCATCGAAACCCACGAAGCCACCAACGAAGAACTGCAATCCGCCAATGAAGAGATTCTTTCTTCGAACGAGGAGCTTCAGAGCACCAATGAAGAACTGGAGACCGCTAAAGAAGAACTGCAGTCCGCCAACGAAGAACTAAGCACCGTGAATGATGAACTCCGCAGCCGCAATGTTGAAGTTACCCAAATCAATGCGGACCTGAACAATCTTCTGGAGGGTATCGAGATTGCGGTCGTGATCGTAGGAAGCGACCTGACCGTTCGCCGCTTCACTCCGCAAGCTCAGAAATTCCTCGGGCTCATCCCTGCGGACGTAGGCCGCCCTCTTTTGAACATTAACCCAGTGATTGAAATCCCAAACTTTCAATCTCTGGTGCTGCAAGTAATCAACAATTCCCGGCCCATCGAAAAGAAGCTGTCCGATTCTCAAGGCAAGCACTACCAGCTTCGGCTGCTGCCGTACCGGACGGTCGAGAACAAGATTGATGGCGCGGTCATCACCGTGGTTGAGCTTTCGCCAGGTTCTGTAACCGCCTAAAAGTACAGTCTTTACCCATTCCACGATAACTCCGAGGGCGTACTGATTGCAGCGCCGCTGTCCACGATCGCGTGAAGGAGTCGATCGATCTTCTGCACAAAGTGGAAGGTGAAATCCGCACGCTCTCCTACTTGCTCCATCCCCCACTGCTCGACGAATCCGGTCTGACCGCCGCGCTTCCAATGTATTTGCAAGGTCTGGAGAAACGCACCGAACTGCACGTGCATACTACTTTGGGCACGCCGCTGCCGCGGTTGACGCGCGATCGGGAAATCGCCCCGTTCCGCGTGGTCCAGGAAAGTCTCACTAACGTGATCCGGCATGCCGATGCCACTGCGGCTTGGATTCACTCCGCCATGAATTCCCGCGACCTTGAGATCTTTATCGAGGACGACGGCAAACCACAAAAAATCGCTTTCGCGCAGAAAGGATTTGGCGGGGGAGTGGGCATTGCGGGTATAGATCAGCGCCTGCGCCAACTAGGTGGAAAACTCCGCGTGGCCCCCACCGGCCGAGGCACGCTGGTTTACGCTTCCGCTCCCAATGGGCGAGGTTCAGACGGAGTCCGGAGTTTGCTGTCGGCTCTCAGGTAGCGACTCTATTGTGGCAGTTGAACTTCCACACTGGTCGCGATGCCGTCTCCGGTACGCTCGATGTGTACTTCCGGTGAGACTAGCTTGTAATGCCGACCCGTGCCGATCACTTCAATTTCCACAGTGTGGTCAACCGCAGGGCACAAAGAGGTCTTCCCTTTTCCGTGCTCATCTACGGACACATCATCTGCGGGCGCTCCTGGAACGCAGGTGTCGACATGCAGCATGCCAGCACAGCGAGGCGGCACATGCACCGCCAAATGGTCTGGATGCGAACTTGAGGCACAGGAAAGCATTAACAACGCGGTTCCCGCAAACGCGCCGGAAAGATACACCAAATTGGAACGGATCACCGGGACCTTCCCCCCACGGAACTCAAGCGTTACCTGTATAGCATCCTCGGTTTGAGAAAGCTATACCGTGGTCACCGGGTGACGGCGGATGTTTTTTAGCGTTTTGCGGAGCTTTCGACGGAATTCCTTGGATAAGTTAAGATGAGCCTTTGCGTTTAGGCTACTGACCTGTTACGGAGCAGCGCTTTGCGGCCGCGTCTCGATCACAGACTGATGTTCGCATCAGCAATGTTCTTGCTCCTGGTGTGCGGCTGCACTCTCGGTTGGATGCTCTATAAGATCTACTATGGCGAAGAGTGGGTTCGCCACACCTACAATGTTCAGTTGCTGATCGCGGATATTGAATCCAGCCTGAATCGTACCGGGCGCATCCGGCAGACATACCTGGAAACGGGCGCGAAACAGTACTTGGAGGACATCCAGGAAACACGCACCGAGCTGTTCGACAAGATTGCCCAATTAAGAACCATGGTTCGCGACAATGCCGATGAGGAGCGCGCCAGCGAAAGTCTGGAGCGGGCGGCGAAGAGGCGCTTCCTTATCTTTGACGAATCGGTGCGATTGTTTCAATCTGGAAAATCTACTCTCGAACTGCAAAATGCTTACACGCAGCAGCTGGTTAAGTGGTCTCAACAAATCTCCGAGATCATTCGCGCGATGAAGGCATCGGAGTCCAATCTGCTGAGCCACAGGCTGGTGTTAACCACATCCCTGTTCAACGCGATTGTCATTATTCTGACGCTTACTTATTTTCTCTCTCTGTATATGCTGTGGGAGCACTATCGCAGTCTCACCCACGAACTAACGGAGCGCAAACGTGCCGAGGGTAACGCTCTGAACCTCAGCGCTCAGCTTCTTCGCGCTCAGGACCAGGAGCGGCGCAAAATCGCCCGCGACCTGCACGATGGATTGGGGCAAAGCCTGGTGGCCGCCAAGATGATTGCGGATTCATTTCAGAATCGCGCACCGGACACACAGAAAATATCGGACCTCAGCGGCATTCTGCAGGATGCGGTTACTTCCACTCGCTCAATCTCTCACCTACTGCATCCGCCGCTGGTGGACGAGCTTGGTTTCGTATCGGCCGCGCGCTCGTACCTCGAAGGTTTCTCCCGTCGCACTGGAGTACAGGTACATTGCGATATTCCGGATACGGTAGAGCGGCTGCCGCGTGACCTGGAACTCACCTTATTCCGCGTGCTCCAGGAGGCGCTCACGAACATTCAGCGACATTCGAAGAGCGCCACGGCGAATGTGCAGTTTCGCACCGACGGCAAAAGCGCAACTCTGCGAATCTGGGATCGGGGAGTTGGTCTGCCTGCGGAATTGCTGCGGAACTTTCATTCCAACGGCACGAATGTTGGTGTCGGCTTGGCGGGTATCAAAGAACGCGTGCGCGAGCGCAATGGCGTTCTGGAGCTTCACTCCGACTCCAAAGGCACGCTCATCTCCGCAACGTTCCCCTTTGTCGTCGAGGCGGCCTTCTCCGCTGCCTCGTCCAATGTTGACGTAGACTCCGCGGCAGTTCGAGATTGAATCCAGCGCCGAAACGCTTCTGACCGTCGGAACTATGGCGTCCCACGTTTCTCACCCTTACGCCACGCTTATCAAGCGTGGGTCGAAGATCCCTCATCCATGGCATTGGCTGCCCCTAGCAGAACTTACGGGGTATCGGAAGCAAACTGTTTGAAACATACCTTTTGTATCTTGACCCTCTTCCTTTGCCCTTATGGCCCGGTTAAAGAAATCGTCGGTCGCCATCCAAAAAGCCCTTGACAGCAAATCTCATCTACACTATTTTGCTCTAGGCCTTGTCATGGACAGGGTTCATACAAAAGTTGGAGAGACCCCCACTTGAAAAAGCAGCGAGACCTCTTTCCCGGCGCGCTCGAAATGATGCTTCTCCGAACTCTCAAGCGCCAGCCCCTGCATGGCTACGCCCTCGTCCACAACATTAAACGAACCTCAAACGATCTACTTCAGATCGAAGAAGGTTCGCTCTATCCGGCTCTCCAGCGCCTTCTCAAAGACGGGTTGGTCAAAGCCGAATGGGGCATCTCCTCCACAAATCGCCGCGTTCGGATTTACAAGTTGACTGCAGCAGGCGCTAGGCATCTGGAGCGGGAGGTGTGTAGCTTCGAACGCATGCTGGACGGCATCACCCGGGTCTTGGCGCGAGGTGAATCATGAACTGGCTCAAGCAACTGTTCTCGCGCGGCCGCCTCTACAACGATTTGTCCGACGAGATTCAGCAACATCTCGAAGAAAAGATCGAGGAGCTTGTCGATGGCGGAATGTCGAGAGAGGAGGCAGCCCATGCCGCTCGCCGCGAATTTGGAAATGTGACTCTGATCAAGGAAGACTGCCGAGAAATCTTGCACTGGCCTGCCCTCGAGAATTTTTTCGCGGACCTTCATTACGCCCTGCGCACGCTCAGCAAGAGCCGCGGTTTTACCGCCGTCGCGATCTTCACGCTCGCGCTTGGCATTGGCGCAACGACCTCCATGTTCAGCGTGGTTTACAACCTCTTGTTTAATCCCTTTCCTTACAAGGCAGCCGACCGCCTGGTGGTCATCAATATCCACAACTTGAAAGAGCAAGTTGACCGTGACCGCGAAGAATTCATCATTCCGGAGTTTCTCGACTATCGGCAGCAAAACCATGTGTTCGAGGACATGATCGGGGAATACAGCACCATCGCCCCGTTTGACGACGGGAAAAGTACCCGCAATTTCGGCGTTGCGTACGTGACGGGAAACACCTTTGAGTTTTTCGGTGTCCCACCGTTTCTGGGCCGCGGAATTACTCACGAAGACGCAAAGCCGGGCGCACCACCCGTCTTCGTGATGAATTACAAAGTTTGGAACTCCGAGTTCAACGCGGACACAAACATTCTGGACAAGAGCTTCCTTGTGGATGGGAGGCGGCGCACCCTCGTAGGCGTCATGCCGCCAAGATTCGCGGCTGCCAACGACCGTCCCCTGTGGATCCCTCTCGCTCTCAGCCCTGGTGCCGAAGGCACCACCGTGGTCGGGAGCAACGCCCAAGTCGATCTCTGGACCGTTGGCCGCCTCAAACCCGGCATAAGCCTTGCAGCCGCGACGGCCGACATCCAAGTCCTCGCAAAAGGCCTTTCCAAGGTTTATCCGAAGGAATATCCGGAGCAATTCACCGTCAACGTGCAGAAGCTTGCCGAAGCCAAAGTCGGGCAGTTCAGAGTCATGGTCTACGCGCTGCTGGGCGCGGTCGCCATATTGCTCTTAATCGCCTGCAGCAGCGTCGCCAATCTCCTGCTAGCCAAGGCCACCACGCGCGAGCGAGAGATTGCTGTTCGCGTCTCTTTGGGCGCCAGCCCAAGCCGGTTGATCCGGCAACTCTTGGCGGAGAGTTTTGTTCTGGCAACGTTGGCCTGCCTCGCTGGCTGCATCTTCGCCTACTTTGGAGTAAAGGGCATCAGTGCCGCCATCCCGCTTTGGATGGTGCCTCGCGAAGCCGTCATCGGATTGAATCCCGTGGTCCTGGTTTTCGCTGTGGCGGTATCTATGCTGACTACCCTGATTTGCGGTGTTGCGCCGGCTGTTCATGCGGTGCGCAGCAATTTGCATGAACGCTTGATAGGCAGCGGCAAAAGCGTGAACGCACCCTCCCGGCACGGACCATTTCGCTCAGGATTGGTGATTGCGGAAGTGGCGCTTTCAGCGGTGCTTCTCGCGGGAGCAGGTTTGCTCACGCGCAGCTTCCTGGCCCTTACGCGCATTGACCTGGGCTTCCAACCGCAACAGATCCTCTTCGCGCAGATGGTTGTTCCCCAAGAGCGCAAACAGAGTGTGGAAGAGAAGAAGCTCTTATTCGATCAGGTTCTTCCTCGAGTGAAAGCGCTTCCCGGTGTGATTTCCGCGACGGTGGCTTATTCATTGCCGCCCAGTTGGGGACACGCCAGCGAGTGACTATTCCGGGGATAAAACATGCCGAGCACTGGTACACCCGTTATGAGTTGTGTAGCGTCGGCTATTTTGAAACGCTCGGGCTTCAGTTGCATAGTGGCAGGTTACTGTCGGAAAACGACATTGCTTCGGCGCGCCACGTGATGGTTGCCAATGAAACTCTGGCACGGCGGTTCTTTCCAACCGAGGACCCCATCGGGCAAAAGGTTAAGTTAGATAACTTCGACGAGATTGACGATGCGCCGCACGATGCCTACTTCGAAATCATTGGTGTGGTGAAAGACTTCAGTAACTGGAACCCGCGCGAACCAGCGCCCTTGCCGGAAGCGTTTCTGCCCTACACCATGACCGCTCTCGGAGAACGCATCATCTTGGTGCGTACCGCTGTGCCTCCCGATTCTCTGCTGCCCGCCGTTCGCCGGGAAATTTGGGCCATGGATCCCAAAATCGCCATCACCTTTAACGGCACCTTGCAGGGCCTTTTGTCGGATATTTCCTATACTGGGCCTCGGTTCAATCTCATCACTTCCGGTGCGTTTGCAGGAATCGGATTGCTGCTTGTCGTTATTGGTGTATTCAGCGTCTTGGCGTACACCGTGTCGCTGCGAACCCATGAGATCGGCATTCGCATGGCTCTCGGAGCCGCGCAGAGCAACATTCTAAAGATGGTCCTGGCAAAAGGTCTCCGAATGATCGCGGCCGGCGTTCTCATCGGCCTGCTCGTGAGTTTCTCCTTGACGCGCTTTATCGCCAGCCAGATTTGGGGAATTTCCGTGACAGATCCAATTACCTTTGTGTCCGTGGTCGCCATCATCGGCTTGGTGGGCTTCACCGCCTGTTTTTTGCCAGCCCGCCGCGCCTCACAGGTCGATCCCATGGTAGCCCTCCGTTACGAATGATCCTTGGCAGAATGTCGAGAGAGGAGGCTGATCTGCCTCGATGGCTTGACGAGGATGCTTACCGGCGAGACATTTTGCCTCTACTGTCCAAATTCACTGTCAAATCAATACGCTTGACGCTTGGCGTATCTCATCCGTACGCAACCCTGATTCGGCGAGGAATGACCATTCCTCATCCTAGACACTGGCTGAGGCTCGCAAAATTAACGAATATTTCCCAACTTAATTAGGTAGATAGAACGATTCTGCTTTCTCATAGACATCCCAGTAAAATCATGAAATATTCATGATGGCTACCGGTCGTTCCCCCAATTAAATTTCGCCCTCGGAAGGTGAGTAAAGCCCCCTCGCACTCCAGCCGTTATTTATCCACCTCTCGTTTTAAACCAACTTTTCTGAATCTGGGTAAGCCCTACCCAGATGAAGACTTCACCGTGCTTATTTGGCCAGATGATCGTCCAAAGTTCGGCCACCCGGAAGATACCTATGAACGACACGTGGTGACGCAGCAGTGACATTGATCGAACTCGAGCTACCAGCGATGGAAGGGGTCACCACGTCGGTTGCCGTGATCGTTTCGCTCGCGACGGTCTTGAGAGTGACGCTGAACACTCCCGACCCCTTCGCCAATACGGAATCTTCGGGCAGGGTTGCTTGAGCGTCGCTGCTTCTGAAATGCACCTTCCCTGTATAGCCGGTAGCCACGTAACCCGTTGAGTCCAGTGCGTCCACCATCAAACTAAAGACTACCCCAGCGGCCACGGTGCTTTGTCCATAGACAGAGAAGCGCGTAGCCATGCCTGGGTCGACCTTGATGAGAGGGGAAGCACCCTTGATCAAAGGAGTGTCCACGTCGGTAACGTTGATCGTCTCCGTCCCGACGGTTTTCAGTGTGGCCAAGAAAGTACCTGTTCCGTTCGTTAGCGCCAAATTGCCAGGCATCAGGGCCTGACGATCGGAACTGCTGAAATGTATCGTTCCTACATAACTATGGACAACACTGTTCGAGTCGTCGACTGCCGTGACCGTGAAACCAAACGGTGTCCCGTCGATCGCATGTTCGCTGGTAATGGCGATGGCAAAGTGAGTGACAGAAGGCCGGGGAGACTTTGACTTCGAACCACTTCCGCATCCCGCCAGGGCAAGCATTGCAGCAGAAGAAAGCACGAGCAAAAGAAACTTTTTCATAATGCTTCTTCAAGATTGCATTCACAATTCGTGGGCCCAGCCCAGTTACATTCGGTCAAACTGCTGCTGCAGAGATTACATCGTTTGCGCAGTGGCGATGGCGGGCGCTACTGATATAGTTCGGCAGAATCGTAGACTGTGGTGGTGGTGGAATAGCCGATGGTGCCGTCGGAGCCGCCGACGATGAGCACGTCGCCGGTCTGGAGCAAGGTGGCGGTATGGGATTCGCGCAGCGCGGTCATGTCCGCGGTTTCGGTAAAGTTGCCCGTCGTTGGGTCGAACAGTTCCGCTGCCGAAATCGAGGAACTGGGGCCGCCTGAATAATACTTGGCAGCGCCACCGGCAAGCAGGACCTGGCCGGAATTTAGAAGCGTTGCGGTATGCGAAGAGCGAGTGTTAGTCATGGGCGTCGTCGCCGTGAAGGTTCCGGCGATTGGATCGAAGAGTTCTGCGGTGTTCGTCGCAGCCCCACCGAAGCTGCCGCTGCCACCTGCGAGCAGAACTTTCCCGTTGCCGAGCAGAGTGGCGGTGTGGCCTAAACGCGCGACGGTCATGACTCCGGCGGACGTAAAGGTTTTGGTGGTGGGATCGTAGATCTCGGTAGAGGATAAATCTGCCCCGGCGTTCAGTCCGCCGGCGAGGAAGACCTTCCCGCTTGGGAGCAAAGTTGCGGTGTGGAGAAAGCGCCCGATGGTCATGGGACCGGTCGTGAGGGTGAACGAATTTGTGGAAGGATCGTAGATCTCGGCGGTGGCAACGGGATTGCCAGCTGCATCTCCGGCAAGATTTAATCCGCCGGTAATAAGAACGGTGCCGTCGTTGAGCAAGGTCGCGGTGTGGTAAGCGCGCTCCGTAGACATGGCGCCAGTGGTCGCAGCGAAGGTCTGGCCAGAGGGATCATAGAGTTCTGCAGTAGCTTGCTCGAGGTTGGCTCCCTTGCCTCCAACCAGTAAAACTTTTCCAGACTTGAGCAGGGTGGCGGTGGCCCAAAACCGGGGGGTCGTGACAGATCCGGTCGTCTGAGTAAATTTTCCGCTGACGGGATCGTACAGTTCGGCAGTTGTGGGGAAGGTGGTGTTGTTCACACCGCCGGCCACCAAGACCTTTCCATCTGCCAACAAGCTGGCCGTATGGGCGACTCTGGATGTCTGCAGACTTCCTGTGGGGATAAAACCCTTCGCCAATACGACAAGGGTGAAGGTCTGCGGCGATGAATTTTGGCCGACGGAGTCCTGAGCAATCGCCGAAATAGGGAAGGAACCTACTTGTGTTGGCGTACCGGTGAGTACACCGGCGGGGCTGAGCGACATGCCTGTTGGTAAGGGGCCAGTTGCGCTCCAGCTCAACGGCACCGCGGCGCCTGTCCCGGTGAACGTGAAACCAACATACGGGGAGTTGAGGGTCGCGATAGCGGGAAGCGGTGTGGCATTGATCACCGGTGGAGGTGGCGGGGCGATGACGATTTGATAGCTCACTGGGAGCTGGTCAGGCGGAGATGCAGAATCGGAGAGTATGAGATTGACGGTGTAAGTTCCCACGGAAGTAGGCGTCCCGCTGATCACTGCGTTGTTCAGTGTGAGGCCTGGTGGCAGCGAAGATCCTGATTGAAGAGACCAAGTGTAGGTGGGCACACCACCGCTGGCGGCAAGCGCGAACCCCGCCAGAACCGGTCCAACCTGGGTGCAGTGGCCGCTATAACGCTTCCCAGAGCAGGGGGGAAGTTGACTGCAGTTGTCCTGCGGGGTGCATGGAGTGCAACTTAAGCGGCCGGGCCCCCCATACGGATTAATTTGGTAGAGACAATAGAGCGGTTCCGCCGAGGCAGGACCGTAAGTCTGCTGATAGGCGCCGTTTGGCGGAGCGGGGGAGCTGATCGCAAGTGGTACCACCTTCGTGACGCTGATTGAGGGTGACACTCCAGTGATTGAGGAAGTCACTGTGTCTGTGGCGGTGATGGTTTCACTAGCTTGAGTGGCTAGAATTGCAGAAAATGTCCCGGTACCACTAGTCAAGGGTGAGTTCGGCGGTAACTTGGCTAGGGGATCTGTGCTGGAAAAGTGCACGGTCCCGGAGTACTTGGTGGCAGCGTTGTTATAGGCGTCCTGTGCGCTTACCTTGAAATTGAAGGTACCGCCGACAGGGTCGCTGGCGGGAGTGACAACAGTGAAGCGTGTGGCCGGACCCGCGGTGACGCCGTAGTCTGCAGAACCACTGATCGAAGGTTTCAGAGTGTCAGATGCAGTGATGGTTTGGCCGCCCACGGTCTTGAACTTGACAGAAAACGTTCCGACACCATTGGTAAGCCTGGAATCTGCGGGCAGCACAGCCTGGGCATCGGAACTGTCAAAGTGCACCGTACCTGAGTAGCCGCTCGCAGTCTGGCCGTTTGCACCGAGGGCACTGATCGTGAAAGAGATCGCCGCGCCGGCGGTGGCCGGTCCGTTCGCCGGATTCAAGGTAAATACCGCAGCTGGCGGCGCGCTCGTCCCTCCACAGCCACTGAGCAGGCAGAAACTGCAAAGCGTTAAGAAGACCAACATGGATTTGTTCATGACGTTTCCTCAAGATTCCAGTCGCGATTCACGAGACAATTGGCCCCGTCCTTGACAAGCAACAACTTGGGCTAGCGTTTCCACGGAATCGAGCAGCAGCACGTCGCATGGCCGAATCATCAATTCCTTGAACGCGGCGGCGCTTTCGTTGTCGCTGCCCACAACAGTGATGCCGCTCTGTTTGTGCAGCAGGCGACCAAGGGATTCCCGGATGAGCCGGCCGGCGCTGAACCAAAAGGAAGACCCTGACCGGAGATCAGCTTTGCTGATTGTGTCCACAATACTCTCCTTCCAAATTCAGCGCCGTGAATCCCGGCTGCGCTGGCATTCAAGAACGACGCGGAGGGCAACGCGATGTAAGGCGCAAACTACGATTTGTGACAATTAAACACAATGGGCGGGAAGTTGTTTTTAGGTTCGCGTTTGGTTAGCGTTCAACCTACTGAAAAAGCATGGATTATTGGTAGCGTTCAAGGCCGCGGAACGCAGAATTTAGTTTACCTTTCTCTCTGTTGAACTGGTAAGCTCTCCTCACTGTCGGTAGATACGGAGCGCACCGCCCATGCCTCGTCTTTCGCCCACCTCCCCCAGGCTGAGGTTCGGCTCCTTCGTGCTAGACCCTTCCTCAGGGCAGCTTCGAAAAAACGACATCCTCATCAAGCTTAAGCCTCAACCCTTTTATTTGCTTCAGCTTCTGGTGGAACACGCAGGGACAATAGTGACCCGCGAGGAGATTCGAAATTCCCTGTGGGCGGAATCGACTTTTGTGGACTATGAACACGCCATCAACTTTTCCATTAATCAGATTCGTGCGGCGCTAGCAGACAATGCAGAAAAACCACGCTACGTCGAGACGCTTCCGCGGCGGGGCTATCGGTTTATCGCCTCGGTTGAGCCTTTGAACGGAAGCACTCCGATTCCCCGCTCCGTTTTTCCCGTCGAGCCGGTGGATGCGATTGAAACCGCGACGCTCCAGACTCCCTCCGTCACTCGGATTGACACCGTGACGTTTCAATTCCCGACGATTTCGATAGATCCGGCCACACCGGACGAAGCGACACGTGGGGAAGTTATCTGGCAGCGAGTTTTAAAATCGGCGCAGCGCCAGAATTGGAAGTGGCTGTTGATCGCGGCGGTGGCGGCTGCGACGGTGGCAGTTTTTGTGTATCGTGAGGCTTACCCTGCGCCACCACATGTGGTGCAGATCGAGCAGCTCACGCAATCCGGCCGTTTGGACAACTGGCAGCGCACCATTTCGGATGGCTCACGGCTTTTTTTCCTGGAACGCGAAGCGGATCACTGGGACAGTTTGGAGATCTCCACTGCTGGTGGTGAAAGCCGTGCCTTCCATCTGCCCTTTTCCAATCCGAATACGAAGATTCTAGCCGTTTCGCCGGACGACTCGCAGTTTCTGGTCGTACCGTTCATATCCAGGAGTGAGAACCTACCGCTCTGGATCACCCCGGTGGTGGCCGGAGCCCCCCGTCGCGTCGGGGATCTCACGGCGAACGATGCCACGTTTTCTCCTGACGGAAAGCAAATCGCAATAGCGAACCCGGAAGGCATTTTCATTGCGGATTTGAACGGATCGAGCGTACGAAAGGTCGCTGTATATCCGGGAGAGAACTCGTATCTGGACTGGTCACCCGACGGGAAATTACTTCGGTTCACCCAGAGAGATCGTTCGACCGGCAACGGCACGCTGTGGGAGGTCACAGCAGAGGGGTGGAACTTGCGCCGCCTCTTTCCGTCCTCGCCAGAATTTAGTAACCAGTGCTGCGGTCGCTGGACCCCCGATGGCTCATATTACATTTATACCTCCTATCATGAAGACACGTACGATCTGTGGGCTGTCAAGCAGCCGTCTCGTGCCTTCCCCTGGCTCCGGCATCGGCCGGTTCGACTTACTTCCGGCCCACTCTCCTATGCGGATGCTTTGCCTTCCAAAGATGGGCGTTTTGCCTACGCATTTGGCGGCAGGAGTGAGATTAACGTTTTCTTGATTGACCCAAAGACTTCCCAGGCGAACTTGTTTCTGCCTGGCCGACACGTCATGGAAGCGGGTTTCTCGCCGGATGGAAAGTGGGTGTACTACCTTACCGGGGAGGCGATCTGGCGAAGTCACCCGGATGGAGGCGACCTTCTGCAGTTGGTAGCGAATTCTCCGATTCTACATACCTATGCGCCCCGTTGGCGCCAAGACTCCAAATTCCTGCTCTATCTCGAGATGAAGGAGGACGGCAACGACCAGATTTACACCGTCCCGAACGAAGGTGGTCCACGCCGCGCCATTCTTGGACAGGATCATTTCCGCGATCGGCCAGACTGGGCGCCTGACGGGGAAACCATCGTATTTTCCATTGTCGATGAGCCTCGGTTGGACGAGGCTTCTGCGAACGGCATTTATCTCCACGACTTGAGGAACGGCGAGACGACCCGGGTGCCGAATTCCGAAAAACTTTTTCAGGCTCGCTGGTCCCCCGACGGCCGCTACCTTGCCGCTGTCTCGATGGATTCGTCGAATATCCAACTTTACGATTTCTCGCAAAAGCGTTGGAGAGAAATCGCACGCGGCAACTGGATGAGCCTGCCGGTATGGTCGCCGGACTCCAACTTCGTTTATGTACAGGACCTATTGAAACCCGGCGAACCGCTTTCTCGTTTTCGTGTTCAGGATTCTTCCACCGAACGTGTCTTCAGCTTCGAGGGGTTGCTGAAGACGACTGCCACCCGTTGCTTATTCCTTGGGCTTGCCCCGGACGGCTCCTATATCGTGCGCGCAGAGGGCAAAGGCAGCAATCTCTACAAGTTCGAGCTGAAGCTTCCTTAAACTCCCTCGGAGACCCCGAGCGATCAAGAAGTTCCATCACAAACTTTCTAGTTCATAAAGGCGTGCTTGAAGGTCTCGAAGTTGACGTTTCGATCTCAAGCGTTCCTTATCGAGATTGGTGACGAGCGTGCGGGAGAAATCCCCGACTACTTCACACGCTTGGCTGAACTTTCCAGGCTAATCAACGCGGGTGTAGCTTATTTTTTCCCGAAGGATACTACCCCCGGGCCGAATTGACCGTCCGACGGCGGCGCGTTTATACTGATTTTCTGCGTTGGGAGTGTTTTCTCTCCCTGCGTGCCTCGTGCCTGCCGGCAGCAGGAGGGTCATTCCACGCGTCGCTCCACCGCGCCGTCGTCTGGAATTTCCGAAACGAATCAAATCTGGAAAGGGAGTTCACGGCCGTTCTCTGGCCTGATCGAATCTATGAGCAGCGTTAAAGCAACACTTCTCCGTCCCGGCATGGTCATTCAGCACGAAGGTGACCTTTTCACGGTGCATAGCACCGAACATCGTACGCCCGGCAATAAACGGGGTTCCATGCAGACGCGCATGAAGAATCTGCGCACCGGGGCTATCATCGATTACCGCTTCCGCGCCGAAGAATTTGTGGAGCGCGCTATTTTGGATGAAATCGAATTCGAATACCTGTACAAAGAGGGCGACTCGTTCCACTTCATGAACACGGAAACGTATGAACAGATGCAGATGAACAGCGAGGAATTGGGCGAAACGGTGTACTACCTGATTCCCAACACCGTGGTGAAGATCGAATTCCACGATGAAAAGGCCATCGGCGTCAGCCTTCCGGACACCATGGATCTGAAGGTGATGCAGACCGAGCCGACGCTGCAGAAGGCCACCGCGAGTTCAGTGATGAAACCGGCTACGCTCGAAACCGGCCTGGTCGTGAACGTTCCGCCGTTCGTCAACGAGGGTGACAAAATCCGCGTCGACACTTCGGAAGCTCGCTACGTGCAACGCGTCGAATAGCAGTTTTAAGTCTTATTGTAAGTTCAGGCTTGGCGGGCAATCCCACGCTCTCCGGCCGGATGCGCTCCAAAAACTCGCGCAAATAGCTTATCCACGTTTCGCAGTTGGCGGTTCAAATCAAAGGTGTATTCCAATTCTTTCGGTGTCAAGTATCGCGTTGTCCGCGGATCTTGCGCCACACGTTCGCGGAAATTCGTCTCTGACTCCCACGCCGCCATGGCGTTTTCCTGAACGGCCTTGTACGCATCGTCGCGCGGCATGCCTTTTTCCACCAGGTCCTGCAGCAACTGGCCGGAAAAAACCAGACCGTTCGTGGATTCCAAATTACGGAGCATCCTTTGGGGAAACACACGCATTTGACTGACGATCGTGGTCATTTTTGCTAGCATATAGTCCACCAGGATGGTGGAGTCCGGCAGAATTACGCGCTCCACCGATGAGTGGGAAATGTCGCGCTCGTGCCACAGTGCCACATTTTCATATGCCGCCATCATGTTGCTGCGCACCAACCTGGCCAATCCGGCCACCTGCTCACAGGTCACCGGGTTGCGCTTATGTGGCATCGCCGAACTGCCGCGCTGCTCTCCGCTGAAGTGCTCCTCGACCTCGCGCACTTCGGTGCGCTGCAAATGTCGAATCTCGATGGCAATTTTCTCCAGCGTTGCGGCAATCAGGGCCAGCACGCTTAAGTAGTGCGCGTGACGGTCTCGCTGAATCACTTGCGAAGCCACGGGTGTTACTTGCAACCCCAAACGTTGGCAAATCTTCTCTTCGATTTCCGGCCCCAGGTGCGAGGCATTCCCGACCGCGCCGGAAATTTTCCCAAAGGCAATCCCCTGCGCTGCCGCGCGAAACCGCCCGATGTTCCGCTGATTCTCGGCGAACCAGTTGGCAATCTTCAGCCCAAACGTGATGGGCTCCGCGTGGATTCCGTGTGTTCGTCCAATTTGCGGTGTGTGTTGAAATTCGTGCGCCCGCAGATCCAAGACTTCACCAAATAAAATCAGGTCGCGCTCGATGATATGGGAGGCATCCCGCAAGAGCAGCGCCTGTGCCGTATCCACGACGTCGTTTGAAGTCATACCGTAATGCAGCCATCTGGCGGCCGCGGGATCACCGATCGATTCGCCAACGCTCATTGTGAAGGCAATCACGTCGTGCTTCACCCGGGCTTCCAGTTCGTTGATTCGCCCGACGTCCGCTTTCGCGCGGGCGCGTAGTAAAGCCGCGGCGTCCTTGGGCACCTGGCCCACCTCTGCGAGCGTTTCCGCGGCCGCCAATTCAACATCAAGCCACTTCTGGTAGCGGTTGGCCTCGCTCCAAACCTGGCCCATTTCTTCGCGTGTATAGCGTGGAATCACTTCACCCTCTCTCAATCCCTGTAATGATACGGTATTCCGGGGCTTAGGCGACAGGGGCCAACCCGTGGGGACCTAACCGCGAAAGCCGGTTCCTGTCTAATTTGGAGAATGAAGGCGAGTATCGCAGGGACCGAATCGCCAGCCGTCAGCGACGCTCTGGTCGTCGAGCGCACGCTCGCCGGAGACCGTGACGCGTACCGTGTCCTCGTCGACCGCTACAGCCTTTATCTCTACCGTCTTGCATATCGCATGACCGGCGATTCTCATGACGCGGAGGAAGTGGTGCAAGAAGCGTTTTTGCGGGCATATCAGAAATTGTCGCAATTTGCCGGTAACTCCAATTTCGGCACTTGGGTCTACCGCATCGCCGCGAATTACGCGATTGACCGTATCCGCCAGCGTAACGTCGAGCAAGCGCGACAGGCGGCTCCAAAGCGCCTCAGCGAAGAGGGTCCTGAAGTCGACCCAATTGCTTTGGTGCGGGACCCCTCGGCTTCTCCCGAACGCCTTGCGGGCAGCGCCGAACTGGCTGCAAAAATGAAGCAGGCGCTCGACGCGCTCACTCCGGCTGAACGCACTGCCATCGTCATGCGCCACTGGGAAGGCTGCGCCATCGAAGAAATTGCCGTAGTTCTCAAGTCCAATCCGAACGCCACCAAGAATACCGTGTTTCGCGCGGTTGCCAAACTTCGCAAAGCGCTCGAACCCTTTTCCGATTTTCGCGACACAGCTCGCGCCATGAGAACGGAATCATGAACCATATGACCGAAGAACAACTGATTGCTTACCGTGACGGTGAAACTAGCGGTCGCGCGATCCTTACGGAGCATTTGCAGGACTGCGCTGATTGCCAGCGCGAAATGGCTCGCCTTGATGCCGTGTTCGCAGCGTTGGACGCCATGCCCATCCCCAATCCTGGCGAAGGGTTGGCAGACCGAATTTGGCAAAACATTTCTCCGCGCTTGCAGGAAAAGCGCTCGCTTTGGTGGCAAACATTTTTTGCGTCACGCCACATTCTTGCGTTCGGCACTGTAGCCGCGCTCATAGTGCTGGCGTTTTTTATCGGGCGATTCACGAAAGGGCCCGCGCTGCCCGGCACGAAATCCGCCGGCGACTCCGGAAAGGTTCGCGAGCGGGTGCTGGTCGTTGCTGTTGGCAATCACCTTGGGCGCTCCGAAATGGTACTGATGGAGTTGGCGAACGCGGAGCCGCAGAAGGGCCAGAAACTCATGAATATTTCCGCGGAACAGAAGCGCGCCGAGGATCTCCTGGAAGAAAACCGCCTGTATCGACAGACCGCGCTTCGCGATGGCGACAAGTTAATGGCCAGCACTCTCGATGATCTCGAGCCCATTCTTCTGGACATCGCCAACAGCCCGGATGAGATTACTCCGGCACAGTTCGAAGCCATACAAAAACGCATCGCTGCCAAAGGCATTCTTCTGAAAATCCGAGTGGTGCATCAGGACTTACGCGAGCGCGAAGGCACTGCCAAGCCTACGCCCGCTCCCTCGGACGCGGATAGGAAGGAAAGGAATAAGGCATGAAAACGCGGATGAAAATCGAGTTTTTCCGGAACATCGCCACCAGAGTTGTCATCACCGCTTTACTCGGATTTCCCGCAACTGGAACTCGCGGCCTCGGTGCGAACATCTTCAACCCGCAGCGCGGCGCGCAAGGCTCCGCGGTTTCGCTTGTCGCGCAAGAGTCGGGTGCTTCGGCTGGCTCGCAGGACGATCAAGACGCCCAGTCGCGGCAGGATCGCGAGCAACAACAGCGTGACCGTGAGCAAGAACAACGCGATCGCGAACAGGAGAAAAAGGACCAGGAACAAGCGCGCAACGACATGATGCAGGATCTGTATAACGATGGCCGGGGCTTTCTCGACGAAGGTGACTACGGCGACGCCGCAAAGAAATTCACGGAACTCGCTAAGATGGCCGGGCCGCAGACCGACGCCGCTCTCTATTGGCAAGCATATGCCTACAACAAACTGGGCAGGCGCGAAGTGGCCCTCGCAGCCATCGCGGACCTAGAGCAGCGCTTCCCACAAAGCCGCTGGAAGAAGGACGCCGAGGCGCTCGAAATCGAAATGCGCCAAAACTCTGGCCATCCCGTCAATCCCGATTCGCAAAAAGACGACGACCTGAAACTCCTGGCGCTTCAGGGAATCGTGAACAATGATCCTTCGAAAGGCATTCCACTGGTTCAAAATTATCTGAGCAGCTCAGCAGGTCCGAAGGACAAAAAGAAAGCACTGTTTCTTCTGGTGCAAAGTGGTTCACCTCAGGCCCAGGAAATGCTCGCCACCATCGCCCGCGGCCAGAGCAATCCCGAACTGCAGCGCAACGCCGTCGAGTATCTCGGGATGACCGGCGGGAAAAACTCCAGCAAATTGCTTGGGGAGATTTATGCGAATGCATCGGACCCGGATGTGAAACGGCAGGTGCTGCGCAGCTACATGATGTCGGGTGACCACGAAGACTTGGCAGCCATCGCAAAAAAAGAAACCAACGAGTCATTGAAACACGAAGCGATCCGTCAATTAGGGATGATGGGAGACCGCGCGGCGCTACAGAGTCTCTACCAATCCGAAACTTCCGTAGAAACGAAAAAGGAAATCCTACAGTCGCTTTTCATGGCCGGGGATTCTGCTCGTCTTTCGGAGTTGGCTCTCTCCGAGAAAAATCCCGAACTGCGCAAGGCTGCCATTCGCAGCCTGGGCTTGATGGGGGCAAAAGATCCGTCCTTGCAGGCCATCTATGCAAAAGAGCCAGATCGCGGCGTAAAGGAGGAGATCCTCAACGCCTATTTCCTCGGCGGAAATGCCAGCGCGCTGGTGGCTATTGCAAAAACCGAAAAGGATCCCGAACTCAAGAAAGAGGCCGTTGGCAAGTTGTCGATGATGAACTCCAAAGAAGGCAACGAATACCTGATGGAGCTGTTGCAGAAGTGAGGTAATTAATGAAAATCCTGAGCACGACGTATCCGACCCGACTCGCTTTAATCGCAGCCTTGGTCCTTTGCAGCTTGGGTTCACGCGCCGCGCAAGCGGATGAGTCTAAATTCGTGAACGCCAAAATAGAAACTCGAGCCGTAAATGTGCGTCTCGACGCCGCGGTAAGCCAAATCGTGGCAGAGTCTCCGCAGCCGCTGTGGATAGCGTACGAGGTGGACAGCATATCGGGCGGCCACTCCTCTTGCTGCGTCGAACATCAAAGCGAGACCAACCGCGGAGTTTGCGGAGTTTGCAATTTGGAAAAACCAAGTGGAGACGTGACGATCAATCAGAGTAAGAACACAACTATTACACTTGAAGCGCCTGCTCAGATCACCATCCTGCTACGCGCCGAGCAAAAGCAGGTCATGCGCATTCGCGTTGTTTCTTCGAACTGCGTGTTGGACGCGGGTGGTTTGCGTGTCGTGTGGCTCACCGGAGTCAAGGCGGAAGAAAGCGTGGCGCTTCTCAACCGATTCGTCGATTCGAG
The DNA here is from genome assembly GCA_963776365.1 of Candidatus Acidiferrales bacterium. GTDB lineage: Bacteria > Acidobacteriota > Terriglobia > Acidiferrales > UBA7541 > Acidiferrum. The sequence goes on along the minus strand of CAVZMQ010000006.1, from coordinate 551,637 downwards.
CTCGCGCGGCAGCGAGCATGGCGACGGCTTACGGGAGCAAGCGATCATGGCCATTGCGCAACACGCCGATCGCTCGGCCGATGTTGCCCTCGGAACGTTCGTCGCTCCGGATAAGCCTGCTGCGCTGCGCAAGAAGGCAGCCTTCTGGCTCGGCGCGGCTCGCGGCAAAACCGGGCTAACGCTTCTGGAAAAAATGGCGCAGTCTGACCCAAGCCCTGAGATGCGAGAGAAAGTCGCGTTTGCTCTCTTCGTCACTCCCGAACCGCAAGCGGTAGACGACATTATCCGTATGGCCAAGGACGACGCAGATTCTCACGTTCGCGGCCAGGCGCTGTTCTGGCTGGGGCAAAAGGCAGGACAAAAAGCCTCCGGCGCGATTACTACCGCAATTCAGAATGATCCGGACACGGAAGTAAAAAAGAAAGCAGTGTTCGCGCTAAGCCAGATGCCCAAAGACGAAGGCGTTCCCAAACTCATCGAAGTAGCGCAATCCAACCGTAATCCCGAAGTGCGCAAGCAAGCCATGCTCTGGCTGGGGCAGTCGCAGGATCCTCGCGCCCTGGCCTTCTTCGAAAAGATTCTAAGTCAATAGTCTACCGTGGCGACAAGATCATTCAGCGGAGAAGATCTTCCAATTGAACGCGCGAGCCGGTCTTCTCGTCGCGGTATTTCACAATGACGGCGCACTGCAGGGAAAGTCCCCATTTCGCGCCCACGGTGTTCGAGACAGCGCGCGAACCTGGCACCACCACCGCGCCCTCGGGGATAACCAGCGGCCGATCGTCTTTCGCCAAAAGCACCTGATCCCGCACTAGGTCGTAAACCGGGATGGAGCGATTCAGGATTGTGCCCGTGCCCAGCACCGCCCCTTTTTTCACGATCGTGCCTTCATATACGCCAGAATTTCCGCCCATCATCACGTTGTCTTCGATGATGACCGGGAGCGCGCCAACAGGCTCAAGCACTCCCCCGATTTGGGCCGCAGCGGAAAGGTGGCAATCGCAGCCGACTTGCGCGCAGGAGCCCACCAACGCGTGCGAATCAATCATGGTGCCCTCGCCAACGTACGCGCCAACATTCACGAACATGGGAGGCATGCAGATAACGCCTCGTCCAAGATAAGCGCCGTCCCGCACGCTCGATCCGCCCGGCACAATGCGCACGCCCTCAGCCAAAGACACACTGCGCACCGGGTACGTTGATTTGTCAAAGAAAGGTTGGCGCCGCGCGTCGATGGACATATCCACGATGGCACCCATGCGAAAACCCAGGAGGATTCCCTTCTTCACCCAGGCATTCGCCCGCCATCCCGTCGCACAATCCGCATCAGGCTCCGCCGCACGAATTTCTCCGCGATTCAGAGCGGTCTTGAATCCCTTGAATAACTCGAAATGTTCTTCCCTGTACGAAACGGGTGGACTATCGAACAACGCTTCAATTTGAGATTGCAGCATGCGCCTTCTCGGCCAATTTCAGGCCCTCCAACACCGCCAAGATTTTAGCCCGATTCTCCGGCTTGGGCGGCACCAGCGGCAATCGCCAACACGGTTGCAGCAGCCCCATTTCCGCCATGGCCGTTTTCACCGGAATGGGATTCGATTCCACAAAGTTGATTTCCATCAGCGCGTGATACCGCCGGTGAATTCGCCGCGCACCCTCGAAGTCGCCAGCGAGTGCCAGCTCCGTGAGTCGTTTCATCTCCGCGGGAATTTCATTCGATACCACCGAAATTACACCGCGTCCCCCAATTGCCATCAAGGGCAGAGTCAAGGCATCATCGCCAGAAAGCACCAAGAAGTCGTCCGACACGCAATTCAGAATCGCCGCCATCTGCGCCATGTTTCCCGACGCTTCCTTGATGCCCACAATATTCGGAATCCGCGACAGTCGTTGTACAGTCAACGGTTCGATGTTCACGCCCGTTCGTCCTTGCACGCTGTAAAGAATAATCGGCAAATCAACGGCTTCCGCTATGGCCTTGAAGTGCTGATACAGCCCTTCCTGCGTCGGCTTGTTGTAATAGGGCGTCACCGACAAAATTCCGCTGACGTCGAGCCTGGCGAGTTCCCGCGCGCGCTCGATCACCTCACAAGTGTTATAGCCGCCGGCGCCCGCCAGCACGGGCACCTTGCCCTTCGCGGTTTCCACGGTGATTTCCACGACGCGCCGGCGCTCTTCTTCCGAAAGAGTTGGGCTCTCTCCGGTGGTTCCGCACGGAACCAGGAAGTTAATGCCGGCTGCGATTTGCCGCTTCACCAATGCTCGTAGCGTCGCTTCATCTAGCGAACCGTCTCGCCGAAAGGGAGTGACTAGCGCAGTTCCCGTTCCTGTAAACATGTGTTGCTCCTTTACCGAATATCTCCGAATTCCTTGCGTCATCGCACGATTGCGTTTTGGTGCCCTATCTGCCCACCGGCACCGGCGCGCGCAGTTCATGCAAAATCTCGCGAAATTCAAACACGCCTTTTTTTCCGGCAATCCAACGCGCTGCCTGAAGTGCTCCGCGCGCGTATCCCTCGCGGCTCCGCGCCGTGTGCCGGAGGGTAATGGTGTCCGCCGCCGAATCGAAGCCAATCTCGTGGGTGCCGACGTGCGCTCCAGCGCGGCTCGAACTAAGCGTTAACGGCCCGCTAAAACCGGCGTCACGCATCTCCTGCGCCAATTTCTTCAGTGTTCCCGAAGGCGCATCCTTCTTTGCCGAATGGTGAATCTCCCAACCCCACGCCTCGTACTCCGGATGTCCGGAAAACAACGCCGCAGCGCGGGCCACGATTTCGAAAAAAAGATTCACGCCGACGGAAAAATTCGGGCTGTACACCAAACCCGTATGCGCATCGGAAATGACTTTGCGGAGTTGCGCTAATTCTTCGTACCAACCGGTGGTGCCGCACACGGTATTCACTCCCGCCGCAGCCAGGCTACGAAGATTCACGCTCGCGGCCGCTGGCGTGGAGAACTCCATGGCCACCTGCGCGCCCCGCAACGATTCTTGTGACACCGTGCTGATATTCGAACGCGAGAATTTGGCCCGCACCTCAAATCCATATTCCGGCGCTAATTGCTCCACCAGCGTGCCCATTTTCCCGCAACCAACAATCGCCAGTGCAGTGTTCATCGCGCCACCACTCCGGTAGTGAGGAGTTGCCGCACCATCTGCGCGTAAATTCCCACGGCTTCGCTCAGTTCCTTTTTGTCGATGCGCTCTTCGGCGGTGTGTGCGTCGTGAATGCTTCCCGGTCCGATCAGAAATGGCTGGCCCCACGTGCCGTCGAAAGTGGGAATGTCCGTAGTGAACGCGACCACCATAGTCGGCAAATCTTCTATCGACCCGAGGCGCACCGCGGCACAATGAAACACCTCATGTGCGTCGACCTTGTGTGCGTCAGCCACGAGCTGCACTTCCTTGCGTAGTGAGCCCGCATCGCTTACCAAGCGAAACATAATCTCGGCGCGCGCTTCATCGGCTACAACGTTCGGGGCGCGCCCTCCATGGATGGTGCCAATATTCAGGGTGCCCTGCCCCAGTACGGGGTCGCTGGGCAAGGCGATAGCGCGGATGTCCCGCAGCGCATCGAGCAAAGAGTGCACTGCGGAATGGCCCAACTCCGGATATGCCGAGTGCGCCAGCTTTCCGTGCGCGACGATTTCATAGCGCAGCGCCCCTTTAGAGCCAAGCGCCAGCTTGTTTTGTGTAGGTTCACCGTTAATCAAGAACTGGGATCCACGCGGCGAAGCGGCGGCCGCGTGTGCTCCCACGCTATCGCGTTCTTCTCCCACGACAAACAGCAGGGCAAAATTGCGGCTGCCCGACTGAAGCAGCGACTCCGCTGCGGCGACCATCGCTGCAATAATCCCTTTCGCATCGCAGGCGCCGCGGCCGCGGATGTGCGTAGTATCCTCGCTGGAAGGAAAATACGGTGGCACTGTGTCCATGTGAGTGGAAAGCGTAACCACCGGCTCGCCAAAGGTGAGCAGCAGATTGTCCCGTTCCGGCGTGGCGTGCATGCGTTCCAAGCGCCCATGATGTTGCGCTGCAAACTTGGAAAGATAAGCAAACAGATATTCCACCACCGGCTTTTCTTGGCCGGTGGTGGAGTCAATATCCACAAGCGCGCGTGTTAGAGCGAAGCAGTCCATGCTATTCCTTGGGAAAGTTGGAAGGGGAAGCCAAGCGAAAGGAAGGCTGCACAGAGACGTGCAGCAAGCCGCCTCTCGATAGCGCTCCATCCTGGCGAAAACAGCAGGATGACAGTGAACCGGCCTTAGACCGGAACCCCAACCACGGCGATTTCAGCGTCGCTACGGTTTCGGCGGCGATCAGTTTCATTCCCTGACCTAACCCTTTGGGTCGAACCCCTTTCGCCGAGCCTCCGATGCTGATCGGAAAAACTAGCCCGGCTACTTTTGGCCGCCGCACCTCTACCAAGGTCTTTTCAAGGTAGAGGAAAAACGTGATGGTGTCAACGGAGGAGGTTCGATTCCAACGATTCCACGCGGTTCGCCCGGAATCCCGGCCGCAAAAAAATGCCGGGAGACTCGCGTCCCCCGGCACCAGTTAAATCAATATTTAAAACGATAGCCGCAATGCCAACTGAATAATCCGAGGATCAAACCCGAAGGTATTATTTGCAAAAGTAGTCGGTCCGTTTTCGCTAAAGCCCACCTGCAGTCCGGCATCGAACCACATATTGGGCGGACCGGTGGATTGTCTGGAATGACGCCAAACCCCAACTCGGACGCCGTGGGAAGTTTGCTGCCAACTTGATCTTGCAGTTGGCAGGTTCGTTGCGTAAAAGCGCGGAACTCATTTACCACGTTGGGTGTGAAATTGTGGTAGTAGTCACCGTTCAAAATATATTGATTTTGCTGCCCGTCATTCGGGAATCCCGGAACCGTAGCGTAATTGAAGGGATCGAGCGTTGGATTCCGGTAACCACCCAAAGTTACGGACAGCTCGTCCTCTTGCGAAAACAGAAAATCGAGCTTGCCGGTGATTTCATTGTTGTTGTCGGCGGAAATTCAATCAGAAGAATTGAGAGAACAAATGGTTCAGCGTAGATCACTGCAAGGTAAAAGTGTTACAGGTCGAGCGGCTTCAGCGGCACTTGCTGCGAAGCCACTAGGAGTTCTCCGGTGAAGGCGGCGTCCGCAGGACGCCGTCCTAGCGCCTCGGTAGCGGAAATAGTTGCCGTGAACGGATTGTTGTTTTCCTCAGACATATGCGCGAGGACTAAATAGCGAGTGCGAGAGTCGAACGCTTCCGGATCAACCAGATACTCGCTGACGGCGTGATTCGACAAATGTCCGGTGCGAGAGAGCACGCGCTGTTTAACAGACCACGGGTAGGGACCGACCTTGAGCATGTCGAGATCGTGATTGGATTCAAGGATGAGACAATCCGTTTCGCGCAAATGGACTTTCACGTGATTAGGTATGTAACCCAAATCCGTACAAATTGCCACCTTCACGCCATTGGTCTGAAAAGTAAAAGCGATAGGGTCGACAGCGTCGTGGGGAATGCTAAAGGCATGGACATCAATGTCGCCAATCGAAAAACTGGCACCCGCCTGAATGGACTCGACGCGGCGAAGACGCTTGCCAAACGTGTCGGGCAGAATCCGCCGCAGCGCGTCGATGGTCGGTTCGGTCACATACAGCGGCGCCTTCCAGAGCCCCAGCATCTGCGGCAAGCCGTTGCAATGGTCGGTGTGCTCGTGGGTGATCAGGATTCCGTCGAGATGCTCGATCTCGATTCCGACGGCAGCCATGCGCGCTAGTGTTTCTCTTTTTCCCAAGCCGGCGTCGATGAGGATGCGGGTGCGTTCGGTTTCGAGCAGCGTCAGATTGCCCGAACTGCCGGACGCAAGAATGGAAACGCGCAAGCCGATTGAATGTCTCCCAAACGCGCGACACTGAAGAAACTGTCAAGATGATGGCAGAGCGCGAACGGCGCGTCAACGATTTCGGGGCGCAAAATGCTCTTTTTGTTCAGGTTCCTGTGGAATTTTTCGGCCTCACTGTCGGCCGGATGACTCTGGTGATCCCAGTTGGGCGATCAGCAATTCTTGCGCGTGGCGCACCTCCCAATACGCTTCCAGGAATTCCGTATTCAGGGCGCGAGCCTTGAAGAATTTTTGGGCGAATGTATTCGAATCAGCGCGATTTCGAAACCGCATCTTGCCGTTCTGCCAGACGAATGCCCCCTGCTTTAACAGCGCAAATTGGTATAGATCGAGCGAGGCTTGCAGCCACCCGTGTTCTTTGCCGGAAATCGCCTTGCACGCAGAAAGCGTCCGCGGAAGTGTCGCCTCAAACCCTTGCAGAAATTTGCGCTTCTCGTCCTCGTTCGCGTTCACCGCGGCCACATATTCTGGCATCCTGGAGAACACCGGACGCCAGTCCGCGTATTTGTCCGCCACGTTCAGCCGCGCGTGCAACTGGTCAATCACCTGCTGAATGGTCGCCCCGTCGCGAAACGATTCCGGAGTGTATAGAGGCTTCGCGGTTTCATCCAGCGCGGAAATCTCGGCCACATATTGCTCATTACGGGCGGCCAAGTCCTTCATCAAGGAACTCGTTGCGGGATCCCATTTCGTGTGCATAACCGGCTTTGATTCCGCTGATCCCGCTCCACCCGCATCGCTATAGCGCCGCACCGTCGCGGCATCAATCCCGCTGATCTTCGGCCGGGCCGGTAGCGCCAGCGACACCATCGTAAGTAGCGAGGAAATCGTTAGCGCGACCAGCACAAGAATCGGTGTGCGCGGTTTCGTGCCCTGAAGTTTGCAATAACCGAATATCAGCAAGGCTGCTAACGCCAACGCTCCCGCACAACGGCCGAGAAAATAAGCTGAATTTTCCAGCGTTAGTGGCCCGACATTGCGGGTCGCGGCGAGATAGTTGAGCACCAGGAAGAGCAATGCGCAGGACACCGTTGCGCTCGCAATAACTAAATCGTGTCCGGTGGAACTTGGAGCTTCCACCGTAACCAGATTCCCAATGGCCACCGACGTCGTCCCCGCATACACAGCCCCACACCACGGACAATCGGTGAAGCCGTCCGGAATAACCTTAGAGCATTGCCTGCATTTCATAGTGTTTTACGCAATACGCGCATCGAGTCTACCGAATGTTGCCAGAAAATGAGAGTTGGAGGCGAAAAAACAGCTAGCAGGCAAGTCGTGCGCGATCCACCGTAAAACCATTGATGGGCCCGAGTACGGTGGCGGCGATGCGGTCTGGCTGGAAGAACTCTTTCGCCAGCGATTGCACTTCCTCGCGGGTCACCGCTTCGATGGAAGCCAAAATCTCGTCCAGCGAGGAGAAGCGATGGAAATATAACTCCTGGCGCGCCAGATTGGACATCCGTGAACTGGTCGATTCCAGCGACAACATCAGCGAGCCCTTTAGATGATTTTTCGCGCGCAGCAGTTCTTCCTCGCTCACCGGTGATTCCTTCATGGAGCGAAATTCCGCGATGGTCATGTCTAACACCTGGCCGATAGTCTCTTTTGCTGTTCCCGCGTACACGCTCAGCATACCCGCGTCGGAATACGGCGTCAGTTCGCTAAACACCGCGTAGGCCAGTCCCTGCTTCTCGCGAATATTCTGGAACAGCCTCGAAGACATGCCTCCCCCCAGAAGATTATTCAGCACCGCGATACCGAATCGCCGTTCGTGCGCGATGGGAAATGACGGCACGCCGATGCACAAATGCACCTGCTCCAGGTCACGCTTGGTTTCCAGGTGAATCGGCGCCGCCGTCGTGGGAACGGGATCCTCGTCGCGCACGTGCCGCGCCTTCAAATGACCAAACTCTTTTTCCACCAGGCTCAGGACCTGATCGTGGGTGATATTTCCCGCCGCAGTCACCACGATGTGGTCCGGGGCAAACCAATTCTTGAATCGCCCACGCAGTGCTTCGCCATCGAATTTCCGCACGGTTTCGGGGGTTCCCAGGATCGGGCGGCCCAAAGAGTGATCCGGCCAGAACCCGCGCGTAAACAAATCGTGAAGCAGGTATTCCGGATTATCCAAATCCATCTTGATCTCTTCCAGGACGACCTGGCGTTCTTTCTTCACATCGGCGGAGTCCAGCTTCGGCCGCAGCACCAAGTCTGCCAGTACATCGAAGGCAATGGGGAGATGCTCGTCCAGCACTTTGGCGTTGAAGCAAATCTGCTCCTTGGAGGTAAACGCGTCGAGCATTCCGCCAACGGAATCCATCTCGCGGGCAATATGCTCGGCGGAGCGGCGCTCAGTACCCTTAAACACCATGTGTTCCAGGAAGTGGGCCAGGCCATTTTCCGCAGGCACTTCCCGGCGGGAGCCATTACGCACCCAAATACCCACGGAGACGGAGCGGACGTGCTGCATAGTCTCGGTAATCACGACCAAGCCGTTGGGTAAAACGTGACGATGAATATCGCGCGCGTTAGAGACCATGTACCTATTCTTGCACAGGGCGGAGAGTGTGGCGATAGCCAGTCTGCCAGCCGCCAGGCCAATCCATAGAAGCCTTATAATCAGATATTTAGCATAAGCCGCCCGGTTTCACCGAACGCCTCACGGCCCGCCCGCCCTGGTGCGCCCCGTTAATGAGAGAATAGTGGATTCAAGGGACGGCTAAATGGAGCTTCTGGGCAAAAGTAACGAGGAGTTGAAGGCGTTTTGTGTGTCGCTGGGCCAGCCTGCTTATCGCGGCGCACAGCTCTATCACGCGCTCTACGCGGAAAAGAAACTGGACGTTGCGTCCATGACCAATCTGCCCACCGCACTACGCACCAAACTGGCTTCGAACGCGACGCTGAGATTACCGACCATCAAGCATAGGTACTCATCGTCCGATGGCGCAGTCCGCTATCTGTTCGCGCTGCCGGCACCGGAAGAACAAAAGCGCGCCGAAAACGCAGCGGTGGAAGCGGTGTTCATGCCCAGCGAGGGGCGCCAGACGATTTGCATTTCCACGCAAGCGGGTTGCGCTGTGGATTGTCAGTTTTGCTTGACTGCGCAACTCGGCTTAATCCGCAATCTGACTCCCGGGGAAATCCTGGCCCAGGTTTTGCTCCCGCTGGTTGAGATGGCTGGCGCAGGCGGCAGTGCGGAAGAGCACAATTCACTCGCCGCGCGGACCAACGTGGTGCTGATGGGACAGGGCGAGCCGCTCCTCAATTTCGAAAACACATTCGCGGCCATTCGTATTTTGTTGGACCAGGACGGGGTCGGCCTCTCTCCCAAACATATCACCCTTTCCACCAGCGGCGTGATTCCCGGCATCGACCGTATGGCACGGCAAACGGTCCGGCCGAAATTAGCCATTTCCCTGAACGCTTCCCACGATGAGCAACGCGATCGCTTGATGCCCATAAACAAAAAGTATCCTCTAAAGGAGCTGTTGGCCGCCTGCCGCCGCTATCCCTTGCGCAATTGGGAGCACCTGACGTTCGAATACGTGATGCTCGGCACGGTGAACGATGCTCCGGAGGATGCCAGGCGAGTGGTGCAGTGGCTCGCGCCGCTCACTCGAGTGAAGGTCAACCTGATTCCCTGGAATCATGGCAAATTGCCGTTCCAGGGATCGAAGGAAGATCGCATCGAGGAGTTTCGTCGCATCCTGACCGACCGCGGCGTGCCGGCATTTGTGCGTTATTCCCGGGGACGCGATGTGATGGCCGCTTGTGGCCAACTGGCACTGCAGGAAGTGCAAGCCTCGCCATTGCCCGTTTTGCCCTAGCGCGTAGCTCCTCGCGGTTGCTGCAAGGCCGCGTTCTCTTGCCGTGATAGACTACGAATCGAATGAGCCAGTCCGCGCAATTCGACGCTCGCATCCGCACTTCCGTGGAATCCGCAATCGCCACGATGGAATTGCTGCGTTCGGATGCCGCGCTTCTTTCCACTGTTTCGAAGATTGCGCAATCGCTGCTCCAGGCCTTCCGGAATGGGCATAAAGTGCTCCTTTTCGGGAACGGCGGCAGCGCCAATGACGCGCAACACATCGCCACCGAACTTGTAGGACGTTTCGGTTTTGATCGGCCGGCACTTCCCGCGCTTTGTTTGGCGGAAAGCATCTCGTCTGTAACCGCTATCTCCAACGATCTCGGGTTCGATCAGCTCTTCTCGCGCCAGATCGAAGCGCTCGCGCGTCCCGGCGACATGGCCATCGCCATTTCTACCAGCGGAAATTCTCCCAATGTGCTTCACGGCGTGGCCACGGCGAATAAGGGCGCGCTTGTCACTATTGGTCTGACGGGCCGTTCTGGCGGCAAGCTCCGCGCTCTTGTCAAAGAGTGCATCTGCGTGCCGTCCGAAGAAACTCCGCGTATCCAGGAATGCCACACACTGATCGGCCACATTTTGTGTCAGATTGTGGAGCAGGAATTATTCGGCCAACAAAGCAGCGCTTCGCATCCCTGATGCGAGCGGTGAGGCGCTTCTACTTTGCGCGAATTCCGATCACGGACAGCATTCTGCCTGACTCCACGCCCTCTTTGCGGTAGCTGAAAAACAAGTTGCTCCGGCATGCCGTGCACTGGTCACTCACGAAAATATTCTTGTCTTTCACCCCCGCCGCGAGAAGTTGTGACCGGTTAGCCTTACGCAGATCCAGGTGCACATTTTTCGGCGGAGGCTGATGCCCTGGCGGCGCCATATTGAGCCACTGCAACGGGTTTGGCTCTTCACCGGTTCGCGCTTCATCGAAATATTCAGCGGCATCTTCAAACTGTGCCGCAAACTTGCTCACAAACTCCGCGCCTACCTCGTAACAACATCCCCCGATGCTTGGTCCGGCGGCCGCCAGGAGATCGCGAGGCTGGCATCCAAATTCCAGCTGCATCCGGCCCACGGTCTTTTGCGCAATTCGCGCCAACGTGCCCCGCCAGCCCGCGTGTATCGCCGCCACCACTTTCTTTTTCGGATCAACCAGCAAGATCGGGAGGCAATCTGCGGTCTGCGTTGCGAGGAGCAGTTCTTTCGCCTTAGTAATCGAAGCATCTCCCTTGCATGCCTGCCTCGGCACGGTCTCAAACGGATGGATCACATCCGAATGGATCTGCTTCATCACGACCAACGTGAAGTCTGCGGCTCCGACGGCTTTCTGCAGCAGCTTGCGATTCGCCACTACGTTTTCCTTGGCGTCCCATTCCATAAAGCTGAGATTGAGAACCTTTTGCCCGTGCAGTGTGCTGGTACCGCCGGACCGCGTGCTGAACCCATGCACCAGCCAAGGAAATTTCGCCAGCGGTTCCAGTTGCAGAACCGCTATCCCCCCTAATTTCCGCAGCCGCCACGCCGCCCCCACTCTTCCCAGAGCCGCAGCGCTCTTCGAGGCTTGGCGCGTCCGGCTGGCCTTCCGTGATGTCCTCGTAATGGCCACAATTCAACCAGTATAATCGCTTCAGTTGGCGAGCCAAAAACGGCTGGCCGGCGCGCGGGTAATCCAGAGCAAAGGGGAAACAATGATCGTCGGGATGGGCATTGACGTTGCGGAAGTGAAGCGAATCGCCGAAGTGATTGAGTCGCAAAAGGAGCGATTCTTGCGTCGCATATATACCCTCGACGAAGTCGCCTATTGCGAGCAGTTCAAAAACCGCTACGAGCGCTATGCCGGCCGCTTTGCGGTAAAGGAAGCAGCCATGAAAGCCCTGGGCACTGGTTGGAGCCGCGGTGTTCGCTGGGTTGATCTGGAAGTGGTGCGCCAGCGCGGCGGCAGACCCACGCTATCGATCAAAGGTGAGGCCAAGAAAATCGCCGAAGCTCTGGGCGTAAAAAACATCGCCGTCAGCATCACCCACACCGCCGAACAGGCTATCGCGCAAGTCATCTTCGAAGGGTGACTACTCGCCCGTTCTACTTCACTAGTAGGAATGGCCCCAAGGCCAGCGCGTCTACTCCGGCGCAGTAAAAGCTGCGCACGGCGCCGCGCGGATCAGTGACCAGCGGCTCGCCAAACAGGTTAAACGAGGTATTCACTAGGATTGGCGCGGGCGCAGACTCTGCAAATTTGTGCAGCAGCTTCCAGAACAACGGATTGTCTTGCTTTCCCACGGTATGCACGCGCACCGTGTTTCCCAGAAACGCAAACCGTTCCAATCCCGCGACCGGCCGCTTCAACGTGCCTAAAGAAGCCATGAACCGGCAATTCGGCGACGCATCAAAGTAATCCGCCGCGCGCTCCGCCGGCACCGACAGCGCAAAGGGATGAAAGCCTTCGCGGTGCTTAATGAACTGGTTGACGTTTTCCACGACGTACTCGGAAAAGGGCGATGCCAATAAGCTGCGATTCCCCAACGCGCGATGGCCAAACTCGGTGCGCCCCTGGCACCATGCCACGATCTTGTCGCGCAGCAGCAGGCTCACCGCTTCCTCCATCACTTGCTCTTCGCCGGACAAGTAGCGGTAAGCAATCTTGCAATTGTCCAGCACCGCCTTCATTTCCTGAGAATCCGCTTGCAGCCCCAGTGCCAGTGTCGCCAGGGGCGCCCGACCGGAGTGGCCCGTAATCTTCTTCCGAGATAAATACGCCGCGCCCAGGGCCGTGCCTGCATTCCCGGAAACCGGCTGCACGTACACGTGGTTGAAGGCACTGCGCGTCTCCAGCGCACGCACCAGCAATACATTCTGAAAAACGCCGCCCGCGACACACAAGGAATGCGTGCCGGTTTCCTCCTGAAAATTCGCGGCAAGCTGCAGGACTAATTCTTGCAGGTAGTCTTGCGCGCTCCGCGCCAGATTTGCGCGCACCACCGCATTGGGGGCCTTCTCGCGAGAAGACAAACCCAACTCTCGATACATGCGCGGCGAGAAAATGCCGCGATGGTCCGGCCCCGCTTCGAAGTACCGGCGGTTCAGCACCGGCAACCCGTTCGCCTTCCAGTCAAACAATTTCCGGAATACCGGTAAGTATTCCGGCAGGCCATCTTTGCTGAGCCACTGGATTTTGTGTTCGTCTTTGTGTGGGTGCAGGCCGGCAAGTTCCGTCACGCGTGAATAAAACCACCCGAACGAATCCGGAAATTTCAAAGTGTGCGACGGCCGGATCTCGTCTCCATCGCCGGTCAAAATCGAACCCGCCAGCGAATTCGCGCCTTCATCCAGCGAAAGTATCAGCGCGCGATCATAGCCGGACGTATAGTAGGCGCTTGCCGCATGGCACAAGTGATGATCGAAATGGGCGGGCCTTGGGCCGCCGCGAAGCAAATCGAACAATTGCTGCTGCAACGCCGAGCGCACCGGCCGTTTGCGCCTCCGCTCTGTTTGAGCAGAACGCACGGAGCGTTCTGCCAGCGCAATCCCACGCAAATCCCCAAGCTCTAAGTGGTTTTCGTGCAGGCACCGCACGAGGGCCAGTCTCGGCACATCCGGAGATTCCTGGCGGCTCAACTTCTCTTCTTCGCTAGCAAACAGAACAGAATGCTCGTCGATCAGGGCCACCGCCGAGCTTCGTCCCAAGGTGGAGATGCCAAGTATGTGCATGAGCGCTTCTAGATCATTCCTCCCGCACCGAACAAAACGTCTTGGGCCTGCGCGGCGATCAGGTGCTTGCCCTCGTGTCGCTGGATGCAAACGGCCCGCCACTGATTATGCGGCAATCGCTCTGGAATCATCACGGAAAGATAGTTTTCGGAGAGCGCGGGCGTTTGCGACGGGTCGGTCTGCTCATCACCGTGCAGCGTAAGCACTCGCAAGGTTCTGCCAATCTGTGACTCGCGGAACTCGGCAGCTTTGCGTTCACTCAACGCCCGCAATTCCCTCGCTCTGCGCTTGACTACGGCACCGCGGATATGTGCTTTCAGCGTTGCGGCTGGCGTCCCGGGCCGCGAGGAATAAGAAAATACGTGCAGATAGGTGAATGGACGTTCCTCGATGAACCGAAGGGTCTCGGTGTGTTCCTCGTTCGTTTCTCCCGGAAACCCCGCGATCACATCCGCGCCGATGGCGGCGTGCGGCAGGCGTTCGCGAATCAGTTCCAGGCGTCGCGCATAATGCTCCGCGCGATACCAGCGGTGCATCGCGCCCAGAATCCGATTTACCGCCGATTGCAGTGGCATGTGGAAGTGCGCAGCGATACGGTCGTTCCCGGCAAACAGCTCAATCAGGTCTTGCGTCACGTCCAGGGGCTCGATGGAACTGATGCGCAACCGCTCCACGCCGGTTTCGCCGAGGATACGTCGCAGCAACTCCAGAAACTCCACGCGCGGGGAGAGGTCTCGTCCGTAGGTGCCCAGGTTGATCCCGCTCAGCACAATTTCCCGGAATCCGGAATCCGTCAGGCGCTGGATTTCCGAAAGGACGGAGCTGACCGGGAGGCTGCGCGATCGCCCGCGCACAAATGGAATCACACAGAATGAACAACGAGAGTTGCAGCCATCCTGTATCTTCAGCGTCGGTCTGGTGTGATTCCCCTCTCCCCCCAGCACCGAGGCTACCAGCACCTCAGAAAGCGCAAATACATCCCCACTTAGGACCGGCGCGAAATGATAGGGCGCAGGCTCCTGGAGTTGCGCGAGTGCTGCGGTCGCCGAAATTGTCCTAACCAGTCCCGGTATTTCCGGCTTATGGGAGTTGCCCACAACGAGACTCACCCCTGGCAACGTGGCAAGCTCCTCGGGAGCGCGCTGGGCATAGCACCCGGTCACAATGATCCGCGTGCCCGGATTTGCCCTATGAATCTTTCGAATGGCATCGCGTGCCTGTGCATCCGCGGCGGCCGTCACTGTGCAGGTGTTCAGCACCACGAAATCCGCTGACCCTGCATCTGGCGCTACCGCGCAGCCTTGTTCGCGCAATTGCCGCTCAATCGCGGCCCCATCCGCCTGCGTGGCGCGGCAACCGAATTGTTCAACGAAAAATGTCGTCATGAGCCGCCCATTGTGAGTTTCTATTTAATCACACCGTGATGGCGAACCGCTGGTATTCGCGCCAATCTGCACTCTTTACGCTGAATCGCGCTCCCTATACAATTTCCTCCCAGTTTATCGCCGCCCCTATGGCACATACTCGACGACGGACGCCTACCTCTCTAATCGATCCCAAGCTTTCCGTGGTCATTCCGGTTTACAACGAGAAAGACACCATTTTCGAGATTATACGTCGCGTGCTGGATAGCGATGTCCGCAAGGAAGTCCTCGTCGTGGACGATTTCTCCAACGACGCCACTCGCGAAATACTACAAGACATGGCCCGGAAACAGGCCAATGGCGAATCCCAAGCCGCAGCCCTTGATGGCGGCGATCCGGTCTCTCTCAAAGACATCCGCTTCTTCTTCCAGGAGCAGAATCAAGGAAAGGGGGCAGCGTTACGACGGGGATTTGCCGTCGCCACGGGGGATATTGTCTTGGTACAAGACGCGGACCTGGAATACGACCCCCGCGATTACCCTAAATTACTGGAACCCATTCTCGATGGCCGAGCTGATGTTGTTTTCGGCTCGCGCTTTCTCGGTGGCCCGCAGCGCGTCCACTACTTCCGGCACTACGTGGCCAATAAATTCCTCACACTGCTTTCCGACATTTTTACGAATCTCAAGCTGACGGACATGGAGACCTGTTACAAAGTCTTCCGTCGCGAGGTTCTCAAGGATATTCAGATCAAGTCCAACCGCTTTGGCTTTGAACCGGAAATTACCGCGAAGATTTCCAAAGGCAACTGGCGCATTTACGAAGTGCCGATCAGCTACGCGGGCCGCACCTACGAAGAAGGTAAGAAAATCACGTGGAAAGACGGGATGCAGGCGCTGTGGTGTATCATCCGCTATCAAATTGGCGATTGATTCCGCGGATTTACCACGAAGAGAGATTTTTAACTCCGCAGACTCCGTTCAGAATGACAGCGCCGATAAGGGTTGGTAACCTAGAAAAGACCATCACGCTTGCGACGCCAGCCGCCGTTGGAACGTCAGCAGGATCAAGTCCGCCCGACGCCGCACTCCAAATTTGTTCAGGAGGTTCGATACATGAAACTTCACGGTGCGTTCGGCAATGTTCAGTTTGCTGGCAATCTCTTTGTTCGACAAATTCTCCAGCAGCGAATCCAGCACTTCCTGCTCACGCCGGCTCAGATTGGTCACCGCGTCGGTCTTTAAGCGGCGGCCCTGGCTGGTCAAAATCGAATCGACAAACCCGGACAGGACTGATCGCGGCACCCAGAATCCGCCATTGGATACCAGAGGCAATGCACGCGAAAGCTGGTCGCGGGCCTCGGCGTAAGTGAGGATGCCCTTCACGCCCAAGCGCAGCAGCGAAAAGCTGGTGGCATCGCTCACCGAGTCGCCCACGACGATCAGCCGGGCGTCTGGAAAACGCTCCAGAATATTGGTCAGCAGCGCCCCTGTAGCCTGCCTCGCCGCGTGCGCATCAATTACATACACCTGCGCCTTGGGCGGCTCCAGGCTGCGCAAGTCCGGCGCCAGGGTGGAATCCAACTGTTTCGGGATCACCTTGAAATGCGCTGCCTTGGAGAGCAGGCGTTCGAATTCGCTAAGCACCAAGGGGTGCGGGGAAAGC
Source organism: Candidatus Acidiferrales bacterium (assembly GCA_963776365.1). Lineage (GTDB taxonomy): Bacteria > Acidobacteriota > Terriglobia > Acidiferrales > UBA7541 > Acidiferrum. The sequence goes on along the minus strand of CAVZMQ010000006.1, from coordinate 535,135 downwards.
AAGCAAACTGTAAGTTTCGATGACATTCGTTTCGTCGCCACGGTACTCACTGTACTTGAGGGTAGTGAAAGCCAGGCAAAGGGGCAAGGACCTTGGGCACTGATGTTCACGAGTTGTTACTGACGGATAAGACGTGTTTTCAGAGGCTTGGGGTCCCCTTTGGACTGTAAAGCGCCCCGTTCAACCCCGGAATCCGGTCGGCCAATGGATTCGATTCGCGGGAAAAAGCCACGTAAAATAAGGTAGATAGGCATGCTGCCGGCGTCCGCAGACGCCCTTGGGGAAATGACGAGAATGCGGGATCTTAGAGAATCGGAACTGGCTCTTCGCGAGCTGCTGACACAGCGCATCCTGTTGCTGGATGGCGCGATGGGTACCATGCTGCAGCAGCGGAACCTGACCGCGGCCGATTTTGGCGGTTCTTCGCTGGAAGGTTGCAACGAAAGCCTCGTGCGTACGCGGCCCGACGTGGTGCTCGACATTCATCGCAAGTATTTCGAGGCGGGTGCGGACATCGTCGAGACCAACAGCTTTGGCAGTACACCCTTGGTTTTGGCCGAGTATGGCCTCCAGGCCGACGCCCACGAACTGAGTTGTGGCGCGGCGAAACTGGCACGGCAAGCTGCCGATGAATTCTCATCGTCCGGCAAACCGCGTTTCGTGGCCGGCTCCATGGGCCCCACCACGAAAGCGATTACCGTCACTGGTGGCGTGACCTTCGATGGTCTGCGCGATTCCTATTACGTTCAAGCTAAGGGCTTGATCGAGGGTGGGTCTGATCTTTTACTGGTGGAAACGAGCCAGGATACCCGCAACATCAAGGCCGCGATTCTAGCGATTCAAAAGTTGTCGAAGGAAATTGGCGGGCCCGTTCCGTACATCATTTCCGTGACCATCGAACCGATGGGTACGATGCTGGCCGGACAAACCGTGGAGGCCATGTGGGCCTCTTTGCGTCATACGCACCCGCTCGCCTTGGGCATGAATTGCGCCACTGGCCCGGAGTTCATGACCGATCACATCCGGACACTGAGCACACTGACGGGCGAGTTTGTGTCTTGCTATCCAAATGCCGGACTGCCCGACGAAGAAGGCAAGTATCTGGAGACACCGACAACACTTGCCGCGCAACTAGAGAAGTTCGTAAACCATGGCTGGCTGAATCTCGTTGGCGGATGCTGCGGCACCACGGAAAAGCACATTCGCGCCATCGCGCAAATGGTGGAAGGCAAGAAACCGCGCCAGCGTCCCGAGGAAGCGCATCGCGCTATATATTCGGGCATCGAGACCATCGAAGCGGACGACCAGACGCGACCGTTGCTGGTTGGGGAACGCACCAACGTGATCGGTTCCCGGCTGTTCAAGAACCTAGTCGCGGAAGAAAAATGGGAAGAAGCCACGGAGATTGCGCGCCGTCAGGTGAAAGGCGGAGCGCACATCGTCGACGTCTGTCTGCAGAGCACCGAGCGCGACGAAAAAAAAGACATCCCCGTCTTCTACGAAAAGCTGATTCGGAAAATCAAAGCGCCGGTGATGATCGACACCACGGATCCCTCGGCCGTCCAGTTGGCGCTGACCTATTGCCAGGGGAAGGCCATCATCAATTCCATCAATCTGGAAGACGGCGAAGAGAAATTCGAAAAGGTAGTGCCCATCGCGCACGATTACGGCGCCGCGATGGTCGTCGGCTGCATCGACGAAGACCCGGTGCAGGCGCAGGCGTTCACGCGCGAGCGCAAACTCGCCATCGCTCAACGTTCCTATGAGCTGCTTACCAAGAAATATGGTATCGCGCCCGAGGACATCGTCTTCGACCCGCTGGTTTTCCCCTGCGCCACCGGTGACGAAAACTATATTGGCGGTGCGGTGGAAACCATGGAAGGCATTCGCCTGATCAAGCAGGCCCTTCCGGACACTCGTACAATTCTCGGAATCTCCAACGTGTCCTTTGGATTGCCTGCGGGTGCCCGCGAAGTCGTCAATTCCGTGTTCCTGTATTACTGCATCAAGGCGGGATTGGATCTAGCGATCGTGAACGCCGAGAGGCTGGAGCGCTTCGCGTCCATCCCCGAACACGAACGCCGGCTTGCAGAAGATCTCTTATTCCAGCATCCGCCGAAAGAAGTCCCCACGGGCCATCCTCACACAGAATTACTGAAGGATGTGCCCGCGGACTGGCGGCAGCAAAGCAAAGAGCAGAAAGCCGCCGTCAATCAATTTCATATCGCCGCCATCGCGGAGCATTTCCGCACCGCTACCAAAAAGGAAAAAGTCAAAAAGGAAGATCAGCCGCTGGACCAGCGCTTGGCGAATTACATCATTGAAGGCACGCGCGACGGCCTGGTCGAGGACTTGGAGCTCAAGCGCGCGGAAGGCACCGCGCCACTGGATATTATCAATGGCCCGCTGATGACCGGAATGGCCGAAGTGGGTCGACTGTTCAACGCTAACGAATTGATCGTCGCGGAAGTCTTGCAATCGGCGGAAGCGATGAAAGCAGCCGTGAACCATCTTGAGCAGTTCATGGAAAAGGCAGACACCGCCAAGCGCGGAAAAGTGATTCTGGCCACCGTCAAGGGCGACGTCCACGATATCGGCAAGAACCTCGTCGAGATCATCTTGAAAAACAATGGATTCGATGTGGTGAATCTCGGCATCAAGGTTCCGCCGGAAGACTTGATTAAGGCGTTTCAGTCGCACCAGCCAGATGCCATCGGTCTGTCCGGGCTGTTGGTGAAAAGCGCGCAGCAGATGGTCATCACCGCCAACGACTTGAAAGACGCGGGCATCGGGGTGCCGCTGCTGGTGGGCGGCGCGGCGCTTAGCGCCAAATTCACCGAACAAAAAATTGCTCCCAGCTATGGTGGCGCGGTGTGCTATGCCAAGGACGCCATGACCGGCCTGCGCTTGATGAACGAACTCATGGACCCATCGTCGCGGGAACGGGTGCTAGCGCAACATGCCAGTTCCGGCAACGGTGTGAGTGTCACCACCACCGTGAAGCTCGTCGAAAAGCCGGCGGTGAGGCATTCGCCGAAGGTACGCGCCAATCTGCCTATTCCCGTGGTGGCGTCACTGGATCGCAAAGCGCGGCTGGTGCCGGATCTTCGCGAAGTGTGGAGTTACATCAATCCATTCATGCTGTATGGCCGTCACATGGGCTATCGCGGTGACTTCGAAAAACATTTGGCGGCCCGCGAGGCCAAAGCCGTTGAACTCTACAACGAAATGGAAGAGGTCAAGAACGAAGCGGCCACGTTCATGAAAGTGCGCGCTGTATGGCAGTTCTTCGAAGCGGAATCCGACGGCGATGCCCTCCACCTCTTTGCACCCGGCGGAGCCGCGCCGCTGCACACCTGGCAGTTCAAGCGCCAGAAAGGCGGGGACCAGTTGTGTCTCAGCGATTATGTCCTGGCGCCGCAAAACGGCCGGCGCGACCACCTCGCCATTTTCGTCGTCACCGCCGGCGAGGGCATTCGCGTACGCGCCGAAAAAGCCAAGCAGGAAGGCTATTACTTCAAATCTCACGGCCTGCAGGCCCTCGCCATCGAAACCGCCGAAGCCTGCGCCGAATGGCTACACCGTCGCATCCGGGAAGATTGGGGCTTTCCCGATCGGCCAGAAATCACCATGGCTCAGCGCTTCACTTCCCGTTATCGCGGGAAACGCTATAGCTTCGGCTATCCCGCCTGCCCGGATCTGGAAGATCAAGCGGGGCTCTGGAAACTGCTGCGGCCCGAAGAAATCGGTGTGCAACTGACCGAGGGTTTCATGATGGATCCGGAGGCCAGTGTGAGCGCGCTGGCGTTCCACCATCCAGACTGTACTTACTTCAGCGTCGGCGAATCCGAAGTCAGCGCGTAAACGGGTCAATCGGGGAGAGACCCCTTGTTCGCGGACTTCCTTCGGAATGACTGTTTTCCAGGTGGCTGAGGTGGCAAGCTGCGCGCAGAGAGTGGCGCTAATCGTTCAAACGGAGCGGCACTCCCGCCTGGGGGAACCTTCTCCCCCCATTTCGGGAACATTCAACGAGGTAGCCGCCGCTTTCTCTCTACGCTGGGTTACGCGGAATGCGCCGCGCGCGTCTAAGAAGCTAGCGATTGCCGGTCAGAACCAGAACAGCGAGGTGTCACTTGTATCGCAGAATCCGGCTGTTTGCACTCCTCGGTTTGTGGGGCCTTTCCGCGGCCACCTTGACTTGCGCGCAGGATGAACCTTCCGCCCCCCCTCCCCAGCAACAAGGACCAGGCCGCCCAGGCGGGGGCCGAGAAGGCGGCAGACCTGTTTTCGGTCAGATCACCGCGCTTCACAATGATTCCATCGACATCAAAACTCCCGAGGGCCAGGCCATTACCGTCAAATTGACTGCGCAGACGGAATTTCGCAAAGATCGCGAACCCGCCAAAATTGCGGACTTCAAAGTCGGCGATGTCGTCATGGTCCGTGGTGATCAGAACGACGATCACACGGTAACCGCCAAAATGATCGGTTCGCGTACCGGCGGCATGACCTTCAATGGCCAAGGCGGTCCTGGTGGCAGGCCTGGCGGTGGCATGTGGTTGGGCGGCGGAACCCTCGGCAAGGATTACGTTGCTGGCGAAGTGAAGTCCATTGATCCGCCAAAACTGACCGTGCTGCGCACCGACAACGTCACGCAAACTATGGAACTCAACGAGGATACTTCACTGCGCCGGGGCCGCGAAAGCATTACTATGGCAGACATCAAACCCGGCGACCATGTGGTGGCGCGGGGTACCGCGCAAAATGATGTTTTCGTCCCGAAGGGCGTGATGGTCGTGAGTCCCGAGCAATGGCAACGTATGCAGCAGATGATCTCGCAAGGCAACGGCAATGCGGAAAAACCGGCAGGCCAGGAGGCAACGGCCCCGAAACCGCAGGAGTAGCCGAGTTGAAACGTTTCCTGCGTGGCGTCATCGCACCGATCTGCGTGGTACTGATTTGTGCGGTGTTGCTGGTTGGCCTTGGACTGGCGCAGGCTCCTCTTCCGGCCGCGTTCCAGATTTCCGGCACGGTGAAAAACGGCAAAACCCCCTTGCCCGGAGTCACCGTAACTGCTTCCAATACCTTGACCGGCAAGAAATTCAGCACAGCCACCGCGCTCGATGGGTCTTTCGTCATCAAAGGGGTGCCGCGCGGGCGTTATGTCGTAAAAGTTGAGTTCATGGGCTTCGCTCCGCTAACCCAGGAAGTCGTCCTCAATCCGGAGAATCCGGCAGGCAAGGTGGACGCCGAGTTGGTCCTCGCTTCCCGCCAGCAGCAAGAAGAACAAGCAAATCGCTCGAACGTTGCAGCAGCTGCCGCTGGCCGCGGCTTTCAGAGTCTCGCGATTGATGGCGCGCTATCTAATCTGGGAGAAACGGGCAGCAGCAACGGAAACGGAAATGCCAATGCTGGCGATCTTTCCAGTCTACCCATGAATGGGGCAGGGGCCGACCTATCCACCGAGTCTGTAAGCATCGCCGGCAACCAGGGGCGCAGCCAGGATTTCGGCGGCGGCAGCGAAGAAGATTTGCAGCAGCGCATCCAGGAATTTCGCGAACGCGCGCAGAGAGAAGGGAACACCGCGTTCGGCGTGGTGGGGGGTGGACCCGGTGGAGGACCCGGAGGCGGCCCCGGTGGATTTGCTGGAGGCGGTCCAATCGCGATCGGCCGGTTTGGCCGCGGCTTCAATATCAACCAGCCGCACGGGTTCTTATACTTGCAAGATGACAACGCCGGGCTCGACGCCCAATCTTATTCCCTCTCTGGCCAGCCATCGCAGAAAGCCAGCTACAACCAGCTCCGTTTTGGCGCTTTCGTCGGCGGTCCTTTGAAGATTCCTGGCCTGTTTGACTGGGGCAAGAGCACCTTTTACACCGTTGGCTGGAACGGCACCCGAGGTAGCACCCCTTACGACGCCTTCAGCACTGTTCCCACCGCTGCGGAACGCGGTGGCAATTTCTCAGGCCTCACCGATGCTCAGGGTAATCCCGTCACGATCTTCAATCCCGCGACGGGCCAGCCGTTCCCCAGCAACAGCATCAATCCGGCGCAATTCAGTTCTGCCGCAGCCGCTCTGCTGCAGTACATTCCCTTGCCCAATCTGCCCGGCACGACTCAGAATTTTCACTACATTACCTCGGACGAAAGTGACACCGACAACCTCAGCTTGCGCTTGATTCACAATTTCATCGCTGGCGGAGGGCCGGGATTCGGGCCTGTCATGGTAGGGCCTGGCGGCATTAGTGGCGGTCGAGGCGGATCGAGGCGTCCACGGAACAATCTGGCCGTGGGTTTCAACTGGTCTCGCGCCAAAACCTCGCTGGTGAATCCATTCCCCTCACTCGCCGGGAACACCAATACCCAAGGCTGGAACGGGAACGTGCGCTGGACCTACGGCAAAGGGAAAATCACCAATTCCCTAGGATTCACCTACAACCACAACCGCTCGGCAACCACCAATCTTTACTCCGGGGTCACGAATGTGGCGGGCGATGCGGGCATCACTGGAATTTCGAGCGACCCCTTCGATTGGGGCTTACCCGGAACTTCCTTCAACAGCTTCACGGGTTTCAACGGCCCGGTTCCGAGTCGTGAACTCGACCAGACCTACACGATTTCCGACAACGTCATCTGGAACCACGGCAAGCACAATGTCCGTTTCGGGGGAGATTACCGGCGCATCCTGCAGGGCTTTCGGTCTGCAAGAAACGCTGAAGGCAGTTTCATCTTCACGGGTTTTGCCACTTCCGAATATATCCCCGGCAGCACGCAACCCGTTCCGGGCACTGGGTACGATTTCGCCGACTTCCTATTGGGGCTTCCCGCTCAGACCACCCTGCAATCGGGCACCACCGATTACGAATTTCGCGCCAACTCCTACGACGGCTTCGTCCAGGATGACTGGCGCGTGCTTCCGAATCTTTCCGTAAATGCTGGTCTGCGTTACGAATATGTCAGCCCCTTTACCGAGGCCGACAACCGCATCGCCAACCTTGATGTGAGCTTCAACCCTGCAGCGGTCGTCGCGTATCAGATCCTGCCGAATCAATCCGGCCCCTTCTACGGCAGCTATCCGGCCTCGTTAGTTCGGCCTGACAAAAACAATTGGGCGCCGCGCCTTGGCTTGGCCTGGCGCGCCGACAAGAGCACTGTGGTGCGCGCGGGTTACGGAATCAACTACAACCTCGCGCAGTATGGCACTTTTATCCGCAACTTTGCGTTTCAGCCGCCGTTTGCCATCACCGCAACCAATGTCAGCACCTATGGGAATTTCCTGACTTTGGAAAATGGCTTTCCTGGAAACGCGCCCACGGCTGTCACCAACAACTACGCTCTCGACCCCAACTATCGTTTGGGTTACGTACAGATCTGGAACCTGGACATTCAGCACCAGTTGCCCTGGAACATGCAACTCAATGTGGGGTACAACGGAGCGAAGGGTACTCGCCTGGACACGGAGCGCGCGCTCGTGCCCACCTGCGAGGCTGCCAATGATTGCGCGTCAAACGAAGCCTCCGCTCCGTTTATCTTTGAATCCTCGGAAGGAAATTCCATACTGCACGCCGGCAGCGTTCGCGTTCGGAAGCGCATGTCCAAAGGGCTGGGAATAAGCGCCGTTTACGTTTTCTCCAAATCCATCGATGATGCATCGTCCATCGGGGGCGGCGGCACGGTGGTCGCGCAGAATCCCTTCGACCTCCCCGCGCAGCGCGGACTTTCCAGTTTCGACCAGAAGCACAAGTTCACCGGCAACTGGATTTACGATCTACCGTTTGGCGATGGCCGGCGATTCGTTACCCGAGGTGCGTTCTCGCACGTTGTTGGCGGCTGGCAGTGGAGCGGCGACTTCACCATCGCCTCTGGCTTGTACTACACACCGAACATTTTGGGCGCTGCGGTCGACATCAGCCGCGGCGTAAGCGGCTCCTTGCGCGCCAACGTTACCGGTCAACCCATGGGCTTGAGTAATCCCACCACGGCCAAATGGTTCAACACCGCCGCATTTTGTGTTACCGGCGCGGCGAACTGTGCTGGCCCCACGATCTATGGAAATGCAGGCCGCGATATTATCGAAGGCCCTTCGCAATTCACGTTTGACTCCGCGATTAATAAAACCATCACCATCCGCGAATCGCGTTCGCTGGAATTGCGCCTCCAGGCCAACAACATCTTTAATACTCCCTACTTTTCCAGTATCAATACCACCGTGAACTCCATCACCTATGGACGAGTGACAGGCGTCAGCAGCATGCGTCGCGTAACCATGATCATGAGGTTTCGCTTCTAACGTAAGAACCATGAGCACCACGCCACAACTCGCTCGAATCGCCACGGCATCGCTGCTGGCCTGGACCGCGCTGGCTAATCTCGCGGCGCGACAGCAACCACAAGCCTCGCAGACTCCGGTGCAAGCTCCCGGTCGTCTCAAAGTCTCCACCGAAATCGTGCTCGTTAATGTGGTGGCTCGCGACAAGCATGGCAACTTGATACGCGATTTGAAGAAAGAGGATTTCACCGTTTTCGAAGACGGCAAAAAACAGGAATTGGCCAGCTTCGATTTCGAAAAGGTCGATGCCATGGTTATGGCAGGGGCAGCCGGAACAACCGTGACTGGCTCGGCGGGCGCCGGCGGCCTGCTCAATTCCAAAGTGCAAAAAAGCCTGGACGCTCGCGATCGCCGCCTCATGCTCATGTTCTTCGATTTTTCGGCGATGGAGCCCGATGATATCGACCGCGCGGTCGACGCCGGCAAGAAGTACATTCAGTCCAAAATGCAACCAGCCGATATGGTGGCGCTCATGTCCCTGGCCACAAATCTTCAATTGGACCTGGATTTCACCGATGACAAGGACAAAATCCTCGCCAAACTTTCTGCTTACAACAACAGCGAGGGACAAGGCTTTGAAAACGGAGCGGAGGGAAGTTCCGAAGGATCGGCGGAAACGAGTGGCTCGTATACCCCGGACGACACCGATTACAACACCTTTAGCGCCGACCGCAAACTGCTGGCCTTGGAATCCGTCATGCAAGCCATGGGCAAAATTCCTCAGAAAAAAAGCTTGATCTACTTCAGTAACGGCATCACGCAATCCGGGGTGGACAATCAATCCGCGCTGCGTGCCGCCACCGCGGCGGCCGTTCGCGCAAATGTTTCCATTTATCCCGTGGACGTACGCGGGCTCAGCGCGTTTCCACCAGGTGGCCAGGCCCAAGCGGCCAGCTTGCACGGACAATCGGCCTACAGCGGCGCGTCGGTGCTCAACGATCTAAATGGAAACGACGCCTCGCAGGAAACCTTGTATACGCTTGCGGCAGACACCGGCGGCAAAGCCTTCATGGACACCAATGATCTGAGCGGTGTGTTCTCCGTGGTGCAGAAGGATACCTCGGCCTACTACGTTTTGGGCTACACCAGCAGCAATCATTTAAAGGATGGCCATTACCGGCGCTTGAAAGTGCAGGTAAATCGCCCGGATGTGAAGCTCGAATATCGCGCCGGATACTACGCTGACCGCGATTACCAGCACATGAAGCAAACGGACCGCGAGGAGCAATTGGACGACGAACTCGCCGCCGAATTATCGCAGACCGATGTAGCGGTGTACGCTGGCGCTGCCTATTTCCGCCAGGACGATTCCCACTACTACCTGGAAGTTTCGTTGGTGATTCCGGGCTCGCAAATTCCCTTTGTGCAGGAAAAAGATAAAGACAAAGCTACCATCGACATCATCGGAGAGGTTCTCGAAGGCGGTAAATTCCCTGTGGGCCGCCTGCGCGATACGGTAAAGCTGGCTGTCGACAGCACACAACAGGTGCGCCGCAAGAATGTCCAGTACAACACCGGCTTTATCCTGGCGCCTGGCAGCTATCATTTGAAATTTGTTGTGCGAGAAAACAGCACCGGCCGTATGGGCGCGTTTGAAACCGATGTGCGCATTCCGGACTTGCGCAAGACGCCTCTGCGCATGAGTACCGTGGTGCTCAGCAGCCAGCGCGTCCCTGCATCCACGAAAAAATCAAAATTCCAGCCGTTGATCAGCGAGCAAACCGAACTCGTCCCCAGCGTCACCCATGTGTTCCAGCAAGATCAGAAACTCTATCTGCAATATGAGGTTTACGATTCCTCGAAAGCCAAGGCCACCGAAGTCGGGCCATCCAAAGCCGACCATCCTACCGTACGTGTGCTCACCAGTATCGAATTTCTGCAGGGCGATCGGAAGGTCTATGAGACGAAACCCATCCTGGCCCAGGAAGTCACCGCTCCCGACCGCAAAGCTGTAGTTTTCCAGATGGAGATTCCGCTCGAATCACTCAAGCCCGGTTTCTACACCTGCCAGATCAACGTAATCGACGACGTCGCTGGGAATTACGCCTTTCCTCGTTGGCCCATCTTGATTCGCGCAAGCAGCCCCGCCGCAGGCGCAGAAACACCGAAACCCTCCGGCAGCCGCTGAAGCGTTTCATCCAGCAAGAACTACCGGGCCGAAGAAGAGCTCTGCCATGTTGCCCGTGCCCTTCCAGTAGACGAACACACGCCCATTCTTGAATCCCGCCGCCAGCGCCACCTGCGGCACTTCCTTAATGTCCGACAGCGCCATGGTATCCTCCCGCACGATCACCACATCGGATTCCGACGCTGGAATTCAGCCGCGCTTCGCCAATACATTCGTTCAGTTCGGCTTTCTTGAAACGCATATCGCCTACGGAGCATTGATTTTTCCGTTTACTTTTCGTGCAGAAACCACCATCAGATTTTTGGCAGAATGCGACCACCTTGTTTTTCTGCACCCGCTCGTCAGTGCACTTCCGTCGTCGTTTGTAGCAGCACCCACTTCGCTCGTCACTTTCCCGCTCGATTCCTGAGCAACACTCTGCGCCCACAGCACCGGTGAAACAAAAAGAGCAAATAACCCCGGCAGTATCCAGGACCTCATCACTCCTCGCCAACGGGCCTCTCAACGGGGCCGCAGCCTTCAACCGCACGCCCATGCCAGTCAGCAAAACAAAGTTTCAAGCAGTTGCAGAATGCTCTTCACCATTTCCCCCGCATTCTGTTCCAAACTGAAATCTGTTACGCCGAAACGACATCCACCAACTTTCCCGAACCTATTCTCTCCGTGCAGTTGAACGTATTTTCTAGCTTCTACTTGTGGCAAAGTGTTTCTTTCACAAGCGCCACTGCTATCAGGGGGAATGGATGCGATACCGGTTCGCACTGGTCGGCCTACTATTCGGTTTGTGTTTCAAGGGCACAAGCAACGCTCAACTTCCCAAGGCACCTCCGTATCCAGGCCCCGATGAACGCTACAAAGCCGATGTGCTCCTGGTAGTTGGGCATCCCGATGATGACGCACTCATCTCCGCCTACTTGGCCAAGCTGACTTTCGACGATCACAAGCGCGTGGCCGCCATCGTTTGTACTCAGGGTGACGGCGGCGGAAACGCAGTTGCCTCTGAAGCCAGCGCGGCTCTGGGCCAAGTCCGCATCCAGGAAGCGCGCCGCGCGCTCGAATCCCTTGGCATCACCAACGTGTGGTTTCTTGGCAATCACGATACGCCCGGCCAGAATGTTCTGTGGTCGCTGGAGACCTGGAATCACGGGCGCACTCTAGGCGAGATGGTCCGGCTCGTACGGCTTACTCGACCCAACGTCATCATCACTATGCTGCCCAATCAAGTGGCGGGAGAAAATCACGCCGATCATCAGGCTGCGGGAGTCATCGCCACCGAAGCTTTCGATCTGGCCGGAAATCCCACGGTCTTTCCCGAGCAAGTTTCTGCGCCCCGCGATCTGCACGGCATGGGCAATCTCACGGAAGGCCTGTATCCGTGGCAGCCGCAAAAAATCTACTATATGACTGATGCGTTCGAGAATTACTCGCAATATTGGCACGACCCAAAAGTCGCTTCACCGTTTCGCGCGAATTTCGTCAAAGGCGCGGGGCCGGAGTATGCCACCTCCGGGATTTCGCCGTCTCGCCGAGTCTCCTACGGAAAAATCGCTGCCGAAGAGCAGGTCTTTTATATGACGCAGGAAGGGAACCTTGGCAAAGAGAGCTTGGCCAAAGGCGATTTCAGCGATTTCGAACAGCCGGTGCGTTTCATCTTTGGCAAGTCCGTCGTAAAAAGCAGCATCACCGGCGATATCTTCGAAGGAGCGCAATCCGCAGCTGTTCCCTTCGTTCCTACCCCCGTCTACCGGGCCGAGAGTGTGGGGGGCCTCACTCTGCAGATGGGCGGACCTTGGGCGTTTTACCGCGAGTTTTGGAGATCGCACGGCATCGAACATCTGGCGCAACTCTTGCCGGTGCCCGAACTGGCTGTGGGTTGGGGCGGCACTTTACACACTCCGTTGCTGATCCATAACGCTACGCCAAATGCCCAGGACGTCACGCTCACCGTCGTCCTCCCGAAAGGATGGACAGAAAAGTCTGGCTCCGCACAATACCCGGTCGCGCCCGGCGATACGTATCCCACGGAATCCGTGATGGTGGCTCCCGCATCTGGCGAACTCGGCTGGCAAGAAATCACTTGGAACGCGCAGGCGGGTGGACGACAGGTGGGCCAGGTTTCTCTCCGCGTGCTCGTTGGCAGAGGCGGCGGCCTGCCGCAATGACCGATCGGTTAGGGACGAAGACCAATCATCAGGTCGGCTGGGCCCGGTAGATGCACACGCCGGATCTCACTGAAACCTGCATCGCGCAGCCATTCGGCATACTCCGGCTCGCTGTAGCTGCCGCCACCGCGCGTCCCCACCAACATATTCAGCGCAAACAACGCGGCGAATCGCGGCCCGGTCTTATCTGGCTGTAGAATGAAATCCTGCACCACGAAGCGTCCGCCTCGCGCCAGTGCGCGATACGCCCGTTCGAACAATGTGCGATTTTCCTCGACAGAAAACATGTGGCAGATCGACGAGACCAGGATCAGGTCGTAATTCTCTCCCAGCGGATCACGCAGCATATCCCCCACTCGCGTGCGGATGCGACCGCTCAGCCTGGCCTGGCGAATATGGCCTTGCGTCAACGGCACTACCTCCGCAAGGTCCATAATTTCGGAATTCAACTCCGGCACTGCCCGCGCGAAGGCGACGGAATATGCGCCCGAGCCGCCTCCCAGGTCGAGCATGCGCTTTGCTCCATTTGCGCCAACCGCCTGCACCACCGCGGCAGCTCGTTCCTTTGCATTGCGGTCCATCGCGGCAATGAAAGACACCACACCTTGCGGTCCGCGTGCGTGTGATGCCACGGAGGTTCCGGCGTGAACCGCGTCGGTCAGCGTGGACCAGCGCTCCCACAAATTAGCCGTATGCAGCAATCCCGGTCGGGCATTGTCCGCCGAGCCTTCGCAGAAAAAGCGTGCGCAATCCGCGCTGTTGTAGAAAACATCGCCCTTCTTCTGCAGCAGTTTCAGGCTCGCCAGTGAGTTCAGCAGTACTTCGGTTGCGCGCGAGTCCGCATGAATTCTCTGCGCCACTTGTTCTGCAGGCTTGCCCTCTCCCACCGCGCTAAAAATATCCAGCTCCAGTCCGGTCAAGATCGCTCGGCTGGCCATGAATCCGCGGATCATCTCGTTTAAGTCGTCGGGCAAAATGCCGGCTTGCTCGCGCGCCTTCATCATCGCGCGGAAGCGGTCGCGATGTTCGCTGGCCATCCCCTTCATGGCCTGCGCATCGGTCCAAGCCAGCCGCGTCACCACCTTTCCTTCGCGGAGATGAGAACTTACGATTTCCGCAGCGTCGGTTGACCGCACTTTGCGGTACCACACGCCCTCCGGATACACGATGACGATCGGTCCTTCGTCGCAAAGCCCCAGGCATCCGCAGCTAGAGAACTGAGTTTGATCATCCAGTCCCTGCGAAATTGCTTCCTTTTCGAGCGCGCCGAGGACTCGCCACGCGCCATTCCCCGGACAGCAAGTCACACCCTCAGGCTTCGCCTGGGTACAAACAAAAACGTGATGACCAAAGGGTTCCATGCAGCCTCCTAGGACGAATCCGCCTTCTCGAACCAACACCGGCAGTACCATTCATTCTAGATGGCCCGTAAGACAGCCGCGGTATCTGCCGTCACACTTCTGTACCTGAGGAGGGCACACCTGCGGGCTTCCGCAGTTGATCGCTGGTCCAATTGTTGCAGAGTGAAGTTGCCTCTGTTTTGATTACGGGTGCGCGTACAGCGGGCTTTCCGGCGCGGGTGGCTCATAATCCTGGCCATACTTGTTTTTGTGCGCTTGCAGCGTACTAGTCTGCTCCGGGATACGCACTACGCCGAAAGAACCAGAAGAACCAGTGATCGTGACTCTCCGCATCAACGCAGTCAGGACTTCTGGCGACGCGCGCTCGTGCCACACGTGCAGTTCGTACGTCCCGGGCACCACGTTCGCAATATTGATATTGCCTTTGCGATCTGACACTCCGTAGTACGGAGTATTCAACACCAAAATCACCGCACTCATCTCTGAATGTATATTGCAAAAGATGTAGCAAATTCCAGTGCGATCGAACACCAGCGTCTTACTGCTGCCGGCTTGGTAAAGACCCAAATCAAACCTCTTTCCTTCAAATAGCGAGAAGACATTATGGAAAAAGGGGTCGTGGTTCGGAAACTCCACCTGCGAGCCTACCTGCACAATCAGCAGATGGGGGGAAAAACTCTTGTGGTGCTGCAGCAACTGTTGCGTGTGCGGTGACACTACCGGTACTTTTTCTTTGGCCACTCCCAACGGCGTTAACCACACCACTCCGCCCGAAGAATCGGCCGAGGCGCTGGTGCCGCTAAGTTCGATGCGCCCCGCGTACCCGGACTGCTGAGACAAACTGAGGCGAGGGCCGGCCAGAATCAAGCCGATGGTGATGACGCACAGAAACAAAATCGCACGTCTAGACAAAAACCATCTCCCCACTGCCGCCGCAACTGCCAAGCACATTGCATGCCTCAGAAAAGGATGCCCATTCCCACGTCCACGTGATCCGCGCTCTGGGACGGGCCCTGGATCATGAAGGTGCGCAGATGCAGGTATTCCACCGAAAACACCAAATCCGATCGCGGCCGGTAAATGAAGTTGAACATCGCGCCACGGTTCCGGGCCACTGAAGGATATAGATACCCTTCGGGGAGAAATGGATACTCGCGCAAATCGCTGGCAAACGAATCATCTTCGCCGAAGGCCGCGTTCCACTCCAATTTTTCTGTCTGGCGAAACTTCAACTGTGTCCACCCGCCCGCCGCGTTCAAACCCTGAATATCCGTATACGGGCTATCAATCGGTCCATCGGCGACAATGCTGCGCCCCAGCCCTCCGCCCAATCCCCCAATCGCCCGCCCGCGGTAAAATTCCCCGGAAAGTTCCCAACGATTTGTCAACGGAAATAACCAATCTGTCATTCCCGCCCACCCATCCGCGCTTCGCTGGTATCCCCAATTCTGCCGGCTGTAGTAGCCTCCGGCGCCAATCGTAAATTCGCGATTGAACATCGTGTAGGTCCAGGCCACGCGCGTCCCAAACGCCGGGATGCGGCTGGACTCTCCGGGTCCTGGTGTGCGCACCGCCTGAGTTGGCGGTACCTCTCCCGAGAGTGGATCGAGAATGCCTCCCTGCACCATCAATCGCGAAGTTTCCGAAACGTCGAAGCGGTGCTCCACTCTCACCTGCGGCGTCCACGTCCAGAGATTTCCGGAATACGAGAACGCCGGAAGGGCGCTCGAAAGAAACGAACTGGGCGACAAGGGCGAAAAGAATAGCGCGTCCTGTCCGACCACCAGGTCTGTCTTGGAACCGGCCACGCGAACCACACCCGTGCGGAAGCGCGGCAATCCGAGCACTGCGCCGTTCTCGGTATCCTGGAATCCTCCGGCAAAATCGAATTGCACATTTCCGCTGACTCGTGCGCTGCCCAATGTGGGCCCAAACACTTCTAGCCCGATCAGCGATTGTCGCAGGCTCATCCCGAAGCTACCATTCGTCCCGTAACCGGTGCCTCCCGTGGCCAACGATGGAAAATCAAGGTTATTCACCAAGCCCACGTTATTCACCACATCAAGAATTGCGGCCCCGGAAAGCCGCATTCCAAACTTCGATGCGCTTTCGACCTTTGTCTGATGCTGCTCGGCCATCGCCGCGTTCTCCAACTCCACTTGCTCTTCCAACCGGCGAATGCGCTCCTCCTGATCGGTACTGGCATTCTGTTCCGGCGTAGTCCCCTGTCCAACCGCGCTCGTAGTGGCCACTACCCCGGGTTCGGTTCTAGCCGGCTTTGGCGAAACCTGTTGGCGCACCGCCTCCAGTTCTTCGCGCAGTTGCTTGGTCTCTTCGCGAGACCGCACCATTTCCGTGTTCATCTTCAGCAAGATCTGTTTCAGCTCGCTGATTTGAGCTTGCAGCGCATGAATGTCCGCGGACGCCGCTGTGCCCGTGCTGGTCGAAACCGCGGGAGAGGGACTTGCCGTTTGTGCGATCACCGGACAAGGCAACGTCAGTAAAATGCCAAGCAGTGCCCCACCTGCCGGATACCTTAACTGCTGGAGAGACAGCGAGAGCGACATGAGACCTCCTGCACCGCGCGGTGAATGCCCTTGGCCAAGCTTCCGAGGTTTGTACTGATCGATTCGGGACTCGTTGCGAACGCTTGGTTTCGCGCCGCCCAGATTACTTAAACAATTTCATTGTTACGCAGTAAACACCCCATCCACCGAAATCAGTAGAGGGAGGGTCAATCGGAAGACCGTCCTGCCCGCCTGACTGCTTTCCAAGCGCGCATCTCCCCCGTGGTCCTGGAAAATCTTTTGGCAGATTGCCAACCCTAACCCAATCCCATTCTGCTTGCCATAGCTGACAAATGGCTGAAACAACTTCTCGCGAATCACTTCCGCCACCCCTGGCCCATTGTCCACGATGCGAATCTCGATCTCATTCTTCGCTTCGCGCAGGTCCACACTCACCGATCCGGTATCCTTACTCACCGCTTCGCACGCGTTCAATAGCAGGTTGGCCAGCACCCGCTCCACCTTCTTTTCGTCAAACCAGGTTTCGCATCGCCCATCGCGCACAATGGAGATCTTGATGTTTCGAAATTCCGAGCGCGCACGCACCATCTGGATGGCCCTGGTTGCGGCGTCCTCAACCCGCCCAAACACTCGGTGCAGCGACTCGCGCGCTTGTGCGAATTCCAGGAGCGAATCCACCAGATCGGTCATCTGATTCACGGCATTGCGAATCTCGCGATAGAGTTCTTCGCGCTGCTTCAAATCCAGGCCGCCGCTGCACAGAAATTCTGCGTTGGCCATCACCGCCGTCAACGGGTGGCGCATATCGTGAGAAATGGAGCTGGCCATACGACCGATGGTTGCCAGTCGTTCCGCTTCGATCAGCTCTTTCTGCGTGCGCGCCAGGCTCGAACGCATATTGTCGAAGGCATTCGTCACTTCGGCTAGTTCGTCCCGGCTGTTGCTGGCCAATGGATAAGCAAAGTCGCCCTTCTCCAACGCCCTCACGCCTGCCACTAGATTTGCAAGGGGCCTGGTAAACGTGGTGGAAATCACGAAAACGAGTATGCTGCCCGCCAGTACCGCCAGCACGCCCAAGCCCAGCAGCAGTCGATTCAGGTTTTCCAGGTAAACTGCCGCCCGGTCATAAGACTTCAGCACACTCATTCGAACATAGGGTGCAACATCCGGCGACAGCGTAACGGTCGACGCCAAAAACTGCTCGTCGCCCAGATACACTTCCTTCGGTTGTTCGCCGGAAAGTTGCTCCGGATTCGGATAGTGATGCGTCAGTTCGTATTCCTGAGCCGGTTGCAAGGTGCTGACGATGAGCGTCGACCCGTAATAAAAAGCCACCTGACTGGACGCGACTCGAGCTCGCTCCACGGCGAATTGTGAGGAAATTTCGTGTCCGAGACATAACACGCCCAGCACAATGTCATTCCGCGCCGGGCCCGAATAAATAGGTTTTAAGAAGACCTGGTAGAGGTGCCCGTCTCCATACCACCAGTAACTTTGTTGGTCTCTCCCCAAGGAATCCGCCAATAACGATTCCGCCAGGCTTCGCGTGATTCCAGGTTGCGTGGTATGAACCGCCACGACTTTCCCAGAGGGTTTAGCCAGCACAAACACATCGCTTGGCGCCAGCCGCCAAATTTCCGACGACGCATCCTGAATCGTCAAAGCGTCCGGAGCGGTCATGACCGCCTTGAGATTTGGCAGGTTAGCCAGAAGTTCAGCGGACTGCTCCAGGCTGATCTCTTTCTGTTGCTGGTAGTCACGAAATACGGTGATCGAGTTCAGCAGGTCTCCGGCAATTTCACCGTGCAATTGGGAGCGGACCGCGCGCCTGACCATCCACAATGTGGCGATGGTCAGGCAGGTGGTGACCAGCAGCAAAGAAAGCAGAAATTTAGTGCGCAGTCTCAGTGGACCCACTCCCCCGTAAGAACCAGTTCATTGGCGCGTGCGCCGGTCTTCACATCTTTACGGGACGAATTTGTACCCGGCGCCATGCACGGTCAGAAAATGCCCGGGATTGGATGGCTCGCGCTCCAGTTTCAGCCGGAGTTTCCACACGTGATTGTCCACCGTGCGCGTCGAAGGATAATTCTCGTAGCCCCACACCGAGTCGAGCAGCTCTGAACGCGAGATGACCCGTTCCGGATTTCTCGCAAAATACTTCAGCAGTTTGAACTCCTGGGCCGTCACGGTCACGGGCTTGTCTCCGCGGGTCAACTCCATCTTCGCGAAGTCCACGGTAACGTCGTCAAAGGCGAACAGTTCCGACGGGTCCGTCTGGGTGTTCCGTCGAACCGCGGCGCGCACGCGGGCAAGCAACTCACGAGGGCTGAAGGGCTTCGTTACGTAGTCGTCAGCACCGATCTCCAACAAGAGCACCTTATCTGCCACGGCCGTCTTCGCGCTCAAGACAATCACCGGCACGGATGGCGCTGTCTTCTTGAACTCGCGGCAAATGTCATTGCCCGGTAATCCCGGCAAGCGCAAATCCAGAACTACGGCCGCCGGCGGTGACGCCCGAAACGCTTCGATGGCAGAATTACCGTCGGACTTTATCTCCACGGTGTAATTCTCGGTCTCGAACAGCCGCTTCAAGGCCCGCTGTACAGCCTGGTCGTCTTCTACGATTAGCATTTTGTCCATTTCTTGACACCTTTCCGATCGACATTCGTGAGAGACCAGCTCGCTTAAAGGCTTTCTAACCCTACCAAAGCCTCGGGGTTCAACCAAGGCCTTCCCCCTTTTCCGCCCGCAAATTGCGTAAAATCTTCAAGATAAGTGGGAGACAAATCGGAGACAACTCGCCAACTGGGCTTAACCGGCTTTATTCCAGGCCCAGCTCGGCGTGAGCATGTCCGCTTCAGGCTCCAGTACCCATCACTAGACGCTCAAGGCTGTCGATTGCCGCGTCCAGGTCGGAATAGAGCAGTTCGTGCACGCCTCCGTTGAGCAGCTTTCCTACCGAAGCTTTTTGCTCCTCCCGGGCGTCCAGGTTATCAAGGGCCTTCTCCAAGTGGCTTTTTGCGGACGCAGGCTGGCAGGCCAGCACGTATTCGAGGACGTTTTCTAGTCGGCGCCGCGCCTGGTCTCTTGGAAAGACGTTGAGTACCGCCGGGCCGCTCGCACCGCGGTTCAGAAAGACTACATGGTCGATTTCACACTGGAAGGCGGTCGCAAATCCCGGTAGGCTGCTGGTTGAAATTTCAAATCCCACCTCGCCGTTTTGCCGAAGAACAACTGAACGCTCGCGCAGTTGCGGAAACAATGCGGGGGCATCCTCCCGGAGCCGCAAGTACAAGGGATTGCCTACGACCGTGCGGCTGCTATTCCTGCGCCACGCATGCACCGCGTCGTCGGATATAAAAGTCCAGCCTCTTTGCGCACAGCCGAACGATAAGGTGGACTTACCCGCCCGGGAATGGCCACATAGCAGAACGCCGCGTCCATTGAGCGCAACACAAGCCGCATGCACGATGGCGAAGTGAACCGGGGTCAGTAGCAGACCGGCCATGAGATCCAGAAAGTGGTAGCGAAAAAACGCGGGGTCGCCGATAGTCGCCGGCGTTATCCAGCCAAAGGCGAATCCACCGGTCACATCACACACGCCAAAATTCTCAGCATCGGAAATGATGGTGATGAGCCCGCGCTGAGCCCTAAGGGCCGGTGGTTGGGGAAGTTCCTGACCACCAGTCTCGGCAACTCCAATGCGCACATGAATCTTGTCCGCAGAGCGCAACTGCGGGAATGGTCCCCAGCTTTGCCGCGCCGCCGCGATAACCTTCGGAGAGTTCGTGGATATCTCCAACGGAAGGCCCAGCGGGTAGAAATTTTCGCGGAAGGGAAACTCAGTAAAGTATTGCAGCGGGTCACGCGGCCATAACTGGCTCTCCTCCAAGGATTTTTGTAGCGCGGACTGTGCTGTTGTCACCGTGATCCTCCGGAGTTACGAGAGTGGTGCAGAACTGAGGCTGGCGTTTGGAACGGGATCGTCGTTGCTCAGCATCACTCGAAACAAAAACGCCGCTATCAAGGCCACGATGCTGGTCACCATCAGCACGGCCGGATAGCCAAACCTCAAAAACGAGGCGCCCGATGCCGCCGTCGCGATCGCACTTGACACATTGATGACCAGAAAATTCAGTGCCGACGCGCTGGTCTGTTCCGCGGGAGGAACACGGTCCATGAGTAAACTAAACATCCCGGGCTCGATCATCCATTGGAAGGCCATATACGCGATGTAAACCGTGGCGGCCGCCGGTACCCCGGAGAACATCGCGAGACACGCCAGGCCGATGGCGGCGGCGACCTGTGTGTACATGATTCCGGTTACCAGCCCGAATTTCCGGAATACAACGGGCGCTGCCATGATCGCGAGCACTTGCGACAGATGCGCCAAGGAATAGACCAAACCGATTTGCTTCACAGGCATATGCAGATACTGCGAGAAATAGGCGTTAAAAAAGGGATCGAATGCTCCGATTGCCAGGCTCCACACGGCGATTACCGAGAGATAACGGAGTAGAAACCGATTGGGGGCATGAAATGTCCGTCCGCCGGCGGGTCTAGCGGCAAATCTGATGCGCGACACCGGCCACACGGCCAGCGCAACGATCCCGCAGGAGATCAGCAACGCCCCTTGTTTTGTGCGACCGGCGGCTGCGATCGGGGCAATCGTCGCGAGCCACCCGGGCATCCTGCCGCCCGCCATGCCGCCCAGGATTCCAACCGCAATACCGGATGAAAATATCGCGCTGAATCCCAACGGGCGGCTTCGTTCATTTGTAAGTTGCGCGATGGCGGGGGCGAGGCACACGGCCCAGATGGTTATGGCCAAGCCGCCGATAAACGCCAGCGCGAGCAACATTCCCTTGCCTGTGAGCACCGCGCGAAGCCCGAAAGTCAGCGGTACGAGGGTCAAGCAAAGGATTAAGGCTTTGCGGAGACCAGCACGTTGCGCCAGCATGCCAGCGGGAATGGTACCCGCGATACTGCCAAGAGCCGAGGCGCTGGCCACCAGACCGAGAAAATTCTCCTTGTACCCACAGTCGAGCAAATACAGGTTGTAAAGAAGGAAGTAGATGTACATGCCCAAGTCGAAGAAGAAGGAAGCGGCAAAGAACGTCCAGAATTCTCTGCTAAAGTCCATTGCCGACAATCGGAAGCGCAGACCGTGCCAGAAAAAAGAAGGGAACCTGGCAAGGCGAACTGCGCAACGCGTGACAAACCAGATTAAATAAAGGATCAACCGACGGCAGGACGAGAGCACCGCTGACCATGATCCTTTACGTTCATTTGCCCGGTTGTTCGCCTCCTTTTTTCGCGGGATTGCTGGAATGCCCATGGAAAATAGCCCTTTCAGCAGCACGCGCGTTTTGTCCCTGAACGAATCGAGATGCAGTAGGTGCAGCCACACCCCATCCCTGGCCTGACCGAAGCTCGGGTAGAACCCGCATTTCGAGTATTCCCGGAACCATCCTTGCACCCCCGAGGGAAGGCCATCGACTTCCTCTCGTACTTCTTCTGCAAGCTGGCAATTAAACCAGTCCGCAGCCAACCGGAACGAGATTGCTTCCAGGCATCGAAGCGAGTCGTCGTGCTGCTCTCGCCACTTTCTCCAAAACGGGCGATCCCCCGCTTGCGTATGTAGAAAGCGCGCCAAGCCGTAAACTTGCTCCGCATGGGGCAGGCCCCCGAGCAAATCCCGCACCACATTGAGCGCGGTGTAACCCAAATTGTCCGGGGCATCCAGTCCTTGAAAAGTCACGCCGTCAATCTGCCGGGTAATGCGGCGCTCCCAGAACTGCTCCAGTCCCGTCGGACAAAAATGCATGGATGGCCCATTCCACCAGCAAAAATGCAGCTCCACGCAAATGTGCATTGCCGGATCGAAGAGATTTCCCCTGGGCTCCCAGCCCGCTTTCGGCACCATGGTGCATAGATGATCCTTGGGTTGGTCTTCCATCCGGCGATCGGGCAGGTAGTCGAGTGCAACAAGCGCCTCTTCCGCGAGGTGAATCGACTGTGGCGGGCAATAAAGATCGATGTCGCCTTGCGGCCGGAAGTGGGGGTGATCGGTGTAGCCGGGAAAGAGGGAAAAACCCTTAATCACCGCATGTTCCGCGCTCGCTAGTGCCAGCGCTTTTGCTATCACGGCATAGGTGCCCTTTATGCGCTCGAATCTAACAGCGGTGTCGGCAAGATACGCGTCGATGCGCGAACGAACCCAATCGGGAAGATCGTCGCCACGGTCAAGCCGAAAGGACACCATAATCCTTGCCGTTTGCCAGTTCGCAAGAATTGCATCCCATTGCAAGCTCGTGATGTTGCGCAAGGCTTCCCGGTCAGGGTCCCGAAACCGCAGAGCGCGAAACAGTGAAACTGGGATTGCTCTCATGCGCAAGATCCTCGGCGTCCATCAGAATGAGTATTTCAGCGCCAACTGGAGAATTCGGGGGTTCCCGGCGCTTGAGGAGATCACGCCAAAAGCCGGTCCCGCCGCAAAGTCGTTCACTGGAAGGCCAAACTTCGGTGTGTTCGTGAAATTGAAAACTTCGACGCGGAAATTCAATGAATGTGTTTCCGTCAAAGGAAATGTGCGTTGGACGCCAAGATCCAGATTGCGTTGGTCCGGCCCGCGCAGGATGCCTACCCCGCAATTCCCGAATCCAGTGCCATAGCCGATGGTAGGAGGAGGGGCAAACGCCGCGGTGTTAAAGTAATGATTCAGCCGCGAGGTCAAAGATCCGGAAGACGCGGGGTTCGCGCCAGTGCATTCCGCCCGTGTGTCTCCCACTAGATTTCCGTACACCGATCCGGCGGTGCTATCAATCACCGTGATCGGCAATCCCGACTGCAGCACCAGCACACCCGAAAATTGCCACCGTGACAGAATCCGCTGCACAAATTCCGGACCGGGCCTGAAGTTCGGCGGTTGATACAAGAAGCTAGTCACAAACCGATGCTTGCGATCGAAATCGGAAAGCCCCCTCGACTCTCCCGGCTGCGTCTGATCGTTGCCGAGAAAATCCAGATCCAGAGAATCAATGCCGCCTGTACCGCTGGTGTAATCGAGGGTCTTCGAAAACGTGTAACTAGCCAGGAAAGACAAGCCGCGACTCATACGTTTCGTCACGCTGGCCTGCAAAGAGTTGTAATTCGCGTCGAAGGACGTCTGGCAGATGTAGGAGCCCCCGGCAAGTCCCTGAAATGGCACGCGCTGCGCGATGTTTTCGTTGGTTGTGGTGGTTTGCCCGTTTACCGGATTCTGCGGCGTGGCGATCAGCGCCTGGTTGAACTGCACACATCCAGCTAGGTGCGTGGTTTTCGAACCCACGTACCCCACCTGCAACAGGAAATCGCGCGCGAATTCGTACTGCAGGTTCAGGTTGTACTGCTGCGTGTAGGGGCTCTGGATCTTTTGTGAAATTGCGCCTTGCGCCAGCGCGCTCGTTGGCGTGCGCGGAATAAAAATCGGATACGCGGAATTCAGCGGTAATGCCGGCACGAAGGGTTGCTGCAAAGTCGCCGCTGAATTCAAAGAACCCAGCAGCGATTGCGTCAATGAAAACGGAAGTTGCCCCACGTCCAGGAGAACCAGTTCCCCGGAGAGCCGTTCGTAGTAAATTCCGTACCCACCACGCAGGACCAGTGGCTTGCTGTCCGACAACCGCCAGGCGAATCCGACACGCGGCCCTACGTCTTTATAGTCTGGATTCCAGAAATTTGAGCCCGACGTTCTCGTCACGCCGTCCGGCACCGTCCCCTGATAATTTCCGGCGATTACGTAGCCGGAGAAGCTGCCCGAAGCCGGAACCTGCGAAGCGGCCACGGCCGGATTGAAGCTCGATAAGTAGCCGTGCGTCTCCGATGGTGGTCCGAAGAATTCATAACGCACGCCGGCATTCACCGTAAGACGCGACGTCACCCGCACATCATCCTGCACAAATCCCGCGAAGTCCGTATACCGTTCGTCCTTGCGGAACAGTCCGGAAGCGCCGGTGCTTTGGAAGAGGTTGCTTTGCCCGCTGCCGTTCTGCGCCGCGCTTTGTCCCAGCAGGAAATCCGGGAAGCTCTGAAGCAACAAGAATCCTGTTGTTGTGAAAGGTGCGTTCAAAACCAGTTGATAGTGCTTTGCTTCTCCTCCGAGCCGCACATCGTGCCTCCCGTGCGTGAACGACACCGTGTCTTGCCACACATAGGTATTCGTGTTTTGAAAATAAAAAGGTTCGCCAAAGGAGCCAATGGTGAACAAGCCCTGGAGCTGAATGCCAGGCAATTGCGGAAGCCCGTCGGGAGTGGCCATCCCTACCGCGGAGGCGTCGATCGCATTTTCCTGCGTCTGCAAACCGTTGAACCGCACATATCCAAAGCGCCCCAGGTTGGTGATGTTTGGCGCGATGGTATGAGCATCGGCTAGCGTGAATACCACGTTCTGCGCGGTGAAGGCAGTTCCCCAGCCCGGCACCGTTGCGGAAAACGGCGTGAACGGCTGATTGGTCGCGTCCTGAGAATAGAAAAAACGCGCCGACAATTGATTGGCGCTGGACAAATTCTGATCGAGGTTCGCGGTGCCTTGATCCTCGCGGTATTTTCCGGGGAACGAGTATGTCGACTCCCCGACGCCGCCCGGCAGGATCGTCTGCGGTGTCGGAATCGCGTAGGTGCCGTTGGGTAGCTTATAGTTCAAAAGCGCCAGCGCCACGGGATTGATGTTCGACCCGTCCGGAGCCACGGCCACTCCACCAAACGCACCGGATTGTCCGCCGAATAACTGCCCCAAGGCCGCGGCGGAGCGATCGTTCGTCAGCGGCGGAAGAATCGCGCTTTCCAGAGCACCGGGCGCCTGGCCATTGGATTGGATACTGCCCTGATACGCGACAAAGAAAAACGTCTTGTTTTTGCGAATCGGCCCGCCAAAGGTCCCACCAAATTGGTTTTGCTTCAGCACCGGCCGCGGCTGCCCATTTTGATTCAGGAAAAAGTCGTTCGCGTTCAGCGCATCATTTCGGAAAAATTCCCACGCGGCTCCGTGAAATTCGTTGGAGCCTCTTTTGCTTACGATATCGACATTCGCCCCTGAACTGCGTCCGTAGCCCGCATCGTACATTCCGGTCTGTACCTTGAACTCCGCAATCGTGTCCGGAGCGGGCACCGCGATACCTGGTTCCGGGGCGAAACCCGACGCGGAATTCTCGGACAAATTGTTGCCGTCGATCCCGTCGAATTGAAAATTGTTCGCCGTCGTTTTCGCCCCGTTCACCGAAACGTTTTGCGTATTTTTTCCAAATCCTCCGGCGTCGGGCACGCCAACGATCACACCGGGAGAGAGCGCCAGAATCTGCGAAAAGTTACGATTCGCCAGCGGCAACGCCAGAATCGTTTTTTCATCCATGGTCCGGCCAAGCACGGAGCTTTGGGTTTCCGCCAGCTCCACGGATTCGGTTACCTGTACAGTTGTGTTGTTCGGTCCCAACTGAAGTTTGAAACTCACAATCGTCATATCGCTGGCCAATACCCGTACCGCGGGCAGGCTCTGTTTACCAAATCCCTTTGCTTCCACCGATAAGCAGTAGCTTCCGGGTTGCAACAGCGTCGATCGGAACACGCCGTCAGCTGTGGTAGCCAGCGCTCGCGTGAACTGCGTCTCTTCATTGGTTATTGTGAGCTCCGC
The DNA here is from genome assembly GCA_963776365.1 of Candidatus Acidiferrales bacterium. Classification (GTDB taxonomy): domain Bacteria; phylum Acidobacteriota; class Terriglobia; order Acidiferrales; family UBA7541; genus Acidiferrum. Next base: position 508,957 of record CAVZMQ010000006.1, on the reverse strand, counting down.
ATCAGGCACTCCCGCTCCAGACGGATCGAGCACTTGTCCCGCGATAGCGCCAGTGCCTGGTGTCTGTGCGCTGGTTGCGATGATGATTGTAAAAAGCAGGATGAGCGCCAGAACCGCACGCGCCGGGACCGGCACGCTCCTGAGCCCAAGCTGCTGCGAAGATGCAGCACCGATTTTCCGTGTGAGTTTCTTCTTCTGTTCCATTCCTCTCGCCCTCAGCTTCGCAAATGTGCAAAGCGACGGTAAATGGAACAGCGGTCTGACTTGTCAGGGAATTGTCTTCACTTTGCAAACCTTCTGTCCGTAGTTCCCGCCACTTAGAAATGCTTCCAGGTTCCGCAAACTTTAAAGAATCAAACAATGACACTCTGGTGACTTCTTGATGACAACTGCATCGGCCCCTCCGCTCTAGCCTGAATCGTCGGTGCTGCGACACTCACACGAAGTTCGCAGCGGATTGCGCGGCACCGCCAAGGCCAAATGTTTAAGGGAACGATCGTTCATGCTCCAAATCATTTTGCGATTTTCTATTCTGTGTCTCTTCGGATGTTTGCTCATTAATGCTCAAGAGGATGTTCCGATATTGTCAGGAGGCGCGGCTTTCTTTGGCTCCAACCAGGGCGGCGCAAACGTATTCCAACCGGTCCTCGCTCCGGTGCTTGTCATTCCCCTCGTCGACCGATTCCTGATCGAATCGCGGGCTGATTTGCGCGAAGTGATCTTCCGGCAAGACGGCACCAGCGGTCCTTATAAAGGCGAATTCTTCGGTACGCTGGAGTACCTTCAGCTCGATTTCGACGCCACCCCCCACCTGACTCTGACGGCTGGCCGCTTCCTGACTCCCTTTGGAATCTTCAACGAGCGCCTGAGTGCCATCTGGATCGATAAATTTCAAGATGCTCCGTATATCGCCGCCATCGGGACCGGAATGGGCTATAGCGACGGCTTGATGGCCAGAGGCGCGCTTATTTCCAACCGCAGTTATGTAGTGAATTACGAGGCGTACTTCTCTACCCTGAGCACAATAAATAAGCTGGAATCGCAACGCGGAGTAGGCGGAAGAATCGGACTTTTTCTGCCCGGCGCACGGCTGGAAGTCGGCACCTCTTATCGCCGTACACTTCAGGATCCGCGCACGAACTCCGAGGGAGTCGACCTGTCTTGGGAGCCCTACAGCGTGCCTCTCGAAGTCAAGGGAGAATGGGCGCGCTCATCCAGCGGCAACGGCTACTGGATCCAAGCCTCCTATCGCCTTTCGCACTTCGGTGGCGCTAATTCCGCACTGGCCCGCTTGGAACCTGTTTTTCGTATGCAGCAATTTTTTCGTTCCCAGCCCGTTTCCGACGACTCTCTTCCCAGCAGCAATGCGAGCCGTCCGGAATTCGCTCTTAACTATTACCTTCCTCACGAAATCCGCCTGAACGCCAGCTATGCCCGCCAATATTTTGCGCAATCCACCGACACCAACGTCTGGGAGTTTGGCGTCACTTATCGCATTCTGTTTCCCCTGTGGCCAGGAGAATCCAAATGAAGCGCCGGTTGGTCACAGCAATGACTGTGTCTCTCGGCCTGGCGGCTTGCGTGCTCGCTGCGCAAGACCAACCAGCGCAACTTCAGCCACGCCCCCCTGCGAAGCGCGCGCGTACAGAAGCGACAAGTACCAGCGAAGGCGAGAAGCGTTTCCGCATCAATTGCGGTCGCTGTCACAATCCGCCCGAAGATATTTCCCCGCGTGAAGCCCGTGCCGTCGTCCGTCACATGCGTGTGCGCGCCATGCTCACGGCCGACGACGAGAAATTCATTCTTGAGTACCTTGCGCCATGAATTTTCTCGATCCCACTTCCAGGAGCTTGTTGTATGCTCGCTAAAAAGCCGTTGGTCATCTTCTCCGTGGCAGTGCTGTTGCTATGCGGCACCCTGTGGGCCGGCCGGGAGACTGCACCGCGCAGAATCGACATCACCGCCCGCCGATTTTCCTACACGCCGAACGAAATCGCTTTGAAAAAGGGTGAACCGGTCGTGCTCGTCTTTCACACCGAGGACGTCACCCACGGCTTCAAACTCCCGGAACTGCACATCCAATCCGAAATTAAAAAAGGCAAAGATACCGAGGTCGCATTCACTCCCAAGGAAGTTGGCCACTTTGTGGGCAAGTGCGCACATTTCTGCGGCAAAGGGCATGGCTCGATGACGCTTGCTGTCAATGTCGTGGAGTGAGCGGACAGGAGAGTCATGACCGTGAAAACACTCATCGCATTTGTCGCCGGCGCGCTACTCGTGGGTCTTCTGACCACCGTTTTTCTTTTGGCGCACGGCATCGCGGCCAAGCCTCCCAGCCAGCTGGAATCCTGCGTGATCACCAGCGCGAAGCACCGGTTGCTCGTCGGGAACAAGCACGGGATTAATCCATTAGCGAGCAGCGAGGAAAACATTTCCGAGGGTCGACAAAGCTTCTCGCACTATTGCTATGCTTGCCACGGCCTCGATGGCCAGGCCACCGGAGTTCCTTTTTCCGATTCCATGTCCCCTCCGGTGCCCTCATTGGCTTCGCACACGGTGCAGTCCTACACCGACGGTCAACTCTATTGGATCATCAAGAATGGGCTGTGGCCCTCTGGTATGCCTGCCGCGAAAGGAATTCTTTCTGACGACGAGATTTGGTCCATCATTTTATATATTCGCCATCTCCCACCGGCAGGAAGTCTTGGCGAACCGCCCGCCTACACCGATGCCTGCGCTCCAAACGCGAAAGAATAGCACCCACTATGCAGCGGAAACTCGATAAGGCAATGGATCTCGCACTTCACCGCGCGTTTGCTACCATTAGCCCGCCGGAATTGGCGCTCTCAATGCAGGCCTCCGCGACATGTTGTAACAAAAACTCAAACAACTCGGGCGGGCATGGCCCGTGGCCGTGGTTCACCAAACGAATTGCTTTCACGACTTCCGACGTGCCTGCCTCGCCCATGACGTAACCGCTCACGCCCCAACGCAGCGTTTCGATCAGCAGGCATTTATCCGCGGGCATGCCCAGAAAAATGACTTTTCCGTTCGCGTCGGCGCGCAATGTTTTTCGTACGAAATCCAACGTTGGCAGATCCGCGCCTCGGACGTCCACCAACAGAACACGGCGCGCTGCGTCGCCGTTCAGCGGGCTCCCTGAAAACAGTCCATCAGGTGGACAACCCTGCGCTCCCAGTTTTCGCTCCAGAAAGTGCCCCAGCGATTCGCGCAGGAGCCGGCTCTTCGAGATGATTCCAATTTGTATTCGGCTCATAAGTTCACAAAAGCAAGTAATTCTGAGGAAAATGCTGCTCCCCAAAATAGGCGGCGGTTGCGGAAGATTTGTCACCGGTTTGTCACTGCGCCGTAATTTCTTTTTTGCACTTCAACCCCCAGATCCCCGTTGATTCCGCCAGCGAAATGCGCTTCTGCGAAAGTTCGTTCGCCACGATACGTTCTGCTTTCATTCCCCCATACCCGGAATTTACGCACTGATGACAATTCATGGACAACCCACTGACACGAAGCTCACGCGATTCTCGTACTTTCTTTTCCGGGAGTCTTGCAACAGCCGCGCCTCTTCTCCACCAGTGGCCGAAGGCACGACTCTGTTGCTGGAAACGATCCGCCGCTCAGGCCATGGAGCTAAAAGGAGAGTACTATGCGAAGACTTTCGCTTTTAATCGCCACGTCTTTCTTCCTGCTGGTGTTGCTAGGGGCAGGAACAAACTTCGCCGCGGATGATGACAATATTCTAAGAAACCTTCACAAAGTAACCGTCATCGCGTCCACCTTACCTGCTAATCAGGACGAAAACCCTTACGGCGTCACCATGGTCCAACGCACCACCGGCAATCTCATCGAAGGCCACGTTCTGGTCAGCAATTTCAACAATTCCAACAACGCTCAAGGCACCGGCACTACCATCATCGACGTGGCGCCGAACGGCAGCGCAAGCCTCTTTGCGCAAATCAATGCGAATTCCCTACCGGGTCCCTGCCCCGGCGGAATCGGCCTGACCACCGCGCTCGTGGTTCTCCGCTCAGGCTGGGTCATTGTGGGCAGCTTGCCCACTTCCGACGGCACCTCCGCCACCGCGCAGGCCGGATGCCTGCTCGTCCTCGATAGCTCCGGCAATGTCGCGGAGACTTTCTTTGGTTCGCTCATCAACGGTCCGTGGGACATGACCGCCTTCGACGGGGGAAATTGGGCCGCGCTCTTCGTCACGAATGTTTTGAATGGCACGGTCGCGGCCAATGGCACCGTAGTCAATCAGGGCACCGTCGTGCGCATTAATATCGGAGTGTCGGAGAAAACCATGCCCTGGATCGCGTCCATGACCGTGGTTGGCTCCGGTTTTGCCGAGCGCACCGATCAAGCAGCGCTGGTCATCGGACCTACAGGTGTTGGCCTCAGTCCAAGCTGCAGCAATTCGGATCTGGACGATTGCTCCGCTAAATTTGGCGCCCAGCAGGATCCCGTTCTGTACGTCGCAGACACGCTCAACAATCGTATCGTCGTCATTCCTCACGCCCTGACGCGACAAAACTCCGCGGGCAGCGGCGCGATATTCACGGCAAATGGAAGCTTGAATGGTCCCCTCGGCCTCACCATCACCGAGAGCGGTCACATCCTCACCGTGAACAGTGGCGACGGTTACATCTCCGAAATCACGCCAGAGGGCGCACAAATCGCTAAGACACAACTGGACAATTCCGGAACCCCTCCGGGAGCCGGCGCTCTGTTCGGGCTCATTTTCGATCCAGCCCGAGGCGTCATCTTTGTCGACGACGCCTCGAACACTCTTAATCTCCTCCACTAATCTTCGCTGTTCCCATCACCAAGGCCGCCCTGCCGAGCAACCACCATTCCCTCGGCAGGCGGCTCCCTTCTCCTCATCGTAGTGACTCGCCTCTGGCCGTTTCAGCGACGCGCCGACATCGACCGCATTGGTGGCAGGAACGATAGGAGTCCGCATTCAAATCCGTATCCGGCGGATTTTGTGGGATCAGGGAGGGCAACTGTGGTAAGCGGCAACGGCTGTGGGCGGGCCGAGAAACAATAATAGAACCGCTGGAAATCCTTCGGCCCAAAAGTTACCTATGTCTTAGGTACTTTGTGTAAAGGATCTCTCCGGCTGTACAGGTGAGTGACCCGACGGATAGGTGAAGTGGTCGGGGCGAGTGGATTTGAACCACCGCCTTCTGGTCCCGAACCATGGCAGTAAAAAATCTAAGCTGTTGGTCTCTTCTTCGGCAAAACGTGCTTCCGCGCATCACGCTGGACTGCAAGCTGTAACTGTTCCACGGATACGCCCACAGTGGCTGCTATTTTTTCCACCAGCAGTGGGCTGGGTGGAATTTCTCCGGCCTGCAATCTTCTTGCGTGTTCGCAGGAAATTCCAAGTTGCTTGCTCAGTTCCCTGATGCTGATGTCCAGTTGGTCCATCGCACCGCTGAGCATCGTTGCGAACTGACCGCGTCGGCTGGCGGATGCTTTTCTCATGGCGCACCACCTTTGTGACACTACCGGAACGCACAAATCCCATTCCACATTGGCCCAAATTGACGGAAAACTATTCGTCAATTGAAGGTAACGCCAACCGACCATCGAGAGGGACGACTGAACTCTGCTTCGACTGCGCTAAAACTTTTCTTCGCGACTATGGCACCCTTTTTGCGGGCCTCTGACAGGCCCATAGCAATCGCTTGTTTCGGGCTGGTCACTTTGCCTTCTTTATCTCTTTTTCCCGAAGGAAGTGTCCCGCGCTTTTCTCGGTGCATGGCGCTCTTAACGCTTTTGCCAGCGGATTTCCCGTATCTTGCCATCGCATTCCTCGTTCTGCACGTTTGTGCGTTAATTCAGGGCGACTTGGCTGCTTTTGCTGCGTCGTCTGAAATGTAGGACCGCGTAAACTCATCGACCTGCTTCTCCGCAGCGTCCTTCGCAATTCCGTAACGTTCCTGAATCTTGCCCACAAGCTGCTCCTTTTTTGCCATTTATCACAGTCAGGTCGTCAGGAAGGGCTACCACATGCTTAGTGCTTTTCCCCCGGAGGATGGCTCTGCGGTGTACTCTGGCGGGGCTGTTGCTGCGTCTGCGCTTTCTGCTGCTGTGTAGTGTGCTTTTGCTCGAGTTGCTGAGTTTGCTGAGTGTGGCGCTGCTCCATCTCCTGTTTTTGAGGTTCACTGATGTTTTTCTTGGTGGCTTGCTGGTGTTCTTTTTCCTGCTGTTGTTGCAGCTTCTGGTGTTCCTGATTTTGTTTGGCGGCTAGCTGGTCTTGCTGTTGTTGATATTTCTTGTCAGTTTCAGCCTTGCCGGTAGTCGGCGCCGTGTACTTGTGGGGCTGAACTTCGCTCGCGTGAGTGTTTGCTGGGCGAGCTTCATTTGCAGGCGCGGTCCGTTCGGGAGCTTTGTAAGGTGCGCCGGCTTCGCGGGCAGGTACTGCGCTGCCCTTAAAGTCTCCCGGCTTGGCCGTGGCTGCGATAGGAGGCTTGCCCTCATTCGCGGAGGCGCGCAACTCCGGATTGGAACGAGCTTGTTGCATATGCTGGTTTTGTGCCGCAACCGGGCCGGTGTGGCGTTCCTTCGCATATGTTTCTTCTTGCCCGGACGGCCGCTCATTGACGCCGCCATTGCCGCCATTGTAGCTGACGCGGTTTCCCGAGTTGTATTCGACTCTGGTGTTGTAGGTATTGTGGATGTTCTCGTTGTTTATGTGATTGACCGAGGTGTTGTAATAAAAATGATTGTTTTCCCAGCGGCCACCTTCGTAGCCGTGACCACCGTAACCGAACCCGTAGTTGATGCCGCCATAATATCCAACGTGCGGTCCCCAATATCCTTCATGGAAAAAGAAAGCATTGCCGCCCCAACCCCAGTATCCGGGGGTCCAAAGGAAGCCGACTTCGGGAGCTTCGACCCAAGTGCCGGGCACCCAGTAATAATCGTTACCGTCCCAAGCCCAATAACCCGGGGTCCAGATGTAGCCATCCCCGGGGCAGATAGGTTGCTCATAGACGGGGAGCGCGGGCGGGCCAAAAGCTACAGAAATACCGATTTGAGCAAATGAAGCAGCCGAAAGAACCATCAACATGACTGCGAAAAGCAATGAACGAATTACGACGAAAGTACGCATCGTGCTACCTTCTTTCTGCCCGCTCATCTTTTTTGCCCTGTAAAGTGTCTGATTGTTGGGCGCGGTTTCGAGAGGCTTGTGTGTAATTATTCCCCTGCTCCCATGCTTAAAACTGTACAAAAGGAGACATCGGCCGAGTGGCAGCAAGTTTGTACGTCATTGGGGCGCCTACCGGCTAATGCGGAACTTCGCGGCAAATGTGATTGCACTCTTGTGAAAACTAACTTAATCGTGCAGGACGACACTAAGGAGGGAATCGTTGACTTGAATCTCGCCGTTGTATTGGATTAAGCCCAGTTTCCTGAATTTGTTCATAAAAAAATTGACCCGGGAACGCGTTGTGCCAATCATCTCCGCCAGCATCTCTTGCGATACTTTGGGAAGTGCTTTGTGAGGATGGCCCGGCGCGCCATAGCGGCGAGCAACAGCAGAGTGCGCGCCAGGCGCTTCTCACTGGAGTTGAAAAGCTGGTCGATGAGGTCCGCCTCGACTCGAATGTTTCGTCCAAGCATATAAGCGATGAAGCGGTCCGAGAACTCGTGCTCCTCATGGAGCGCGCGAATCATCTCGTTTCTCTCAATGACCAGCACGCTGGTAGGTGAAATTGTGGTCGCGGTCACCAGGTAATTGGACTGGCCTGCAAGGCACCCTTCCCCAAGAAAATCGCCCGGTCCAAGGATTGCCACAACGGCTTCTTTGCCGGTCTCATTCACCACAGTAAGCTTCGCACCGCCTTCCTGAATGTACATGACACTCTCGGCGGGGTCGCCCTGCGTGAAGACGGTTTCTTTTCTTCTGAACTTGGCTACTTTTCTTCCCAGACCGGCCGAGTCGAGAAACAATTTCACGTCGAAAACAGGCGTTGCAGAATTCGCTTTTTTTGAGGGAGGGAGGGACTTTTGCCGATGTAGCCACAGCAGGCTCCAAAACGAATTGTACCATCGCGTTGACAGCCGGGAGCTAGCTTCAACAAGTCCTGAGAGCCATGAGAATAAAGGATATGCGAGCAGATTAGTCGCAACTTCAAGCGGGCAGTCTAGACCCGCGTGTCCGGATTTCCTTGCGGAAGGCGGCACATTCGGGTGGAAACGCAAAACAATACGGAACGCATTGATAGATTGATAGAGGCTTTCATAACGCCAGTTGCCCGATTATGGGGCAAACAATCGAGAAGCTCTACGGAAGGAAGCCCAAAGCGGAAGATGCAGACGGCGATTTCAAAATTCAGGTTGCACGGGACATTCAGATGAGTGTCGGAGTCCCGTCCTCATCGGTTTGCGATGTCGGTGGTGGTGGCGCGGTAGGTTTGTATTCCGGTTTTGGTTTTGCCGGTGTGCTCAATTGTTTGATTCCCGTTTTCTTTGGCTTTTTCTTCTCTCGACCTCGCTTGTCTCGGTTGCCCATGACTTGCTCCCTTCTGTTGTCGTAAGACGGGACTTTTTCTTTCCTCGCATATTCTTTCACAAGGAGGCTTGACACGTCACCGGGTGGAGACGCGAATCGCTCCATTTCTTGAGGTGTCCCTCGAAATTCTCTCGGCAGCAAAAAGTTTTGTTGCCTCCCGAAAGACGCCGACCCGGACATTCCCATCTTTGAAGCAAGCCAAAGCCGAATACACAAAGTTGCTGCACGGAAATGCTGGCAGCTTCTTCACAATTTATCCGCATGCCCTGCCGGTTCATCCTGAACAGTTCATGTGCTAGCTGTCTATGTTTATTGCATGTTAGTACACACGCAAAGTTGAGTATTGGTAGTATGCACCAATCCCCGTGACGGACGTCACAGCCAATGCGTTTTTCGTCACTGAAACTCACGTCTGTCTAGCGTAGGTTCCTCCGCAACGCGGCCGTCCTCCTTACCCCACTGCGCGCCGCTGGAGAGGTGGCGTGTGGCTAATCACTTAGTTCCCACAACTTATGAAGTATTACGCGCCCATGGTGTGGACCGCCGCGAGTTTCTGACGTTCTGCGCCAAGACCGCTGCAGCGATGGGGCTCAGCGCTTCCTACGTTCCTCAGATCGTGCAAGCACTGGAGGTGAAGCCGCGCATCCCGGTGATCTGGCTGCACGGACTCGAATGCACTTGTTGCAGCGAGTCATTCATCCGCTCTTCTCACCCCATTGCTCAGGACATCATTCTGAATATGATTTCGCTAGACTACGACGATACGTTGCAGGCGGCGGCGGGTTTCCAGGTGGAAGAAATCCGCAGAAAACTCATTAAAGATCATCCGGGTGGGTATCTGCTAGCCGTTGAGGGCAATGCGCCAACTGCCGACGGGGGAGTTTACTGCACAGTTGGCGGCGATACATTTCTAAATATCCTGAAGGAGACAGCTGCATATGCCAAGGCGATTGTCGCCTGGGGTTCATGCGCCTCCAACGGCTGCGTGCAGGCTGCACATCCCAATCCAACGGGCGCCAAACCGGTTCACGAGATAATTACCGACAAACCCATTATTAATGTCCCGGGTTGCCCACCCATCGCTGAAGTGATGACCGGCGTGCTTACTTACATTCTGACCTTCGATGCACTGCCGGAACTGGATCGCATTGGACGTCCAAAAATGTTTTACGGACAGCGCATCCATGACAAGTGCTACCGCCGCGCCTTTTTCGATGCGGGGCAATTTGTGGAAGCATGGGACGACGACGGAGCGCGCAAGGGTTGGTGCCTCTACAAGATGGGCTGCCGCGGCCCATCGACGTATAACTCCTGTTCTACATTCAAATGGAACAATGGTGTTTCTTTCCCCATCGGCTCCGGTCACGGCTGTATCGGATGCAGCGAAGCAGGCTTCTGGGACAACGGTCCGTTTTACCAGCGACTCTCCAATGTAGTTGTTCCAGGCATCGACGCCACACCCGATACGATCGGGGAGGTGCTTGGCACCGCCGCAGTCGTGGGCGTTGGCGCCCACCTCGTTTCCACCGTCGTCAATCGCAATATGCGGAAAGCCCAGAGCGATGACACACCGCCGGCCAACGAGAAAGGCGAATAGGAGCTGACCATGACGACTCGAGTTGTTGTTGACCCGGTGACCCGAATCGAGGGTCATCTTCGCATCGAAGCCATTTTGAACGACAGCGGTCACGTCGGCGACGCGATGTCTTCGGGAACCATGTGGCGCGGTCTTGAAGTGATCCTTCAGGGACGAGATCCACGCGACGCGTGGGCTTTCTGCGAGCGCATCTGCGGTGTGTGCACCACCGTTCACGCGCTCGCTTCGGTTCGCAGCGTCGAGAACGCACTTGGCGTTTCGATCCCGAAGAATGCCGAAATCATCCGCAATATACTTTTTCTGACGCAGACGGTGCAGGACCACGTCATTCACTTCTATCATCTGCACGCACTGGATTGGGTGGACATCGTCTCGGCATTAAAAGCCGATCCGGAGCACACGGCGACGCTGGCACAAAAAGTCTCGCCCGCTGCCGAAAAAGCCAGTCCCGGTTATTTCCGCGATATCGCAAACACATTGAAGAAATACGTCGACTCCGGCCAACTCGGGCTGTTCGATAACGCTTACTGGGGTCATCCCGCTTACAAACTTCCACCGGAAGCCAATTTGATGGCTGTGGCTCACTACCTCGAAGCGCTTAAATGGCAAAAGGAAGTCATCAAGATTCACACCGTGTTCGGCGGCAAGAATCCTCATCCGAATTACCTGGTAGGGGGAATGGCTTGTGCAATTGCGCTGCAGGGCGACAGTGCAATCAACATAGAGCGACTCAACCTGGTCAAGGATCTGATTGCCCAAGCGAAACAGATCGTCGAAACGATGTACATTCCCGACCTCCTTGCTGTGGCATCGTTCTATCCGGAATGGACGCAAATTGGCGGTGGCCTGGGAAATTACCTTGTGTATGGCGATGTGCCGCAAAACGGTATCAGCGATGTTTCCAGTTTCAAGATGCCGCGCGGCGCCATCTTGAACAAGAATCTGGGAGAAGTTCTGCCTGTCGATCCGGCAGATGTGAACCAGATACGCGAGGAAATCACCCATTCCTGGTACGAATATTCGGCTGGCAAAGATGCACTGCATCCCTGGGAAGGTGAAACGAAACCCAATTACACCGGGCCGAAGCCGCCGTTTACCCAACTCGATGAGAATGCAAAATATTCCTGGCTGAAATCGCCGCGCTGGAAGGGCAACGCCATGGAAGTCGGGCCGCTTTCGCGCATGCTGGTCGGCTATGCAAGCGGCAGTACGGAATACAAGGATGTGGTGACAGAAGCGCTGGGTGCATTGAAAGTGCCGGCGACAGCGCTGTTTTCCACGCTCGGCCGCACCGCAGCTCGCGGCCTGGAAACTCGGCTCTGTGCCTACTGGCTGCAACAGGAATACGACCGATTGATCGCCAATCTCAAAGCCGGAGACACGGCCACGGCTAATACGGTCAAATGGGAACACTCAAGCTGGCCTGCCGAAGCAAAGGGATACGGCTTCACGGAGGCTCCCCGCGGCGCGCTCTGCCATTGGATCCACATCAAGGATGCCAAAATCTTCAACTACCAGATCGTGGTGCCGTCAACCTGGAACGCCTCTCCCAAAGATGCCAAGGGACAACACGGAGCCTATGAATCTGCGCTCCTTGGCACTCCGATGGCGGATCCCAAACGGCCGCTGGAAATTCTGCGAACTATTCATTCCTTTGACCCCTGTTTGGCCTGTGCGTCGCATGTCCTTGGCAAAGACGGGCGTACTTTGTCGGAAGTTCTGATTCGCGTATAGGAGGCGGCCATGGCAAAAGTAATCGAACCGTTCGATCCGAGAGACGTGGCGGCTCGTCCGGAACACTATTTCCGCCGTGCCTACATTTGGGAACTTCCCGTACGGTTCACGCATTGGGTCAATGCGCTGTGCATCTCGGCGCTTTTTCTAACCGGGCTATACATCGGTCATCCCATTTTGACCACCAGCGGTGAACCTGCAAATCACTTCCTGATGGGCAGGATTCGCCAGATTCATTTCGCTGCGGGAATCATCTTCGCGATAAGTTTTCTCGTGAGGATCTACTGGTTCTGGGCAGGGAATAACTACGCCCGGTCGGGCTTCCCCAAGGTTTGGAAAACGACCTGGTGGAAGGACTTGTTCCGCCAGGCAGGAGATTACCTGCGCCTTGAACGTGGGCACGTGCATCTGGGCCACAACGCACTCGGTGGCTCGGCGTACACGTTTTTTGTCATTTTTCTGGGATGGGTACAGATTTTTACCGGGCTTGCGCTCTTTTCTGAGACCAATCCAAATGGCATGCTCAACCGAATATTCGGCTGGGTGATTCCCCTGATCGGCAATTCCTATAAGACCCACATGATTCATCACCTCGTTGCATGGGCATTTCCCGTCTTTGCCTTGTTGCACATATATATCGTGACGTACGACTCGACGCAGTATGGCAACGGCCTGATCACTTCCATTATCTCTGGTTACAAATTCTATCGACGCGGAGACGTTCGCAGCGATGAATGGCTTTCCTGATTCAGGGTCCGTGGCCGCACGCGCACCGATCCTCGTTCTGGGATTAGGCAACATTTTGCTTGGCGACGATGGCGTTGGTCCGGCCTTGCTTGAACAGTTAGCCAATTCCGAAAACTGTTGGGAAGGTCAAGTGGAATTCCTGGATGGCGGCACGCAGGGCCTGGCGTTGCTGGGCCATCTGAGCGCTCGCCGCACTTTAATCATCATTGACGCTGTGAAGAACGGTGCGTCCCCGGGGACAGTCAGCCGTCATACCTTGAAGGAGTTGCGCGAACTCTCGCCTGGACGTGCCAGCTCTGGCCATGAAAGCAACGCAGGCGAATTATTGGCAGCGGCTCGACTCCTGGATGAACTGCCCCACCGGCTCTTTGTGGTTGGCATTGAGCCAGAAAAGTGCACGACAGGCATTGGCCTTTCCGCCTCGGTCTCCAGGGCATTGCAGGAGGCCTGTACCCTCACGAATCTGCTGATCGAAGAAGAAATCCAGCAGGCAAATTTGGCCTAGGTCGAGCGCATCGCGGTTGGCGTAAAGGGTCGGCACCAGCAGACTCCTTAGCCGTTCGTAGCTGAACGCCCCCTTGTTTGCATCCTGCAAAAATCCAGGCGTTCAGCCTAGCTAACGCTATCGTCGAAGACCTAGACTTGTCATCCAATCGCATCTTTGTTCGTCGTAGTGTTTGGCGGGGACAAGAAGTCACGGTTAAGACCAAAAGCGGAAACAGAACCGTGAACATCGAACCTGCCCTCGCTAAGATACTGCGCGAGCATTTGAACGGTAGATGGAAACCGAGGTCGCGTAAGTGATTGAAAAAAGTGGTCGGGGCGAGTGGATTTGAACCACCGACCTCCTGGTCCCGAACCAGGCGCTCTAGCCAGGCTGAGCCACGCCCCGACAAGCGCTTAAAACAGCAAGTTTTCAGCGCATTTGTAAGGTTAGCACAGCTTCCCAGCCGGTACCAGCGCCGCGATTTTCGCAAGTTTGCCAATGCCGACACCCGCACGCCTCCATGATCGCATCCGCCAGGAATGGGCGGTCTTCACTTCGCGTCACCCCAGATGAATCAGCTTGGCTTCCGTGATGGCGGAATGTTCGCGGATGGGCCCCAAAATTTCCTCGGACACTTTGCCATCCAGTCGGACCAGCGATACGGCTTCCGCGCCCACGGTGGCTTCTCGCCGCCCCAGTGCAAAGGTGGCGATATTTACGCCGTGCTTCCCCAAGGTGGTCCCTACGTGTCCGATCACACCGGGTTTATCGTTGTTGCGCAGCAAAAGCATGGTGCCGTCTAACTGCGCTTCCAGCGGGATTCCGTCGATGCTAATGACGCGCGGTGTTCCGTCGTGCAGTACGGTTCCTTCGGCGCTGAACCCGCGACCGCCCGGTTTCTCCGGCAGCGCGGCAACCTCTAACGTGTGCGGAAACCCGTGCTCCCTCCGGCGCGTTTCTTCTTCGACATTCAACCCTCGTTCCGCCGCTCTCGCCGGCGCGTTCACCACATTCACTCGTTCGTCGAGCACCGCGTTCAGCAGTCCCGCCAGCACCGCGCTGCGCAGCAAATGCGTTCCCACTTCCGTCAATTCGCCTGCATAGCGGATTTTCACCCGGGCCGGCCTGGTCGCCGCCGCCTGAGACACCAACGATCCCAACTTTTCTGCCAACGCCAGATACGGCCGCACGCGCCGGTACTGCTCCGGCGAAAGTGCCGGCAAGTTCACCGCATTGCGAATCACGCCTTCCGCTAGATAATCGCGAACCTGCGCCGCCACTTGATTCCCCAACTCCTCCTGCGCTTCCGCCGTCGACCCCGCCACGTGCGGGGTGCAAACCACATTGGGCAGTCCCACCAGCGGCGAATTTTTCGGAGGTTCTTCCGCGAAAACGTCCAGCGCCGCACCGGCCACCTGTCCGCTTTTCAGCGCAGCCGCCAAGTCTTGCTCATTAATTAATTCGCCCCGCGCCGCATTCACAATGCGCACACCTTTCTTCATCATTCCAATCGACTGCGCATTAATCATATTCTTCGTCAGCGGGCTCACCGCGGTGTGCAACGAAATAAAATCGCTCTGCTCCAGCAGTTCTTCCAAGGTCACTAACACTACCGAATATTCCTTCGCCGCCGCTTCGCTGATATACGGGTCGAACGCCAGCACCCGCATATCAAAGGCATTCGCGCGGATCGCCACTTCTCCCCCAATGCGCCCCAAACCGATCAGGCCCAGCGTTTTCCCTCGTACTTCCGCGCCGGATGACGACTTTTCCCACTTCCCTTCGCGCATGGACGCGTCAAACCTGGGGACCTGCCTGACCATCGCTAGCAGCAGCGCAAACGTGTGCTCCGCTACGCTCACGGAGCTTCCCCCGGGCGTGCTCATCACCAGAATCCCGCGCTTGGTGGCTTCATCCAGATCGATATTGTCAACGCCCACGCCCGCGCGCCCTACGACCCGCAGTTTGGGCGCTTTGTCCATCAGCTCCGGGGTAACTTTGGTCGCGCTACGAACGATCAGCGCGTCCGCATCCGCCAGTTCCGCCGCAAGCGTCTCCTTCGTGGTCGACATAATGTTCCAGCCGGTCTGCTTCAGCAGGTCCACGCCGCGCTCGCTGATCTTGTCCGCAACAATGACTTTCATCTCTCCTCATTTCCGAGTAAAAGCCGCCGCCTACCAGCGGTCTCTTCCCAGGTTCCGAAAACATTCCAACTTACTGTGCGCGCCAGAGCCTGTCAATGCGGGCGACGGGCCGCTCTGTTATAGTTTTGTAAAAGGGGAGCTTCATGACTTTGTCTGAGCAAGTTCAGAAAGATATCGTCGCGGCGATGAAAGCCAAGGAAGAACAGCGCCTCAGCGTGCTGCGCATGATTAAGTCCGCTTTCCAATTGAAAGAAGTGGAGAAGATGCGCCCGCTCGATGGCACGGAATCCGTCCAACTGCTGCAAACTCTCGCCAAACAGCGCCGGGAATCCATCGATCAGTTCAGCAAGGGCGGGCGCCAGGATCTCGTGGACAAGGAGACCAGTGAGCTCAAGATTCTGGAATCCTATCTTCCCGCCGGCGCTTCGGAAGCGGAAATGGACGCCGCCATCACGAAAGCCGTAGCCGATGTGGGCGCTACTTCCATCAAACAGATGGGCGCGGTGGTGAAAGCTGCGAAAGAAACGCTTACCGGCAAGGCCGTCGATGGCAAAGCGCTGAGCGATCGCGTCCGCGATAAGCTTGCCAAGCTGGCCTGACCGGCGCTTCTTATTGTAGGGACGGCCTTGTGAGGCCGTCGGTTTCAGCACACGAACGCATGCCGCTACCGCAACAGATCCCTATTCGCTATGCCGAAGACGACGCCGGCTATGTCACCATGCGTCCGGTGGTCAAACAGACTTTCCGTCTCAGCGAGCTCACCGACATGGTCGTCAGTGTTGTCGGCAAAGATTCGGCCCGCGTCCAGCAAATCTTCAAGGCGGGCACGGTACTGTACAACGGTTATCACTACTGGTGGGATCCCCTCGGCGCCGATCTCCCCGAGATTGCATCGCTGGTGACTCCCTTCCCCGATGATGATCCCTCACGTCCCTTCGACCCCACCACAGCCACCGCGGCTTTGTTCGAAAGTGGTGGCGGAACGCAACGAAATGTCGCCGAAATCACGGCCTCGGAAGCCAACCAGAAAAGGTTGTTCGCGAAATCTTCCGCCTGGAAACTCCTTACCGCTTTCGCCTCCGCCAATATGCCCCGCTACGAGAAATACTCGCACGCACGCCACGCCGATCTGTATCGCATCACGTTGCCCTTCGACCAGGCCCAGCAACTGCTCGCCTCCATCCTGGGGGCCGCGCCGCGCGCGCTCCGCCATCGCTGGAGCACCCTGCGCCCTCCCTCGGCAGTCACTTTCATCTCACCAAGAAAATAAGCTACTGGGGCCAAACACAGGCGGCAAAACGGGTCGGGCTCTAAGGCCAACTAGCCCATAATCTATCGTACTACGATGTATTAGGGAGCAAGGCAACCCTGGCGGCATATATCGCATCACGATACATTGTGGAAGAAGATTCTCGCGCCTCCGGCCAGCAATCCACCATGATGTATCCCGTTGATACAGCGGATACACGCCTTGTCTGGCAGCGTCCGAAACCTTCATTGAAAAAAATTGAATCGGCGTCGAACCTGCCGGCAACCAACCTTCAGCAAGCTAGAACTACCGCGAACTGATGCGCGTTTCTAAACTCTTCTCCCGGGTGGCGCGGTCTTCAATCGCCCCGGGACAATCCGCAATGGATCATTTCCGGACTTATTCCAAATCTTGAGGAGGTAACAAGTCATGCGACTCTCTCTGAAAGCAACGGCCATCGCCGCCGGACTGTTGTGGGGCGGCGCCATCCTGCTGGTTGGTTTAATCAATCTGGCGCACCCGAGTTACGGTGTCAGCTTCATCCAACTCACGGGCTCGGTGTATCCGTGGTTTCACAACTCGCGAAGCATCGGAAATGTAGTAATCGGCACTTTCGACGGATTGATCGATGGCGGCGTTGCCGGATTACTTTTCGCACTACTCTATAACGCAATTACCACCTTGCCGAGTCACATTGGGCACTCGCACCAGCAAGCTTAAGCCAGCATCCATCATCTGCGGGTTGCCCTCGGCAGCAACTCGTAGCGCGGATGTGGTTTGGCCTTGACAAGCAAGCTGGTTTAGAACTCACTATCGATGAATGAGTCCGTATCATCGTGCTTTGTTTTCAGCCGGCGTTTCGCGTGCTCTTGGCGTTTCGGGTTGCCTGGTCCTGATCTTTTGGAGCGTATGGTCATCGTGCGCTTACGCGCAAACGCCTGCGCGCTCCGCAGAATACGACGCGCTGCAAAAGGGTCTCGCCTCTGGCTGGAATACCTGGGACGTTCACAGTGTCACCACGCACGTTCTGCTTCCCGAGGGACTGGCGATTCGCATCGGCGTTCACCACAAGACCACTCTTTATACTGAGGCATTTCTGAGCGACGCGCTGATCGGGCGACAAGGACAAAATGACGAGAAGGTTTTTCCCGGTCCGCATGCCTGGGAGGGCAGCTATACCAATCTGGGTCTGAACTGGCAAGGGGTGGATCTGCAGATCGAAAGTGCGCACGCTGGCCCAGACCTGGTTGTGCTGGTCACGCCTCTGTCTCAAGTGAGGGCGGGGCATCCTGCACCAACGGTCGTTTTCTCCGCTGCTTATCTTTGGAACCGGCCGGGCAGTGCTGCACGTGTGGGAAACAAGCTCGAAGCGCGGAGTGCACAGGCGTCGCTGGACATTTATTCGACGGCCCCGGAAGCACCGTTCGCGAGCATTCCGGTTGCCGCTCCGTATCTTGCTGCCGAACTCAACGGCCCGGTCGGGCTCAGCACTGGAAAGCCGCGAACTCTCGCGGAAATTCGTCAAGCGATCGAAGCGCAGCGCCTCGCCTACGAGCATTCGTTGGGCGCGGCGTCTTCCTCCACATTCGACGCGATTCAATCTACGCTGGGGTGGGACACCATCTATGAGCCAGAACGCGATCGCGTGATTTCGCCGGTTAGCCGCCTCTGGAGCGTGGGTTGGGGCGGCTACGTGCTGTTCGACTGGGACACCTTCTTCGCCGCCACTCTGGCCACTATCGGTGATCGCGATCTGGCCTACGCCAACGCGATCGAGATACTCCGCGAAACCACTCCGGCGGGCTTTGTGCCCAACTATGCTCGGGCGGGTAATTGGAAGAGTTTCGATCGTTCGGAGCCGCCTGTGGGAGGGATTACCGTTCTCGGCCTGTACCAAAAATTCCACGATCGCTGGTTGCTGCAGGAGACTTTTCCTCGGCTGCTGGCCTGGAATCGCTGGTGGCAGCAGCATCGCCGCGTGGGAAATTATCTCGCCTGGGGCAGCGATGGTGGCAATCTGCCGGTCAATCCCGACGACGACGCGCGCGGCACACGTGGAGGCGCGATCCTGGAATCCGGGTTGGATAACAGCCCGATGTACGATACGGCTGGCTTCGACGACACGACACACCTTCTGCAAATGGCCGATGTTGGCTTGATGAGCTTATATGTGGCCGATTGCGATGCGTTAGCGGAAATTGCCGCTGCGCTCAATAAGTCCGCAGAGGAAAAGGAATTACGGGAGCGCGCCAACTTCTATCGGCAATCTTTGGGCACCCTTTGGGACGAGAAAACCGGAATGTTCCTGAACAAGGATTTGCGCACCGGCGAACTCAGCCCGCGCACTTCGCCTACAAATTTCTATCCGCTGCTGGCTCGCGCTGCCACTCCGCAGCAGGCACAACGCATGCTTCAGGAGCATCTGCTGAATCCTCAGGAGTTCCGGGGCGATTGGGTGATTCCGGCCACTCCGCGAAGCGATCCCGCGTTCAAGGATCAGAATTACTGGCGCGGACGCATTTGGGGGCCGATGAACTTCCTCGTTTACCTCGGGTTGCGCAATTACGATCAGCCGCAGGTGCGCGCGGAACTGGCCCGCAAATCGTTGGAGCTGTTCCAGGTCGAATGGACCACCAATCATCACGTCCACGAAAACTACAATTCCATGACTGGCTCGGGCGACGATGTCAGCTCCAGCGACCGCTTTTATCACTGGGGAGCACTGCTGGCGCTGATCGATTACCTGGAATCCACAGATAAGCCGTCCTCAGCGTCATACGTGCACTAAACCGCGCCGATTTGAACTTGATCGGCGCGCCGACATGGTGTGATGCGTTAACATTACTAGTACGATATCATGCCCCCACCGGTCCGGGATTTTGCTGCAAACGGTTGCCGAAGCAGTCCACCATGCACGCGAAGTTACTCTAAATCCGCACCCTTAAACGGGTGCGGCACCCAAAATCTTCCCCCCGGCCAATCTGTTGGCCGCCCTCCCGAGATGCGACTACCTCATGAATCACTTTGCCTGCGCTCCCGGGTGGGTCATAATCCCTGCACACAAGGTTCATCCGCACGTTTCAAGCATTCATCCGGGAGGCATCGGTGAGCGACCGTCCATGGAGTTCCACGGCACCAGCACAAGAATTTCAAAGCTACGTGCCCGCATCGCAAAACATAAGGGAATTCACGTTGCGAGCGGTGGTGCTCGGCGGGATCTTTGGGCTGCTGTTCGGCGCGGTTTCTGTGTACGTGGGATTACGCGCCGGGTTGACGGTTTCCGCGTCGATTCCCATCGCGGTGCTGTCCATAAGCATTCTTCGCGCGTTTGGGCGCTCCACGATCCTCGAAAACAATATTGTGCAAACCACCGGATCGGCGGGTGAGTCACTGGCCGCGGGAGTGATGTTCACGTTGCCGGCGCTGATCTTTCTGGGATTTGGGTCGGAGTTCACATTCTGGCGAATATTCCCGATGGCGCTGCTGGGCGGCTGGCTGGGCGTGCTGTTCATGATTCCGCTGCGGCGGCAGTTGATCGTGAAGGAGCACGGCAACCTGAGCTTTCCGGAAGGCACGGCATGCGCCGACGTTCTGGTAGCGGGGGAAAAGGGCGGCTCGTTCGCGGGACGCGTGTTCTGGGGACTTGGCCTTGGCGGCGTGTACACCTTCCTGATGAAGACCATGCTGATGTGGACGGAACAGCCGGAAGGACGGCCGAGCTGGTATCCGGGCTCCAGCTTTCGCGCGGATATCACTTCGGAATATCTCGGGGTGGGCTACATTATTGGGCCGCGCGTCTCCGGGATACTTTTTGCCGGGGGCATTGTGTCGTGGCTGGTGATCATGCCGGCCATCAAGTTTTACGGGCAGCTGGCGGGCAACAATCCGCTTTATCCTTCCACGATTCCGATTCCGCTGATGACGCCCGACGACATGTGGCGCAGTTACATTCGACCGATGGGAGCGGGCGCGGTGGCTGCAGCGGGATTAATTACGCTGTTGCGCACCTTGCCGACGATCATCGGGGCGCTGCGCGCCGGACTAAAAGATGTTGGGTCGCAAAACGCTGCGGAAGTCCCGACGGCCACACGCACGGAG
The DNA here is from genome assembly GCA_963776365.1 of Candidatus Acidiferrales bacterium. Lineage (GTDB taxonomy): Bacteria > Acidobacteriota > Terriglobia > Acidiferrales > UBA7541 > Acidiferrum. The sequence continues at coordinate 488,356 of CAVZMQ010000006.1, read as the reverse complement.
CGTGACGTTCCGATGCGTTGGGTGATGCTGGGTTCGGCACTGATCGTGGTGATGATGTGGATTCTGCTTACGTTTCATCCGATGAAGGGCGCGCAGACGCAGTGGTACCAGAATCTATTTGCGGGGATTTTCGTGGTGGTGTTCGGGTTCCTGTTCGTGACGGTAGCCAGCCGCATCAGCGGACTGCTGGGTAACTCCTCCAATCCGATCAGCGGGATGAGCATCGCGACGTTGATGGCTACCTGTGCGATCTTCCTGCTCGCCGGATGGACGGCGCCGAACTATGCCGTTCTCGCGCTCATGATTGGCGGCGTGGTTTGTATCGCCTCCGCCATCGCCGGGGCCACTTCGCAGGATCTAAAGACCGGATTTTTGGTTGGCTCAACACCCTTCTGGCAACAGATGGGCTTGCTCATCGGCGTGACGGTTTCGACCGTCGCTATCGGCGGCACACTGAACCTGATGAATAAAGGATTGGAGAAATATCTACCGACGGAAATACCCGTGAGCATGGCGTCGCTCCCTACCGGCGCAAAAGTAGAGCGGCAGTCGTTTATGTATAAGGACAAGAGCTACGTGCTTATTAATTCGCTCGGGTCCAGCGTGATTCCCGATGGCGAGTATCTTTACGATGCGAACACGCAAAAAATTGAGTACCAGTGGGCCCAGGGAATTGGGAGCGACAAAGCGCCCGCGCCGCAAGCTCGCCTGATGGCCACGGTGATCAGTGGCATTCTCACGCAGCGATTGCCCTGGCGATTGGTGCTGATGGGCGTGGCGATGGTAATCGCCGTTGAGATTCTGGGGGTGCGTTCGCTGGCCTTCGCGACCGGCCTGTATATCTCTGTAGCCACTACGGCCACCATGTTCGCCGGAGGGTTAGTGGCGTGGGCGGTGCAAGCGTCCATGAAAGAGAAACAGGAGGGCAGCAGCGAGGCGAGTCCCGGCGCGCTGTACTCCAGCGGGTTGATTGCGGCCGGAGGTGTATTTGGACTGCTGGGCATTGGCATCACGCTTCTGCAGGATCCGGAGATTGCCAATCACGTTCCGGGCTGGTTTGCCGCGGCATTACGCCTGCCCTGGCGCCCCGACCTGTTTTCTTTCGGTCCTAGACTCATGGGCTCGCTGGCCACCAGCAATGTCTTCGGAGCGTTCATGTTCTTACTGCTGGCGGCGTCGCTGTTCTATTTCGCGCGCAAGAAACTGGATTAGGCCCCGCTCGCAGCGACTTCATCACAAATCGATTCGACCCCATTCAGGAAATAGTGGTATGCTCACTGTCAAATTTGGCTAGTTCCGCCCCGGTCAGGTTTGTCAGAACGCAATTCTCAAAGTCGTTTTCTTTCAGGTGACCCTCCTCCTGTGAGGCATTTATGAGACGAGTTCAGATAGTGATGTCGTGGCTTACCGCGCTTTTGCTGCTCACTGCAAATGTGAGCATGGAAGGGTGCTCTGCAAAAGAGAGCACTCCCGCGCCGGTAGTGCAGCAAGATCCCACTAACTCACCACCAGCGAATGCAACGCCGGCGTCAAACGTTGCGGCGGCGCAACAAACGGGCCAGCAGGCGCAGCAGGATCCGCAAACGCAATTGCCGGAAGTGAATTTGACCGCGGATGGACTGGACGAGTTGCTTGCGCCCATCGCGCTGTATCCCGACCCGGTGCTCGCCGTGATGCTGCAAGCCGCGGTAGACCCGCAGGAGGTAATGGACGGAGGCAACTGGCTGGTGCTCGACCAGAATAAGGATTTAAAAGAGGCGGCGCTCGACCAAGCATCCAAGAACGCGGGGTTTACGCCGGTGATGCAGGCGCTGCTGCATTACCCGACGGTGGTGGATTTGATGTGCTCGCAGTTTGACTGGACCAAACAGATCGGCGCAGCGTACCAGGCCAGCCCGAAAGCGGTGTTGGATTCCGTGCAGCGCTTGCGCGCCCAGGCTGTGGATAATGGCGCGCTGAAAAGCTCACCGCAGATGAAGGTGGACGTCAGTTCGAGCAACGGGCAACAGGTGGTGGAACTGAAGCCCACGGATCCCAAGGTGGTCTACGTACCGCAATACAACCCTGACCAGGTCTTCCAAACCACCACGACCACCACGCGGCCCGATGGCACCACCACGACCACCACCACCAGCTCGGGACCCGCTGCGAGTTCCTCCAGCAGTAGCAACACCACGACCGTGGTACAACAACAATCAGGTGTGAGTACCGGCACTGCGGTGTTGATTGGGTTGCTTTCGTTTGGCGCGGGGATCGCGGTCGGCGCGGCCGTCAGCAGCAACAATTACTACTATCCCGCCTGGGGTTATGGTGGAGTCTGGTACGGGCCGCGGCCGTATTATCCGCCCCCGTATCGCCCGGTCTATTACGGAGGGTGGGGCCCCTCGTACGGCTATAACCGCCCGGTGCACTACGGAAACAACAACATCTACATCAACAACAATAATTATTACAACCGCTTTAATAACAACAATAATTTGAATTCGAACTATAAGCCGCGGCCGGTTCCTTACAATCGCAATCCCAACAGCACGTATTCGAAGAACATGGGCGGTCAAGCGGGCAACAGGCAGGGCGTGAACTATCGTCCGGGCACCAACAATAACGCAAGCACCAGACCTGCCACCGGCAACGTGCCGAATCGTCCGGGCGGCAGTAACGCGGGGAACAATCCGGGAGCAGTGCAGCGCCCGGCAACCGGAAACAACGCCAACAACTGGAAAGGGCAGCCCACCTACCAGGGCAACAAGGGCGGGGCTGCAAATAATGATCGCGTCAATGCGGGAACAACGCCAGCCCGAAACCCTTCGGGCGATCGCGGGTTCGCGCAGAATGGCGGCACGCGTCCGAACACCGGCAACGCCTCGTACAATCGGCCTAACTCGGGGAATACTCCCAGCGCACGCCCGGCAACCGGAAATGCCTCGAACGCGCGGCCGGCGACAGGCAACACACCAGCTGCACGGCCAGCTGCCGGAAACCAACCAGCCGCGCGGCCTACGACGCAACCGCAGAACCGCCCGCAGTCTTCCGGCGGAAGCGCATTGGGCGGCGCCAATAATGCCAAGGCTGATCGAGCGGCGAGCAATCGCGGCCACGCCAGCATGGGCGCACCCGCGAGCCGTCCGTCTGGCGGGAATGCGAAGGCTTCCGGCGGCAGCGCGAGGAAGAAGTAACCCATGGAAAACAAACCATTGCGAACGGGAGAAACTGCCATGCGAGTGTCGCGATTACTTACGGCATTACTGATCGCTGCGCTGTTCTCGGCCGCAGGCGCGACCGCCGCGGACCAGAAGACCTTCGCCACCCCGGCCGAAGCAGCGCAGGCTCTGTTTAAGGCCGCAGCGGACAACAACCAGGAAGAAATGGTGGCGGTCCTTGGCGATGATGGAAAGGACCTGGTGTATTCCGGCGATCCGGTGCAGGACAAATCCGGGATGGACGGCTTCGCGAAAGCGTACAAGACAAAACACGCCATCGTGAAGCAGGATGAGCAAACGCGGATTCTCCAAGTGGGCGCGAATAGTTGGGAGATGCCCATTCCCATCGTGAACGATGGCGGCAAATGGCGATTCGACACGGCCGCCGGGAAGCAGGAACTTGTCTATCGCCGCATCGGCCACAACGAATTGGGGGCCATTGCAGCGTGCCGTGGCTACATAGACGCTCAGAAGGACTACGCCGCCGTGGGCCATGACGGCTTGCCCGCCGGAATTTACGCGCAACGACTGATGAGTAGCCCGGGCAAGCAGGATGGCCTCTACTGGGAAACCGCCGAGGGAGAACCGCCCAGTCCGGTAGGCCCGCTGCTCGCAGACGCCAGCGCCGAGGGTTATTCCAGCCCAGGCCTAGGCGGAAAGAGCCAGCCATACCATGGTTACTTCTATCGCATCCTAAAGGCCCAAGGACCCGCGGCGAAGGGTGGCGCGAAAAGTTATCTAGCCGACGGGCAACTTGCGCAAGGCGTGGCGCTTCTGGCCTTTCCCGCGCAATACAAAGTCAGCGGCGTGATGACTTTCATCATCAACCAGGACGGCATCGTTTATCAGAAGGACCTGGGCGATAAAACCGGCGAACTGGCCACCGCGATCACGGAATACAATCCGGACACAACCTGGAAAAAAGTTACGGACTGACGCTGCCGGCTAGTCTAACGAACAATGACGCGAGGTCTTTTTGGACTCGCGGTTGTTCGATTGCGTGTCGAGCACCAGCCGCTTCCAGAGCATGCTTCCCCGCCCGCGGCCGCAGAACTGTACAATGGGGGTACCTTGCGGAGCGTCCCTCCTTCCTCGCGTTTCATGGAGATGGCCATGATGCCAGCGCTTGCGACTCTCGAGCCTCAGTCCTTGTGGAAACACTTTGATCGTTTGTCTGCGATCCCTCGCGCCTCCACAAAAGAAGCAGCGGCGCGCGACTACGCTCATAATTTAGCTAAAAGCTTGGGCCTCGAAAGTATCCAAGATTCCGCTGGGAACCTCATCGTTCGAAAGCCTGCTCACCCAGGCCGCGAACAGGCCCCCATGGCCCTATTGCAGGGCCATCTGGACATGGTCTGCGAAAAAAACGAAGGCACCACCCATAATTTCGACACTGACGCTATCGAGGTAGTCAAAGACGGCGATTGGCTCAGGGCCGATGGCACAACCCTCGGCGCCGACAATGGTGTAGGTGTGGCTGCAGCCCTCGCGGTAATGGAGAGCAAGGACATTGCCCACGGGCCGCTCGAGTTCACCTTCACGATCGACGAGGAAACCGGTCTGACCGGCGCCTCGCTGTTCGAGCCCGGCCTGCTGCAGTCGAGATATTTCCTGAATCTGGATAGCGAAGTGGAAGGCGAACTCTGCATCGGTTGTGCCGGGGGCGTGAACACAATTGCCCGGCGCAAACTCACGATTGTTCCAACCGGATCCGGGTCGGCGTGGCGAATCAAGGTGGCTGGCCTGCACGGCGGCCACTCCGGCGTGGACATTCACCAGGGCCGCGGTAACGCGCTGCGCATCATGGGCAGCGTGCTGCAGGAATTGCTGGATCACCTTCCCCTGCAGCTCGCACAGGTCAACGGAGGGACTGCACGTAACGCCATTCCCCGGGAGGCCGCTGCGGTCGTGGTGGTGGATTCCGCCCGAGAAAGCGAACTGCAGTCTCTCGTTTCGACTACCGAAGCTGCTTACCGCACTGATTTAGGCGCATTCGATCCCGGATTGCAGATCACGATAGAGAAAACCGCGCACCCGGAAAAAGTGATGAACGCATGCGACGCGAAAAGCATCGCGTCGGTGTTGATAGGCCTGCCACACGGCGTTCTGGCTATGAGCCCGGATGTGCGTGGCCTGGTGCAAACCTCCACGAACCTCGCCATCATCGACACCGAATCCGACACCGTCGAAATCTCCACCAGCCAACGCAGCGCGATCGACACGAGCAAACAAGCGGCTGCGCGCATGGTCGCTACGATTTGTCACCTGGCTGGTTTCGAGGTGGAACACAACGGAAGCTATCCGGGCTGGAAACCGGAGCCGAACAATGACTTGGTGCGCAAACTACAGGAAGTCCACCAGAAACTGTTCGGTCATCCTGCCAGGTTGATCGCCATGCACGCGGGGCTGGAGTGCGGGGTGATTGGCGAAAAATATCCGGGCATGCAGCTGATTTCGTTTGGTCCTACGATCATGGACCCGCACAGCCCGAATGAGCGCGTGCAAATCTCCACGGTGATCAATTTCTGGAAGTACCTCAAGCAGGTGCTTGAAAGCCTGTAACCCCAATTGCCCCATTCGCCGGAGCGATCTCCATTCCGTTCGGCAGTTTAGAACTTGAACTTGCCGGTCAATTCCTTTAGTTCTGCGGACATTCCCGGCAGCTGGGACCGCCTTTTGCGCATCGGCAGCGCTATGCGAAGTGCTTTGCGCGGCTTCCGCCACCCCTGCGATTACTGGCAATTTAACCCGGCCTCTTCCTTTCATTTGCCTGGTCGTGCTTGCCTTGAACACAACCTCTTTTCTCCCGGGACTACCTCGCTGGGCGAATTGTTGGCCGCTCCGTTCTCTTTGTCGGCAGGCTTGACCCACATGGTTTCAATTGCCAATCGTCGTCTCGCTCCGGTTCAACACTCTCCGAGGGTGCTTCAATCCTTTCCACAATTTGCCCAAATCCTCTTTTGACTGCTCCCCTTGCGCCGCCGTACACTTTGCTTATGGCATCAAGGTTTGGTGCTCCCAGAATTTCCTTCGATTGGCGCGGTTTCATCACGCCGGGAGTGAAGTTGCTGGTTTTGCTATGCACCGGCGTCTTCCTGCTGCAAACTTTGATCGGAATTTTCCTGCCGCCCAGCGCCACGGCCTGGTTCAACCATTGGTTTGGGCTGATTCCGAGCGGCGTCGTCCCCGGCTTGCGTATCTGGCAACCGGTCACGTATCTGTTCCTGCACGGTGGCCTGTGGCACTTGCTGATCAACATGTTGATGCTGTGGATGTTCGGCCGTGAACTAGAAGTGGTTTGGGGGAAAAAGCGATTCCTGAACTACTTTTTCTTGTGCGGCGTCGGCGCGGGGATTCTCACTGTAATCATCAAATACATTCCGCTGTTTTGGGGCTATCGTCCTTCGGATGTCCCCACCATCGGCGCTTCCGGGGCAATTTTCGGCATTCTGATCGCGAACGCGGTGCTATTCCCGGATCGCCAAATCTGGCTCTTTCCGCTGCCCATCATGATTCCCATGCGTCCGTTCGTCGGAGTGATGGCGGCGATCGAGTTCTTCTCTACATTGCAGGCGGGTGGCGACAATGTCGCGCACCTGTGTCACCTTAGCGGTATGCTCATCGGGTGGCTGTATCTTCGCCGCGGCTCGTTTCTCTTTCGCATGCGTAATGAAATGGCCGATTGGAAATACCAGCGCAACCGAAAGCGCTTCGAGGTGTACATGAAGAAGTCCAAGAACGAGCCACCCTCGCGCCCGGACCACTGGGTCAATTAAGTGGGCGGACCTGCCCGGTCCCTAGCAAAAGAGATTCCTCACTTCGTTCGTAATGACAGAAATGGTTTTGTAAGCTCGTTGAATAAGGTACCCCAATCGAACTAACACCTCTTAATTTCCGGGCTTGCCGACTACGTGGAACTTCATGATGTTTGTGGTACCGCGGATGCCCATGGGGGTTCCGGCGACCAGTGCGATGACATCGCCCTTGCGTACCAAGCGCTCTTCGAGCAGACGCTTCTCTGCGATTCCCGGCAGCGCGTCGATTTTCTGGATGTCCACGATGCTGCGCGGCGTCACGCCCCAGAACAGCGCCATACGCCGCCGTGTTTCCGCTTCCGGTGAAAACGCCACGATGGGCACCAGCGGGCGGTAGCGGGAAACCAATCGCGCGGTGAAGCCACTGTGGGTAAACACCGCGATCAACTTCATATGTAATTCACGCGAGGCGTGGCAGACCAGTTCCGCCACCGTTTCAGCCACTTTCAATTTTTCCGAGCCGGCCGGGCGCGGAAACTCATGAATGCTCGCTTCCGCTTCTTCAATGATTCGCGCCATCATTCCCACCGCTTCCACCGGGTACTTTCCCGTGGCCGTTTCGGCGCTGAGCATCACCGCATCGGAACCGTCGAAGATCGCGTTGGCCACATCGGAAGCCTCCGCGCGGGTGGGACGTGGGTTCTCCGTCATGGACTCCAGCATCTGGGTGGCGGTGATCACTGGGCGGCGGTGCTCACGCGCTCGCGCAATAATATTCTTCTGAACTACCGGCACGCGCTCCGGGTTCATTTCCACGCCCAGATCGCCGCGCGCCACCATCACACCATCGGAGACCTGCAGAATTTCGTCCAGCTTCTCGATGGCTTCGGGCTTTTCCAGCTTGGCGATCACTGGAGTGTGCTTGCCAGCACGCTTGATCAACGCTTTTGCCAGTAGCACATCTTCGGGCCGCCGCACAAAGCTCACCGCAATGTAATCCGCGCCGCGAGCCAGCGCAAACCGCAAATCCGCGCGATCCTTGTCCGTCAACGCCGGCACATGCAGTTGCACGCCGGGCAGATTGATCCCCTTGTGCTCGCCGAGGAATCCGCCGTTAGCCACCTGGCAAACCACTTCGGTGTAATTGGTGGACTCCACGCGCAATTCAATCAGGCCATCACTCAACAGAATTCGATCGCCTTTGCCCACTTCCCGGGGCATGGGCAGGAACGTGGTGTTGACCCGCGTCGAATCGCCCAACACTTTCGCCGTGGTGATCACAAAGCGCTGACCCGCGCGCAACAATACGGTTCCGCCGCCGGCCAGCGCGCCAGTGCGGATTTTGGGGCCCTGCAAATCCGCCAGGATGGCAATAGGTTTCTTGTGCTCCATGGCCACCTGGCGCAGCATAGCAATGCTCTGCGCGTGCTCTTCATGCGTGCCATGAGAAAAATTGAGCCGCGCCACATCCATTCCTGCGTGCATAAGCTTGCGGATCATCCGCGGCGACCGCGTGGCAGGGCCAATGGTGCAGACAATTTTCGAGTGCCGCGAAATCATCGCTCTCTTTTCCTTCTGTATTGCGCTTCTTTTGTATACCAAAACTTCCGACTAGTGGGAGACAGAAAACTCGGCCACCAGGCGAGTCGTCAAGTCTACGCCTTTGGCAAACGATGCCAACGGCATTCGTTCGTCATCCCCATGGACCCGGGCGCGGTCTTCGGGGGTGAGGGGAAATGGCCGCAAGCCGTAGGCCTGCACGTTGTGTAAGCGCAGCTGCGCGGAGTCGGTCGCGCCGGGCGAAAGCAGAGGGAGCACTGGCGCTCCACCGAACTCCTTGGCACACACTTTTGTAATCAAGGTGTAAAACTCGGTTTCCATCGAAGAATTGGGAGCGGCCAATCCGGCGTCCGGCATCAAGTCCAGCTTGACCGCGGGATCGTTCACCAACTTGTTGAGGTCGTTGAGGAGCACATCCACGGTGTCGCCGGGCAAAAGGCGCACGTTCAGCACCGCGTGAGCCTCGGAGGGAATCACGTTAGCGCGCACGCCCGCCTGCAGCATGGTTGGTGCGATGGTGTCGCGCATCATGGAATTCCACATGGGATTCATATCGGAGAGTACGCGTTGCGCGTGTTCGCCGCGATCCGGGGTGTCGATCACACGCATCCATTTGGCGGTGTCGTCGTCTTCGATTGCAGACAAGCCCTCGAAATATCTACGCACAATGGAGGTCAAGTGCACCGGAGCGTTGTAGTCGCCAATCTTTTCAACCGCTCCCGCGAGGTGCACCACCGGATTGTCCTTCGTGGGCATCGCGGCGTGACCGCCCTTGCCCTTCGCGGTCACCGAAATGTTCATGGGCACCTTTTCCGCCACTTGCACTCCGACGTATTGCACCTTGCCATTCTTCAGCACGGCTTCGCCGCCCTCGTTCAACGCGAATCCCGCCGCCAGTTTGTCCCAATATTTGGCGATCAGAATTTTCAGGCTAGACTCACCGAACTGTTCTTCATCCGCAGTGGCCAAAAAAATCACGTCGCGGTTCAGGTGCACGTTGCCGCGCTTCAGCGCAATGAACGCCGCCAGATTCGCGGCCAGCATGCTTTTGTCGTCGATCGACCCGCGTCCGTACAGGTAGCCATCCTTGATCACCCCGCCAAAGGGATCCACCAACCACTTGCTGCGGTCGACTCCGACCACGTCCATATGCGCGACAAGCAAGAGCGCTTTTGACGGGTCCGGCACCGCGCTGCTGCGCAAGCGCGCCACCACGGCGCTGCGTCCTGGGGTTACGTCCAGAATCTCTGGCTTGATTCCTTCTTTGGTCAGAATGCCGGCAATGTACTTCGCGGCTTGCTGCTCGTTTCCCGGAGGATTGGTGGTATTAATTTTCACCAGCTCGACCAGCCAGTCCTGCGCCTCGCGTGCCAGCCCGGTCGTATCCCCCACCAGCGACGGACTTTGCGGTATCCCCATGGCAGGTGGGTTCTGCTGGATTTGCCCAGCCGCCGACCCGCCGCAGCAAAGCACAAAAATGCCGGCGATTAGAAAGCTCGCTCGCTTCCTATTCACGAATGCACCCTCCCGTCTGATTCGGTTGTGCACCAACTGAAATCCATACTAACATGCGGCTTTGGACCTCCCGTTGGGGGGCATCCCGCGCTCGTGTCCAATGTGCACCCGCGCGGATTGTCAGGGCGGACCACGCCGGGTACCGTGCCCGCATCCTAATTAGGACGCATCTTACTCAAAAGAAGTATGGGGAGCCTGGAAAATGGATTCTCGGGTTTTTTCGGCCGCTTACAAGGTTGCTGCAGTCGCTGCGCTTGGCATGTTTCTTTGTAGCCCAACCCCCGGGCAAGCCCCCGCAGGCCCTCAGGGCACTCCCCCGGCACAATCGAATCCGATCCCTGCGCCCGCTCCCAAGCAGACACCGGCTCAAGATAAACCCCAGGAACCGGCCGCAACCATCTCCGTGGAAGTTCCCGTGGTGACGCTGGACGTGATCGCCACGACACAACACGGCGATCTTCTCACCGGCCTGAAAAAAGACAATTTTCGCGTATTGGAAGACGGCCAGCCACAGCCGATTACCAACGCCGGTCCTTCCGACGCGCCCATCACCATGGTGGTGTTGATGGAATTCAGTGCCCGCTATTATGGCTGGTTCTCGTATCAGGCAAAATATTGGGCGGATGCGCTCTTTCCGAATCTGAAGCAGAAAGACTGGGTGGCTCTGGTCACGTTTGATATGAAGCCGCGCACCGAAGTGGATTTCACGCAGAACAAAGATGAAGTGCGGCAGGCTCTGTACAGCCTGTATTTCCCGGGATTCAGCGAATCCAACGTGTTTGACGCCATTCTGGATACGGTGGACCGGCTGAAGGATGTGAAAGGGAAAAAATCCATCCTGGTGTTGGCGAGCGGAGTCGACACTTTCTCCAAGCACACTCTGGATCAGACGATGAAGGGGCTACGCGGCACGGACGTCACGATTTTCGCTGTCGGCGTCGACAAGCCGCTGATGAACTGGCTACAGTTGCAGGGGCAACTGGGACCCATGCGCGAGCTGAACTATCTGCAGGCCGAAAATCAATTGAAGACATTTGCGCAGATGACCGGGGGCTTTGCCTGGTTCCCGCAATTTGATGGCGAACTGCCCGGGGTAATGAGGGATGTCACCGAGTTCCTGCGCCATCAGTACACCATCACGTACACCCCGACGAACCACGCCGCCGACGGAAAATACCGCAAGATCAAGGTGGAATTGGTGGCGCCCGACGGCAGTCCCCTTACGGTGACGGACCAAAAGGGCAAGAAGCAGAAATGGGTGGTGTACGCCAAGGAAGGGTACACCGCGCCCAAGGGCGGCGTTGGGGACTAATTCATTCCTGAGATTCGCGTTCAATTGGACCTTGTCATCCTGAGGAGCGCTGTCCGCGACGAAGGATCTCAACGGCTCATGCTGGTGAATCGCTCAACGTTTAGAGCTGTGCGCGGACGCAAAGTTGAGGTCCTTCGGGCCCACAAAGCGGGCCTCAGGATGAAAATCCGTTAGACTTTACGGTCCAAGCCGCCGCAAATTAGGATTTGCCCATCACGCGCAAATCGCGGCCAGTCATATCGGCGGGCGCAGGCTCGCCGAGGATGCCTAACATCGTGGGAGCAATGTCGCGGAGCGCACCCCCCGGGGCGAGCTTCAACTCATCGTTTTCCGACACGAAAATAAACGGCACCGGATTCGTGGTGTGGTAGGTATGCGGGCCGCCAGTCACCGGGTCGATCATGGTTTCCGCGTTGCCATGGTCGGCAGTGATGATCCACGCGCCACCTCGCGGCTTCAGTACCTGATAGATGCGGCCAAGTCCGACATCGACGGCTTCCACGGCCTTAATCGCAGCTTCCAGTTTGCCGGAGTGGCCCACCATATCCGCATTCGCAAAATTCATGATGATGGCGTCGAACTCACCCTTCTCAATCGCGTTCACTACCGTATCGGTGATGCCCGCGGCGGACATTTCCGGTTTCAGATCGTAGGTGGCGACTTTAGGCGACGGCACCAAGATGCGTTCCTCACCGCCAAAGGGCTTTTCCACACCGCCATTGAAGAAGTAGGTGACATGGGCGTACTTTTCAGTCTCGGCGCAACGCAAATTCTTGTACTGCAGCTCCTGAAACACTTGCGCCAGGATGTGCTCCAACTTTTCAGGGGTAAGCACGCACTTCAGCCACGGCCAATTTTTGTCGTACTTGGTCATGCCGACGAAGAATAGATTCTTGGGGCGCTTGGGATCGGCAAATTTGTCAAAGTCCGGGGCTTCCAGCGCGAAGGTGATTTGGCGCGCGCGGTCGGCCCGAAAATTATAGAAGATCACCGCGTCATCATCGCGAATCAGCCCGACGGGCTGTGCTGCTGGGCCGGTGCCGTGGGTGATCACGAGGGGCTTTACAAATTCGTCGGTGACACCCTGCTCATAGCCGGCTTGCAACGCAGCTACAGGATCGTTGCTCTTGTGCTCCGCTTCGCCGTGGACCACCGCGCGATAGGCCAGCTCAATACGTTCCCAGCGGTTATCGCGGTCCATGGCGTAATAGCGGCCGACCACCGTGGCGATTTCGCCGACACCCAATTCGCGCATCTTCTGTTGCAATTTACGCATGAAATCGCGGCCGCTGTTCGGCGGAGTGTCGCGACCGTCCATGAAACAGTGGACAAAGACTTTTGCAACTTTTTCTTTTTTGGCCATTTCCAGCAACGCGAAAAGGTGGTTAATGTGCGAGTGCACGCCGCCGTCGCTGAGCAGGCCCAAGAAATGCAACTGCCGTTGACGCCCATGTTCCATGGCCTGCCGGAAAAGCGGCACCTGCTCCAATTGCTTGTTGGCAATCAGCAAATCGATGCGGGTAATGTCCATGTGCACGATGCGCCCGGCGCCGATATTCATGTGGCCCACTTCACTGTTGCCCATCTGGCCTTCGGGCAGGCCCACGAACGGCCCCGAAGTCTGGATCAAGGTATTCGGAAAGTTTTTCAGAATTTCGTCGTAGTTCGGCTTTCGCGCCAGTGCGATGGCATTCCCTTTAATCTCCGCACGGTAGCCCCATCCATCCAGCACAGTCAGTACAATCGGTTTCGGTCGTTTTCCCATGGCTCTCTTTTCTATTAGTTCCTTTAGGATTGCGTGACAAACAGCGAAGGAGCGTTCGCTCAGTTACTTGAAAATTATCGGACAGCAAATTCGCGCAGCGCGCTCAGCAAGCGCTCTACTTCTTCCAGCGTGTTGTAGTGGACCAGGCCGATACGCAGCAAGCCGCCTTGCGATTCCACGCCCAGGCGTTCGGTCAAGTTGAGCGCATAGTAGTTACCGTCCCAGGTGAAGATGCCGCGATCGCCCAGGAAGGCGGCAATGGCGGTGGGATGGTGATTGCCAATACGCAACGAAAGAGTGGAGCAACGTTCGTCGAATCGCTTCGGGTCCGTGATGCCGTAGATGCGTACGGCGGGAATGGCCTGCAACCCTTCGATAAGACGGGCCAGTAGGCGACGCTCGTAGGCCACGGTCGCGGCATACGCGGTTTTCAGCGCTTCGCGACGCGTTGGCACTGCAGGGTCAATATGACGGCCGACTCCGGCGATGTATTCCACCGCGGCGCCGATACCAGCGATCAATTCGTGGACCTGCGTGCCGGTTTCCCAACGTTCCGGCACTTGATCCGTGCACGGCCGCACCTTGTAGGGACGAAAGCGCTGCAGATGCTGGCGCTTTCCGTAGAGTGTGCCCATGTGCGGGCCGAAGAATTTGTAAGGCGAGCACACCAGAAAATCGCAATCGAGTTCTTGGACATTAATCAGCCCGTGGGGTGCGTAGTGCACCGCGTCGATGTACACCAACGCTCCAGCCGCGTGGGCCAGGCGCGTAATTTCCGCGACAGGATTGATGGTGCCCACGGCGTTGGATGCATAGCCCACCGCAACCAGCCGGGTTTTCTCGTTCAGCTTGCTCTTCAAGTCGTCCAGGTTCAGGGTGCAATCTTGTTCGCGGATATCCACCTGACGAATGAGCACTCCTTTTTCTTCCAATGCTTTCCAGGGAGAGAAGTTGGCGTCATGATCCAGCGTGGTCAGCAGAATTTCGTCGCCCGCGTTTAGTTCGCGTGCAATCGCGCGTGAAAGCGAAAAGGTGATGGTGGTCATGTTCTGGCTAAAGACGACCTCGTCGCGATCACAATGAAAAAAATCGGCCATGGCTGCCCGCGTGCTGGCGATCATCTCGTCGCTGCGCCGGCTGGTCAGAAACGCGCCACCGGTATTCGCGTTCGCGCTCATCAGGTAGCCTTGGATCGCATGCATTACTTGCGTGGGTACTTGCGTACCCGCGGGACCGTCGAGGAACGCGGCGAGTTGGCCGTTCACCTGCGTTTGCAAAGACGGAAATTGCGCGCGCACCCAGGCAATATCGAGTGCTTCCACCGCGCTGCGATCCAATCCAGGTGTACTCATGACTGGTGTGCTCACGAAAGAGTTTGTACGGCAGTCCAGTTTCTCACAGAGACGCTGCGGCGTGTTAGCATGACAAAGTCAATTCCTGACTCATGCCGCGACGGCGCCGGCTATCAACTCCGCGCCGTGCTTCACATTGAGGTTCCCATGTCGGAAGTGTTCCCGGTTACCGAGCGCACGCGGGTGGTGCGCGAAGCGAATCGCGCGGTCTATGACCGCGAGGCCATTTACCGGATTCTCGACGAAGCGTTCGTGTGCCACGTGGGTTTCGCGATGGATGGGCAGCCTTTCGTGATTCCCACCATGTTCGCGCGCATCGGCGACAGTTTGTATTTCCATGGCTCCGCCGCCAGCCGCATGCTGCGCGGGCTGAGTGCAGGGCTCCCGGTGTGCATAACCGTGACGCTGATCGATGGGTTGGTGCTGGCGCGTTCTGTGTTCAACCATTCGATGAACTATCGATCGGTTGTAGCGCTGGGCCAGGCTGCGCTGATCGACAATCCCACCGAGAAACTCGCGGGTTTGCAGGCTTTTACGGAAAAATTGCTTCCTGGCCGCTGGAACGAAGCGCGCCAGCCGAACGAGAGGGAGCTGAAGGCCACAAGTATCTTGAGATTACCGCTGACGGAAGTTTCGGCCAAGGTGCGAAGCGGCGCGGTGGAAGACGATGCCGAGGACTATGCGATGCCCGTTTGGGCAGGAATTATTCCTTTGCGATTGGTCGCCGACGCACCGGCCCGGGATGACCGGTGCGATCCGGCAATTCCTACGCCGGTTTATGCACCGAACTTCAAGAGGTAAGCGATGGACGACTTTACTCCGGCTCCCACTAAGACTACGGTTCAATTCAGGGTCCTAGAGGCTCTGGATATTCGCGTGGGCACCATCGAACGCGTCGAAGAAGTCCCGCGTTCCCACCAACTGATGCGTCTGACCGTTGATTTTGGCGACCACACCCGGGCGGTGCTGGCCGGCATCCGCAAAGAACGGGAAAATCCCCAAGAAATCGTGGGGAAGCAAGCGCTGTTCGTGGTGAATCGGGAACCACGAACGATCGCGGGCGAAGTATCCCAGGGCATGCTGTTTGATCTGGGTTACGCGGATGGCTTCACGCCGGTGCTGGCCATGCCCGAGCGACCGGTGCCGAATGGCACGCGCGCAGGTTAACTCCTGGCAAATTTTACGCTTGTACAGCACGAAGAAAATCGGCCAGCAATCCGTAAGCGGTCGCTTCCAACCCGGGATTGTGCTCGAGGATCGACAGCCCAAACACATCCATATCGAACCGGATCGCTGAACTGGTGCCTTCCAGGCCGGCCATGGGATCGGATACCAGGAGCAGTTCCGGGGCGACCCGGCAATCCACGCCGTCACCGCGGCGCTCGGCACGGCACACCAGTTTGTAACGCATGCCCGCGGAGCGCACGGAGCGGATTTTTTCTTCCGTGAGTTCGCGGATGCCGGTACGCTGCACCTGATTAACGTGTGTGGGGATGCCCATGAGCACGGTGGTGATCGCAGCTACTTTCACAGCAGAGTCCCAACCATCCAGATCCTGTGATGGATCCGTTTCGGCAATGCCCATGGCCTGCGCGCGCTTGATCGCTTCCTCGAGGGAACGGCCGCGCTCCACTTCGGTGAGGACCACGTTGCATGTGGAATTCAGCACACCGGAGAATCCACGCATTTCGGTAGCGGGGAGTCCGCAGGAAAAGAGGGAGAAAATGGGCACACCATCCATTACCGTAGATTCAAACAGAAATTGCCGCTTCTTTTCTTTCGCCAGCGCGGTCAACTGGTGATAGCCGTGCACGATCGGCCCTTTGTTTGCCGTAATTGCGTGGGCCCCAGCTTCCAACGCGGCGATTAGATGTTCGATGGCGGGCTGACCCGTAGGTGCGTTCAGCGACGTGATTTCGAACAGCACGTCGACTTTTCCGTGTTCCAGCCATTCGCGCACATTGCGAGGAGCCGGCGAAACAACCGGAAAGTGGCCGGACAATGCGGCCAGCGGATTCATGCCATCCGGATTGGCAATCCAACCGATGCGCCGCGAAGCCACGCCAGTGAGGCGCCAACGTACGTCATATTTGCGGCGCAACTCGGTCTCTTTCGAGATCAGCAGGCGCAACAACGCTCGTGCCACATCTCCAAATCCCAAGAGTGCCAGGTTATAAGATGGAATGGCCGTCTCTCCCGAAGCTCACTATGATAATTCATTCCATTGCGCAGGTAAGTGATGGCGGCCGGGCGGACCGGAGCTGTGCGCTGGAAACACCTAAAACAACTACTTCGTGACTGTTGCCAGCTTCGCTGTCGCACTGTTAATCAGCGCGGTTTCGTTCTCCAGCACCTGGGCCACGCGCGCTGCCGCCTGTTCCGCTTCCTTCCATTTCTTCTGCTCCAGATTTTCGCGCACCGCGGGAATGGCTTTGGCCGCGTAGCCGGTGTAGGCGCCGGGGGCGTAGAGCTGATGCTTGTACCAGAAGCGCCCGGGAAGGCCCTCGGGCGTGGTCAGCTTGCGTTCGCTCTGAAGCAGCAGTTCATTCACTCCCTGCACCGAGGCGTCCGCCAGGGTGGCTCCGCCGTTGGCGCTGGCGCGCTCCAGCACTTTCTGATAATCTGCGGCGCTTTTTGCCAAATCCTCTACAGCATTGTCCAGAGGCGCAAAATTCAAATGCGGCGGAGTCTCTTCTTTCTTCGGTGTCACCCAGGTCTGCCGGGGATCTGCGGTGGCCTCGTAAACGCCTTCCAGGATCTTGAGATTGCGCTCTTGAATTTCGTCGCGTTGTTGGGCGGCAAATTTTTCCACTTCATGGACGTACATGCGCACGTCGTCGGCGAAATTAGCGAATTGGAAGGGAAGCAGGTCCGCGTCGGCCATGCGCATGATGGCAGTGCCACCGGTCTGGCAGAGCGCGCGGCCGTAAACAAAGTTATAGTCGCTGAAGTGCGTGTACCAGTAAAAATCGTCGTAAATGGAGTGGTAAATGCCGCCGTGATCTTCGCCACCATAGCCGATGCCCAGCGAAGCGATTCCCGCAAAATTAATAAAGGGCGCGTGGTCTGAACCGCCGCCGAGCATGTCCAGGCGCATGTCGTGGCGCTCGCGCAGTTCGCGTCGTTCATCAGCGGAACTGGCATTCTCGATTCCCCTCAACTGCGCGCGCTTCCAAACGGAAAGTTTAGTTTCGGGATCGGGGACGTCTCGCGCCACATCGTTGATGAAATGCTCGAGTGTGTGGGAGCCCTCCACCTCCAGAAAGCCGCGACTATTGCTATCCGAGTTGACATACATCACCGCATGCTTCTTCAACTCCTCCACGTGCGTTTCCACCCACTCGGTGGAACCCAGCAGTCCGGGCTCCTCGCCATCCCACGCGCAATAAATAATGGTGCGTTTCGGTTTCCAGCCCTGCTTCAAGAGTTCGCCCATGGAACGAGCTTCTTCCAGAACAGTCACCATGCCGGAAATGGGATCTTCCGCACCGTTTACCCAGGCATCATGGTGATTGCCCCGAATGACCCACTCATCCGGATACGTGGAGCCGGGAATCTTCGCAATGACGTCGTACAGCGGTTTCATGTCCCAGTTCGAAGAGACCTTTAGATGCACTTTGGCCGGACCAGGACCGAAGTGGTAAGTAATGGGCAGGCCGCCACGCCAGTCCCCGGGCGCCGTGGCGCCACCCATAGCGGCCAGCAGCGGTTCCGCATCGGCGTAGGAGATGGGCAGAACCGGAATTTTGGTCAGCGTTTGGGCCTCTTTGAGCGGCACACGCTTGGCGTCCGCGGTTGCGCCGTATCCCGGAGTCAGCGGATCGCCCATGAACACGGCGCTGTCTTGCACGCTGCCACGCTGTACGCCATCCTTCGGCCGCCACGGCCCTTTCGGAAACGTCTCTCCCCCCGAGTAGCCATCATCGCGCGGATCGGAATACATGATGCATCCCACCGCGCCATGCTCCGCGCCCATAAGCGGCTTGATGCCGCGCCAGGTGTGGCCGTAGCGCGCAATCACGATGGCGCCCTTCACGGAGATGCCGCGACGCTCCAGAACTTCGTAATCTTCCGGCATGCCGTAATTCACATAGACCAGGGGCGCGGTCACGTCGCCATCGATGGAGTAGGCGTTGTAGGTCGGCAGTTGTTCTGCCGTCTGGCCGGACGTGGGGTCTTCAGGAGCCGGAGGTTCCTGAAGCTTGGCGGTGAAATGGGGACCGCCATCGACAAGCTCCACGAGACGCTCCTTCGGCGTGGGGAATAAGACACTGAACTCTTCGATGTGTGCGTCCAGACCAAACGCTTTGAACTTCGCGAGCAGCCATTCGGCGTTGTCCTTGTCATAGGGGGAACCCACATTGTGGGGACGGGCAGTGAGCCGCTGCATATACTCACGCAGATTCTTTGGGTCGGGAATGGCGCGCATCTTCTCTTCCCACTGGCGTTCCGTGCGCGAAGATTCGGCGGAATAGCCGTAGAGCGGAACATCGTCAGCGGTCACATGGGATTTCAAGGGAGTGAGAAAGATGAGGCCAAAGACAAACGCAGCAAGGCAAAAAGTCCGGAGTGATTTGGTCACGAAGAGTCCTCTATTGGTCAGCGAAAGATTATTTACCGAACGGTGACGGCATGCAAGCTACGGTTTTGCAGGCGTTGCAAAGAGGCAGCCGGACGGCGGTTCACTGTATCTTTTGAAGAATTTCTTCGACGATACGGGCGGGTTCCTGATCGATGTCGACCACCAGCGCGTTAGGAGGCTCTTCGAGTACCGCGAACTGGTTGTCGAGTATGGACTCCCCGGCAAAGTGATTGACGCGCTGACGAAGGCGAGAAGCAATCAATTCCCGGGAGCCGCGCAAGTAGACCAACTTGACCTGCAAGCCATGCATCAACCTGGCGCGGTATTCTTCCCGCAGCGCGGAACACGCAAGGACCCCATTTTTGCCCGCTTGGTCCTGCCGCTCCAATTCCGCATGCATAGCGTCGAGCCACGGAATGCGATCCGCCTCGGTCAAAGGTATGCCGCGATGCATCTTGTGCTTGTTCGCGGCGGAATGGAAGTCGTCCCCTTCCAGATACACCCAGCCCAAGCGTTCGGCCAACGTTCGGCCCACGGTGCTCTTGCCCGAACCTGTCACTCCCATCACGAGCAGGATCATGTGCATTGTAGCGCGCCGGAAATTTCGGCCAGATCCAGCACACCGCTCGAAAGTAGGATATCATCCGCAGTTTTAGTGGCCAGCGGGTAGCACGACGGAGCAGAGTTGAGCGAAGACAACTCAGCAGTCAAGAAGGCAGAGCTGCTGTATTTCGTGTTCGTGATGTTCGCGTATACCACCGGCGGACCGTTCGGCTTGGAGCAAATGGTCACGACCAGCGGGCCGGGCATGACGCTGGTGTACCTGCTGGCGCTTCCCTTTTTCTGGTCTATCCCGGTTTCGTTGGTTTCCGCGGAGTTGACCACGGCGATACCGGTGGAAGGTGGGTTTTATCGTTGGGTGCGAGCCAGCCACGGAGATTTCTGGGGCTTTCTGACGGGCTGGTGGAACTGGAGCGCATCGTGGCTGCTGGGCGCGAGTTACGCGGTGCTGTTCAGCGATTATCTGGCATACTTTTTCCCAACACTGGTGGGCTGGAAGCACTACCTGGTCTCACTGGTGTTGATCGCGCTGTTCGCTTATATCAACATTCGCGGAATCCAAATGGTCGGGGTGGCTGCCACGATTTTAGGCATTGGCATCCTGATTCCCGTGGCGCTGGAAAGCGGGATTGCTGCGGCTCAGTGGCATCACAATCCCTTCCACCCCCTGATCCCGCCACACCGCCCGGCGTTTCAGATCTTCGGCGTGGGCCTGGCGCTCGGGCTGTGGCTCTATTCCGGTTACGAGCAATGCTCGAGCGTGGCGGAGGAAATTGAGAATCCGCAGAGAAACTTTCCGCGCGCGCTGGCCATCGTCGTTCCTATGGCGGTGGCCACGTATTTTCTTCCGGCGTGCCTTTCGCTGGCGGCTCTGGGCAACTGGCAAGACTGGAACAGCACGTATCTGACGACGGCGGCAAAACTGATTGGGGGAGGGTGGCTCGGCGTGTTGATGACGGTAGCGGCGGTGCTGTGCTCGGTCTCGCTGTTGAACGCCACAATGCTGACGAGCACCCGTATGCCTTCCACGATGTCGGAGGACGGCTATTTGCCGCCGGTATTGGGGGCCAAACATCCCAAATATGGAACACCGTGGATCGCCATTCTGATTTCCTCGACGATTTATGCGCTGCTGGCTTTTCAGACCCTGGCGCAGCTTTTGACTGTGTATGTGTGGCTGCGCATCCTGGTGACGCAGTTGACCGTGCTGGCAGCGTGGCGTTTGCGCCAGACCCAGCCGGGACTGAAGCGGCCGTTCGTGATCCCGTGGGGAAACGTTGGCCTTGCCTATGTTGTAATTGCGCCGCTGCTAATGAGCACGCTGGCGTTGGTTGGCAGCGACAAGTTCGCGCTGAAATGGGGACCGATTCCGGTGGTGTTGGGGATCGTGGCCTATTTTGTGTTTCCGAAGCGGAAGGCGATGGCGGAGCGATCCGCGTGAAAGTTTCTGCGTAGGAATTGGTTTAGGTGAAGTAATCCAAAACGCGATAGTACATCCCGGCGAGGGGGAGCGCCCAGGTATGGCCGCTGCGAAGGCCGATGGGAGCGCCGGGAAACGCAATAGTCGAAAACGGATTGTCCTCAGGGGCGCCGCAAATCACGCCAGCGAGTTTCGCACCCATCCAGGTGGCGGCGGCCACACCATGCCCCGCAAAACCCACGGCAAAGTGCATGCCGTCGAGCGAGCCGGAGTGCGGCATCACGTCGAAAGTGAAATCGAGCGTGCCGCCCCAGACAAACTCCACCTTGGCATCCCACAATTGGGGATAAACCTCGAGCATGCCCTGGCGCAGGAGTTCGGCACTTTCGCGGACGGTGCTTGCGGATTCAGGGAAAAACGCAGCGCGACCCCCGAAAAGCATTCGATTGTCGGGAGTGAGCCGGAAGTAGTACAGAAAATGCTTGGAATCGTAAATCATCCGGTTGCGCGGACTCAGGTCATGCGCCAGGTCCGCCGGCAGAACTTCCGTAGCAATGATGTACGAGCCGACTGGAATCACTTTCTTACGAAGCTCAGGAGTGGCGGAAGTCGTGTACGCGCCGGTGGCGAGGAGAACTTCTTTGGCGGTTAGCGTGCCGCGCGAAGTGGAAACGCGGAAGCGCTGGGAGCCGTTGGACGGTTCGGGCTTCACATCGAGAACGCGGGTGTGATCGTATAAACAAGCGCCGGTGCGCTGGGCGGCTTTTGCGAGGCCGGCGACGTACTGGGCAGGATTCAGGCCCGCGCTGGTTTCGTCTACAAGTCCGCCGAAGTAGATATCCGAGCCAATCTCCGCGCGCAATCTGTTCTTGGGAACAACGCGGAGGGGGTGGCCGAACTCGCGTTGAATTCCGGCGGCGGCTTGGACATAAGCGGCAAAGTGAGACGGCTTGCAGGCCACTTCCAGATGGCCGCAGCGCGAAAAGGCGCAATCGATCGCTTCTTCTTTTACGATTTTTTCGACGAGATCGATAGACTCGAGCGACGCCGCATACATCCGGCGCACGGTTTCGCGTCCGTAACGGGAGATGAGCGTGGGAACGGGCAGCTTCATCCCGCTGAGGACCATTCCGCCGTTGCGACCACTGGCGCCCCAGCCGAGGGTTTCCGCTTCCAGAACGGCCACGCGAACGCCACGTTTGGCGAGCACACGAGCCGCGGACAGGCCGCAAAAACCGGCGCCCACCACGGCAACATCGACGCGCTCGGGCAGCGGTTCGCGTGTGCCCTGCGCGAGATCCCACACGGTCTCCAGCCAATAATTCGTTTCTCGGATGTTCATGGGTGGCGTGGGTGATTTTAGAACGGGAATGGAGGGGATGCAATTTTGCGCAACGAACGTGTTGGTGGGAAAGTTGTGCGCGGTCTTGAAGTTGAGATCCTTCGCTCTTAACGGGACTTAGGCGCGGCGAAGAATGATGTGGGTGATTTCCGGAGGCGCGCCGAGCCGCACGGGAGCGCCTACGGTGCCAATGCCGCGGTTCACGTAGAGGGCAGAAAGGCCCTTGGGGGCATTCTGCATGAGCTTAATGGTCTCGCCCATGCGCTTGGGCTGATCCGGCATCGCGAGCGGACGATGGTACAAACCCGCGATGTAATCGGTGATGAAGCGTGCGGGGCTCAGGCTGACGTCCAGAATTTCCACCTGGACCTGGCCGCCGTGGGTGTGGCCCGCGAGTGAAAGTTCGATGCCGAGTTCCGCCGCGCGATTGAAGGAATTGGGATTGTGCGACAGCAGGATATTAGGCATGTCGCGGCGCACCAACGGCTCGACGTTCGCCAGCATTTGCATCTTGCGGCCGCTGGGGGTGCGTTCGCGTTGATAATCCACGCCGATCAGGTTCACGGCAGCACCGCGATAATGGATGGTGGCGCTTTCCCGGCGTAGTAGTTTCATGCCCGCCTGCTGGTACAAACGCTGGGAAAGGTCCTCGGCGCGCGCATAGATCTCGTGGTTGCCGTTGCAGCCGTAAACACCGAGAGGGGTCCGGAGATGTCGAATCTCGTCGACGCAATCGGCGACGGAATCGTGCACGCCGGTGATTAGGTCGCCCGTAACAACAGCTAGATCCGCGCCAAGATCGTTGGCCATATCCACCACGCGCCGGACCGATTCGCGCTTCATGTAACTGCTCAGGTGAATATCGGAAATCTGGACGATTTCCATGCCGTCGAGTTCGGACGGTAGGTTGGTCAGCGGGATTTCCACGCGGCTGACCTCGTAACGCAATCGCTCTCCGGCGTAGCCGTACATGACCCCGAGAAACGGCGCAGCTCCTGCGACCACGCTCGCGGTGCGGAAAAAGGTGCGGCGAGAAGGATCGGGCACAAAATCCAGATGGATGGCAGGTTTGGTGAGGGCTTTGGCCGCCTCGTGCGGGGGCTGTTTACGCACGCGGTGCCAGACCCATTCGATCGCGTGGACCGTTTTCACACAAACATAACCACCTAAAGCACTGACAAACCACAAGCCGACAAAAGATGTAAAAGGCGAGCGCGCCAGGATCACCCGGCCATGATCGGGACGCAGGCCGTCCGCAATAGTCAGAATAATGAGCAGTAAACCCACAAGATAAAGCAGCCGCACACCCATGCGCAGCCAAATGCGCCCCCAATTGGAGGTCACGCGCCACAGGGCTCGATACCAGAATCGCTGGGAGAGGAACAGCAAGGCCAGCGTCGTCAACGCCAGGCCGCCTCGAAGCAAGAGGTAACCCCAACTCAATAGACAGGCCCCCTCAGCCTGAACCCATAGGATACCATGTCCAGCCGGTCCCTACGGTCGATGGGGATTTTCCGGTGACGAAGCAGTAAATCCGCGCGATGGCATGTTTCTCCGGCATATCGGCAGGCTTAAGTGGCGTATGATGGCTGGTGGTTGGGACCCCTTTTTTGACCCGCCCGCCGTTGCCAACTGAAACTTCCGCGAAGTTGTAGCGTCTGATGGGAAGCTTCCCGCCCGGGAAGCTGAAGGAGAGAGGAAATGAGAAAAGTGACGGTGCTAGCAGCGCTGCTGCTAGCCGGTGTGGGGGGGGCCAGGCCAGGCTTGGCACAGGAGGCGCAAAAGACCGAGCCCAAGCCTGCGCCCAGTATGTCGGAGCTGGTTTTGGAGCAGTGGAACGACATTGGACGGAAGCTGGTTGCGATGGCAGAGGATTTTCCGGAAGACAAGTACGGCTACAAGCCAGCTCCGGAATCGCGGACTTTTGCCGCCATGATGTTACATGTCACCGCTTCGATGTACTACTTTGCGGATGTTGCCGAGGGCAAAAAACCGCGGTATCCGGACGACCCCAAAGCAGATAACCTGAAGACCAAGGCGCAAATCGTAGCTTTTGCAAAACAGTGCGTTTCCGATGGCGCAGATGAGATCAAGAAACTGGGAGACGGGGGGCTGCAAAAGGTCGTGAATGACGGCGGCCCACACCTTGACCCGCTCTACAACCTGGCTTACGGCTTGGTGGAGCATTCAGGCGAGCATTATGGTGCGCTGGTGGTGTACTACCGGACCAACGGGATGGTGCCGCCGGAATCGCGGCCGAAGAAGTAGAAGCCAATAAGCCGCGCTCTTAGCAGTGTCATCCTGAGGGCCGCGCCTTCTGCGGCCTGAAGGATCTCAACCCAGTGATTTCTGCTCGAACCAACGTTGAGGTGCTTCAGCGCACAAACTTCGTGCACTTCAGCATGACAAATCTTATTCGAGTGGCGGGTTATCCCGCAGCGGTGCCTGCAATTCCCTTACTTAAAATACGTTGCAACTCTTCGGGGGCGCTTGTGGGCGGAAGGCATGTGGTGCCGGCGCAGACAAGCGCTTGCGCCTTGTCCTTGGGCAAGTGCGGCAGAGTTTGTCGTAAGGCGACAGGGAGATTGATAAGGGAAGCGTCGGGAGTAACCCGTAGTACGGCCTTGCCGAAGCGGAAAACGCTATTGGCGGCTTCTTTCAGCCTTGCCGCGGAGGGGTCGCCAGCAGGTCCGGTGATAACGACCTGCGTCGGATGCAGGGCGAAGAGCGTGGCCGCCAGCCCGTAGGTTGCAGCGAACAAGCCATACTGCGGCGCCACGCCGGCAAAGGCCTCCAGGGTGTTCTTGGCCCATCCGTGATATTTGGGATCGTCGGTATAGGCATGCATGCGCGTGAGGGCCATGGCCGCGACGGAATTGGCGCTGGGAGTGGGGGAATCCTGGAAGGGCTTGCGGCGCACTTCGAGCCCGCCCATCGGAGGCGCGTCGGAGGCGCGGTCAAAAAAGCCGCCGGCTTCTTTGTCGCCGTATTTTTCGATGGCCACGTCCATGGTGCGCTTGGCGACCTGGAAATACCTCGCGTCCAGGGTGGCTTCGTACGCATCGAGCAAGGCCATTACGCCGAAGACTTGATCGTCGAGTGAACCACGCAACACGGGGCCGCCGATACGATGGGCGAAGCCTTCTGCTTCGCTCCATGCTTCGCGCAGCATGCGGTCCAGAGTCTTTAGCGCGAAGTTCTTGCAGGCTCCCCCGGCAGCTCCAGCCATAGCACGAGCAGCGTCCAAGTAGGCTGAGACGAACATCGCGTTCCAACTGACGTACATCGTTCGATCAATGAACGGCGTCGGCCTAGCTTTTCGTACGATGAGCATTTTCGCTTTCGCCGAAGCGATGGTGAGGCGCACTCCGGATTCGTCGACGCCCAAGGTTTTTGCAATCTCTTCGGGATGCCGCGAAATCCAGAGCACATTTTTTTCAGGGTTGTGATGCATTTCGCCATCTGACTCCAGGTCGTAATACAGTTCCAGAATCCGCGAGTCCGCTTCGGGTAGCACGGCGCGAAGCTCCTTTAGGGTCCACGTGAAGTAATCGCCATCGTCATGCAAAGAATAGTCGGCATCCTGGCTGGCATAGAACCCGCCGTTGGCCTGGTCAGAGAGGACTTCATTCACCCAACCGATGATGCCTTCCGCGGTTTCACGGAGGAACGGATTGTGCGTCACTTGCCAGCCATGGACGAAATTCTTGAGCAGCTCGGAGTTGTCGTAGCTCATTTTCTCGAAGTGGGGAACGAGCCAACGCTCATCGACGGAGTAGCGGTGGAAGCCGCCGGCGAGTTGGTCGTAGACCCCACCTTTGGCCATTTTTTCGAGTGTGGTTTCGGCCATGACGAGCAAGTGTTTTTCGCCAAACTGGCGGTATCGTTCGAGCAGCAGATCCACCGCTGAGGCGTGCGGAAATTTGGGCGCGCGACCGAACCCGCCGTGCCGAATGTCGAAGAGCTGTGTCATAGAACTGATCTGCGCGTCCACCACGCTGGGGTCGAAGTCCGCATGCGCGCCGCCGAATACTTCCGCTTTCGCCACAGCTTCGGCGAGCGCGTCCGCAGTCTTTAGAAGTTCATCTCGCTTGTTTTTGTAGGCATCCGCTACGGCGAGCAGGACTCGGCGGAAACTGGGACGGCCTTGCTGGTCGATGGGTGGGAAATAGGTGCCGCCGTAAAAAGGGCGGCCATCGGGCATCAGGAAACCGGTGAGAGGCCAGCCACCCTGGCCGCTGATGGCGCTGATGGCGGATTGATACCGCGAGTCCACATCGGGGCGTTCGTCGCGATCGACTTTTACGGGCACAAAGTGTTCGTTTATGATTTGTGCGATCTGGACATCTTCGTAACTCTCGCGATCGATGACATGGCACCAGTGGCACCACACTGCGCCAATGTCCAGCAGCAGCGGCTTATCTTCCTTTTGGGCCCGGGCGAAAGCGCTGTCGCCCCATTCGTACCAGTTGATAGGCTGGTGCGCGGCCGAACGCAGATAGGGGCTGGCGGAATCTTTCAGTCGATTTTCGCTCATGTGTAAGAGGCTCCCGTTCGAGAGCTGCGTATTTACTGGACGTGGTCGCCCGGGCCCAGGTCTCGAGGATCCAGAGGCTTTCGCCCGGCGTAGCCTTCGTCTTGCCGGTGGTAATAACGGATGCGGTCTTCGCCCAATTTCCAGCAGAGGTAGACCTCTTCGTTGTTCACAATAGCCGGAAAATCGAGCAGGCCGATGTCCAGATCTTTGATGACGCACCCGGTTGCGAGGATCTTCTCCAGATTGGTTTTCATGACTTCGGCCAGGCTCTGATGCTCCATGCGCTTTTCAGCAAGCTTGGAATAAGGAACGAGGACGCCGCCCATCATCATGATGCGAGTGGAGACCGCGGCGAGATCCTGCTCCAAGGAATTGAGCCGTTTGCGGACGCCGATAGCCTCAATCAAGAAGGGCTCCACTTCACGACGGGTGCTTTCCGCTTCTGTCAGTGTGAAGATTCGTTGCGGTGGCTCAGGTGATTCGTCTTGGTCGTCGTCTTCGTCAGCCATACTTTCTCCGTGCAATTCAGACTGGCCTGATCCGCCGAAATGAATCCAGATAAAGGTTAGATGAATTGTGGCTGTTTTTGTTTCCGATTGCCAGCAAAAGGGCCGCATGGTGAATGCCGCTAAATGCCGCGAGACCGCTAGCCGCCGATGAACACCATGGTGCGGGAAGGAGGCACAAAGCCGGGCTCGTTGATGCGGTGGCCTGCTTCCTTTTCGTGCACGACGGAACGGACCCAAGCCACAATTTCAGCATCCGTGGCAGCGGCGCGAAGCAAGCCTCGCAAATCGCGGTCCTCCTTGCTGAACAAGCAGGTGCGCACCTTGCCATCAGCGGTGAGGCGAATGCGCGAACAATGGCCGCAGAAGGCTTGCGTTACCGGCGCGATCAAGCCGATTTCACCGGGAGCTCCGTCGGCGAAGCGGTACTTCCGCGCGGTCTCGCTTTTTTCGTTGGGAATTTGCACCAGTGGCCATTGGGCGTGGATGCGTTCATAGACTTCCGCGGCGGGCACCATCAATTCCCGGGACCAGTGGCGGTCGGCATCCAAAGGCATGAACTCGATGAATCGCATAATCAAGCCGCGCTCGCGGGCAAACGCCGCAAACGCCTCCACTTCATCCTCGTTGAAGCCGCGAACGAGAACGGCATTGACCTTTACGGGCGCGAAGCGGGTGGCCTGGGCTGCATCGATGCTGCGCATGACCACGTCATAGGAGCGTGTCCGCGTGATCTTTTCGAATTTGATGGGATCGAGGGAATCCAGGCTGATGTTAATGCGGTGCAAGCCCGCGGACAGGAGGGCATCGCAACGCTCGGCCAGCAAATGGCCGTTGGTGGTCATGGACAAATCTTCCACACCGAGTTGCTTCAAATAGGAGATGTACTGGAGCAGGCCGTCACGAACCAGAGGCTCGCCGCCGGTCAGGCGTACTTTGCGGATGCCCAAGCTGACGAAAATTCGCGCCAGGCGCTCGAGTTCCGGCCAGGACAGGATTTCATCGTGTTCGCGGTAATTCTCCGGATCGGCGGAGCGGCAATAGACGCAGCGGAAATTGCAGCGGTCGGTGACGGAAATGCGCAGGTCGCTGATTTGTCGGCCGAACTTATCGAAAAGGCTCATGAGCTGCTCGCCCTAAAATGAAAAACCCAATTCGCACATGGAATCGGGCCGCTCGCCGGGAATACGCACATTTCCGGTAAACTTGCTCCTTTCCAAGCACGGGAGGCTGGGGCGTTTCCACCCAAACCCTCGGCGGCTGTGGTACGCCGCCTCGCCCCGCGACCTTGGGATGTCTCCCCGACAGGCCCGCGGGATCGGAGTTATAGGTAAGATGCTACGCCTGTCGCGAAGGACACGCAATCCGGTGGTTGCATGGCGTCTACGGCCGGAATTGGACCTGGTGATCGAAGAGAGATTCCTCACTTCGCGGACTTCGTTCGGAATGACGGGTTGGTTGAGGTGCAAACAAGCGTGTGGAGAGTAGGCTGTGTGATTGGAATGGGGGTCGGAGGTCGCGACCATACGAAAAGGAGCTAGCGGCGGAGATTGTGTGGACATGGGGTCCCCAGCAATGCTGGACGCCCGCCCAAATTTCGATCCCTCAGACCACTACAATATTGGCGGGACGCCCGACCGACCGAACTAACATAGAACAGTGATGATCGCTGCCTCCTGTGCTGCTTCCAGACTGTGATAGATTCTGGGCAGGATGCGAATCTTCGTTCTGGGAGCAGGTGCGACTGGCTCCCTTCTGGCACAACTTCTGGAGCGTCAAGGGCACGACGTGTGGTGTGGCGATCGCGACCCGGAG
The DNA here is from genome assembly GCA_963776365.1 of Candidatus Acidiferrales bacterium. GTDB lineage: Bacteria > Acidobacteriota > Terriglobia > Acidiferrales > UBA7541 > Acidiferrum. Next base: position 459,134 of record CAVZMQ010000006.1, on the reverse strand, counting down.
CGGGCGCACCGCTTTCTAGGGAAGCGTTCAACGATCGCGGTGGCCGCGGTGAACGCGCGCAATCTTCGCGGGATTGTGCGAGCCGCGCGGGGCTGCCACCTGATCGTGAATGCCTCGGCGTCGGTGTTCAATGAGATTGTTTTGCGAGCGGCATTGCGCCTGCGCGCCCACTATCTCGATCTCAGCTCGCACCTGACACGCAACCCGTTTTATCCCGAGCAGTTTCGCTACGCCAAAAAGCTCGAGGAGAAGCATCGCGCGGCGCTTATCAACACTGGCGCAGCGCCGGGACTGACCAATTTGCTGGTGAAGCGCGCGGCCGAGTTTCTGGATGAAGTGCACGCGGTACACATCCGGCTGTACGAAAGCACGGAAAGCGAAGACCCGATTTCGCAGTGGTCTCCGGAAGTGTCCTTCGACGAAGCCATTTCCAACCCGCGGGTTTACCTGCACAAAAAATACATGCTGGTGAAGCGCTTCTCTGCGCTGGAGAAATTCCGGTTTCCGGAGCCGATCGGGGCGGCGAACGTAGTTTTGGCGGCGCAAGACGAGGTGGCCACGCTACCGAGATTTATCCCCATGCAGGAACTGGATGTGAAAATCGGTGGAAACGAATTTGACCGCCTGCGACGGTGGCACAAACAGGGCAAGCTCTCCAAATCGCGAGGATTGCAGCGGCGGCGCTTTCCGGAAACTTCGTCGCCGCGCAAAATCGCGTCACTGATCCGCCGAGGCGTTTTGCAAAATGCGCGCTTTGCAGCATCGGTGCTGGTGCGCGGATTGAAGCACGGGCCGAAAGAGGATGAATATTTCGTCCTGCGTAGCGATGCGCTTTTCCCGACGTTGTACCAAATCCGGCAACAAGGGCTGTTCACCACCGCGGTGGCATACGGAACCGCTCACGTTGCGGCCCAATTCGTTAAGTTTTTTCCGATTGATCTGGAAGGCGTGTTCGCTCCAGAGCAATTGCCTGTGGAGACGCGGCGTGCGGTGTTGGCCGGTGCACGAAAACATGGCATCAAGCTGACGCACAGAATAACGGCGTTAAAGCCACCGGAAGACGACGAAGAAATCTTGTAGCAAGGGGTTACGGCAATGGGCAGGTTTGCCAACTTAACGGCTACGCCCAGGATAAGCGCAGCCGCCCTTCGTACCGCGGTGAAGTGAGACCGGCGTGGTCGTCCTTGCGCCAGTCCTGCGATGAGTTTACTCCATCGGATTGCGCCACGCCAAGAGCGAGGTTTGGAAGTGCACAGGGTTAGCAGCAACGGTTTGGGCGCGAATATTTTTTGTTCAGCTGTTCCACATAAAATTGCTCCGGTGAAAGAACGGGTTGGCCGGAACGCGCAGCGCATTTCCGGTAGTTTTCATAGGCTGAGTCGCCGCACCACTGGCGAAGTCCCTGCCAGAAGCGAGTGGCAGCAATTTTCAGGCTGTTGCGCGCGCTACGCATCAATCACCCTCCGCCCATTGTGTGGCCACGTATGGCGTTTCGTGGAGAGCCGGTTGCTTGCCGCGGCTCAGAATCGCCTGCCATTGAAGGATGGCTTCAACGAGGAGAATGAGGATCATGATAGCCAACGCAGCGGTCACCACCGCGTCCAGGCGCTGATTAAAGATGACGCGGTGCGTCTCCGCTATTTTTGCCGTGGGAATCTGACCGGCAGCGATTTGCGCGGCGAGACCGTTGGCGAAGGCCAGAAAGCCGATGCGCGGGTTGGCACTGAAGATTTTGTCGTAGCTCGCGGTCATGGTGATGACCACAATCCAGGCCATGGGCAGCAGCGTGACCCAAATCCATTTGAGCCGGCCCATCTTCAGCAGAATAGTGGTGGCTACCGCCAGCGCCACCGCGGCGAGCAGTTGGTTGGCAATGCCGAATAACGGCCATAGCGAATTGATTCCTCCGAGGGGATCTTTCACGCCTTGGTAGAGAAAGTAGCCCCACGCACCAACGATCAATGCGCTGGAAAGCAGGATGGCGGGATACCAATTGAGCCGGCCGAATGGCTTCCAGACGCGGCCGCCCAACTCCTGAATCATAAAGCGGCCCACGCGGGTGCCGGCGTCGAGTACGGTGAGAATGAATAGGGCTTCGAACATGATGGCGAAGTGGTACCAGATGCTCAGCAAGCGCTCGCCGCCAATGGTGGTCGAAAATATCTGCGCCATACCCACAGCCAAGGAAGGAGCTCCGCCAGCCCGATTCCACAGGGTTTGCTCTCCGACGGAATGGGCGAGATTGGCCATCGTTGAGGCGGAGAGCGGGTAGCCCCAACTGGAAATCGTTTGTGCGGCGGCGTCCGGCGCGGCTCCGACGATCTGCGCCGGGCTGTTGATGGCGAAATAGACGCCGGGAGGCATAGCACAAGCCGCAACCATCGCCATCACACCAACGAACGATTCCAGCAGCATGGCGCCATAGCCAATGAAACGTGCATGCGCTTCGCGCTGAATCATTTTTGGAGTGGTGCCGCTGGAAATCAGGGAGTGGAAGCCGCTGATGGCTCCGCAGGCGATGGTGATGAAGCAGAACGGGAAAATTTTTCCGGCGAAGACGGGGCCGTTGCCGTCCACGAAGCGCGTGAGCGGGGGCATCAGAACGTGCGGGCGGACCAGAAGAATTCCCGCCGCCAGCGAGAAAATTGCGCCAGCCTTGATGAAGGCGCTGAGATAATCGCGTGGGGCCAGAAGAAGCCAGACAGGCAGCGCGGAAGCAGCGAAGCCGTAAATGATGATGGCGAAGGTGAGCGCTACGCCGCTGAGCGTGAAGGCGTGGGACCACGCGGGCGAGTTGGCCACCCATTGCCCGGCAACTACACCGAACAGCACCAGCGCGACGCCAACAAGGGAAGCTTCAAGGACGCGGCCTGGACGGATAAAACGCAAGTAGACGCCGAGTAGCAGCGCGATGGGAATCGTTGAGGCTAACGTGAACGTGGCCCACGGAGAACTCTTTAGCGCGTTGACGATTACGAGGGCCACCACCCCAAGGAGGATGATCATGATGGCGAGGACGGCCAATTGCGCTATGAACCCACCGCGCTTGCTGACTTCTTCACGAGCCATTTCGCCGATGGTTTTGCCATCGCGGCGAATGGAGCAAAATAAAATCACGAAATCCTGCACACAACCGGCAAAGGCCGCACCAGCGATCAGCCACAATGTGCCGGGCAGATAGCCAAATTGTGCCGCGAGAGTAGGACCGACCAGGGGGCCGGGCCCAGCGATGGCGGCAAAATGGTGGCCGAAGAGAACCCATTTGTTGGTGGGCACGAAATCGCGACCGTCGTCTCGGCGCTCCGCCGGGGTAGCGCGGGTATTGTCCAGCGCAAGTAGCTTGGCAGCGATGAAAGCGGAGTACATGCGATACGCAACGAGGTACGAACATCCCGCGGCAAGTACAAACCACGTGGCGCTGATGAGCTCGCCGCGGTGGAGCGCGATAGTCGCCAAGGCGGTGGCGGCTAGTATCGCCAAAGCACTCCAAATTGCGATTCCTAAGACGCGCTTCACGCTGGGATCTCGGAACTGTGATAGGGCATCGCGGAATCGTATGCGAGCACGCGTGCGGGCGTCAACGCTGCAACCGGTGCGCTGAAGCCTTCTTTCCCTAATCGGGGATCGCGGTGAATTTCAGAAGTGGGTAAAGATCTTTGAATACCTTGAGGATTTGTTTTTGGAAGTCAGGCCGTAACGCGGCAGCAGGGCTCAGTTTCTTGCGTACGATCCAGGCACGGATTCGTTTCCAATCCTCGGCGTCGGCGGGCCAGCCCTCGTGCTTGGTCCATTCGCCTTTCACGGTGGCATACCAATAGCTTTCGTAGTTCCGGCTCAGACGTTTCTTCTGCTGAACAACCCATTTGGGACTGGCAGAAACGCGCGGTTCGGCAAGTAGAGCCAAAGCGGAGGTTTTGCGTTTTTCGCCCGAATAGATGCGGAAGCCCACGGTGACCGTCTTGGTCGAAAGACCCACATAGAGTTGGCCAGTTTCGCTGCCGTCTGGGCGGGGACACTGCACTTTCACGTACATTTGGGTTTTGTAGGGGGTTTTGTCCTTGGCAAAGCGAATGTCGCGATTGATGCGAGAAAAGTTCGCGCCGGTCTTACCGGTCACATCGAATTCGGGATTGAGTTGAAGAAGAGCCGGAGCCAAATCCTCCAGGAATCGCCGGCAGGGTTGCACAATGTATTCGCGGTAGCGATGGCGGTTTTCGTCCATCCATGGTTTGTGATTGTTCCGCTCCAATTCGCGAAAGAACCGAAATGTGTCTTTAGTGAATGAGGCTTTCGGGACTGGCATGCAATCTCCTGCTGGATGCTCCCGCGACGTTTCCTATTGTGCAACAAATGCACTATCCTTTTGCTTGTTCATTCGTGTATTGGAGAACTCTGAATTGCTAACACTAGCGTCCTGGAAACGATGGTGTTTTGGTCTGATGGTTGTGCTGATTGTAGCCTCCGCCGTTTTCGCTGATAACAATAAAACGCCTTCCCATACCTCGCCCTGGAAACCGGAGGATGTGGTGTTTGTGGAGACGATCAACGATTTCACGCTCTCGCCTGACGGGCGCTCCGTGGTGTGGGTTAAGGGCGAAGGCGAGAAAGAGAAAGACGAGCGGGTTTCGAATTTGTTTCTAACCAGCCTGGCAGAGAATCGGACCGTGCAGCTAACACGAGGGAACAGTGCGGTCTCGCTGCCACAGTGGTCGCCGGATGGCGAATGGATTGCGTTCCTGAGTTCGCGACCGAGACCGGGCGCCAAGCCGGATACGGCAGGGACACAGATCTGGCTGATCAGCGCCCACGGCGGCGAGCCGGGGTGTTGACGCGAGATGGCAAGGGCCAGGTAATGGGAGGAAGCGCGGATTGTCCGGCCGATACGCGTTCCCCATGCACGCCGGGCCCGGAATGCATTGGCTTTCGCGTGGTGCGGGGAGCTCCCACCGCGGAAGCGACTGCTAGCCCGAAACAGTAGGATGGCAACATGCGACGAATGGGAAATCCTTGGGGAATTCTGTTGCTGGCCGTATTGCTGGCCCTGTTCCTGACCCAAGGGATCGCCGCGGGAACGGGACTGACTAAGGACGAGATCGATTTTCGCAAGGACGTTTACACCAACAAGAACAAAGTGCAACTACCCTACCGGCTGTTCGTGCCATTGGGCTATGACACTAACCGCAAATATCCGCTGGTGCTCTGGCTGCACGGCAACGATGGCCGCGGGTCGGATAACGTGAAGCAGCTCACACAAAGCAACCAGCTGGCCACGCATTTCTGGATTGCCGGGGACGTCCAGAGAAAGTTCCCGATGTTTGTGATGGTGCCGCAGTGCCCTTCGGGACAGAACTGGGCGGAGCCAGAATTCAATCAGCCCAGCAAATGGCTGACCATGGCGGTGGAGGCCTTGGCCAAGGTGGAGAAGCAGTTCTCGATTGATCCCGACCGCGTGTACATCGGGGGACAAGCGATGGGCGGGATCGGGGTATGGTCACTACTGCAGAACTACCGAGGAAAATGGGCTGGAGCGGTGGTGATCTCCGCCTACGATACATTTTCGGACGTGCCGGCGATCGCGGAAGTGCCGTTGTGGGTGTTCCAGGGAGAGCAGGACCCATCGGTACCGGTGACCATGGTCCGCGCGATGATGGTGCAATTGAAAAAGGCCCACGCCAGCGTCAAGTACACCGAATACCGCAAGGTGGAACGCGAGGTATGGACCAAAGCGTTCGCCGAGCCCGACCTGCTTAATTGGCTCTCGGCGCAAAAACGTAGCACTGGAACGGAAGGCCAAGTTGGCTCTGGTGCGGCGCCGGCTTCCCGATAAAATGTAAGGATGAACGACTTTCAACCTACCCAGCGGACGCAGGTGCAACGCCTGCCCAAACGCGGCCATTACGAGCGCGAAACGGTGTACCAGATCCTCGATAGCGCGTTTGTGTGCCACGTCGGTTTTGCCGTCGATGGCCAGCCCTACGTGATTCCCACCAATTACGGGCGCACCGGGGACACCTTGTACATCCACGGAAGCGCCGCCAGTCGGATGTTGAAGACTCTAAGCGGGGGAGTACCGGTTTGTGTGACGGTGACCCATGTGGACGGGCTGGTGCTGGCGCGCGCGGCATTTCACCATTCCGTGAATTACCGCTCGGTAATGATTCTGGGGACGGCGCGGCTGGTGGAAGATCCAGCGGAAAAGATGGAAGCGCTGCGGATTTTCACCGACCACGTGATGAAAGGGCGTTGGGACGACGTGCGGATACCCAACGAGCAGGAAATGAAGGCGACGACGGTGCTGGCTTTGCCGCTCCAAGAAGTAAGCGCCAAGGTGCGCACTGGCGGCCCCATCGATGACGAGGAAGACTACGCCCTGCCGGTGTGGGCGGGGGTGCTGCCCTTAGAAACAATAGCGAAGGAACCGGTGCCCGACGCGCAACGCAAGAACGATCCGCCGGTGCCGGAATACGTCAAAAAATACTTGAGATAAGCCCGGTGCCGTTGCTGCGAACGCTCCCGTTGTTCCCCAAACAAACACTCGTCATCCCGAGCGCAGTCCGCGAAGCGAGGGATCTCTCTTGGTTCTGATGAGACGGTGAGTTGAGTTTGTGCCCCCCTTGGAGAACCCGGGTAAAAGTAAACGGGGCTCATGAGAGGGGACAAAAGTGAGCCCCGTGGGCGGGAGCCTCGCTGCTGCGAGGACCACAAGTTCAATTCTGGTACTGCTGAGAGGCAACGATCTCGTCCAGCATCTCGTCGTAGGACCGCATCGCTTCTTCCACCATCGGCTTTGCGGTGGCCACCGCCATTTTCAGATTGGCCTTATACAAGGCAATCTCTTCGGGATCTTCAAATAGCGTGGTACGCATGGCGGCCACGTCGGCCATAACCGCGCCTACGCTGCCATGCAGGGACTTGACGCAACCTAGGAGAGCTTCGAGGTAGGTGAAGAGCTCCATGCGCTCTTCCGAATTCAGATCAAATTTAGCCATTGCTAATCCTTTCTACCGTGGATGCGATTCCCGGCTGGATTGCCCGAGGCAGTCCGGACGAGCATAGAAAGCACGTCAGGAAGGGTAAGAACGACGAAGAAAAAAGGAGGTAACGTGCGCGGGAAGTGTGAAGTCCGGTAGCAGGGACGGCTGTGAGCTGAGTCACTGGCCTTTGTGATTTGCGTCACTCTGCGCTCGGCGTTTCGAATAACAGGCGATGCCGAGAAGGACGCCGCCGAAGAGCAGGCAGATAAACGCGATGGAAAAGGCGAGGACGCCCGCGGATTGAAGATCGGTGTAGACAATACTGGCCACCGCGACTTTCAGATGAGGATCAGCAGCCTCTACGCCGGCGGCGTCGCCGGTGAACACGATTTGCAGTTTGTACTCGCTGCCAGCTTTTCCATCAAACTCCCCCAGGACCTTTGTAGCAAGCCTCGATTCGGCACTTGCAGCGTGTTGCGCAGCAGAATCGCTGTGCGCGATTTCGTGACCGCCGGAGGAAATGGTCCAGTTCGCGGCAATCGGCTGCGTTTCGCCGCATTTCGCGGGATCGGCGTGAATGCCCAGCAGACAATCGCGAAATTCGGGCGGGAGAGTGTGTTGGGCTTCAATTTCGATCAGGTACAAGGCGTCGAAATTCAGGCGAACGTGCGAGGTGAAGCTTTGCCCCGAGAGGGGCAGGACCAGCACGTCGAGCGGAACGAGGTTTCGCGTTTTGCTCCACCAGCGCCAGGCAGCGAAGATGCTGATCCCCAAGAGGACCAGCGCGAGCCCGGCTTTTGTCTTCAGTCGCATGCTCGCTCAGTTCGCGCTGCCCCACTCCGGAAATGCGCGGAGGGCGTCGACATAATTGTGGATGACATCGGTGTGCGCGTCTTCTTGCCAGCCGCCCAGATCCGGGCTCTTGAAAAGGTCGCGCGGACGGCCTTGTTGGTCGATGGAGTAGAGGGTGAAATTCAGGGCTTGGCGGGCTTCACTCGCTAGAGTTTCGGATTTGGTCGCTTTGGTGTAAAGGGTGAGGACTGCGCCGTAGGTCGAATTTACGCCGCCCCAGGCATCTTTGTCTTCATCCTGCTCGTGACAGACCAGGACGCCGAATTCGCGGTGGGTGAAATTCTTGCGTACGAATTGGATGAGAGTCGTCGAATCCGGGTGCCAATCGGGATCGAGGGCCTCCCGTTTCTCCAGAAGGTACCGGGTAAGATTCAGGGGAGCCCACGCGGTTCGATTGGTAGGCATATCGTGATCTTCGAAAAATTGGGCAAACAGGGCACCGTCGGATGCGGCACTGGGAATTTGATAGCTTTTGATCCAGTGCCAAAGTGCCTCGCGCGGAGTGGCGAATTCCAGGTAACCACGAGAAAGCAGCGCATCATACAGGCGCAGGATGTAAGTCATGTTGCCGGATATGGGACCGCGCCCTTCAGCAGTGCGGTAATCGACGCGAAAAGGCCACGGGGAATGGGAAGCGTCGCCGGGTACTTGCATGGTGGCCAGCACTCGCGCGTTATGCAATGCCTGGTCCAGATACTTTTGATCTCCGGTAGCTTCGAACAAAAGTGTCAGGGCATAACCGGCGATGCCGCCCTTGTCCGGCTCGATTTCGTAAGGATGATCAGCTTGCGAACCGCAATCCGGGGATTGCGGGAACTTTCCGCGTTTGCCGGTGGAACGCGTGAACCGCGGATAGTTCCCGGAATCGGGCGTCAGCGCGTCGGTCACAAGATAGTCGCCCATGGAGCGCGCGGTGCTCAAGTAGGCGGGATCGCGTTTGCCGCGATATTCGTAGAACTTCAGGTAGGAAAGGATGCCCATGCCGTTCTGGGTCGCTGGAATGGTATCGAGGCGATCGGGCAGCGGGTTCCAGTTGCCGTCGAGAAACGTGGCGGACACGAAGCGAGGATAGCCGTGGTCGGAAGGACACTGCTGGTAGAAATGCATCTCGCGGTCCAGCGCGGTATTCCAGTCAATCCAAGGCAGTAAATGGCCGCGGGCATCGAAACGAGCTTCGTGACCCGCAATGGTGACGCGCTGGGGCTGGCCAGCGACGAAGAAGGACACCAACAGAATGGCGCTGCAGCGGAACACACTAGGCGTGCGCATAGGGTGATTAAACTCGACAATTCTTAAGAAATCAAAACCTGCGAGAAGCGTCGGGCCTCTCCGCTTGTGGCACGAAGGGACGAATTAGTGGCAGGAGCAGCCGCCACCGCAGCAGCCTCCGCTCCCGCTGGAGAAGCCGCCGGAAGGCGTGGAGGAACCGGAGCCGGCCGTAGCGAACACGGAGAGCTGAATCGTGGCTTTCTTGCTCGAACACTTAGGGCAGGTGATTTCCGCCTGCTTGTTGATTACGATCTTTTCGAAGCGCTCATTGCAACTGTCACAGACATATTCGTAGATGGGCATGTGGAACGGTTCTCCAGGCTGCGCCGGAAATGCGGGGTGGCGCGAACCTTAATTATACCGCAGGAACCTCAGGTCATGTACCAACCGCCGTTGGGGCTAATGGTCTGTCCGGTGAGGAAGTCGCTCTCGGCGAGCAGTACGGCGATGCGGCCAATTTCCTCAGGGGAGCCGAAACGGCCTACGGGGAGCCGGGCCGGCGAGGCGTTAGGATGGGAGGTGATCATATCGGTTTCGATCAGTGCGGGAGCGATGGCGTTGGCGGTGATGCCCTCTTTGGCGAGCAGCGAGGCGTAGGAGTGCGTCAGTCCGATTAGCCCGGCTTTGGAGGCGGCGTAGTGAGGGCCAATGACGCCGCCGGTCTGAGCGGCGACCGAGGATAGATTGATAATGCGGCCCCAGTGGCGAGTGCGCATGCCCGGCAGGACACGTTGGGTGACTAAGAAAGCGGATTTGAGATTCACGCGCAGGAGTTCGTCCCAATCGTCCTCGGTGAGCTGGTCGAAGGGCTTGATCTGAGAGATTCCGGCGTTGTTGACGAGGATGTCGACTGAGCCGAGGTCGCTTTCCACTCTAGCGATTAGACGCTCGACGTCAGCGGCGAATGAAACGTCCGCCTGAACAGGAATAGCGCGATGTCCGAGCTTGCGAATCTCCGCGCAGACTTCGTCAGCAGCGACTCGCTCCTTGCGATAGTCCACAGCAACGTCTGCGCCGGCGCTTGCCAGAGCGATCGCTATCGCTTTACCAATGCCACGGCTGGCACCGCTCACAAGCGCCACACGATTCTCGAGTTTTCCCAAACTCCAATGCTCCCAGGATTTTTCAGGATAACGCAAAAACCAACGGCCGCCTCGCCTCGGAAGGCGGACCCTACAACAGCGCTGAAACAGGAAACGGCCCAGAACGAGTCAGGGCCGTTTGGGCAGTTGGTCTAGTTTAAGCTCAATCGCCGGCTACAGCTTCGGCGGCGGCGGTGTGGGACTTGGCAGCGCCGTTGCCATTCGAAGGGCCGTTGCCGTTGGCTGGCGCGATGGTAACCGGCTTGTTGGCATCGGCGAAGTTGGCCGGAACAGCCCTGGCGATGTCGCTCACGGTGCCGATTTGCACGACAGCGGGCTGAGGCTTCTTGAGGATCAGTTCTTCGTAGATGGCGCGGACTTTGGCCTGCTCTTCGAGCGCCTTCTTGCGGCGAATGCGGTTCTCTTCGGCAGCGGTCAACGGAATATCGTGCTCGATGTGGCGCACCCGGGCAGCATCTTCGGCGTCGATAACCAGCGAATGCTCGTAGGATTCGAGGCTGACAGTTTTGCCCTTGGCGTAGATTTCGTGCTTACCATGCTGCTTATACCACTCGGCGACGGTGGCGTTCTTATGCATATTTTCGATGATGTTGCGCCAGCCGATGCCGGTGTTGTACGCGCAGAAACTGATTTCACCCTGCTGCGTGCCGTAAGGAATGATGCACATTTCCGTCCGGCGGAAGTCGTAGTTGAACAGATCCTGGAACCACATGCCGGCGATGAACAGGAAATTCCACGGATCCTGCTGGCGACGCTTCATGGCGTCCTCATAGGTACGTTCCGGGGAACTGCGGCCATACTTATCAGCCGCATCCTTGGTGAGTGCCCAGGTCTTGTCGAACTTCTTGAACAGATCCCACAGCTTGAGGCCCTTGGGTCCCTGGAACGGGTGGTAATTCTTCAACAGCGCCATGGCCATCATGAAGTTGGAGAAAGCCTTGCCGCGAGCAGCGTCGGTGATGGCGGTGACGTCTTTAGTGAGTTTCTGCGCATCAAGGAAGCGCGGTACCGGAGCCCATTCCTTGGTCTCTTTGTTGATCATGATCGCCGTGCCTACGCCGCAGTTGGGGTGGCAACCGCAGGAGAGCGAACCCCACTGGGATTCGTTGCCCTTGACCATGTCCGCAAAGCCCGCAAAGGTGCTGATGAAAGAGATGGGGAACCAGTCGCGGGTAGGTTCGATCTTGCCGACCTGTTGGCTGACATCTTTCGCAAGATGCGAAAGGGTGTAGCGCTGGCGGAGGCGGCGTTCCGGAGTGATGTCTTCGTCGCGGCCGGTGAACGAAACCGGCTGGAAGGAGATGAAGGCGATCCTCTTGGGATTTTCCATTGCAAACTTTACGACCGCGCCGACCTGGTCGTTGTTCACATTATTAACGATGGTGACCACGAGCACAATTTCGATACCGGCCTCGTGCATGTTTTCGATGGCCCGGAGCTTCACGTCAAAGAGGTTGCCGATCTGGCGATGGCTGTTGGCATCGTTGCCGATTCCGTCGAACTGGAGATAAGCGTAGCGCAGGCCGGCATCGAAGGCTTTGTGCGCGAATTCCTTGCTCTTGGCGAATTCGATGCCGTTGGTGGCCGCCTGAACCGAGTTGTAGCCGACTTTGCGCGCGTAACGAATGGCGTCAAAGAAGTGCGGACTCATGGTCGGCTCGCCGCCGCTGAACTGCACAGACATCTGGCGCCGCGGCTTGATCTTCACGGCATTGTCGAGTATCTCCTGAATTTCTTCCCATGAAAGCTCATGGACATAGCCGACCTGGTTGGCATCCATGAAGCACGGATCGCACATCATGTTGCAACGGTTGGTGAGATCGACGGTGAGCACGGAACCGCGGCCGTAACGGACATTCGAAGACCCATGCTTGTGCAGGCCTTCGTCGTTGTGCGCGGGAATATCGCGGCCCGGGAACTGGCTCTCAATCCACTTGAGAAAGGTGGCGTCCACGGCCATCAGATCTTCGTAGTGGCCGTGTTGAGGGCAATCCTTGACCATCCAGACTTGCCCATCGCGCTCGACGATTTGCGCTTTGATCTCGCCGACCTTCTCGTGCATCAGGTCGCGCCAATCTTTATTTCCCTCGATGATGGCTTTGCGGGCTTCCTGGACGCAGGCCGGGCAGAGGGAGTCGGTCTGGCGCGGAAAGCCGAGGGTAGGCTTGGTCTTTTCCCACGATTTCAGCAGCGGCTTATCGGACCACTGCGGAGTTGGAGAAGGATTCGGATTCCGCTTATTGAAGTACTGAATGGTATCGAACGTGATACCCGCCGTCTTGCAAACTACCCAGTCGAACGACCGGAAGACTTGCGTAGAAATCGAATTCGGCATAACTGCGGATGCCTCACTTTCGAAGTGCGATTAACTTTGGAACCCTAAGAACGCCAAACCAGCCTGAAAATCAACTTGCCCCCAAGGCTGAAATTTAGGGTAACACGCGGCGAGGCGGACCCTAAATCATTGGACAGGTATAGTTTGCAAGGAGACGCGAAGAGATGCCAGAAGGATACGGCGAACGGCGAAAAATGGCGGTTAAATGGCGCGAAAGTACAGTAAATGGCGGTAAGTGCAAGAAGTCAAAGGGGGTTACTGATTGGCGGCAGGTATGCGCATTCCCATTTGGAACCTGCACTGGACTACTCGTTCAAAGCGGGACGAAGCACCGCGACCAAGAAATGCGCGAAGTGCGCTGCGTCCTCGTCCATCTGCAACCAGCGCACTACGCAATGGTCACCGAGGTACTTGCTGACCTTGGCTTCCGGGATTCCGAGATGTTCCGCGAGTCGCGGGCGGATGGATTCCCCTTTGCGGTTGGAGCCGCCGCGAAACACATTAGGGATGGCCACGCGCAGAGTCTGGCACGGTTCGACATAGTAGTAGGTGGTTAGGTCTGAATCCGTAAGCAGCCAAACACCGGGACCTGCGGGGGCTTTGTCGGCCGCATCGAGACTGGTGGGCGTGGAGGCCAGCAATCGGCGGAAGTTCATTTCAAGTTGCGTTAGGCGAGAAGAAAGGCCGGGATCGCCGTAGCGGCCGCGCAAACTGGGCGTGCTGGGAATCTCGGAAGCGCTATCGGGAGTCGGGGACTCCACTGCGCTCGCAGACACCTGGTGCGTGGAGCTGCGAGGAGAAGTTTCCGGTGAGTTTTTGGCCGTGGAGTGCTGGGACTCGCGTCTAACCGGGCGTGCATCTCGTCCGCCACGTCGACCGCGCCGCTGGCGGCTCGGCTCAGCGTGAGGCTGCGCCGGTCGCGCGGGCTTCGCGGGCTCCTCGTGTTCGACCACCTCCGTGGCGGCCGCTTCGTTGGCTACGACTTTGAGTTCTTCGGCGGTTTCCGCCGGGTTCGCCGAGGGTGGTTCCTCGGACTTGGTGGGAGAGGCAGCAGCGAGCGCGGGAAGTTCGGCAGGTTCCGTGGCGCCGAGCCGAGCCGCACTTTCCTGCGCTTTGGTCTTCCAATCCGCGCGACGAAAACGCTCAGCAGCGGTGAGGTACCACCTTCCCGCATCAGCGGTGTTACCACTGGTTTCAAAATAGCGGGCGAGTTCGAAGGCCACCATAGCGTCACGGGTCTTGGAAAATAAATTGGTCAGCTGCCCTGCCGGGTCTTTGCCCGTGCGAGCACGGCGAATACGCGCGGTAATCTGCTTCCAGTCGGCCATACCGTGAATGGATTCTAACAGTGAAGTAGGAGATTTAGCCAGCGGAGGAGGGTTGTCAGGGTTGTCAGCCCACTTAGCGAAGCGGCCGAGCAATGCGATTTACTGATTGACGGCAAACTGGAGGAGGAAGTATGCCTCTTGCGTTCCGCCTGGGAGGAAATTTTATGAAGCGTCGGCGCGTATTCGGTGCGGCCGTAGTGAGTTTTTTAGCCTTGCCGGCGCCGCATGGAGGGCCATTACTCCCAACGTCACTCCACTTGGCACAGTGATCGCCGCGGATCGCGCGCATGTCGGCGAAGCGAGTGCGGATGTAGGCACCACCGTGTATGGCGGCGACCAGATTAGCACCGAGCAGCAAGGAAGTGTTCAGGTGCGCGCAGGGGTTGCGCGCTTGCTGCTGTTGAGCGCTTCCTGTGCCATGGTGAACGATAATGATGGTTCGCCTTCGGCTAAGCTGGTGCTAGCAACCGCGACGTTCCCGACTGGCAATGCACAGGCCTTTACGCTTTTCGCGTCGACGGCGGCCATACGGGCGCAGAGCGATGCACCGACGGTCGGACAAGTCACCTACCTGAACGCGAAGGAGTTGTTGGTGGCGGCACGCCATGGCGCGCTTACGGTCACCGTGGACGACGAAACACAAGTTTTGAAAGAGGGCGAATCGTATCGAGTGCTCCTGGATCCAGCAGCGGCGGACGCGCAGGAGCCAGCGGGTGCAGGCTCCGGTGGTCAGGGACCTACACGAGGCGGTGGAGAGTCCGTCTCGGCCGTAATTTGATTATTGGAAGATTTCCAGGCCATCGCGAAAAATGCGGTGGCCTTTTCTTTTCGGCAGAGAAATTTTCCGCAACCTCAGAGCGCGGCAATCACTTCAATTTCTACCAGCGCGTCCTTTGGGAGACGTGCGGCCTGCACGGTGGAACGAGCAGGAGGGGTCGCGGTGAAACACCGGGCGTACACTTCGTTCATCGCCGCAAAGTCATTCATGTCCTTCAAAAAAACGGTGGTTTTGACGACGTGGTGAAAGGAAGCGCCGGAGGCTTCGAGAATCGCTTTCAAGTTCTCGAGTACCCGTTCGGTTTGCTGGCGTATATCGACGCCGACAAATTCTCCGGACAGTGGATCGAACGCAATCTGGCCGGAGACGAAAAGAAAGCCGTTGGACTTGATAGCCTGAGAATAAGGACCGATGGGCTTGGGACCGCGAGCGGTGAGAATGACGTCTTTCATGAGGAACGCTCCTGTGCAACGGACAAGAAGAATAGCAGATGCAGCAGAAGGGAGTAGAGGATTAGCGAGGCTTGCGGCCGCGCACGCGAACGAAACCGGTGTTGGAGTGGTTGCGCACCGCTTCGCGCTGAGCGATGAGCGTCTCTGCCTGCTGATCGGAAAGGCCCTGATCCACAATTTCCAGGATCTGTTTCTCGGACATTCCGGTATTCTTCAGGCGGCCAATCTGTTCGCTGGTAAGCGTAGGCACACCGAGGATGCGGCGATGAATGATGTCCTGCACGGTGGGATTGGAAAGCCCAATGAGCTTCAAAGTGACGGCTTCGCCGCTGAGAATGTCGATGCGGTCGGATTGCGCCATTTCCAGGATTTGGGCGTCGGAGTAGCCCGCGCGTGAAAGGTCCATGGCAGAATCGGCATTCGAGAATTCGTGGTTGTGCGAGCGCGCCGCTTTCAAAAGAGCGAGGCACAGATCGTCAGAAGCGCCAGCGTGCTTCAGCTTCGTGAGTTGCGCGATTTCCAGGTCGCTGGGTTTTAGCGCTTTCACCTCATCGAGGCTCGAGGACCACATGCCCGACTGATCGAGAGAGCTGTAGTCGGTTTGGACGTGCTTCTGGCAGCCCCCCAGCAGAAGGCCGGTCAGACCGAGAAACAGGAGCGATTTGCGCATGCTTACATTGTAAGAGGCGCGCGGGCCGGCATTGGGCGGGTGTGCCCCCGGAGGAACTGGACGAAAGTACAGGTAACGAGCATCCGCAGCGAACAGACAACTATCGCTTCAGTAGGCTGTGGACCGAACTACCGCGTAGCCGACTTCGCGGATTCGAGAGTGCGTTGAATGGCGTCGACCAGGTCCTGGTAGTCGAAGGCGCCGTCGTGGCGCTTGCCATTAATGAAGAAGGTGGGAGTGCCATTCACACCGCTGCGCACACCACCACTGAAATCCGCTTTGACGCGTTCCAGGTATTCATGATTCTCCACGGCTTTGCGCAACTCCTGGGGAGACAGTTCGAATTGCTCAGCCAGCCTCGAATACAACGGCCCCCCCAAATCTTCCTGGTTCGCAAACAGCGCATCGTGCATTTGCCAGAATTTTCCGTGAGCCCCAGCGTACTCCGCGACTTCGGCAGCAGATTCTGCGTGCTCATGCATTTCCGCCAGCGGGAAATTGCGAAAAACGAAGCACAGCTTTTTCCCGAAATGCTTTTGGACACGCTTTACGATGGGATGGGCATGACCGCAATGCGGACATTGGTAATCTCCATATTCCACAAGAGTGCACTGGGCATCTGGGCTACCTTGCAGATGGTCTTTCTCATTGACAGGAACTCGCAAGCTCATGTCGTTTCTCCTATTTGGGTAATTTCTCGAGGGCGTCCAGAATTCCGTCCGCGCCGGGATTGACGGCAACCGGGGAACAATAGCTCCAGGCAATCACGCCGTTCTTGTCGATGACGAACAGGGCGCGCTCACAGAAACCATCTTCGGAGCGATAGGCGCCGTAGGACTTGGCTACCGCGCCTTTGGGCTCAAAATCGGAGAGCAGCGGAAAATGCAAGTGGCGGTCCTTCGTGAAGGCTTCGTGGCACCAAGGACCATCGACAGAAATGCCCAGAACTGCCGCGTTAAACTTGCGAAATTCCGGAAGCACTTCGTTGTAGAGAGCCATTTGGTCGCCGCAAACGGGGCTCCAGTCCGCGGGATAGAAAGCAAGGATAACGGGACGGCCACGGAGTTCTTTCAGTGAGAGCTTTTGATCGGGAGTGACGTGCAAGGAAAAGTCCGGGGCGGTGGTTCCTGCGAGCAGAATATTGTCCATGGGCTCCTCGGCGACCTGACTCACGCTTAGATTCCCGCAGGCGGACGAGGGATACAAGAAAGGGGGGAAATGCTGTCAGACCTGGAAGATACGGTCGACGCCGTAGACGCCCTGAATGCGGCGAATGTTCGCGAGGATGGATTCAAGCTGGCGCTTGTCGGTAATTTCCAGGCTTGCTTCCACCCGGGCGCTTTGTTTGTCTGGACGGCTTTCCAGCGAGCGGATGTTGGAGCCCGCCCCGCTGATGATAGCGGTCACCTCGGCGAGTAAACCTGGGCGATCTTTGGCGCGAATCAGCAATTCCACCGGGAAGGTGGCGACGTTGCTGCCGCCCCATTCAACAGCAATGCGGCGCTCCGTTTGATAGAGAAGGTTTTGAACGTTAGGACAAGTGCGAGTGTGCACGGCTACGCCGCGGCCACGGGTGACGTAGCCGACGATGTCGTCACCCGGGATCGGGTTGCAGCATTTTGCGCGGAAGACCAGTAAATCGTCCTGGCCCTTGACGATCAGAGGGGCTTCTCCAAAACCAAGCATGCGCTTGACGGTTTTGACCAGAGTGGGCTTGGCGTCTTCCTCAGGCTTTTCGGCTTCCTTGGTGGGCTCGCCGAAGTAGCGGGCGAGAACCTGGCGTGCGGAGAACTTTCCAAATCCCACGGCTGCGAATAGATCTTCGACGCGGGACAGTCCATACTCTTCGCTGAGTTTCTGGAGATCTTCGGCGGGAATTTTCTTTAAGCCCTTGGGGAAATTGCGGGACTCGTTCTCCAAAAGACGACGGCCCATTTCGGTAGCTTCTTCGCGTTCCTGGGTATTGATGAAATGGCGGATTTTGCTTTTGGCGTGGGAAGATTTGACAAAGCTGAGCCAATCGCGGCTGGGCTTATGCCCTTTTTGCGTGAGAATTTCCACCACATCGCCGGAAACGATCTCGTGGCGCAAGGTCACCATCTGACCGTTGACTTTAGCGCCGACACATTGGTGACCGACTTCGGTGTGGACCGAATAGGCGAAGTCAACGGGTGTGGCACCTTTGGGCAGTTCCAGCACGCGCCCTTTGGGAGTGAAAGCGTAGACTTCGACGGGAGCGAGGTCCACTTTCAGGGTGGACAAGAACTCGCCGGGTTCCTGAAGTTCTTGCGACCACTCAATCAATTGCCGCATCCAGGCGATACGTTGATCATCGTCGTTGGAAACGGGCCGGCCATCCTTATATTTCCAGTGCGCAGCCACACCTTCTTCGGCGATGCGGTGCATCTCCTGAGTGCGAATTTGAATTTCAAAGGGCTGGCCGCCATGGATGACGGTAGTGTGGAGAGACTGGTAGAGGTTGGGGCGGGGCATGGCGATGTAATCTTTGAAACGGCCGGGAACGGGACGCCAGATGTGATGAACGACGCCGAGCGCGGCGTAACAATTGCGTTCCGTGTCGGTGATGACACGAACAGCGAGCAAATCATAAATCTGTTCGAGGCTGCGCTCCTGGCGAATGATTTTGCGGTGCAACGAATAGAGCCCCTTGACGCGAGCTTCCAGTTCCGCCGGGATACTGTTCTCCACGAGCCTGGTGCGAATGGCGTTCTGGACTTCTTCCAGGAAGCGCTTGTGGATGGGCGCCTTCTCGGTAACTTCTTTCTGCAGGGAAAGAAAGGCCTCCGGTTCCAAATAACGGAAGGAAAGATCTTCGAGCTCGCCTTTAATGAGCGCCATACCCAAGCGATGGGCGATGGGGCCGTAGATATCCATGGTTTCGCGGGCGATGCGCTGCTGTTTGGCCGGGGGAAGGAATTCCAGGGTACGCATGTTGTGAAGACGGTCGGCAAGTTTGACGAGGACGACGCGAACGTCGTTCACCATGGCCAACAACATCTTGCGGACGTTTTCCGCCTGGCGCGCTTCCGGAGCCATCATGTTGAGGCGGCCGATCTTGGTGACCCCTTCGACCAAAAGGGCGACCTCCCCGCCGAATCGTTCTTCTAAGCGGGAAACGGGATACTCGGTATCCTCAATGGCGTCATGGAGAAGCGCAGCGGCCAGGGTAGTGGCGTCGAGCTTCATGTCCGCGAGAATGTGCGCGACTTCGAGCAAGTGGGTGATGTAGGGATCGCCAGAAGATCGGAACTGATCCCGATGGCGTTCGGCGGCGATGTCGTAGGCCCGGCGAACGAGCCAGGGATCCTCGGAAGGCCGATTGGTGCGCAGCTTTTCGAGTAGCTCCTCGAGACGGGTGTTGAGCTGGCGCTCCGTGCGGTCCCGGTGGAAATTCAAGGGCAGGTTGGCGCGAGAACCCATAGCTTAGTTTACGCCCGCAAGGATTGTAGCGGAAGAGCACGTGCCTTTGGACGTGGTGAACAACGAAGGAGAAGAGCGGCGGGCTAAACCCGCCGGCACGGGACGGGTTTGTTGCGGCTTTCGTAAAACGCAAAAGGCCCCAGCGAGAGCCAGGGTCTTTTGCAATCAAACTTGTGCGGAGGACTAGGGTGTGGGCTGCGGCTGCTCGGCGCGCTTCTGCTTGATCTCTTTTACCTTGTCGAGGAGATCATCAGCCATCTTGGTGTATTGATCGCGCTCTTGCGTCGACTCCACCATGTCGGCCTTGCGGCGATACAGCAGGTTCAGGTAGGTCATGGCATCGTCATAGTCTGGCTTGAGTTCGATGGCCTTTTTCAGGTTGGTGATACCATCGTCGACCATCGCCTGATACTTGTCGGTGTACGCTTTGCGCACATCGGGAGGTAGCGCATCGGTATCTTTGACCTGCTTGTTGATGTGGGCTTTGTTGTAGTCCGCGCGCATTTCCGTATTGCCACGGTAGGCCAGCGCCCAATCAATGACCCCGATCGAATAGTACGGCTGAGGATCCTGGGGACGCAGGGCGATGTGCTTTTCGTGATAGGCCTTGGATTCTTCGAACTTCTTCTCATCGAAGGGCTGTCCGGCCATTTGATAAAGAATGGAGGCAAGCCCGTCGATGGCGCTGAGATTGTTGGCATCCTTGTCCAAGACGTCTTTGTATTCGGCAATGGCTTCCTGGCCGTGGCGCATATTTTCATCCGAGGGAGCGCCCGGGATGTACTGGCTGGCGTATGCGGTGGCGAGATACAGGCGAGCATTGACGAGATCCGGATCAAGCTCCTTGGCGCGCTTGAAATCTTCGACGGCGGCGTCAAATTGAGCATTTTTAAAAGAGGCAACACCCTTGTTGAGAAGGTCGCGGGCACGGAGTTTGTTGCATCCGGAGACGCCGGCGACGAGCGCGAACAGCACCGCCAAGGAGAACAATTGGCAGGCAACGCGGGAGATGCGCGAGGACGTCCCCCGTCCAACCGTTACTTGAGTCATGGAAGCTTCCCATCCCTGAGTCGCGCGGCCCCGATGCCTTGGAGCCCAGCGCGTGGATTCACTTTCGCCCACTGGGGCCATTCCATCACGTTCAGCGGTTTTTTTCCAGTTCCGACGTCACCAAACCAACCGGGGCAGCGCCCGCGACGTGCATGACGTTTAGAACTTCAGCAAACCATCTGAAACTCGAGAGAACAGTCACCCTGAAGAAAAGCGACTCGATGAGCACGCAGAGCGAAGACCTGTTCCAGACGACTGCGTGATTCACCGGGCCGTACCACCAAACCGTTCAGTCGAATCGTACCATCCGACGCGACTTGCACGACAATATTTTCCGGATGGTCGATGGGAACCGGAGGACTCGATTGTTGCGGCAAGCTCACCGGCAATCCCATCTGCCGGTGTGGCATGATCATGAAGATGACCAGCCGCGCCAGCAGAATGTCGATCGGCGGGACGATATTCACATCCGAAATGGTCCCGCGTGTAGCTTTACAGAAAGAATCCATGAGCCACCTCGCGTCCGGCAATTACACCGGCGAGGAGGACTCTCACAACCTGCGAAAACAACTAGAGAAACTTACTGACCCGCTTCGAGCTTGGCGGTAATGAGGCCGACCCGGTCAATGCCCGCCTGCTTCATCAGGTCGATGGCTCTGGCAACGTCCATGAACTGAACGTCGTTATCGCCCTTGACGAAGGCAATCTTTTCCGCGCGATCCTTGAAGATCTGCTCCATGCGAGGCTCGAGGGTCTCCCAAGTGGTGTCTTCGTTATTGATCTTGAGTTTGCCGCCCATCATCACCTGGACGACTACCGTCTTGTTTTCGAGCTCCTGGTTTTGCTGCTGGTTAGGGGAGGGCTGAGGCACAAGAGCGTCGAGGCCCTTGGGAGTCAGCGGAGTGATGACCATGAAAATAATAATGAGCACCAGCAGAATATCGATCAAAGGAACGATATTCGGCGTGGCCATTGCCCCTGAGCTAGTTCCAACATCCATGCCCATTGCGAATCTCCTATTGGTCCGCGGCGTCTGGTTTCGGAGGAGCTGGCCGCGCCGGGTGGGAACCGGCGCGGATCCATCAACTCAGCAAACGAACGACGACAACGGCAAAACTAAACGAAACGAACGCCTCAGCTGGTCCCGGCAGGTTTCGAAGCTGCGGGTGTGGAAGGGCCGCCGAGGGCTTTGGTTTTTTCGGTCAGAAGACCAAGAGAGTCGACGCCCGCGGCACGGATCTCGTCGACGATCGCGACCACGTCGCCATACTTGGCGCGCGCATCGCTTTTGACGTAGACGGTTTTGTCCAGCTTATTGGCAATCTGATCCTTGATCTGACCGGTGATTTCTTCTTTTTTGGTTTTGGTGTTGCCCAGATAGATGCTGCCGTCGCGAGTCACCGCGACCACGATAGCGTCATCCTTGTCCGCATCTTTCATGTCGCGGGGGTCACTGACGGAGGCCAGGTCCACCTGATGGGTCTTCTGCAACATGGGCGTGACCACCATGAAGATGATCAGCAACACGAGCATGATATCCGCCATCGGAATGACGTTTGGCGCCGCCATCTGAGCTCCGGCCTGTGGTTTGTAGGCCATGGTTTACCTCTTTCCCCGGTTACTTCTTGGCGCCGCGGCGCAGGATGAAGTAGTTGATCAACTCCATGGAAGAGTTATCCATCTCGACGTCAAAGGCTTCGACGCGATTGGTAAAGTAGTTGTAGGCCCACACCGCAGGAACCGCGACGAGCAAACCGAACGCGGTGGTAACCAGGGCTTCTGCGATACCGCCGGCAACCGCGGACAGACCCGTGGCCTTCTGCGATTCGATGCCCTTAAACGCGTTCAAGATGCCGACCACGGTGCCGAACAGTCCGACGAAGGGAGCGGTGGAACCGATGGTCGCAAGGGCGGAAAGACCGCGCTTCATTTCCGCGTGAACGATGGCGACGGAGCGCTCGAGACCGCGCTTGGCGGCTTCGATAACTTCGGCGTCCGACACCTGCTGCGAGGCGGATTGGAATTCCGACAAGCCAGTGGCCACCACCTTGGCGATATGGCTCTTCTTGTTGCGCTCGGCGATGGCGATGGCTTCATCGAGCTTGCCATCCTTGAGCGCGCCGGCAACCTGCTGCACGAACAGACGCGACTGTTTGCGCGCGTTGTTGTACATCAAGAAGCGGTCGATCATGACGCCGAACGAGTACACCGACAGAATGAACAGAATGACCACGACGATCTTCGCGAGAAGACCCATGTTGCCCCACATGGAACGGAGGTCCCATGAGGTCGTGGCGGCTTCCTGAAGCCAAGCCGCATAGACAAACAGAGTTGCTAACATTCGTTTGCTCCTTATTTCCTAGTGGCCCCCGCGGGCAGGAACCAACAAGATTGTAAATTAACCGCATACTCAGAACGGCGGCGGGCTCCCACGCCTCCCGCACCGCCCCGTGCACTACTGAGCGAGAGAAAAGATCACATCAATTTCGGTGTCGACGTCGACAGGTTCGCCGTTCAGCAAAGTGGGCTGGTAACGCCACTGCTTTACGGCATCGAGCGCCGCTTGCACCAACAACGGGTGGCCGGAGACGACTTGCAATTGTTCGACGGCTCCGCTTTTACCGATGATGGCGTGCAACTTGACCGTTCCGCTGATGCGCGTCTGGCGCGCAAGCGGAGGATAGATGGGCTGAACACGATTGACCAACTTGGCGTTCTGCACGGCGCCGCCCACGCGGATGCGCGACACGTTAGGCTTGGGGGGAGGAGGCGGAGCCGCGGAGCCCGCGCCGCCAATGACGCCACCGATAACGCCGCCCATGGAACCACCAGCGACTCCACCGGGAACGCCGCCCGCGATACCCGCGCCCATATCAGGAGGCTGCTCTTCTTCCTTAATAATCTTGACGTCCTTAGGGATGACCTTGGGGGCGACAAGTTTGCCGGCGTCCATCAAATGCGCTTGCGGCTTGATATGCACCACTTGCGCAGGAGCCGGCGGCGGGGGTGGAGGTGGAGGCGGAGGTGGCGCCAACAGGATCGAGGACATTAAAGTCCTCGGCAGCGCTTCGGTGTAAATCAGAGGAATAAGAATGAGAATGGCAAGAAAGGCGACCTGGAATAACATCGAGACGATGACTGTCCAGGGTTTGTTCGTCTTCTTGTTTTTCGCATTAGAAACAACCATTTCTTCGAACATGTGTGACCACTACCTCCTACCCGCTGGCGCGAGGCGCGGTGCGCCGCCTTCGCTCCCACGGGTTTTATTGCCGGCTGCGGTTCCGGTGCCTGCCGCAACGTTGTGCCCTCGCCAGCGATTCCAAGCGACGACCAGCGGTGCGGCGATCCCAAAACTGGAGTACGTTCCTACCACAATCCCCACCACCAGGGCAAAAGCAAAAGCGCGAAGAACCTGGCCACCCATCAGGAACAGCACGAGCACGGTGAGAAAAGTCAAACCGCTCGTAAGAATGGTCCGTGAGAGTGTCTGATTGATGCTCTTGTTGACAACCTCGGCGAACGGTTCCTTTCTGAGCAAGCGATTGTTTTCCCGGATGCGGTCGAAGATCACGATGGTGTCGTTCATGGAATAGCCCACCAAAGTCAGCAACGCCGCAATGACGGTCAAAGAAATCTCAAAACCAAAAATCTTGAAAAGACCCAGGGTAATCAGGACGTCGTGAAACACTGCGAGGACCGCAGCGACACCGAAAATGATGCGATCCACGAACCGGAGGACGAAACCCAAAGGGCCTCTGGCCGTCCAACCAGTTGCACCACCAATTTGTCCACCGTAGAACCGGAAGGCAATATATACCAGCATACCCGCCAAAGCATAGAGGGTAACGCGAATAGCCTGGCTGCGAAGTTCCGCGCCGACCTTGGGGCCAACGATTTCGGCTTGGCGAAGGGCGAAGGGCGCCAGAGAGTAATGATCCTGAATGGCGGAAATCACCGCAGGGGTCGCTCCCGGCACATTGGCGAGGTCGGAGAAGCTGGTCAATACGCCGTTCTTCTGCGTGTCGCGATAAGCGAGGAGACTTTTCGCCAACACCTGGTATTTGTCTCCGGCGTTGACCGCAAGGCCGAGGGGATCCTGCTGCGCAAGGGAGTTTGCCAGGGCGGGAACGTTAACGGAGTTGAAATCGGGTTTGGAGGAGCTGGTGACGCCGTACATCGCTTGGAGAGCGCTGATGACCTTGGCCTTGCTCTCGTCGAGAGCCTGATCGCTCTGCCCCTTCTGCTCAACAAAGATGAGGACCTCATTAGAATGCGAAGTGGAGAGGGCGCCCGAGCTGATGCTTTGAATCTCGCTATTGTTCAGACCTTTTGCTTGGAGGCCAGCGCGGAGCTTGTCAATATTGGGAGCTTGCGCGAAGATCACGTCGACGTTGGTGCCACCCTTGAAGTCGATGCCGTACTTGATGCCGCCCTTGAGGAGAATTGCGGACCAGCCGATAATCAGGAGTAAGCCGCTTAAAGCGAAGAAATACTTGGCCTTGCCCATCCAGTCGATATTGGGCTGTTTAAAAAGCTCAATCATTCCGTTTTGCGCTTCCCTTCTTTAGACTCCAGGGTGTTTCGCTTTGTTCCCGGCTGAACCTTAGTTATACAGGGGAACCGGTACTAAAACCCTAGACCCAATTAAATGCTGAGTTCCGCCTGCCGATCCATCTTCGTCAGGTGATACTGGAAAATCGTTTTGGACACATAGATGGCAGTAAAGACATTGGCGATCAAACCGACGGTTAGTGTGATCGCAAAACCACGAATGGGACCAGTGCCGAAGATGAAAAGGAACACCGCGGAAACCACGGTAGTCACGTGGGTGTCGATGATGGTCAGAAAGGCCTTGTTGAAGCCAGCATCCACAGCGGCGGATGCGGATTTCCCGTTGCGGATTTCTTCACGGATACGCTCGAAGACCAGTACGTTGGAGTCAACGCCCATACCAATCGTTAGGATAACGCCGGCTATACCGGGCAACGTGAGCACGGCACCAAAAGTGGCAAGCGCCGCCAGTAGAATGATGAGGTTAAGTATCAAGGCCAATACCGCGTTCACACCAGACAAGCGGTAGTAAAACACCATGAAAATCATGACAACCAACAAGCTAATGACGGAGGCTTGCACACCGTGCCGGATGGAATCGGCTCCGAGAGAAGGTCCAACGGTAGCCTCTTGAAGGTATCTGATGGAAGCCGGCAGCGCGCCCGCCCGCAGAATTTGCGCGAGTTCGTGGGCGCTCTCCTGGCTGAAATTGCCGTCGATTCGCCCGGTGTCTTCGATCCTGCTTTGGATGGTTGGGGCGGAATAGACCTTCTTTTCGAGAACGATGGCCATTTGGCGGCCGACGTTCTGTTCCGTGAAGCGGCCGAAACGGCGGCCGGCGTCACTGGATAGCGTGAAATTGATTTGCCACTGGCCAGGCATCTCGGTATTGCGGCTTTCTGTGGCTCCGCGCAGATCGCGTCCGGTGATCGCCGGGGTACGTTCCAACAAGTACCAGTTCTCTGCCGAATTCTGAGGAGTGCGCCCTTCACTACTGCCCTGAACGAGTTCGGTCCCCGGGGGCAGGACGCCGCCTTTGGCAGCCAAGGCCGCGGCCTCGGAGGGATACGTCTGCGGATCGGCGACGAGTTTCAGTTCGAGTTGTCCCCCAGCCTGAATGACACGCTTGGCAGCGGCGGGATCACCTTCCCCAGGAAGTTGCACGAGGATTTCGTTGTCCTGGCCGACGCGGCCGTGAGGCTGAATGGTAGGCTCGGTAAGGCCGAGGGCGTTGATGCGGCGCTCGATGGTTTCGAGCGTCTGGGACATGGTGTTTTCCTGGATCGCGGCCTTCACGGTCGGACGCATACTGAGCAAGGTGGCGTTGGACTCGCCCGGAGCGGTTCCCACAGTCCAGTTGGTTTCGAACTGGTCATGCAGCAGATCGCGGAGGGTGGAGAACTGGTCGGAAGGAACGCCGCGAACGACGATGTGCTCGTCATCCATACGACGGACTTCGTCGTAATGAATATTTTTCTGGCGCAGGGTGGTGGTCAGGCGATCGACGGTCTGATCAGTTTCCTGTGCTACCGCTTCCTGAACCTGAACCTGGAGGATGAGCTGGGTACCGCCTTGCAGGTCCAGACCCAGCTTGATCTGGTGCGCAAAGTTGTCCTTCACCTGAGCAAACGAGGTGGGGAAGCTGGGCATGCCCAAAATAAAATACAAACAGAGAACAACAACGACCAGGATAAAAATGACTTTCCACTTCAGATTGGGATTCATGGTTAGAAGATTAGGCGCCGCGGACAAGCCGAGGCAGGGTTACTTGGCATCTTCGGGTGCCTCCACCTGGGCAATTGCCGCTCGCGCGATGCGAATTTTGACGTTATCGGCGACCTTAAGAATGAAGGTGTCACCGTCAATACCGTTAATGGTGCCGTAGATGCCTGAGGTGGTGACGACCTTGTCGCCGTTTTTGACCGCGCTGAGCATCTCCTGCATTTTTTTGCGCTGCCGCTGCTGCGGCATGATCACCAGAAAATACATGATGCCGAACATCAGCATTAGGGGTAGCAGAAACCCGCCGAGCCCGCCAATTCCGCCTGCCTGCAAGATCAAAAATACTGCCGAATTCATTCCTTGATTCCTACCGTACCCTTTCAGAACCACCCTACATCCTAATCTTAGGCCAAAAGCGCCCAAGCCGCTGGTGAGGGAAAATACCATCCGCTAGCGGGAAAATTCCCGCTTGACCTGCCCGCCCGATTCTCATCATGAGAGTCGAACTATCGCGGGTTGCCACGGAGTGGCACACTTGCTCGCGTGCCCGGCGTTTTACTTCAGGCTGGTCCCGCCGCATAGCGAGCGCGCAGCTCTAAAGCGAAATTCGCTAGATGTCCAAAAGTGATAGCCTCTCGAATTTGACGCATGATGTCAAGGTAAAACCGCACATTGTGGTGGGTGGCCAGGATCGCGGCGGTGATTTCGCCTGCAGCGAAGAGATGCCGAAGATACGCGCGGGAATAGCGCCGGCAAACGCTACAAGCGCAATTGGGATCGATGGGCCGCTGGTCCTCTATATATCGCTTATTTTTAATCAGTACCCGGCCTTCGCTAGTGTAAAGACAGGCGTGGCGCGCCGCACGGGTGGGCAGCACACAATCCATCATGTCGATGCCGCGCGCCACGTAATCGGCCAACTGCTCCGGCCGGCCGACGCCCATGAGATAGCGCGGGCGATCTCTGGGCAACAGAGCGGTCACTTCGGCAGTCATTTCGCAAGTGACATTGTGCGGTTCGCCGACCGCTAGGCCTCCGACCGCGTACCCAGGGAAATCCAGTTCAAGAAGTTGGAGGGCACTTTCGCGCCGGAGATCCGGGAACGTGGCGCCCTGCACAATGCCGTATTGCCATTGCGGGGGATTTCCCGCGCGGGCGCACTCCAGAAAATACGCGCGAGCGCGACGCGCCCAATGCGTCGTACGTTCCAATGAGGCTTCTGCGACTTGGCGTGGCGCCGGCGTCTCAATGCACTCGTCCAGCACCATGGCGATATCGGAACCGAGGGCCAGTTGAATCTCCACGGCTTTCTCGGCAGTGAGCAGATGCTCGGAGCCATCGAGATGCGAGCGAAAGCGCACTCCGTCGTCGGTGATCTTGCGCAACTCTGAGAGACTGAAGACCTGGTAGCCGCCGGAATCGGTCAGGATGGCGTGGCGCCAGGACATGAACTTGTGGAGTCCACCCAGTTTGCGAATCAGCTCGTGGCCGGGCCGCAAATAAAGGTGATAGGTGTTGGCGAGGATAATGCCGGTGCCGAGTTCTTCGAGGGCGTCTTGGGTAAGACCTTTTACCGTGGCAGCGGTGCCGACCGGCATGAATACCGGCGTTTCGATTGTGCCATGTGGCGTGGTCAGCGTGCCCCGGCGCGCACCGGTGGGATCGGTTTGCAAAACGTCAAAGGAAAAACTCACTCCCTCAGTGTATCAGGAGAAAATGAACGCCCAGAGCGTCTTGGCCAGGACAAATGCGCCCCAAACGGAAAACACAATGACGTAAGACTTGGCGCCCTTCAGTTTTTTCGGATTGACGGCCGCGAACCCAATGGCAATCAGGATTAACTGCCAAATGGAAAAAATATCGATCGACCTGCACAGGGTCATCAGCCATTTCGCGGCGTCTTCCGGCAGAAACGCAGCGAAGTTCGTGGCCACCGGATTATTGGGATCGATAGAACCTCTATCGCGCAGGAATATAACTAGTAAGAAGATGGGCGTACTCACGAGTCCGACGACCAGGGTATGCGCGGCGATTGCCAGCGATTGCAAATAAGTGGCATGCGCGCCTGCCAACAGGTTATACGCCAACATCATGACACCCGCGACGATCACCGCAAACAGAACGGACCCGAGAATCCCCGCGGCATAAACAATGTAGGTGGTCACTTTGACGGAGATGTCCAGTTGCTTCTCCTTCTGGTCCGGAGCGAGCTGCGCGGTCTGAGGATTCTTTTCGAACTGTTCGGATAGATATTGGCGCCAGTTCATGCGCTGATTCAACGCGACGGTGGCGATGATTCCCAAAATCGTGGAAATTATCACCGGTAAAAGCCAGCTTGGCTTTCGCGCGATATCCTCAAAAGTGGATTTCGGGGAAAACAGCACCCCGAAAATTCTGCCCATCGGGGAAATGTTTGCTCGAGGCTCAACCGCGGACGCGGGAGTGGGTAGAGGTTCGCTTGCCATTGGAGGACTCCTTCACCACAGGATTGCGGGGACCTGCTTCTGGTGCTTAGTACGCAGTAGCTAGCGTGAAAATATCACACTTGGCCCGGGCGGGGTATCTCCGGGACGGCGGCGAGGAGTTCGCGGGTGTACGCGTGAGCGGGGCGATGCAAAATCAGGCTGGCGGGGCCATATTCGACGAGTTGGCCAGAGCGCATCACGGCGATGTGGCTGGCCAGTTGCGCGACCACCGGCAGACTATGCGAAATAAAAAGATACGTGAGATGAAACTCCTTTTGGAGCTCCTGAAGCAATAGCAAAACCTGAGCGCCTACGGAAACATCGAGAGCGGAAACAGGTTCGTCAGCGACGACCAACTTGGGATGAAGTATCAGGGCGCGCGCGACGCCGATGCGTTGGCGCTGGCCACCGGAAAATTCGTGGGGATAGCGTTTCAGAGCGGTGGCGTCGAGCCCCACGCGTTGCAACATTTCCGCGGCAAGGGCCGTGCGTTCTGCGGAAGAACGCTGTGGCTCGTGAATGGCCAGTGGCTCAGCAACAATTTCTGCAACGTGCATGCGCGGGTTAAGAGAAGCGAAGGGATCCTGGAAAATCATTTGCATCCGGCGGCGTCGCGCGCGCAAAGTTTCGCCGGTCAAGCTGCGCAGGTCGCGCCCTTCGAACCAGATGGCGCCGTGATCCGGCTCGATGAGGCGAAGAATCATGCGCGCCAGGGTGGTCTTGCCGCAGCCACTTTCGCCCACGATGGCGAAGGTTTCTCCGGGAGCGACCTCGAAGCTAACATCGTCGACGGCTACGAAGCGCTCGGCTAGGCCGTCGTTGCCAAACACACCCCCACCGCGCACAAAGCTCTTCTTCAGATGGCGCACTTCCAGGAGGTAGCTCATAGCAGCACGCACCGCGCGCCGTGGTCCGGCTCGGGAAGCCGGAATTCAGGCACGGCTTGATCGCATTCCTCGCGGCGGAATGAGCAACGAGGCGCGAACGCGCAGCCGGGAGGCAATTTCGTCAATTGCGGGACCGTTCCCGGAATCGGCGTGAGTTTTTTCCGATCGAGCGTGGGCGATGCCGCCAGGAGTCCTTGGGTGTAAGGATGTTGTGGCGCGGTGAGCACCTTTTCGACTGGTCCGGCTTCGACAATTCGGCCGGCATACAGTACCGCGATTTGATCGGCGACCTTGGCAACAACACCGAGGTCGTGAGTGATAAAAAGCAGGGAAAGCTGCAAATCGCGCCGTAAAGTGTCGAGCAGAAGCAGGATTTGCTGCTGGACGGTGACGTCGAGCGCGGTGGTCGGTTCATCGGCGATGAGAAGTTTCGGCCGCGCCGCCAACGCCATGGCGATCATGGCACGCTGACGAAGTCCCCCGGAAAGTTGATGGGGAAACTGTTGTGCGCGGACCTGGGGTTCGGGAATGGCAGCGCGTTCCATGGCGACCAGCAGGCGGCGGTGAAGAATTTCTTGCCCTAGATTTGGCTCGTGGGCCACGATCGCTTCCTCGATCTGCGCGCCAATACGCATCACTGGGTTCAGGGAGGTCATGGGCTCCTGAAAAATCATGGCGATTTCAGAACCGCGAACCCAGCGCCACTGTTCCTGGGTCAAAGACGTTAAGGATATGGATTTATCGTTTGTGGACGTTAGACGCGCTTCGCCGCTGACGCGAGCGCCGGTGGGAAGCAGTCCCATCAATGCCAGCGAGAGCATTGTTTTGCCACTGCCCGACTCGCCGACAAGGCCCAGCGACTCGCCGGGAGCGATTTGCAGGGAAACTTCGTTGACCGGTTTGACCCAGCCTGCGGGCGTTGGCAGATGCACCGTGAGACTCAGGAGCTCTAAGAGTGCGCGCACATCACGATGATAGCTGGAAGGACGAAGAGGCCCGCAAGAATTAGCAGGTGTGTTTTCATTCGAGGGGTAGGGTGTCCTAGGACACGGTGGGTGGCGATTTCTGTTCGTTGCGGACTTGCGCGAGGACCAGGCGGATTTCATCGTAGGTTCGTTCGGGCGGCAGTGCGTCCTTAATGGGCTTCATCCAGGCGGTACCCAGGCGCTGGCAGGTTTCCCGAATCTGCTGGTATTGCTCCGAAGGAATCCAGGCAGCTTGGAATTCGATTTCGCCCTTCTCGATGAGGTTAGCGACCAAGGTAATCACCGAGCTGACTTTTCTACCCCGGATTTGCGCGATCTGCTCGAAGGTGCGGCCCTGTTGTAGCAATTCGAGGGTTTCGCGCGAAGGATTCGATGCCTTGGCGCGCCATTCCTTAGAGGCGCGTTCTCCATTTTCGAAGCGACGAAACAGCGCGAGAATCTCGTCCCCATACATTTCGCATTTTTTCTCGCCGATACCAGAGATCCGGCGGAGTTCCTGAGTAGTCTTTGGCTTGTTTTGGCAGAGTTCGTCGAGCACCGTGTCGTGCAGAACAATGAAAGCGGCGATCATCTTTTCGCGTGCGGTCTTACGTCTCCACTCCCGAAGAAGATCGCGTAGTCCTTCGTCCACGGGAGTTGTGGAGCGGCGCTGGAATTCGATTTGTTCGATGGCGCGGTTTGCACTGCGCTTCAATTGAGACGGTTTGGCCAGGGCATGGGCGTCGCGTGCCATCCATTGGGGCACACCCGAGCAAACATCGCACACGCCGCATTTTGCCCATTTCACGATTTCGCCAAAATATTCGCAGATGTGCTTCTGGCGGCATTCTGTGGCGTTTACGAAAGCTTGCATCCGGTGGTAACGCCGCCAGGCCCGTTCGCGCTCCGCTGGGTCTCCGATCTGGCGAATGAAATGGGAGCGCAGCCCGTTGTCTCTCTTTTCCCAGAGCAAATAGCAATCCGCAGGGACGCCATCGCGGCCGGCACGTCCGGTTTCCTGGTAGAGCTGCTCGATGCTGTCCGGCAATCCCAGGCGCACCACCGCACGCACGTTCGGTTTGTTGATTCCCAAGCCGAAGGCGATGGTGCCGACGAGCACGGGAGCCTCTTCGGTCATCCATTTTTCCTGGTTGGCACGACGAGTGGCAGCATCCATTTGGCCGTGATAGCCGACAGCGGCGATGCCGTTTTCGCTAAGAAGATCAATCGTGTCTCCTACCCGAGCCACGGTTGGAGAGTAGACAATGACATTGCCAGCCTTGACGCGGCTGACGGCCTGAAGCAGAAAATCCTCCTGCATAGCGCCTTGGCATTCCTGGATGAAATAGCGAAGATTATCGCGACGAAAGCTGGAAACGGACTTCAACGGATTCTTCAGGCGCAGCTGCTCGACAATGTCATGACGCACTTGCTGGGTGGCGCTCGCGGTAAAGGCGGCAATGGGCTGTTCTGGAAACATGGAGCGCAATTTGCTGAGCTGGCGATATTCGGGACGGAAATCGTGACCCCATTCGGAGATGCAATGCGCTTCGTCGATGGCGAAGAAAGAGACGGGAACTTTTTTCAGCCACTCCGCGGTGCCATCCATGAGCACGCGCTCCGGAGAAATGTAAATGAGGCGATACTCTCCTGACTGGGCCTTCTTCTTTACCTCCTGGCGATCGGCGGCAGCCAACGCACTATTCAGAAACACCGCGGGGATGCCCATTTGCCACAATTGCGCGACTTGGTCCTGCATGAGCGCGATCAACGGCGAAATCACCACGGCAGTTCGCTGCTCATGCAGCACGGCTGGCAGTTGGTAACAAAGAGACTTGCCCCCACCGGTTGGCATGACCACGCAGATGTCGCGGCCATTGGCCAAGCCGCGCACAATCTCCTCTTGGCGAGGGCGAAAGGTGTCGTACCCCCAGAACTGTTTGAGGAGCGTGGAGAAACGGTCTGCAGAGTTCTTGTACGGGTGCATAGTGATCCATGCAAGCTTCGCCTTATTTTCGCCATAAGTCAAAATATAACTGATTGAAGTATTTTCCGATCAATAGAGCGTGGTCCGGGACGGCCGTCTCCCGCAGGCCGGGTGCGCTTGGGGGACGCAAGAATCTTTGACAGGGTCGGTCATTCCCAATATCCTCGTGGGGCCCTTGGTTCGGGCGCTCGGAAGTCATGATCGGTCAGACGATTTCTCATTATCAGGTCCTCCAGAAGCTGGGCGGCGGAGGGATGGGTGTGGTGTACTCCGCGCGGGATACGGTGTTGGACCGGTGCGTGGCGCTGAAGTTTCTATCGGCGCAAGCGTTGCGCGACAATCTTTCGCTGGAGCGTTTTCTGCGCGAGGCCCGGGCGGCGGCCGCACTGAACCACGCAAGCATCTGTACCGTTCATGAGATCAGCCAAACCGCCGACGGGCACCCGTTCATTGTGATGGAGTTCCTGGAAGGCGAGACGCTCAAGCATCTCCTCTCCGGCAAGGCCCTGCGAACGGATCGATTGCTGGATATTGCCGCACAGGTCGCGGAGGGGCTGGAGCACGCACACGCGCGGGGCATCGTTCATCGAGACATAAAACCCGCAAATATTTTTGTCACACGCGCCGGGCACGCCAAGGTTTTAGATTTTGGACTGGCGAAGCTCTCGCCGGTACTCATCGCGTCCAGCGAAACCGAACCATCCGATTCCACCAGCAAAAGCAGAACGGTTCACCACGACGATACGCTGACCAATGCTGGAACGTCTATGGGCACGATTGCCTATATGTCTCCCGAGCAAGCTCGCGGAGACACTCTGGATGCGCGCTCGGACCTGTTCTCTTTTGGATCCGTGCTGTACGAGATGGCGACAGGAATGCAGCCATTCCGCGGGCAGACCTCGGCAGTGATCTTCGATGCCATTTTCAATAGCAATCCGGTGCCTTCGACGTCGTTGAACCTGGAGATTCCTGAGTCGCTGGACGCCATCATTTTCAAAGCATTGGAGAAGGATCGCGACTTGCGGTACCAATCGGCGGGGGAAGTTCGCGCTGACTTGAAGCGACTGAAACGGGATCTCGATTCGGGGAAACGCAGCGTTTCCGGTCGAATCACCTCGTACGCTGCGCCGTCCACTCCGGCGACAGAACCGGCACAAAATTCCGTGGCGGTACTGTATTTTGAAAATCTGAGCAGCGCAAAAGAGGACGAATATCTGCGTGACGGAATGACCGAAGACATCATTACGGAGCTTGCGAATATCAAGAATCTGAAGGTGTTTCCGCGGCCTGCGCTGCTACCGTACCGCGATAAGCCGGTCACAGCGCCCCAGGTTGGGCGCGAACTGAATGCATCCTATGTGTTGGGAGGAAGCCTGCGGCGTTCCGGGAACCGTCTGCGTATCACCGCGCAGTTGGTGGAGACCCGCACGGGTCATGCGCTGTGGGCACAGCGCTTCGACCGGGAAATGGATGACGTATTCGAAGTGCAGGACGAAATCGCGAGGAGTATCGCGCAGGCGTTCCGCATCAATTTGTCGCCACAAGAAGAGGAAAAGATCGCAGCAAAGCCAACGGAGAACTCCGTGGCTTACGATTATTACCTGCGGGGACGCAGCTATGCGCGGCGGGAAAGCCTGGAGTTCGCGCTGCAAATGTACGAGCAGGCCATCAAGCTGGATCCGAGTTTCGCATTGGCGCACGCGGGCATCGCTTACATTTGCGGATTTATTTACGAGTTGCGGGAGCACGACGCGAAATGGGTGGAGCGTGGCGATGCGGCCTGCAATCGCGCGTTGCAACTCGATGCGAACCTTGCAGAAGCACTGGTAGCGCGTGCGCGCATCTCTTATTCGCAACACAAACACGATGAAGCCATCGAGTTTGCCCGGCGCGCTATCGAGCTGAAGCCGGATTGCGAAGGAGCTTATAACGTGTTGGGCCGGGCGTACTTTGCTTCTGGCCGATTTCAGGAAGCGGCCGAGATCACCGAGAAGGCCATCGAGGCGAACGGCGATGACTACAACGTTTTCATCCCGTTCGTGAACGCACTGGAGCGGCTGGGCCGTTCCGATGAGCTGAAGCGTTATCGTGAAATGGAGATGCGCACACTGGACCGCCAACTGGAACTGGTGCCGGAGGACGTGAGAGCCCGTAGTCTGCTGGCCGCTGATTGCGCCAACATGGGGCGCGCGGATGACGCAGTCAGGCATTTAGAGATGGCGGTAGCACTGCGTCCGCACGATTCCAATGTGCTGTATAACGCGGCGTGCACGTATGCGGTGCTGGGGAAGAGAAAAGAGACGCTGGAATTATTGCGGCGCTCGCTGGCGTCGGGTTATTCGAATGCCGACTGGCCGCGGCAGGATCCGGACTTGCGACTGGTGCATGACGATCCGGAATTTATGAAGCTGTTCCCACCGAAGTAACGATCCTACGTTTTATCTCGATTTGTGCAAGGGGTTCAACACCCGCTCCGCCGGTGTGACGAATGACACTGTGGGCTATGCCAGCCCGCACTATGCTGATGGCGTGACCAGTCCGACGACATAACCTCTTCGTGATGGGACCCGATCCGCTCCCGCCGTCTGCGGTCACTGCGCTCCTGAACCATGAGCACGCTGGCCCACACCGAAACCCTCGCCAGCCAGGACTTTACGCGCCCGGGGGTAAACCCCTGGCTGATTGCTTTCACGGTAATGTTGGCAACTTTTATGGAGGTGCTGGACACCAGCATCGCCAACGTGGCCTTGCCGCACATCGCGGGTAGCCTCTCGGCCGGAGTGGATGAAAGCACCTGGGTGCTGACATCGTATCTGGTTTCGAATGCGATCGTGCTGCCGCTGACGGGATGGTTCTCCAAGCTGTTCGGACGCAAAAACTTTTACGTGGCGTGCGTGGTGATTTTTATCGCGAGTTCTTTTCTGTGCGGAGTAGCAACCAGCCTGCCCTTGCTGGTCCTCTTTCGCGTGCTGCAAGGCGCCGGAGGCGGAGGGCTGCAGCCGGTGTCGCAGGCCATCCTGGTGGAAAGCTTTCCGCGGGCGAAGCAAGGCATGGCCATGGCGGTGTACGGGATGGGAGTGGTGGTGGCGCCGATCGTCGGTCCGACACTGGGCGGCTGGCTGACCGACAATTATTCGTGGCGCTGGATTTTCTTCATCAATATTCCGGTGGGGCTGCTGTCGATCTTCATGACTTCCGCACTGATCCATGACCCATCGCATGTGGCACGCAGTGAACACGGGCAGCGAGTGCGTATCGATTACATCGGGCTGGGGTTGCTGAGTGTGGGATTGGGTTTTCTGCAAGTGGTTCTGGATAAGGGGCAGCGCGACGATTGGTTCGCTTCTCACTTCATCGTGTGGTGCACGGTGGCCTGCGCGGTGGGCTTGCTTGGGGCCATTTTTTGGGAATTACGGCAAAAGGATCCGGTGATCGAGCTGCATTTATTCAAGGATCGCAATTACGCGACGGCCACGTTCCTGATGTTCTTGTTGGGCGTGGTGCTGTATGGCAGCACGGTACTGCTGCCGGTGCTGCTGCAGACGCTGGTGGGGTACACGGCGCAACTGAGCGGGCTGGTGCTTTCGCCCGGAGCGATCGTGACGCTGGTGTCGTTGCCTGTGGTGGGATGGCTGTTGGCGCGCTATCAAGCGCGTTGGCTGGTGATATTTGGGCTGACAGTGTTGTCCGCGGGAATGTTCCAGCTTGCTTATATCAACCTGACGACGGGGTTCTGGACCTTCGTTTATGTGTGGATGATTTCGCGCGGAGGGTTGGGATTTTTATTTGTTCCCATCAACGTAGTGGCATTTTCGTTTGTGCCCAAGGAACGGATGAACAGCGCCACGGGGCTGATCAATTTGGCGCGGAACATCGGCGGAAGCGTGGGAATTTCGATGGTCACGACCATCCAGGCGCGGCTGATGCAGAAACATCAAAGTGATCTTGTGAGTCACATGACGCCATTGAATCCACAGTATCAGGCGGCGATGCACGGTCTGACCGCCGTCCTTCAGACAAAGGGTGCGGATGCGGTCGGCGCTGCTCAGCGAGCCAGCGCCATTTTGTATGGAGAACTCCAGAGACAAGCGGCGATGCTGGCATTTATCGATGTGTTCTGGATTTTGGGCGCGGTGTGTTTGTGGATGATCCCGTGCATGTTCCTGATCAAGACCGGCCATCACCACGACGGCGAAACCATTCCTTCCCATTGAGATCAGGGTCTGGCGGCATAAAGCTCAGGGTAATTCGACGTAGGAAGAATAGGAATGAGGCGTGGGGAGGAGTTCGCCGCATTCACGCAGGTTCTCGAGATGAGAAACGAGGGATCGCCGCAGATTCGTTTCCGCTTCGTTGCGAGTGAGACCACTACAGACGCAGCCGGGCATATCGGGTGAATATGCGAGATAGCCGGAGCCGGTTTCCTCAATGACAATCAGATATTTTTTCATGCGCTTGTGCCCTGGAACCCCGGAAACAAAAATCGCAATCCCTTGCTGCGCAATGATGCTCTCGCCATCACGTTAAGACCGGGTGGTCACGGAGAAGGGGAAATCGGCCGTGGCGGAGAGGCGCAGCACCGGTCCAATGGTGGAGCTGAAATTCGGAACGGAACCAAGCGAGCTACTTCTTACGGTAATCCTCGGAACGTCCGGCGTCAACGGTTCACGCTCATGACTGTGCATTTGGCTGCGATGAAATGAGAGACTCTGGCCCATGGTAGAAATGGCGAACCAAGTGCACCAGCCATAAAGCACAAAACAACACGGAGCCGACGATCACAGACCACATCGCTTGCGAATCATAGTGGCCAACGCTGGGAAGGTTCGCGTTGATGGCGTTGCTAGCGGTACAGAGCAGAACGAAAAGCAGCGCACAACCGAACCACGCCATTTGCGCCTGGAGAAATTGCCAGGTCTTTGACGCCGCTGCGGAGCCAGCCAGTAACTCTTGTTGGGCAGATTCATTCTGTCAGCGGGCATGGAAGCCAGTCGGCGGGGCACGATGAATGCCGGAATGGCGGAAGCGAAACCAGCGACCAACATAACCAGAAAGAATGCCTGTTTCGGTTGCCAATTGCGCGCCCCTGCAGGCCAACAATCAAGAGGAGCAAGTAGAGAGAAACCGGGATGCGAACATTGTCCATGGTGATCCTCGAAGGCGTTACAAGACAGGTTAGGCGGATGGAAACCCGGGGAGCAACAATCTTAGCCAACCGTGAGACGATAGGATGAGAAGCGGTAAACCGACATGAAACGCAGACCACAGATCGCAGCGGTTGTGATTGTGTTAATGGCTGGAATTGTGGCTTACGGATTCTGGGCCACGCGCCCAGGCGCAGCACCCATGGCGGTGAATGCCACGCAGCGTAACGCAGCACCAGAGCAGCCACTGGTGGATCAGAGTCCGCTGACAACCGCGCAGCAATTGGCGCAACTCGCCACCACGCATGATGAACGCACGCTGGCCCAAGGGGCATTGCGTCTGGCCGATTTTGATGTGGATCAGGCCTTCGACAACGCGTTGAGGCGTGCCAGATTGCATCCGCCCGCCCTATCGGCGGAGGCGAAGGAATGTGAAGCGCGGCTGCAGAAGGCCGAGAAACTCCTCGAGACGGATCAGGGGAGGGTGAAGCAACTCTCCGATGCGGTGACGAAAGCCGTGGAGAGCAAGAAAGAAGCGCTGCAGGCGGATCTGGCGCAAGCGCAGGCAGATGTGGAACTCGATCAAGACGAAGTGGAGGACGCCAAGGAAGATTTGATCCGCGCAGGCGGAGATCTAACCGATCGCATCGAGGCGCTGAAGAAAGAGCATGAGGAAACCACGCATAACACCGCGAATGCAGTTCCCACGGGACCGGAACCCGCGGAGCCAGTGGGCTTGATTCACCGGATACTGCAGTGGCGACAGCTTCATGCGAAACAAATGGAGTTGTGGAAGGCGAAAACGGACACAGAAACGGCGATTGCCGAGCTGACCGCCAAGCACAACGCATTGGACGCACAACTGGAGGCAGAGAAGGCTGCGGTACCGGAGCTGGCACACCACGCAAAGAAAGCCAATGCGGAGAGGATGGCGATGCAGGATTCGGCAGCAACCCAGAGCCAGGATGCCGCCACCGATCTGTTGAATCGAACTCAGCGGTTGGCGCGCTTTCAAAGGATCCTCTCGGCTTACGACAAGCGCATTGAAACCAAGAAAGATCTGGTGGGCGTATACGGGCGGTGGATTGATCTGGTTGCGGCATATGAGCGGGCGGTGGTGCACCGCGGGCTACTGGGAATTGCGATCATCCTGGCCATTGCGTTGATCGGACTGTTTTTCAGCTCGTGGATGGATGCGCTGGTCAGGCAACTGCATATGGACCGGCGTCAGCTGGAATCGCTGCGCACGGTGGCGCGTGTTTCGCTGCAAATTCTGGCGCTGTTTTTGATCTTGCTGGTGTTTTTTGGCCCGCCGGGGCAATTGGGAACGTTTCTCGGCCTGGCCGGCGCAGGCCTGACGGTAGCATTGAAGGATTTTATTGTGGGCTTCATCGGCTGGTTTGTGCTGATGGGCAAACATGGAATGCGACTGGGCGATTGGGTGGAAATTAACGGAGTGACGGGAGAAGTGGTGGAGATCGGGCCGTTTCACACAGTGTTGCTGGAAACGGGAAACTGGACCGACAGCGGACATCCGACCGGACGGCGCGTAACCTTTACCAACAGTTTTGCGATCGAGGGTCATTACTTCAATTTTTCAACCACCGGCCAGTGGCTGTGGGATGAGTTACAAGTGGTTCTACCCGCCGGGCAAGATCCCTATCCTATGGTAGAGGCCATCCAAAAGAAGGTAGTGGAGGCTACCCGCGAAATGGTGGAGCAAGCCGAGCAGGAATGGAAGAGTTCTACGACTTCGCGGGAGTTGAGTAGCTTGTCCGCCGCTCCAGCCCTCAGCATGAAACCGGTGATCGGAGGGATCGAAGTAGCGGTGCGCTACATCACCCGGGCGAACGATCGATACGTGCTGCGCAACAAGCTGAATCAAGCTGCGGTAGAACTGCTGGGAAGAAAAGCCGAACCGATAAGTACGTAAGAACAGCTTCCGCGTTGGGCCGCCTAGAGCGCAGTGGCATGCAGGAGTTTGCGTGCGCGACTGGCGGTGAATGTTGCGCCAAAGTACATGGCCGCCAGCAAGAAGAAGCCGACAGCGATGGTGAAGCGTTGGGCAATCCAGCCGAGAGAAAAACTCATCGCGAGCTGAAGAACCGTGGCGAAGATGGCGAACGCGGATTGCGTGCGTCCCATGAACTGCTTGGGGACAATGGCCATGAGTGAAGACTGAGCCACGATGCCGGCGAGCGCACGGAAAAAACCGAAGCACGTTTGCAACAGGACCGCTCCGACCAAGAAAGCGACGAAAGGCACGGCTACGTGCCCGAGGGCCATTCCGGCTACAGCTAACACGTAAAGAGGCAGGCGCAAGCGTTGGGGAAGTTGGCTGGTGACAATGCCGCCGATGATAGCGCCGATGGCCCAGCCTGCTTCGATGAAACCGAATCCGCGCGCGCCGGAATGGAGAATTTGGTCGGCGAGCGCGACCACTACGACGTTCGAACTAACGATGCTGGCCATCAGCATCGCGTGGGTGATTCCCAATGCCAGCACCACCGGCTGACGGCGAAGATAGGCCCAACCCTCCTTCATATCGGTATAGACCGCGAGAGAGAGTCCGGCTTCGGCGACTTCCGGATTCTCACCGCTTTCGAGCGCCTGGGCGGTCGCCTCGGCAGATTCCGAAAATTCACGAGGATATTGCCGGTGATCGAGCGGCGAGACGTAACCGCTCCGTAGCGAGTAAAGGCAGTAGGCAGAGACGAAGTAAGTGAGACCGTCGATGAACAGGATGCCGGCGATGCCGATGTGGTCGTAGATAGAGCCGACGAAAGCGCCGGCAAGAAGCATGCCGGTTTGCACGCCGACGAGAACCGTGGCGTTCGCACCGGTGAATTGGCTGGGCGGAATCACTTCTTGGACGAGCGCGTTGACGTTGGCCCAATACATCGCCGAACCTGTGCCGGTGATGAAGGTCATCACGTAAAGGTGCCACAGGTGCAGATCGCGGCGCCAGGCAATGTAGGAGATCGCCAGCACGGCGAACCCACGGGCCAGATCGAGAAGCACACCCAGGTAACGGCGATCATAGCGGTCGATAAGAACGCCGCCGAGGAACGGCACAACCAGACCGGGCAGAGTGACCACAATGACTTGCCAACTTACCGCGACGGTGGAGTGCGTGGCGGACATGATGTACCAGCTCACGCCGATGAAGTTCATGCCACTACCGAAGAGCGAAACGAACATCGCGGTGAAGAAAAAACGGAAGGCGCGCTGCCCGAGGAGCATGCGCCAGTCCACACGATGAGTAGCAGCAGTGGCCATGGAACCCACCATTTTACTATCGAAGTGAAACTAAGCTCAGGAAGGTAATGGGGCGTTTACAGGTAAGAGAAATCGGTCGCGCGTGAGGTTCTCACCAAAGGAAGATTTTGCGGACGCTACTGCAGTGCGGCGTGGCCGTTGAAGCGGGCCGCGGAACCCAACTCTTCTTCGATGCGCAGGAGCTGGTTGTACTTGGAGATGCGGTCGGTACGCGAAGCAGAGCCGGTTTTGATCTGGCCGGCGGCGGTGGCCACGGCGAGATCAGCAATAAAGGTGTCTTCGGATTCGCCGGAACGATGGGAAATGACCGATTTGTAACCGGCCTTGCGGGCCAGTTCGATGGCATCGATAGTTTCGATGACGGTGCCAATCTGATTGAGCTTAATCAGGATAGAATTGCAGATCCCTTCGTTGATCCCGCGGGAAAGCCGCCCGGTATTGGTGACGAAGATGTCGTCGCCGACCAACTGAATCTTCTTCTTGGCGTTCTTGGAACCCAGCGCTTGCGTCAAGGTTTTCCAGCCGGACCAGTCGTCTTCAGCCATGCCGTCTTCGAGGGAGACGATGGGATATTTATTGACCCACTTGGTCCAGTAATCGGACATTTCAAGGGAAGAATGGGTGGACTTGTCGGATTTCTTGAAGATGTATTTGCCGCTGGCCTTGTCGAAGAATTCGCTGGCGGCGGGGTCAAGCGCGATGGCGACCTGTTCGCCGGGTTTGTAGCCGGCGGCGCTAATGGCTTCGAGGACAATCTGGATCGCTTCCTCGTTGGACTTGCAGCTTGGTGCAAAGCCACCTTCATCGCCGACCGAGGTGGAATAGCCGTGCTTCTTCAGCGCTGATTTCAGCGAATGAAAGACTTCCACGCCCCAGCGAAGCGCCTCCGAAAATGTGGGCGCGCCGACCGGCATGGCCATAAATTCCTGGAAATCCACGGAACTGTCGGCGTGGGCGCCGCCGTTGAGGATGTTCATCATGGGGACGGGCAGCAGATTCGCGGAGTGGTCCGTGGAATAACGCGCGAGATATTTGTACAGCGGTTCCTTGGCGGCGATGGCAGCGGCGCGCGCCGCAGCCATAGAAACAGCGAGAATCGCGTTCGCACCCAGACGGGATTTGGTGGGGGTGCCATCGAGCGCAATCATCTTGTGGTCCAGGGCACGCTGGTCCCCGGCATCGGAACCAATGACGGCCTTGGCGATTTCGGAGTTGGCGTTGGCTACGGCCTTGAGTGTGCCTTTGCCGAGATACTTTGATTTATCGCCATCGCGCAGTTCGAGAGCTTCGTGCTCACCGGTGGAAGCGCCGGAGGGAACGATGGCGCGTCCGAAGGCGCCGGACTCGAGCGTGACTTCGGCTTCGACGGTGGGATTGCCGCGCGAGTCGAGGACCTGGCGCGCGTGAACGCGGGTGATCTTAGTAGACATAATAGTGCATTCTCCTGTGTAGTTTACAGAAGGAAAATTGTAGCAG
Organism: Candidatus Acidiferrales bacterium; assembly: GCA_963776365.1. Lineage (GTDB taxonomy): Bacteria > Acidobacteriota > Terriglobia > Acidiferrales > UBA7541 > Acidiferrum. The sequence continues at coordinate 416,406 of CAVZMQ010000006.1, read as the reverse complement.
AGGGACGAGGAGAGCGGAGTGACGCGCGACCAAGAGACGAGGCAGTGGCGACGAGGAAGTGGCGAGTGATAAGTGGCGTGTTTCCGTTCGGTACGCGGAACTGTTGATGAGAAAGGGGATGGGAGAAGGAGTGTACGGTACCGTACGGTAAAGTACGGGAAATTGCAGAAGAAAATTAGGAAGGCCCCCAGAACGCAGACAGAATTTGTCGGAAGAGCGCCGAGGGGTCAGCTATGCGGGAACGTTCGCCTGGAGCGAGCAAGGTAGAGAGACACCTTTCCAGCTCCTCTTGTAAGCATCAGACCGTAATTTAGTCTATTGGCAATGTAACACGCGGATTTGATATTTGATCGAAGATTGCCCATACACAAACCTTACAGCACCACCGTTATGCCGTGAGCGTTTAGAAATTGAGGAATCCCATCACTGTGGCTAGGGTTATTTCGCTGGGGAGTTGGCCGGCAGGGCGAAGGCTACGTACACGCCCCCTGATTTCCCTGTGAAATCCCTGCCGCCGCCAGCGGCGATCACGATGTATTGGCGACCGCCGACGGAGTAGGTTGCGGGAGTAGCATGGCCTGCGAAGGGGAGCACGGATTCCCAAAGTAATTCGCCGGTGGATTTGTCGAATGCGCGGATCTTTTTGTCGTAATTGGTAGCCGAGATGAAGAGTAACCCACCTGCGGTGACGATGGGACCACCATAATTCTGCGAACCGGTATCTTTTATTCCTTTTGCGAGCAATTCCGGATATTGGCCCAACGGAATCTTCCAGACATATTCGCCGGTATTGAGATCGATGGCGTTCAACGTACCCCAAGGAGGCTGCACGGCGGGATATCCATCTGGATCAAGAAAGCGCCGATAGCCAGTGAGGTGATACTTCATCGCGGGAAGAGACGGAGCAGTGGAGGCGAGGTCCGTATCTTTTCCGGTAGTCAAGAATTCGATCAGCGCGTCGATCTGTTCCGGCGAGAGATTGGGAAAACCGGGCATGCGGCCTTTGCCTTCCATGATGGTGGTGGCGATCCGCTGGTAGGAGCGCCGGTCGCCGACGGCAACGAGCGAGGGGATTGCCGGAGGCGAACCGGCGTGGTTCTCGCCGTGGCACATGCTGCACTGGCCCAGGTACACGCCCTTGGCACTTTTCTGCGCGGTGGTTTCCGCAAGCGCGCCGGTCCAGACGATGTCGTTGCCGTTCACGTAGAGGATTGCAGTTTCCGGGTCGACCGCGGAGCCGCCCCATTCAGCACCACCATCAAAGCCTGGAAAGACCACGGTGTCTTTTCCCACGCTGAGCGGGACAAACTGCCCACCGTTGATAAATGTTTTGAACTTCTCAAGCGCCCATTGGTGCGTTTCGGGGGTGCGATTCGTGAGCATGTCCTCCGTAAAAGTCTGGCGCGAAAAGGGTGCCGGTTTAGTGGGCAAACCCTGTTGAGGCGCACTGGCCTCCCCAGCGATAGAGCTCTTCGGATAGTCCCGAGATTGAATAGGAAAGAGCGGCTGCCCGGTCAGGCGATCGAACAGGAAGATGTAGCCCTGCTTGGAAGGTTGCGCCACGGCGTCGATCATTTTGCCGTCATGACGGACGGTGAGGAGCACAGGAGGCGAAGGGAAATCACGATCCCAAAGATCGTGATGCACGCCCTGGAAGTGCCAAAGGCGCTGGCCAGTCTCCGCGTTCAGCGCGATGAGACAGTTCGCGAAGAGATCGTCGCCGATGCGGTCCGGCCCATAAAAATCGAATGCGGCTGAACCTGTGGGGACATAAAGAATGCCCTGGGAAACATCGATGGACATGCCCGCCCAGTTGTTCGCGGCGCCGCTGGTCTTCCAGGCGTCTTTCGGCCAAGTGTCGTAACCAAATTCCCCGGGATGAGGAATGGTGTGGAAGACCCAGCGCATTTTTCCCGAATGGACGTCGAAGGCGCGAACGTCGCCTGGCGGGGCGGGAAGCGATTCGGGATTGCGACCGCCGACGATGAAAAGATCCTTGTAGACGACAGGCGGACTGGTAAGAGCGACGAACTGCTCGGAAGCAGGCTCCCGTCCAAGGCCCTCGCGCAAATCGATGCGGCCATTCTGGCCGAAGGAGGGTATGGGACTTCCGGTGGCGGGATCGAGCGCGTAAACAAAATGCATCACGCCCACGATGATGCGTTTGTCGTTGCCGTCGCTCCAGTAGGCGAGGCCGCGGTCGGGTTGCGTGCCACGTACGCCGGAGTCAAATTTCCAGAGCAGTTTCCCGGTAGCGGCATCGAGAGCGAAAATCTTCTGAGTGGGAGTGATGCCATATAACACGCCGTCGATCACCAGAGGATTGGTCTGCAGTCCGCCAGTTTCGCCTGAATCGAAGGTCCAGGCGACTTGCAGACTTTTGACGTTGCCGCGGTTGATTTGCGACAGCGAGGAATAGTGCGTGCTGGCTGCGGAGCCACCGTAAACGGGCCAATCGACCTGCTTTGGATCCTGCGCGGACGACCATGGGACCCAGAGCAGGAACGCGACGAGGAATGCAATCGAGAAGGAGGTAGAGATTCGGGAGGATGCGACGCCGGAAATGAATGAGGGATAGCGGCTCACTGAGACTCCGGTTCTTCGATCAAGGATTCCTGACGCACCACGACGACGATGCCGGAGGGAGTAACGTGGAAACGGCGGCGGTCGGCTTCCACATCGAAGCCGATCTCAGTGTGTTCGGGCAAGCTAACGTGGCGGTCGATAATAGCGCGACAAATTCGGGAATGGCGGCCTATGTTGACGTGGTTGTAGATGATGGAGGCGGTGACTTCGCAGAAGCTGTTGACGCGGACGTCATAGCCAATGACGCAGTTCTGGACACGCCCGCCTGAAAGAATGGAACCACCGCCGACGATGGAATCGAGAGCGACACCCTTGCGATCTTCGTCGGCAAACACGAACTTGGCGGGAGGATATTGCTGCTGCCACGTGCGCAGGGGCCAATTCTTGTCGTATAAGTTGAAGACCGGGGAGACGCTGACCAGGTCCATGTTCGCTTCGTAATAAGCATCGATGGTGCCGACGTCGCGCCAGTAAAGAGATTCTTTGCTGTTTTCGTCGATAAAGTTGTAAGCAAAAACGCGATGCTTCCCGATAATGCGCGGAAGTATATCTTTGCCGAAATCGTGAGCGGACTTGGGATTCTCGGAATCGGCCAAGAGGATCGGGATCAGCAGTTGCGTATTGAAAATGTAAACGCCCATGGACGCGTTGCAGTGCGTCGGTTTTACCGGCGAAGTTTTGGGCGCGTGAGGTTTTTCTTCAAAACCGTGGATGCGCCACTCCTTATCGGTTTCAATGACACCAAACTGCTTGGCCGCTTCGGCGACGGGGATTTCGATGGTGGCGACGGTGACGTCGGCGGCGGAATCCAGATGCTGCTGAAGCATCTTGGCGTAATTCATTTTGTAGATGTGATCGCCGGAGAGGATGAAGGTGAATTTGGAACGCTCGTTGCCGATGGAATAAATGTTCTGATATACGGCATCGGCGGTGCCCTGATACCACTGCTGGGAAACGCGCATCTGCGGTGGAAGCACTTCGATGAATTCCCCCAGCCCCATCAGGGGAGACCAGCCGGCGCGGACATGGCGAGAAAGGCTCAGAGCCTTGTACTGCGTGAGAGTAAAAACCCGGCGCAGTCCGGAATTCACGCAATTCGATAAGGTGATATCGATAATGCGGTAAAGGCCACCGAACGGGACCGCGGGCTTGGCGCGATCGCGAGTGAGAGGCCAAAGACGTTCGCCTTGTCCGCCGGCAAGTAGCACTCCAATGGCATCGCGCATATCGGGCATAAGAATCCGCTCCCGGACGGGGATAGCAACGCACCAGTTTACCAGCAGATGCAAGGGAAATGGCCCAGAGGTAGAGAAATGCAGGAACTGCTGTAAGGTTAGTTTACGGTAACGGATGACTTGATAGCCATCAAAAGTGCCGAGCCATAGCTGGTGACATAAAGAGTACTTGACTTGGAACAGGGGAATTGACTACAAGAAGCCATCAACCTCGTGAGATACTTGAACCCAGGGGTAGTGCTGACGTGGCGGTAAGCACTACATCAATTCATCCGAACCGGAATAGAGGTGAAGTTCATTGGCAGAGGTAGTCATTCAAGAGAATGAGTCCCTTGAGAATGCACTGCGTCGATTCAAGCGCAAAGTGCAGCAGGAAGACATCATCAAGGAGATCAAGAAGCATAGCTTCTATATGAAACCCGGCGAAAAGCGCCGGGCCAAGGAAGCGCTTTCGCGGAAGCGACTGCGCAAGAAGCAGCGTCGCGAGCAAGATTAACACTGCGCGAGACGCGGCTCGGCGCCGCACTTCCGGGATCAGGCCCCAGTCAGGCAGAGATGTTGGGAATTCGTTCAGGTTCTTCGCCCGCCGGCCCAAAAGAACCGCGCCCGGTTGTCCCCGAGCACGGATCTAGCGTTTCAGTCCAGGCCCATGGTGAAAGACGAGCCCGCCGCTGCCCGTACGGGCCGAGGGGAGCGGGCCATGGAATTCCACGACAAGGTACTGAAGTGTTCCGAGTGTGGCGCCGAGTTCGTATTTACTGCCGGCGAACAGATGTTCTTCGCTGACAAGGGATTCAAGAACGAGCCGAAACGATGTAAAGGTTGCAAGGCCAAACGTGCGGAAACCGGTGGCGGAGGCGGCGGGGGGCCGACACGATCGGAAACCAAGACCACCTGCTCGCAATGCGGGAAAGAGACTACCGTTCCCTTCAAACCCACCCAAGGCCGCCCGGTGTTTTGCCGGGAGTGCTTCCAAGCCAGAAGATCCATGGGCGCGGTTTGAATTGATCCGATAAGCAGTCACCAACCTGTTAGAAGAAGGGCTATCGGCGGCGATAGCCTTTTTCATTTTTGCGGATGCGCAGTGAGCCAGGATTCCAGTTGGGCCAGCGCTTCCGGCATATTGCGGCGCCCGTAGCCGAAGCGGATGTGGCGCGGCTCATCATAAACGGTACCTGGCAAAAGTAAGACGCCAGCCTCGCGAACGAGTTGCTCACAGAAACTTTGAGCATTTTGGTGCGATTTGAAGTGGACGAACCCGATGGTGCTGGCATTCGGAGGCGTCCAGTCGAAGAGGCCGTTGTGCCGAGCGAAGAAGGCGGAAAGCTGGGGCAGGTTGCGGAGAACGATCTGGAGATTGCGGTCGATGAATTTCTGGCGATGGCGAAAGGCCAGGGCGGTGAGGAATTCGCTGGGAGCGCTGGAACAGATGGTGGTGTAGTGCTTCAGGGAAATGATCTTCTGGAGCAGTTCCGTATCGTGGGAAGCGAGCCAACCCAAACGCAAACCAGGCAGGCCGTAGGTTTTGCTGACAGACCCAAGGCTGAGGGCGCGTTCATATTGATCGCAAGCTGCCGGGAGGCGGGTTAGCGGGTCATGCTCAAGTTCGCGATAAACCTCGTCACAGAAGACGTAGACACCGTGCTTCGACGCTAGATCGAGTACACCGCGATAGATTTCCGGCGACATCAACAAGCCGGTGGGATTGTGCGGGGTGTTGATGTAAATGGCGCGTGTGTTCGGGCGAATCAAATTTTCGAGCGCGGCAATATCATGGGCCCAGGCATTCCCGGGCCTGCGCGCCCACTCGCTCACCGCCGCGCCGGTGCTCTTGGGTAATGTGAGGGCGCTTTCGTAACAAGGAGTTTCAACGATGGCGTGGTCTTGAGGAGTCAGAAGCGCGTGATAGAAGAGGAACAGCGCCTCTTCGGCCGCCGAGACAACCACCAGATGCTCGGGACGAATGTCCCGGTAAATCGTGGCGAGAACCTCTCGCAGCCACGGTGCGCCCGGAGATTCCGTGTAGCCGCACCAGTGTTTTAGGAAAGCATCGTGCGCGCCGGCCTCGAGCGCCAGGAGTTCTCCGATCGTCTGCGATTCCGCGTCAGAGGAAGAGAGCAAGTATTCCGCCGAGAATTCATACTTGCCCATGTATTCTTCAATGCGGAACGGCGTGATTTGCATGAGGAGGAGTGTGCCAACGGACGGAAGGGGCGTCCAGAACCAAATTGAGCGGAACGATTCCCAACCGCAAATGATGCCACGGCTGCCAGCAGGCTGCCAGCAGGCAGGTGTGTTTTGGAAGATGAGGGAGTATGATACTCACTCCGTAAGAAGTTCTTCCGTAGCGAACCTGCGATCCGGAGGGCCGCTCATGGCTCACCGCTTCACCATCGGTGTCGAAGAGGAATTCCAAATTATCGATCCAGAGACGCTGGAGCTGCGCTCGCACGTGGTGCAACTGCTTTCGGCGGCGGCTTCGCGAGGGCTGGGCGACCAGGTGAAGCAGGAGATGCACCAGTCCATTGTGGAAACCGGGACGAAGATTTGCGAAAACGTGAGCGAATTGCGGCTGGAGATGCACCGTACGCGTAGTGAGTTAGTATCAGCGGCGGAAAGTACAGGCCTGCAAGTGGCCGCAGCGGGGACCCATCCCTTTTCGAGCTGGATCGATCAGGTGATTTCGCCGGGTGAGCGGTACCAGAATATCGTGGAGGAAATGGGCCAACTGGCACGGTCGTTGCTGATTTTTGGGATGCATATCCACGTGGCCATGCCCGACAAACAAACCACCATCGACATCATGAATATGGTGCGCTATTTCGTGCCGCACCTGCTGGCGCTGTCGACAAGTTCCCCCTTTTGGATGGGAAGAAATACGGGCTTGAAATCGTTTCGGACCACGGTGTTCCGGCGTTTCCCGCGGACGGGCATTCCAGAGCAATTCGATTCGTGGAGCGCTTACGAGCATTATGTGAACCTGCTGATCCGACTGAACTGCATCGATAATGGAAAAAAGATCTGGTGGGACGTGCGGCCGCATCCGACCTATGGAACGTTGGAGTTCCGCATGTTTGACACCACGACCAAAGTCGAAGAGGCGGTGGCAATTGCGGCATTAACTCAAGCGATTGTGGTGAAACTGCACCGGCTGTACACCGGAAATATGGGCTGGCGAACCTATCCTCGCGCACTGATTGAAGAAAACAAGTGGCGAGCGGCGCGGTACGGCATCGAAGGGAAGATGATCGATTTCGGAAAAGAGGCAGAAGTGCCGATGCGGGAGTTGATCCCCGAGTTACTGGAACTGGTGGATGATGTGCTCGACGATCTGGGAAGCCGAGGCGCGGTGGAGTACGTTCATACTATCTTGAATGAAGGAACCAGCGCAGAGCGCCAGGTGCGCGTCTATCAGCAAACGGGCGACCTGAAGGAAGTGGTGAAACACCTGGTGAGGGAAACGCGCGCCAGTGCGATGGACACGCAGTCCAGTTCAGCGGGTACGATTCACTAAAGCCTCTCAAGGATAGAAATCGCAGAAGGAGGAGAACCATGGTGAAAGTGGGATTGTTATGCGGGCGGGAATTCAGTTTTCCTCCAGCTTTCTTGGAACAGGTAAACAAGCTAGGCCAGAAAGATGGCGTGACCGCCGAGTTTGCAAAGCTGGGCGGAACTAAGATGGGAGAACCCGCGGAGTACCGGGTCATCGTCGACCGCATTTCGCATGAGGTGGATTATTACCGCGGCTATTTGAAACATGCGGTGTTGCAGGGAACCTACGTCATCAATAATCCGTTCTGGTGGACGGCTGACGACAAATACTTCAATTACGCGTTGGGCGCGAAGCTCGGATTGGCGATTCCGAAGACGGTGTTGCTGCCGCAAAAAGGCTATCCCGCGGATGTGGACATCAATTCGGACTCTTTGCGCAATCTAAAATATCCCATCGATTGGGTGGCGTTACTGGACTATGTAGGGCGGCCGGCAATCTTGAAGCCGTTTTCGGGCGGCGGTTGGAAACACGTTTATAAAGTAAATAATGAGGAGGAATTGCTGCAGGCGTACGACCAAACTTCACCCTATTGCATGACCCTGCAGGAGTTCATCGATTTCGAGCAGTATGTACGCTGCTTCACGTTTGGAAAGACGGACATTCTGCCGGTGGCGTATGACCCCAAGGAACGGCGGTATTTGGTAGAACACAATTACCTGAACCCGGAATTGGGCGCGCGGGTGGTGAAGGACGCGCAGACGATCAACCTGGCGCTAGGGTACGAAATGAATACCATCGAATTTGCCATCAAGGATGGCGTACCGTACGCGATAGATTTTCTGAATCCGGCGCCGGACTTCGAAAAAGACCGCATCACCGAATTTTATTTTCAGCATGTGGTGGAAAAAATGGCGCGACTGGCGATTGACCGCGCACTGCGCGGCAACGTGGCGAATACCTGGCCGCGCTGGGAAGAGATGCTGGGTATTGGGGCGCCCGCCGGGTTCACGGGCGCTCCTCGCACGGTACAAAGCGCACAAGTTGCACCCACCGCTCCATCCGCCAGCGCCCACCGATGAGAATCGCAAAACCACGCGTGATGGGAAACCCGGATCCCGTGGAATCCTGGGACGAACTGTTGCGTGCGGCACTCAAGAAATCGCCCGAGTTGACAAAACGGTTTCTCGACGAAGTGCGCACGGCCAAGCTCACCTTCGGAAAGCGCGTGCACTGCCCGTTTTTACGGCCCGTCTTTCTTTCGCCGCAGGATGAGGAACGTGTGCGGCGGGTTGCGGAAACGATCGCGGAAATTGCGGAGCGCTTGACCTTAGCAGCGTTGGAGGATCAGTCACTATTCCAACAGTTTCGCTTGCCACCCGAGGAAGAGCGGCTGGTGCGCATGAAAGGCGGATATGCGCCGGCGAGCGCGGCGTCGCGATTGGATGCCTTTCTCCTCCCCGAATCGTTGAAATTCACCGAATACAACGGGGAGTCTCCCGCCGGCCCGGGCTACTCGGAATCGCTTTCCGACATTTTCCGCGGACTGCCCATCATGGAAGAGTTCAAGAAGCGCTTCGAAGTGCACAGCTATCCGCTGACGGCGAAATTGCTGGACGCGCTGTTGGGCACGTACGCGGACTGGGGCGGCCAGAACAAACGGCCACAGATGGCGATTGTGGATTGGAAAGAAGTGCCGACCTGGAGCGAATTCGAAATTCTGAAGGAGCGCTTCGAGAAGTTGGGAATACCCGTATTGCTGGCGGACCCGCGCGAGCTGGAGTTCGACGGCAAACGACTGGTGGCGCAAGGAAAAACGATCGAGTTGTTGTACCGTCGTGTGCTCATCCATGACATCGTGGCGAAGCCCGCGGAATGTGAAGCGATTGTAAAGGCCTATGAAGCGGGCGCGGTGTGTGTTGCGAATAACTTTCGCTGCAAGATTTCTCATGTGAAGGCATTTTTTGCGGTACTGACCGACAGCGAGAATGCCCGCTATTTTTCGCCGGAAGAGCGGGAGTTGATCCAGCGGCATGTACCGTGGACCAGGGTAGTCGCAGATGGGAAAACCGAATATGACGGCGAGGTGGTGGAACTGCTGGAGTTTATCCGCAAGAACCAGAAAAACCTGGTCATGAAACCGAGCGACGAGTACGGGGGAAAAGGTGTGACACTCGGCTGGGAAGTAGAGAAAAAGGAATGGGAGGCGGCGATACAGCAAGCGTTGCCGGACGGTAAAACCGCAGATGAGAAAATCTGCTGGATCGTGCAGGAGCGCATTCCCATGCGGCGGGGAGTATTTCCGTATATCGGCAAAGGAAACAAGGTAGAGTTCAAGAATATGCTAGTGGATTTCGCGCCATACATCTTCGGGGGTAGAGTGGCGGGCTACCTGACGCGCTTGAGTAGCACTAGCCTGGCGAACGTCACCAGCGGCGGAGGACAGATTCCGTCATTCCGCGTGGAGCCAAAGCGAGCGGAGCGGCGCGCCGCGGCGGGAAAATCGTAATTCCCTGGCAATTGGCAGAACATCAAAATTCGGTAGAATAGATAAATGTCTTTCGGAAGCCCACCCAATGAGCTGATGGCCGGCGCGAAAAACGCGGTGGATGTGTGCCTTGGCGTGCGTCCCGGCGAGAACGTACTGGTGATCGCGGACGAGGTCAGCCGAAGCGTAGCGGCCAGCCTGGAGAAGGCACTCCATGAGCGAGGCGCGAACTTTACCGGACAATTATTGGAAGATTTCGGGCCGCGGCCGATGGGCGAAGCGCCGGAAGCGGTGCGCAATGCTCTGGAAAAAACAGATGTGGGCATGCTGTGCATGACGCCGCAGCCTGGCGAGCTAAGCGCACGGATGGCTATCGTGCGGGTGGTGGAGCGCCGGCAGATTCGCTATGCGCACATGATCGGCGTGACTCCCGAGATCATGCAGCAAGGCATGCGCGCGGACTATCGCAAAGTGGATGAATTGAGCGACCGGCTGCGCGAGCGCATGGTGCACGCGGAAACCCTTAGGGTGAAAACCGAGGCGGGTACGTCGTTCCAGGCGCACTTCAATCCCAAACTGGATTGGGTGAAGACCAGCGGATTGATCAGTCCAAGATATTGGTCAAACCTGCCCGCAGGAGAAGTGTTCACTACACCGGCCAGCGTGGACGGAACGTTTGTGTGCGACGCGACCGCGGGCGATTACTTCAACGGCAAATACGGAGATTTGCAGGCTACGCCGCTGGTGATGGAGATTGCAGGGGGCCGCCTGAAGCATGTGGAGTGTCCGCGGAAAGATTTGGAGCAGGAGTTTTGGAACTATTGCCACACCGATGAGAATAGCGATCGCGTGGGGGAGCTGGCGTTCGGCACGAATCTGGGCCTCGCGCGCATGATCGGAATTTTGTTGCAGGATGAAAAATTTCCCGGCGTGCACATCGCCTTCGGCGATCCCTACGGGAGCCAGACGCATGCCGATTGGAAGTCGCGGACGCACGTGGACGTGCTCACCCGCAATTGCGATGTGTGGATCGACGAAGATCAGGTGATCGAGAAGGGCCGCTACCAGCTGCAGCATTTGGGATTGTTGTAGAAATCGACTGCTCTTTTCCTAAGCCTACGCTACTTGCCCATTAAATCACGCAGCTGCCGCTCGCTCTCCTCAACACCGGCCTGGACGCCAACGGAATCGTAAAGCGTTCTTGCTTCTTGCCACAATTGACCCGCAGCAAACGCGTCACCTAGTTCTCTTTCGGTAAGCGCCAAACCTCTTATGGCATTGGCCAAATCGAGAGATGTGGTATCGGGGTGTTTCCGGTAGATGTCGAGCGCTTCGGCGTAACGCTGTTTGGCCTCCTCGTGGCGGCTCTCGTTCCGAAGAATATCGGCGACGTGACGGATTGCATGAGCCAGCCTTTGTGGCTCGCCTAGCCGACGGTAGATGGCAACTACTTCGCCGTAGTGGTTCAGGGATTTTTCGCTATGCTTCAAATCTCTCTCAATTTGCCCCATGCCGGTCAGCGCTTTCGCCAGCAAGGAGTCGTCAGCACTTGCCCGGCATAACAACACGGCCTGGGCAAAAGCCGCGAGCGCGACATCGAGGCGCTGCTCGCTTCGCGCCCTGGAGCCTGCTGAAATCAGATCGGAAGGATGATCGGCCATAGCTTTTGCCAGACCCTTCTTAAAACAATTTCGAGAGATACTCGCGCATTTCGTTTTTCCAGAAGGGCCAATCGTGGCCGCCCTGGGGGCCCCAGTTGTCGACGGAGTGTCGAATGCCCTTGCTGGACAATATTTCCGATAACCGATAAGTGGGGCCGCTATGCTCCCAGGGACCGGTGCCGGTAATCAGGTGAATGTCGCAGGTGGCGAGTTGTTCGTAATACCAGGGATCGGAGAGACGGGCCAGGTAGTCGACGGGATTGTTGAAATAGAAATTATTGTCGTACATGCCGTCCATGAAATTCCTGAGATCGTAGACGCCGGACATGGCGAAACAGCGCTTGAAAACATCGGGATGTTTGAAGAGCGAATTTGCGGCGTGATATGCACCAAACGAGGAACCCATCGTGGAAATGGCGATTTGCGATTGGCAATTATTCCAGATGAAGGGGACGACTTCCTCGCGAAGATAGGAATCGAAGACAGACTGGACGTAGCTGCGATGGAAGGGATGCGCGTCTTTGTTATAGAAGCTGAGGCCGTTGATGGAATTGACGGAGAAAAGCTTGACGCGGCCCGCGTCGATGAAATCGGCGAGAGCGCCCACCATGCTCTGGTTTTCCAATTCCCATTCATCGCCAGCGCTGGTAGGAAAACCCAGAAGCGGAGGGCCCCAATGGCCATAGACGACGAGGCCCAGCTCGAGACCCAAGCGGCTGGAGTACCAGCGATGATATTCGCGCTTCATGTGTGAAGTCCTTGTGAACCGTGGCACCAGAGTATGCCAGCGGATACGGCACAGGGGCAAATGAGTTTGCGCTAGATTAACCACAACTCGTGCATTTATAGTGATGGGAGCAGCGCCGATTTTCACAAGGAGCCACACGCTCATGGCTACTACTTCCAGTTCCCGGCGACCTTCGCCCGAACATATCTTTCAGACGCTCAATGCCCATCAGCAAACCGCCGCACTGAAAACAGCAATTAAGCTGGATCTATTTACAACCATAGACGAAGGCAATCATCGCGTGGAGGAGATTGCCAAGCGGCTAGACTGCTCCGAACGAGGCATCCGGATTCTGAGCGACTACCTGACGATTCTTGGATTCCTACGAAAAGAGGATGAACGTTATTCGCTGACCGAGGATGGCGCGCTGTTTCTGAGCCGGCGCTCACCGCACTACATGGGCACGATCGTCGATTTTCTGACCAGCGAGCAGCATTTCAAGAATGTCGCACTTCTGCCGGAGTCCGTGCGGCGTGGCGGAACAGCCAACAACAAAGGGGACAACCGCGAACCGAACGACACGCTGTGGTTATCATTTGCGCGATCGATGGCGCCGCTTACGATTCCCAGCGCCATGTTTATCGCGCAGCTTGTGGGCGCGCAAGATAGACGGCCGCTGCGCGTACTGGACATTGCAGCGGGGCATGGAATGTATGGCATTACGATCGCGCAGCAAAATCCAAAAGCACAGATCACCGCAATGGACTGGCCAGCAGTTCTGGAAGTGGCCAAAGAAAACGCCGAGAAAGCCGGAGTCGGCGCGCGTTATACAACGCGGCCGGGCAGCGCGTTCGAAGCGGATCTAGGCGAAGATTACGACCTTGTTTTATTGACCAACATCTTCCACCACTTCGACAAACCGACTTGTGTGCAACTCATGCGACGGGTGCACCATGCTCTGAGAACCGAGGGCCAGGCGGTCACGCTGGAGTTTGTGCCGAACGAAGATCGCGTGAGCCCACCCACGGAAGCGGCCTTCAGTCTGCAGATGTTGCTGGGGACAGATGCGGGCGATGCCTATACGCTCTCGGAATATCAGGAGATGTTCCGTGAAGCTGGATTCCCGGAGACGACTTTGCATCCCCTGCCGGCTATGCCTGAGGAAGTCATGATTTCAGAAAAGAGGAAATGAGCCGAGGGGGTTGCGATTAAGGCGAATCTGGGTAGGATAGAGAGCAGCTATGGACGGATTTTAGGGGATTTTCGTAGCGCCAGGTGAGGACATGATTCGAATCGAAAAGGTGAGCCGTCGCGGTTTTCTGAAGGGAATGGTGGGAGCAGGCGCGCTGGTGCTAGGCGCGAAGATGCTCCCAACGAGTTTGCTTGGGAAAACTGTCGGCGTCACCGACAACCCGATGGCGAAGGCGGCGTTGCAACCGAACGTGTACGTGGCCGTTGATACCGATGGGACGGTTTACATCGTGTGCCACCGCTCCGAAATGGGAAGCGGGAACCGCACCGGCCTGCCGCGAATTGTCGCGGACGAACTGGACGCCGACTGGAATCGCGTGAAAGTGGTGCAAGCGACGGGCGACGCGAAATACGGCGATCAAGATACCGACGGATCGCACTCGGTGGTGAGCTTCTTCGATCCGTTGCGCGAAGCAGGCGCGAGCGCGCGTTTGATGCTGGTAAGAGCGGCGGCACAAAGCTGGGGCGTGCCGGAAGCGGAGTGCACCACCGATCTGAGCTGCGTGATGCACAAAAGCAGCGGGAAGAAGGCTGGTTACGGTGAGTTGGCCTCCGCAGCGGCGAAACTGCCGGTACCGAAGAAGGAAGAGCTGCATCTGAAATCGCGCAGCGAATGGCGCTACATCGGGAAGCCCGCGTCTACTTATGATTTAAAAGACATGGTGAGCGGCAAAGCAACCTACGGGCAGGATGCTCGCGTGGATGGCATGTTGTTCGCTTCGGTGGTACACCCGCCGGTATTTGGGAGCGCGCTAAAAAGTATGGATGATTCCGCGGCGCTGAAAGTCGCGGGCGTGCAGCAGACCGTGACAGTCGAAGCCTTCAAGCCTCCAGTGAACATGCAAGCGCTCGGCGGGGTAGCGGTGGTTGCGAACAACACGTACGCGGCGTTTCAGGGCAGGAAGAAACTGAAAGTCGAATGGAGCAAGAGCGAGCACGATGTGTGGACCTCCGATGCATTCCGGAAAGATCTGCAAGCGACGGCGCGCAAGCCCTGTAAGGTGGTGCGGGAAAACGGGAATGTGGATGAAGCATTTGCTAAGGGCGGGAAAATTGTAGAGGCGGAGTATTACGCACCGATGCTGGCACACGCGGCCATGGAGCCCCCCGCCGCGCTGGCGATTTTTCGTGATGGCAAAGTAGATGTGTGGGCTCCAACGCAAAATCCGCAGGGCGCGCAGCAAGCCATCGCCGCAGCTGTGGGCGCTAAGAAAGAGGATGTAACGGTATATGTAACGCTGCTCGGCGGGGCGTTTGGGCGAAAATCGTTTCCGGACTTCGCCATCGAAGCGGCGGTGCTTTCAAAGAAGACCGGGAAACCGGTCAAGGTAGTTTGGAGCCGGGAAGACGACATTAAGTTCGATACCTTCCATTCCGTTGCCGCGATGTACTTCAAGGCGTCGCTGGGCGCGGATGGAAAGCCGACGGCTTGGCTGCAACGCAGCGTGTTTCCTCCGATAGGAACGACGTTCGATCCCAAGGCTCAATATGCCGACGCGGGGGAAATTGGATTGGGCTTCAGCGATGTTCCCTTTGCGCTTCCGAACCAACGTGCGGAAAACGGCCCGGCGCCCGCACATACACGCATCGGCTGGTTGCGTTCGGTAGCGAATATCTATCACGCTTACGGGGTGCACTCGTTCGTTGGGGAGTTGGCCCACGCCGCGGGCAAGGACCAGGTGGACTATGTGCTGGCGCTGCTGGGTCCCGACCGCATTCTGCCCAAGTCGGAATTGCCGAAGGACTATACGAACTACGATGGGGACTACGAAAAGTATCCGATTGATATTGCGCGGTTCCGGCGCGTGGTACAAATGGCCGCCGAAAAATCCGGCTGGGGCAAGAAGAAACTCGGCAATGGATTCGGCATGGGCATCGCAACGCACCGGAGTTTTCTGACGTATGTGGCTACGGTGGTTCAGGCGGAAGTAACAGACCGGCAAGTGATCCTGCATCGGGTGGATACCGCGGTGGATGCGGGGACGGTGGTGAACCCGACCATCGTAAAGCAGCAATTTGAGGGCGCCGCCGTGATGGGAACAAGCATTGCGTTCTATGGCGAGATTTCCGCGACCCATGGCGTGATCGATCAAGCCAATTTCGATACTTTCCAGGTGGCCCGTATGCGCGTGGCACCAAAAGAAACCAACATCTACATCGTGGAGAATGACGCGCCGCCCGCCGGAGTGGGCGAACCCGGATTACCGCCGGTGGCACCGGCGATCTACAACGCGGTGTTCACGGCCACAGGCAAACGTCTGCGAGAGATGCCGCTGACGAAAGCAGGACTGGCGTAACGGGCCGATGCTCCGAAAACCAGGGCTATGCAATCGAGGCGCGGCGCGAAGCTGCGCCTCGTTTCATTTTGTCGTAGCATTCGGGCGTGGGGAGAACGTCGTTGAAACGAATCTGGGGTTTGCTGGCGGTCGCTTTCGCGTGTGTGGCTGGTCCAGCCGGCGCACAGAGAAAGCCGGTACTGCCTCAAATTGATGAGCCGCATCCTTATTACTACCGTGAATTGTATCTGCCGCAATTGACCAGTGGGCCGAGCAGTTTGCGTGGGTCGCCGGATTCGCAGGAGCTGGTGTATTCGATGGCAGGTTCGTTATGGCGGCAAAGGGTGCGTTCGAAGCAAGCGGTGCAGAGAACGGACGGCCCCGGGTACGATTACCAGCCGGATTGACCCCGCTTCAACTCGTTCAGCCACGTTTCCAAGGTTCACCGGCCACGCACCCGTGGAAACATACACGCGGTCGAAACCTGCTGGACCGCGGATTGTTCGCAACGAACGGACCGTTGATCGATTTCACGTTGAATAGCTGAAGCAGTGGGCAGCGAATTGAAACTCGACGCGCCGCAGACGGCAGTTCCCTTCACCGCGAGCTTGCCATCGAATGTGCCAGTGGATCATTTCGAAGTGGTGTGCAATGGGAAGGTGGTACGGGACATGAAACTCGAGGGAGCACGGGATTTCGGTGACGCTTCCGGGACTATTCCCTTGCAGGAGAGCGGGTGGTGTTTGCTGCGTGCGTGGAGCGAAAAGGCGCAGTACCCGGTAATGGACAATTACGCCTACGCCACGACCAGCTCGGTTTACGTGACGATCGGAGCCAAGCGCGCTTATTCGAAAGAAGCCGCGGACTATTTCAAGGCGTGGATCCATCGCACGAACCGTGCCCGCTTGTGGCCGAACAGAGAATAAGGATAAAATTTCCAAGTCCTTTCAAGAGATCGCTGTTCATGCGGATTTTTTCGAAGCATGATCTGCCTCTGGCGCCAAGAGGGTCCTTCGCTCCGCCCTCAATTCCGGAAGAGCTTGAACAATGAAAGACCCAAGACCGAGGGAACAGCGCGTCTTCACGAATGCAAGCACGGCGGCCGTTAATTCTATTTCGCGATCTAAAACAAGCCTTGAACTGCTGCGGAAACGGACCAGGAAGGAGGGTACATGATCGTTGCTGTGCCCAAGGAAATCTATCCGAACGAAAGACGAGTGGCCCTTGTGCCGGCGGTCATCCCGAATCTCAAGAAATCCGGGATGGACGTGGTGCTGGAAGCAGGGGCGGGAATAGCGGCGGGTTATCCGGATACAGACTACGCCGAAAAAGGTGCGCGACTGGTGCAGAACCGCGCGGAACTGTTCCAGAGCGCAGATATCATCGCGCAGTTCCTGTGTTACGGCGCAAACGACAAAACCGGGAGCAGCGATCTTCCCCTGATGCGGAAAGGGCAAACCCTGCTGGGATTTCTCCGGCCGCTGGGGACACTAAAAACCTTGCAAGAGATCGCCGAACGGGGCGTGACCGCGTTTTCCGTCGAACTGATGCCGCGAACCACGCGTGCACAAAGCATGGATGCGCTGTCCTCCATGGCCACAATCTGCGGATACAAAGCCGTGGTGCTGGCGGCCGATACTTTGCCGCGCATGTTTCCGATGTTAACGACAGCGGCCGGAACGATTGCTCCGGCGCGGGTGCTGATCATTGGAGCAGGCGTCGCAGGACTGCAGGCCATTGCCACAGCGCGCCGGCTGGGAGGCGTGGCTTCCGCGTACGATATGCGGCCGGCAGCGAAGGAACAGGTACAGAGCTTGGGTGGGCGGTTCGTGGAATTGCCCATCGAGGCCAAGGACGCGCAGGATGCGCGGGGTTACGGCAAGGCTCAGGACGAAACTTTTTACCAGAAACAAAGGGAATTACTTGGAAAAACGGTGGCGGAGAGCGATGTGGTCATCACCGCCGCGGTGATACCGGGGAAGAAATCGCCGGTGCTGGTGACCAAAGACATGGTGGAGAAAATGGCGCCGGGATCAGTGATCGTGGATCTGGCGGCGGAACGTGGAGGAAATTGCGAATTGACGAAGCCCGACGAAATTATCGTCGAGCACAACGTGACGATCATCGGGGAGTATAACCTGGCGGGCGCCGTGCCGTATCACGCCAGTGCACTGTACGCGCGAAATGTCGGCGCGTTTCTGCAACATCTGGTGAAGGAAGGCAAGCTGCAATTGGATTTGAAGGATGAGATTATCCGGGAAACGCTGGTGACGCAGGAGGGCAAAGTAGTAAACGCGCGGGTGCGGGAGTTCTTCGGTTTGCCTGCGCTGCAGTCCACGCCGGCAGGGGGCGGCGCCTGATGAAACTGGATCTGCTTACGGGGTTATACGTGTTCATGCTCGCCGCATTCATCGGGTTTGAGGTGATCCGGCGGGTTTCGCCGCTGCTGCACACGCCGCTGATGTCCCTGACCAACGCTTTGGACGCCATCGCCGTAGTCGGCGCGATCATTCTGGCCGGCGAGGGCAAGAGCCGCCTGGCCACCCTACTGGGAACCATCGCGATCGTGGCGGCAACCAGCAACATCGTAGGTGGCTTCATCATCACCGATCGCATGCTGAAGATGTTCAAGGCCAGCGGCCCGAGGAAGCCGTAACTTTATGATCCCGGCCGACACGATTATTGAAGTCACCTACCTGATTGCCACCGCGCTTTTTATTCTTTCGCTGAAATGGTTGAGTTCCCCGGCAACGGCGCGCCGCGGCGTATGGGCCGGGGAAATTGGCATGTTCCTGGCTATCGTCGGCACGCTGATGCATCACGGGCTGAATTACCGCTGGGTTGCTATTGGCCTGGTGCTGGGGACGATTATCGGCGTGCCACTCGGCAAAGTAGCGATGACCGCAGTGCCGCAACGGACGGCGTTAAGCCACGCTTTTGGCGCGCTGTGCGTGACGCTGGTGGGCACCGCGGAATTTTATCTGCGCGCGCCGGCGGTGCCGAAATTCATGATGTCGGTGCTTTCACTGGAAGTGATCCTTGGGGCGCTGACGTTCACGGGCAGTTTGATGGCCGCGGGAAAACTGCAGGAGGTTCTGCCACAACGACCGATCACATACAAAGGGCAGAACTTCGTAAACCTGGGATTACTAGCAGTAGCGGTGATCATCGCGGTGATGCTGGTGCAGCATCCTGAAAAAATGTATTTGTTTCCGATGATGATCGGGATTCCGCTGATTTTTGGAGTAATGATGATCATTCCCATCGGCGGGGCCGACATGCCGACGGTGATTTCGTTGTTGAACTCCTACGCCGGATTGTCCGCGGCGGCTATGGGATTTGTACTCGGAAGCAAATTGCTGATTATCGCGGGCGCGCTCGACGGCGCTTCCGGTTTCATCCTGTCGGTCAACATGTCGAAGGCGATGAACCGTTCCTTTACCAACGTGCTGTTTGGCGCGTTCGGCCAGGAGCAGACGACCGCAAAGGGCGTGGCGGAAGCGAAGCCGGTGCACAGCGCTTCTCCGGAAGAAGCCGCCGCAATTCTGGCTGCAGCCAGTAAAGTGGTGATCGTGCCAGGGTATGGCATGGCCGTGGCGCAAGCGCAACACAAGGTGCGCGAACTGTACGATGCATTAACCAAAAAAGGCATCGATGTGAAGTTTGGCATTCACCCCGTGGCGGGACGCATGCCCGGACACATGAATGTGTTGTTGGCCGAGGCGGACATTCCTTACGACAAACTGCTGGAGATGGATGACATCAACAGCGAGTTGCCACAAACCGACGTGGCGCTGGTCATCGGGGCGAACGACGTAACCAATCCGGCAGCGCGGGAAGACAAGAACAGCCCGATTTATGGGATGCCCATTATAGACGTGGACAAAGCGCGCACGGTGATGGTGATCAAACGCAGTATGGCCGCTGGCTTCGCAGGTATTGATAATCCCCTGTATTACCTGGACAAGACGCTCATGTTGTTTGGGGATGCCCGAAACTTCGTGGGACAGATTGTGCGGGAGCTTACGGGAGGACACGGCTGAGGAGAAGCCCAAGCAGGCCGAGAACAGTTTGGTCGAAAACAAAAGGCAGGTGACGTCGGACTGGTTGACGCACCTGCATTTCGCGTTGGGGCAAAACGCGCGGGGAGAAAGTCAGGGCCGATCGGGGCTCTCGACAGCTTTCCAAATCGCAATGCCAGTTCCGGTTGCGACGGCGGCGCTTGCCAGCAGCAGAAAGCGGCTTTGGCCAGGGGCGATGGGAGGCTTTCCTTTGACCATGTCGACCGGAGCGCAGGGGCGATGATCATGATAGCGGTGGTAGTCATTTTCATCCGGCGAGAGGTACTTTCGGTAACTGATTTCGTTTTCGGCGCGGACGCGGTAGGCCTTCCCCTCTTCCACGGTTCGATTCTCCGACCCCACTTGAACGTTGGCTTCGCCGCGCTGACTGTACACAGTGATGTTGCAGGGATCGTCCATCGTGACGCGGCCAAATTCCGGAGCGGACAGCGAAGGCGTAACGCGAACATCGGAGGCAACGATGACTATGTTCTGCGGCCCGCCCGGAGTGGTGTACAGCACGGTTCCACGATTCAGCTCAAGGATCGCGCCGTAGGGCGCGCGATAAATGTGCATGGCGGTGGAAGCCTGCAACTCCAGAGACAGCGCGCCGACGCGAATCAGAAGCGATCCGTTGTCAGAGGTGGATAGATAATCGCCGGAGTAGATCGAGGAACCTTCCGAAGCGGCGGCGCTGCCGATTTGCGCATTGGTGGTCTTGGCGACGAGGCCAAGCACCGGCGTTTGAGACGAAGATTGAGCGCGTAGAGTCGAGCCAACAGACGCGAGGCAAAACAAAACGAGCACCAGCAACATACGGGCGCATTTCATGGTCGTCTCCTTTGGACAAGCGAGTGGCCGTGGACATTTCGCCGGAAGATTCGTTGACGTTACTGGCTACCACCTTTCCAAAAACCCGTGACACCGGCGGATCGCTATCGTGTCCGGTATCGCTGCGCAGGGTCGCTTGTCCCTCCGAGGAATCGAGCGAAGCTACTCGATGCACGCGCACACCGTCCGCGTTTTTGGCAAGAACTACATCGCCACGCCGCAACTCGGCTGCGCTCACGGGTGCGACCACCACTTCATCGCCGTCAACCACATTGGGTCGCATGCTTTGCCCGTTCGCGCGGAACTGCACGGCATTCCCACGACGAAGCAATGCAGCGCAAAGTTCGAACAGCCGCGAATCTCTGCGGACTTGGGGCTCAGACACGCGCATCGCGAACCGCCTCCACTGCGCCGGGAGTAGGGGTAAAGCGCAGGATAGAACAGGGCACGGAGCGAGTGATCTGGTCCAGAAATCCTAGGGTGAATCGAATTCCGCTCTTCTGGTAGTGAGGGAGAAAGACGCGAGCAAACAGTTCGGCAGCGGCTTTCGCCGGGGCAAGTGCCACAAGTTCGTTGGCAGGCGCTTGCTCGAGCAGGAAAATAGCGGAAAGCGGGGCGCTCCCCGGCGAAGCAATTCCCGCATCGCCGTGCCAAGGCGTGCCATACATCCAGAACCGACTGTCGTGCTTGCGCAGGATGATGCGATCGTCACTGAGCAGGTGAACATCCGGCTGCGCCATCCACAAGCGCGCCGTGGTGCTTTTTCCGGCGCCCGAGTGGCCGAGAAAGAGGTAGCCGCTTCCGTCCTGGTCCGCCAAACCGAGCGCGTGCACTTCCACGCCTTCGCCGAGGGCCAGGCGATGCATCATCACCAGTTCGTCCAGCGGATATTCCAAGGGATATACGGGCCGCTCGGCCGAAAAGGCAGACCGATTCAAAAGCACGTGCCCGCGTTCAAACCCGGGGTCAAACCAAGCGGCCTTGTAAGGCCGCGAGCCCAGCGCGGGGCTGGAAAAATAGAATTGCGTCCCGGTATCTAAAACATACGCGGACCATAGGCCACCAGAAGAAAATGCCGGCGCCATGTTGGGGATTGCCAGGTCGTCCGCCCAGGAAATATCCAACTCGAAGTGGCAGGCCCGGCCGGGCACGGTGGGAAGCAGAAATGGTTGATGCTCTTTATCCAATGCCACTTCCATGGCCGCAGAGCACCACATGCCAAACGACAACCCCCCGATTTCCACGGCGAGGCGTGTCGGCTCTGTGGGTTTTGCGTGAAGTGTTGAAGTGGCCTTCGACATAGTCTTTCCTCGAGGTCA
The DNA here is from genome assembly GCA_963776365.1 of Candidatus Acidiferrales bacterium. Classification (GTDB taxonomy): domain Bacteria; phylum Acidobacteriota; class Terriglobia; order Acidiferrales; family UBA7541; genus Acidiferrum. The sequence continues at coordinate 394,481 of CAVZMQ010000006.1, read as the reverse complement.
GGATCCGAAGGTGTTGCAGCGTATTGGCTTGCCGCACCCGGCAGAAACCGCGCCGGCAATCCCAGGAACCTTGCAGTGGCCAAGAACAGCCTCTTCGGGACGAAGAATGACGCGCAGAGCTTCGTCCGAGCGCCTAATGATCGGGATGAACCCTTGAGGAAAGTTTGCGGTACTATTACTGGGGTGTCATGGAGTGAAACGCGGGATGTACCCAAACGGTATCCGTTTACGGTTACAGCATCTACCGTTGCGAACGCATCCTAAATCACTGCGATGACAGGGACTTACGCCCAGACCGGGGCCGCTGCTAAGCTGATTACGTTTGAAGGAAGGTACCACTACTCGCGGTCCTGCCCCGAAACGGCACTTCCGGGTCAGTTCTTAGAAGTCGCTCCCCTGGCTAGCCGGACAGTGTCCACCAATGCTTTCGCCATATCGATGATCTTCGAAGCTTCATTTCGGCGGATCGCGGCCAAATCCACCAGATCGGCCCCTACACCCAAGGCAAAGGCACCCGCGGCAAAATATTGAGTGGCGTTCTCCAGGTTCACGCCGCCGGTAGGGATCAAACGGGTCTCCGGAAACGGAGCTTTCAGCGCCTTGATATGTTTCGGACCCCCAGCGCTGCCGCACGGGAAGATCTTGACCAGCTTTGCCCCGGCTTCCAGGGCGGTCATAAGCTCGGTTGGAGTTAAAGCTCCAGGAATCGCAAGAATTCCGCGACGAGCGGCAGTCTGCAAGACAGGAACCGACAGGCCGGGACTGACCAGAAATTGCGCCCCAGCATCGAGACAGATTTCCGCCTGGGCCGAAGTGGTGACGGTGCCGGCACCGGTCAACACGTTAGTGCCGTAATGGCGGACAAGTTCCTGAATCATGGCGGGGGCGTTAGGAACGGTCATGGTCACTTCGATGATCGGAATGCCGCCGGTATGGATAGCGTCGATAGCCCGACGGGCTTCGTCGACATTCGAAGCACGAACGACGGGGACAATGCCGATTTCCTGGATTCTCGTGATGGCTTGTTCGATGCTCACAGGCAGGCTCCTGAAGTTCAGGGCACGGAAATGGATTACCTCTATTTTTGGGCCAACTGAACCAGATGTCACGGGGAACTTTGCGGCACGCTCTCCAAATTTCTCGTGGGATCGACAGCCAGCCAGGCCAGCGCCCCGAGCGCGCTCAATATCGCGGCGACAACGAACGGGTAAGTCCAGCCAAGATGTACGGCGATTACCGGAGTAAGGACCGCAGTGACGCCGCCACCCAATTGCGCGCCCATATTCATGAAGCCGGAGGTCGAACCGGCACGGGAGCCAGCAATATCGGCGGTGACGGACCAGTAGCTGCTCTGAGCGAGGTAGAGAGCGCCGGCACCACCGGCGAGCACCAGGCTCGCTAGTTGCGCGCTGACGGATCGAGACCCTAGAACAAGAAGGACAGCGGCAAGGAACAGGGCGAATGCGGCGATACCGCAGCGGCCCAGGCGTTTACCATAGGCTTTTGTGAGCCTGTCGTTGATGACACCGCCTAGAAGACTGCAGGCCACCATTGCGAGAGGAGGCAAGGTGCTGTAGAAGGCGCTGCTTTTCAGATCCAGGCCGCGAACCTTGAACAGGTAGCGGTGGAACCAGCTAAAAAAGATCCAAGCCACATACCCGAAACAAAAATAGCTCAGCGTGACCAGCCATACTTCCTTGCTGCGAAGAATTACCGGCCAGGGCAAGCTATCGGGTTTTGCATCCGCGCCGGCTTTTGTGGGTGCCGGCCCAGCGGCTGCGGCACCGCTCGCCGTTAATCCCCTCTCGATATGCTGGAGTTCGGAAGTGGAGACCTTGGGGTGCTGCTCCGGTGTATCACGTGCCGCGACATACCAGACAATGCCGACGAGGAGACCGAGAAGCGCACTGAGCCAAAACGACCAGCGCCAGCCGTAATGCACCATGATATAGGTGACGATTGCCGGGGCGGAGCCCGCACCAGCCCCCACTCCGGCAAAGATAAGTCCATTCGCAAAGCCCCGTTCTTGCGTGGGAATCCATCGCGAAACAAACTGATTCGAGGCGGGAAAGATGATTGCCTCTCCCGCACCCAGTAGAAATCGCACCGACACAAAAAACAAAACTGCGCCGGTGAGGGCTGGGGAAACAGCCGCCGTCAGCGCGGTGAAAATGCCCCACCATACGACCCCGGCAGTGAGAACGCGGCGTGGACCAAGGCGGTCGGCCAGCCAGCCACCAAAGGTTTGGAAGAGCGCATAGCCCCAGAGGAAGGCGCTGAACACCCAACCCAACTGCACATCGGTCAGGCGATATTCGGAAGCGATGGTGCTGGCTGCGACAGAGATGTTGACGCGGTCCAGGAAAGATACTGCGCTTAGAATGAAAAGCCAGAAAACAAGGAACCAGCGCACATTGCTGCGCGACTGGTCAGACATGCAGGACCCGCCGGATAGGATCGGGGGCGGCCGAGCTCATGCCGAGTGTGCTTTCAGAACTTGATAGAGCTTGTCTGCGATGATCGCGTCTTCGCCGGGCTGCAACATGAAGGAATTCATGGACAAGGCCCCGCGACGCTCACCCGCGGAAAGCACGATAGAGGGAGTTCCCTGCCGCAAAGCCGCATTGGCATCCTCGGGGCTAATTTTGATGCGTTGCGGATCCCACTTAATTTCCATGTGCGGAACGTGATTGGCCATGTCTGGGACGAAATAGGAGGTGGTCACCGAAGGCAAGCTAGTAATTTTTGCGGAAATTAGTTCGAGGCGCTGCTGCCACTCTTTATTGAGTGCGTCGTGGTCTTCCTTCACGTACAACTCCAACGCTTTCACCATGCCAACGATTTCTTCTTTACCGACCTTCTGGCTGCGGCCGATGGTGTCCTCATGGGGACTATTGTTCAGCAGGGCATAGGCCACCAGGTCTTTTCGCCCGAGCAAGAGTCCTGCGCACTGCGGCCCGCGCAGCGCCTTGCCACCACTGAAGGCGATCAAGTCGTAACCCATATTGGCATAGTCCCAGAGGTGAGAAACGGGCGGAGTGTCGGCGGCCGCATCGATAAATGTGGGTATGGTGAATTCCTTGGCAAGCTTGACCCACTCGTCTACCTTGATTTGGCCATCGGCGTTTGCAAAATTAGAGAAATGCATCATCGCCGTGTTCGGATTCACGGCTTTGCGCAGTTCTTCGCGGGTCTCGATCACGACGAGTTTTATGCCCGTGTTGCGCAGCTGGTGGTCAAAAGGATTGCGGTGTGTTCTCTGGATGATGACTTCTGACTTCATTCCGGTAAGGTCGGGAATCTGTTGAATGAGTTTTGGATTGTCGCCGGTAAGAATTCCGGCCAGCCCGGACTGCATGGCCGCAGCGGCCCCGGAAGTCACAATGGCGGAATAGCCATCCGGCAATTTCAACATCTCGGCGATGCGTTTGCCGGCGGCCACTTCCAGATCGGCGATGTTTACGAAATGTTGGCTGCCGAGCGCCATGACCGCTTCCACTTCAGGGCGCATTAGCGAGCCTCCGAGATACGTCATGGTGCCCTGGCCGTTGATCACAGGGATAACGCCGAGTTCATCGTAAACATTTCCCGTGGAGCCGAAACCCGTGATTTTGGGCGTAGGAACTGCGGAGGAGGAAGAGGAGAGCAGTTTCCTGGGATTCGCCATTGCCGCGGTAAGAGCACCGAGGCTGCCCATGAAAGATCGGCGAGTCCATTTTAGATTCAGTCCCATAGCTGTTCTCCTTTTCCCCGTACTCCTTACTTCTTCACCACCGCAGCGATGCAATTAATCTCGACAAGAGACTTTCCCGGTAGTGCAGCGACGGCCACACAAGTTCTGGCAGGGCCACCATTCGGGAAATAGGTTTTGAACACGCTGTTCATCCCATCGTAGAAATCGATATCGGCGAGATACACATTGAGCTGGAGGATACTGTCCATGGTGCCGCCGCCGCGTTCGACGAGGGTCTTCACATTTTCCATGACTCTTTTCGTGTGTGTTTCCACATCCATCGGGAATTCGCTGGAATCGTGAGAATGAGCGCCCTGCCCTGCAATGTAGATGGTTCCATTGTGAATGACGAGCGGGGTGATGAAACCGTTGCCTGCGGTTTTCCCTTCATAGTCGAGTTTCTGGACGCCGCTGGGAGCCTGTGCCGTTGCGGGTGTGGCATTGGACAGCAAGCTTACGGCGCCTACGCCGGTAAAAAGGGATGCCAGACGAGCGGCAAAGCTCCTGCGAGAAGTGACATTCGAAATCATGAAACGATCTCCTTTGCTTGGATTAGACGAAACTGTTCTTCTGTTGCCCTTGGTGCTCGCAATGCCAGCCATCATACATCGCAAAACCATGATCTGCGGCGAGCAACGAAGCACCGCCTAGAGGCGTAGCAGCTGGAGCCATGGATTCGATTGAACCTCAGAGCCGTCCGAATTTCTTCACCGCTTCTTCGATGGACTTCAGCTTTTCGATATACGCATACATGGAGTGCTCTTTGAAGTCCATGTCCTGGGCCAGACCCAGCACTTTGGCCGCGTCGGCCCGCGGCACCACCACGACACCATCCTGGTCTGCCACAACGATGTCCGCTGCTTTCACCGCCACCCCATCGCATACCACCGGTATGTTGGAACCGGCGAAGCGGTAATGGTGCACTGATGTTGAAGGAACAATTCCCAAGGCATAGACCGGGAATCCAATTTTCTTCAAGTACGCGGTATCGCGCACTCCGCCGTCGATGACCGCGCCCGCATATTCTCGGGAATACATGGCCGTTCCCATCAACCCACCCATTCCGGCAATGTCGGCGCCGTCTTCCACGACCATGACGTAGACAGAGTCTTTGGTGCCCTCGTCGATGGCCGCGAGCATTCCGTTCAGCGCGGTGGGATCGTTATTGGATTCCTTTTTCAACAGCACGGTGACCGCGAAGCCCGCAAATTTTGTGGGAAAGATCGGCCGCATCTTGTGCGTCATGTACATCTTCTGGCCGAACAACTGCTCGATGGCGTCAGAAACCGACGCAACCTCAACGTGACGGTAGCCTTCCAACAGTGCAGCAGGATTGTCCGCGATGGGGGCCTGCGCGCGCGGGTGCGCCAAAGGGCGCCCGGCGAACAGCAGAATTCCAAGTAAGATGAGGGTGATTGCAAGTGCCGCTTTGCTGGCGAGACCGCGCGGGGCCAAGGAAAAACGCGTGTCCATAAATCCTCCCGGTTCCGGTTCGAGAGGACTTTACCACTCAACCGTCGCGACACAAAATACTCTTTTGAATCGATTTAAGTTTAGGCAAATCGCTAGTGCGCTCCCAGAAAACGGTTGACACGGACGACGCGATGGAGTATTTCAAAACCACCACGGGGTACGACCTCTACAGGTAGGCGCTTGAACCGGCGGGAACTGCTCCCGCGACTGCCAACGGAAGCAGCGCTCAAATCATAAGGTGCAGAGTAAGAGGGTATGCCATGTGTTTTCGTTCGCGTGTCATGGTCTTTTTCGTACTGGCGTGTCTGGCCGCGACAGCGGTGTGGGCCGGCGTCACGGGAAGCATTTCGGGGATCGTCACGGACCCTACGGGCGCGGTGGTGACGGGTGCTCAGGTAGTGGTCATTGAAACGCAGACAGGTATCCGGACGGAAACGGTCACGGACGGCAAAGGATATTACAATTTTCCGACACTCCCGATCGGTACGTATGATTTGGAAGTGCATCAAGCAGGATTCAAGACATTTCACCAGACCGAAATCACCATTGACGCGAATTCCGCGATAAAAATCGACGTAGGGTTACAGGTTGGGAGCACCTCGGAAAATATCGAGGTGCGCAGCGACGCGGTGCAGGTAGAAACGCAAAGCACGCAAATGGGTGAAGTAATCACCGGAACGCGCATGACCGCGGTTCCTCTGAATGGCCGCGCCTATACCGATCTGCTTTCCTTGCAGCCGGGGCGTAGTGCCTTCGGCTTACGGCGCGCAGGCGCCCGGGATGAATGACCGCTCGCCTTCCGGTGGATTGAACTCGGGAAGTTTGGCTCTCGCCGGTGCCGCACCCGCTTGCGCCGGCGAGCTAGCCGGGTTACCTTGATGAACCTCAACATGCGTTCAAACTGTTTACCGCACATCAGGACTTATTTTCTGCTATTGGTTTTCGCCGGCCTCGGAGGATGGCGGAGTACAAGAATTGTTCTGGCGCGAAACTCTCCCGGGGCAAGCGCGCTCGGCGGCCCTTCGCACCAGTCCAAGGATGATGGTCGGCAGCTCTTCGAATCTGCTTGCGCAGCCTGCCACGGGCTGGATGGACGGGGAGGCGAGCGTGGTCCTGATATTGTGAGGCGGCAACAAGTGGTGCAGCTCTCTGACGCGCAGATCATGGAGATACTACGTGGAGGCAAACCCGCCGCAGGAATGCCGCCCTTCGAATCCTTCGGCACGGCAAAGTTGAACGCCCTGCTGGAGCATTTACGCACTCTACAAGGTAAGGGAACGACCGTTGCGCTTCCCGGCAATCCCGCCAATGGCAAAGCCCTCTTTTTCGGGAAAGGGCGCTGCTCCGAATGCCACATGGTGCAAGGCAGCGGTGGCTTCTTGGGACGCGACCTGTCCACTTATGGCGCCACCCTTTCTCCCGCCGACATTCACGCAAATATCGTTCGGAGTGCGGACGCCCGGAACAAGGCGAATAAAACCGCATCGGTTACTTTGCGCGATGGACAGAAATTCAACGGCGTGATTCGCAACGAAGATAATTTTTCCGTGCAGTTGCAGTCGTTCGACGGAACATTTCACTTTCTGAGGAAGTCTGCCATCGAGCAGCTTGAGCTCCTCCCGGGCTCGATCATGCCTTCCGACTACGGCTCGACGCTGAAACCCTCGGAACTGGACGATCTTGCGAGCTACCTCGTAAGCGTTGCCAGGACCAACGAAAAGAAGGAAGCGGGGGAGGAACAGGACAATTGAGGAGCGCCAACGTTTGGATCATGCGGTTCATTCTCGTGGCACTGGCAGTTCTGCTGGCCAATTTGTACTTTCCTGTTACGAGCGCGCAGAAGCAGCCACGCGAATTCCAGTTGCGTGCGGAATCGCCGCAATTCTGGGAGCGGTTCTCTCATGACGCGAAGCTGGAAAAGATGGCGACCGGTTTTGGCTTCACGGAAGGACCCGTGTGGGATCCCGCGGGATTCGTTTATGTGAGCGACGAGGAGATCAACAAGATTTTCCGCGTCTACCCGGATGGCCACAAAGAAGAACTGATTGCCCTGGGCGATCCTGATGGAAACACTTACGACCTGCAACAGCATTTGCTCGATTGCGCCAGCGTCCTGCGCGCGATCATCCGTATTAACCCGGACGGCAATTATCAAGTCCTGACGGATCGTTTTGAGGGTAACAGATTCAATAGCCCGAATGATGTGGTGATCGGTCCAGACGGCGCGATTTACTTCACGGACCCCACGCTGGATCTGCCCGCGGGAGAAAAACAGGAAATTCCATTCCAGGGCGTTTATCGATTGGATTCGGCAGGGCAGGTACGCCTGCTCACGAAAGACCTGTCTCAGCCAAACGGGCTGGCATTTTCGCCCGATGGAAAGAAATTCTACGTGGACGACAGCGAGCAGCGGAATATTCAGGTGTATGACTTCAACTCGGATGGCTCGCTAAGCAACGGACGAATTTTCGGGAGTGAAGCTGGCCCGCCAAAAGGCGGCGTGCCCGACGGCATGAAAGTTGACCTTGCGGGGGACCTGTTCGTGACTGGTCCAGAGGGCATTTGGGTGTGGGACCCCGAAGGGCATCATCTCGGGACGATCGTGATGCCGGAGCAACCTGCGAATCTCGCCTGGGGCGATCCCGATTACGGCACGCTTTATATCACGGCAACAAAATCCGTGTACAAGCTCCGCACCACAACGCGAGGATTCGTCCCGTATCGACCGCATTCAAAATGACCTTTGCGGCCGCCCGAGACATAGGTGACAGATCGTACCGGGGTCACACAGGGTTACACTTTTCCGCTCTTGGGGAGGGAGTGATGCCTTGGAAGCCGTCTTCAGTAAGGGATGAGAGACCCCCAGCCTGCTGCTTAGCCCCACGACGTATTCGCAGGTTTAGGCGGGCTAGGTTGCGTCCGCATCTAAAATGTCTAGCCACGATTACCAACCCATTTGGCCCATCCGCTTAAGGATGATCGCGCTGTAGTTATTCATATGCTCGGGTCGTCGCTTCCGGGGAGCCGGCAGAATGGCAGCGAGCCGTGCTGCCTGCTGCCGCCCGATATCCCGAGCTGCGGTTTCGTCGTAGTAACGACAAGCCGACTCTGCACCATAAATACCAGGACCCCATTCGACCACATTGAGATATATCTCCAGAATGCGATGTTTGCCGAGAACGAACTCGGCCACTGGTACCAGTGAGGCCTCCGCGCCCTTGCGGACGATAGAGCGGCCCGTTCCAAAGAACAGGTTTTTTACGAGCTGCTGCGTAATGGTGGAAGCTCCGCGAGTGCGTTCGCCTTCCAAATCGTCTTCAGCAGCGATTTGGATCTGGTGCCAATCGAATCCATGGTGCTGGTAGAAGTTGGCGTCCTCCGCGGCGATTACCGCGTGCTGGAGATCGGCCGAGATCCGACCGAGCGGAATGAATTGGTAGCGTTTGCGATACGGTGTGTGGTGAATCCAAGCCTGCAAGCGGCGCTGGATGTGCACCGCGGTGGTCGGTGGGTCGATCCACCGGGCGGCCGCAAGGGTCAGCGCGGCAAGCGACCAAAGAAGCACCACCGCGATGACAAGCCATTTAATAAAGGATCGGAGGAAGCCCCTTTGGTCCAAAAGTGTTACCTGTGTAGTCGGTACATTCTGTTACCCATGTCTCCGGGCTGGACCGCAAACAAATGGTGGGCCCGCCAGGATTTGAACCTGGGACCAACGGATCACGAGTCCCCCCGTCATATGCACTTTTCCTTAATTTTATCGGTGTTGTTTTGTCCCCCACACTGTACCCATTAAGAGGCACTATGCCGAAACCACGGGGGCAGCGGGGACAGATCAAACACCACGGTGCGAACTGGATTTTCGTTTACTACCTCAACGGCAAGCGCACGCATATTGTGCTTGCTCCGTTCACGATGTATCCGTTACGAAATCCCGAACAAGTCCGCGAGAAATTCGTGGACAAGATCAACGAACTGCTTCGCCCAGCAAACGCTGAAGTCCCCGCTTCAGCGATGCTCGATGCACTTCTCACCGTAGAACAATACGTCAGCCAAGTCTACTGGAAACGCTGCGAGCAAAGCCAGCAACTCGAAGGTGCGAACCACATGGAGCCTCCACGACAAACGGATACCGTAAGATTTTGAAAAAACATGTCGTGGGAAAACCCGTCGCGGCTCTTCAGATTTGCCGGCTCACCACTAAGGATGGCCAGGATTGGCTCGATAGCCTGCCGCAAAATCTTTCTCACAAGACCCACCTACGGATACGAGCTTTCATGGCCGGCGTACTGTCGACGGCCCTTCAATCAAACGTCATCTCAGGCACGAATCCGATGGACGCTACGAAAGCCGGAGGACTTTCAAAAGGGGAAACTTGATGCGCGCGAATTGAAAATTCGTAGGTTCTAATCAGCACGCTTACGACCATGCGGAGATCGCCTTGATGTTAGAGAAATTGCCGGAGCCTGCACGAACCGTTTGTGCAGTAGCGGCGTTCACTGGGTTGACGCGGTCGGAAATTCCGGCTTGAAATGGGAAGATTACCAGGACGGAGAGATTCGCGTTTCGCGAAAGAAGTGGCTCCTCTGCTGCAAGAGATTCTGGCAAAGTACAAAACGAACGAAGATTTTCCGTCGGTAGATGAAGGCTGGATGTCCAATGGCCTGAAAGAAAAGTAGCCCATCGACATGGACAACCTTTCGCGGCGCGATATTCCGCAGTTCATCAACGGTGCATTCCACGGCTGGCAAGCGTTTCGACGTGGGCTCGGTACTCGCCTTAATGACATGGTATGAACGGTGTCGACATCCAGCGGATCCTGCGACAGGCCGACATCGCAACGACCTTCGGGTACTACACATTCCCGAATCCAGAGAAGGCCAAAGCTGGACTAAGGAAGTTGACTGAGACGGTGAGGAAGAAATACAAAGTCAAGGTATGATGAATTGGGGGCTCGTAGCTCAACCGGTTAGAGCAGCAGACTCATAATCTGTTGGTTGGTGGTTCAAGTCCACCCGAGCCCACCAGAAAATACAAAAACTGCCGACAACCGAATCTGCGGTGAGATCCAGCCATCGGCGCCTGGCCCTCAAGAACGTGCAAACTTCAGTAGTGATTGGATGTTGTCGTTGTTCTCGTCCGCGAGTTTTCGAGCGCAGGATGCAACCTGAGGATTGGAAGTTGTCGGCGGGTAGCGTCGCGGTTCGTCTGGCAGCCTTGAGGCCATCGCCTGCCAGCGATCCTCAGTTTCTTCAGAGTAGTTAAGCGCTGGAGTTCCTCCAGCATCAATTTACGAAGATGGGTCACAGGAACACCTCCTGTGACCCACATTTACATCAAGCTATCGAGCAAACGACGCTCTCCTACCTCACGCGCAGCGTCCGCCGCCGGGCGGCTACGTCCAAACGCGCTTCCCGGGCAAGTTTTAGTACGAACTAACCAGAAGGCACTTTGGCTGCTCACTTAGACGTATAGTGTCCGTGCAACTCGGCGTGTTTCAGCCAATTTGCCAGAAACAAAGCAGCGATGAGAAAGGCCGGACCAGCTATAGAAACCGCCCACAGGAGTCGCATTGCAAGCGGAGCGGGTCGCGACATGGACACAACCCAGATGACGTAAAGCAACCCGGCCATTCCATAGAGCACCGCCCCGATCCACTCCCGCTGCCATGCCAGAACTAACACCGCGATCAGTACGAAGCATGGCATTAGGTGCATTGTGGCTGCCTCTATGGTCATCCAAAAACCAAGGTGTTCCTCGAAAACATCCATTGCGAAGAGGCTCAGAAAAGCGACAAAAGCTACCGAAAGGACGCGCGGAGCCCAAAACAAAGCCCGTTTGGACAGGTCAGACATTTTGCCTCCTGACCGCAACAGCGCAAGGCTTTAGCCCTCTGCTGTGGCAAGGTATCCTTGCCAGCTTCACCGAATAGCATGTATGCCTAAAAAGAGCGGTGATGCACGACATCCGCCTGCGTGTTTCTCTACAGAAGTCCGCTCAGTGCCATGAATTCTTACCTTTCGATCTTATTGTTTTGGGCGATTCTGTTCCTGATATTCCACTTTGTGGCGGTATGGGTCGAGGAACCCGGCCTGGAAAAGCGATTTGGTAACGGCTATGTCGTATACAAGGCGGACGGTGGGAAGGTGGATTCCGAGACTTGGAAATTTAGCGCGGTTTGAGGACTAGAACCCAATCGATCGCAGCCACAAGCCAACTCCCGCAAAGAGCGCGGTCGCGCCGAAGGACATGGGATTTCGGATGTATCGAAATGGCCCAATCACCACGAACTCCCGCGGAAACATGCGGCTCCCCGGGGATTCCCAAATCCCTACATTCGCCAGAATGCCACCGCACCACAACACCAGGCCGCCTCCCGCTGCAATCATCAGCAATCCCGGAATGCGCCCCCGGTAGGGCAGTCCGAAACCGAAGTGACGATCCAGTGACCTCAAATGCAGGACGCACCAAAGCACAAGCGCTACCACGAGCACTACTCGGACAAGGATCCAACTGGCAGTTGGCGATTTGGCGGCGGAATCTTTCGCGAGCGAAGTGTCTCACAGCTCGACCTGCAGGCAGCGACCGAGCACAGGCGGAGCTATATAGTTAACTCTGACAGTAAAGTTTTCTAAAGATAGTCAATTACAGCTTGACAAATGCGGTTAACTGGAGCAGCGTGAGACTGAGTCAATGTCTTTAGGCTTCGCGGTTCGAGAGCAGCGTCCGGAATCCTTCCCGTCGCCACGAAACCAAGGTGCGTATCATGTTCGCACGCAAGCTGTATATGTATTTGAAGAATGATGGCGTTTCGGCATTCAAGCTGAAACTTGAGGAAGAAATTATTCCCTTGCTTCAGAAGCAGCGGGGATTCCTGGGGCAAATCGCTTTCGTATACCTGAGTGGAAGAGAGGTCCAGGCCTTCGATTTGTGGGAGACCGCCGAGCACGCGGAGTCATATAACCGGGAAACATATCCGCAAGTAACAAGAATGTTGGCGTCCGTTATTGAAGGAAGCCCCCGGATTGAAACCTTTGATGTCCTTAGTTCGACCATACATAAGACCTGGAGTGCGACATCCCTGCTGGGGCCATTGGGACGAGGGCAGTGGGCGGTCGCGTGATCTGAAATGCTCACTCTGCATTCAAACTAATCCTTGACGAGCCTTGAAAGAGCCCTCGGTCATTGTTGAATCAGCCGCGTATAAACGCAACAAGAACTCCGCGTGAGAACGAAGGCAAGCCAGAACAGGGGCCGATAGACCGTGCTTCCCGCGGCCGCACTCAGACCCATCGCTGTATGTTGCCGCGATGTGTTGGACAAAGTAGACCACAAAAAACACAGCAAACGTCCCCAGACCGAACCCTACGCCTTTAAGCATCCACATTTGTTTGTCTGCAGATTCCCGCTGTCGGGACCACGCGTCGGAATGACGGACAGCGTATCACCTTCAACTGCGCCTCAACCTGTACCAATGGTAAGGTCGGGCTCCCCGGGGCGGTAAACCGCGTGAAGGTGTCCCCATACTGTCCCCACATTGTATCCAAAACGACCCTTTTCTTTTTGTGTCCGATTTACCCCATCTGTGGCCATTACTCCCACTGTAAACTGTTGATTTCACGTGATGCCAGAGTATGGGGGGTGCATTATGATTCCGCTGCTCTAACCGCTGAGCTACGAGCCCAGTCCCACCTTCTGATAAACGATTGTACATCAACCACTTACCTGATTTCCAGTTGGGTCCATTGGGACCATAATCACGCGTTTTTTGCCAGCTCAGACACGACCTTCCGCCGATATTCAGTCGGAAAATGCGTATAGTTGCTGGTTGTTTTCAACGAAGTATGGCCCACCCATTTCTTCATCAGGTCACCAGGTACGTTGTTCTGCTGAAGAACTGAGATTCTACCGTGACGGAATGCATGAGTCGTCCCGATGGGAATCCCAAGCTTCTTGCAGAGTGGTTTCAGCACATAGCGATTAACGTTACATACCACGAGAGGAGTTTCGTTCTTCGTTTGGAAGACCCGTCCACTTTGACGATCGCCAAGGTATTCTTTAACCATCGTCATTGTGTCCGGATCGACATCGATTTGCCGATGACCCGCCTGCGACTTGGGAGTCACTTCCTGTAACCCGAAAGTGCTCCGTCGAATACGAATCACTGACTCCACGAAATCGAGATCTTCGATGTGAAGACCAGCTATTTCTCCGAATCGCATTCCACTCGCAAACTGGAGAAACCGGGTATAGGGAATCTCACGATGCTCGCCTGGGCTGTCGGCCTGAGCGTTGCCTTACTGGCAGGACCTTTGAAGGCGCAGGAAAAGTCGTCAAAAGCAGGATTCTCATTTGATGTGTACGGCGATTCGCGGTCGATGATGTATCTGCCATACAAACAGGACCAGGAAGCGCAAGCACGCGAACTGATGGTGGACATGTTTTCACTCGTGCTTCCCGAAAAGGTCTCGCAGGAGATGGTCAATAAATACGTAAAGCTGACCTACGACCCGTCCAACAACGAGTTGATTCAAATCGTCATGCCGTTCATGACCGCAAGCCAAGTGACTACGCTGACTGTGGACAAGGGTTGGGTCACGGAAGCCTCGGTGGAGGATGTGAAATTGCTGCCGGGAGTGCACCGCGTGATGTTCCGGTTGCAAGGTGGGGATTGGGTTGCCCGAGAGATCGTGAAGGATGTGAAGAGCGAGAATGCCGAGTTTGTTCTTAGTACTGGAGACTTGGTTTGGTGGGGCAAGCAAGCCGACAAGCCGTCCGACAGCCCATATTGGAAACTAGTGAACGAGGATGTGTTGAAACAGTTGCCGCATCCAGACAAAGAATTGAAGAAAGCGGGACTTGATGGGCGCGTTTTTCCCGCCGTGGGCAATCATGAAGTGTGGGGCGATACCGACGTTGAAGGTCTCTTGACCATCTTTCCTTATTTGAAAAAGTTCGGAGTCACCGACAAGAAACTCACTTATAAATTCGATTTCGAAGGCGTTCGCTTTATTTTCCTTTGGACTGGCGCATACGATTATCGTGATCCGACTGGTTGGAAGGCCACCCGTCCGACTTACGAAGAACAGATGACTGAGCTAAAGCAGTGGATGGACGAAGCCAAAGCCAAGGGAATCAAGAAGGTGTTCATCTCGTTTCACAATCCGACCTTCTGCCGCTCTGGCATGGGGGCGATCCCCGAGGAGCAAAATCCTCACAAGACAATCGCAGCGTATGCAAAAGATATGGACATTGTGGTCTTCAACGGACACGTCCACACGACCGAGGCTTACCAAGTGGATGGCGTGAAGTATCTGGTGCTCGGCGGCGGTGGTGCGGAGCAAGACCCAATCCTTCCCGGCAGAACTCACGTCAAGGTTCCTGAGGGCTATCCCCTTGACCAGTATTGGAAGGGCGAGGCTCCGAAAGAGGATTACAACTACCTGCACGTGGAAGTAAGGCCCGGACAACCAACAACGTTCACCATCAATCGCTTCCGGCCGTGGTCGGCTGAGCCGTTTGCAACTGTGGAGTTGTTCAACTCTTCCAAGTAGAGGCTGCAACGCTACTAGCTCCCGGTTAGTCGATTATTACCGGTAATCAGGTTCGTACTAGCCCTGGCCGCAAACAAAGAGAGCCCAATCACGGTTAAGTGATTGGGCTCTGGTTATGCTGGAACCTGGATCTTCAATGCAGATCACCAGATGGCAGGACTTACTATATGAGTTTCGGTGTGCTGGGCACCTCTGCATTATGTCGAACTTGAAAGAGAGTTGCTCCCAACCTCGGAACTAGGGCTTCATCCGATTTGGAAATTCAGGCTCGCGCGTCCTGTGGTGGGGAGGCTTTTCGCGTTTTCAGGTTGAGGATTCCACTATCCGATTAGTGTCGGGCTGGCACGGGGAAAGGGTCACAGGACACGTTGTCGGGTGACGCCTGGAATAGCATTTTTGAACTCATGGGACTAAAAACATGCCAGGACAGAATGAATTCCCGATCATCGCCGTCCAAGATAAAAGAGGCGACGGAGAAGTCTATGTTTGCACGTCTTGTCACCATGCAGTTAAAGCCAAGTCTTGCGAATGAATTTCCCGTCGCATTTGAGAAGGAAATCGTGCCCCTTCTGAAGAAGCAGAGAGGATTCGTGGACGAGTTGCTTCTGGTTGCACCGCGGACAAAGGAAATGGTGGCCATCAGCCTGTGGGAAACGAAAGAGTACGCGGAGATTTACAATCGGGAACTGTATCCTGGAGTTGAGAAGATGGTGGAGAAGTTCATTGAGGGAGTTCCCACCGTTCAGAACTTTGAAGAGAAATACGCTACTTTCCATGAGATTTCCATTCTTGCCACGGTTTGAATCTTGCGGTCTACAGATCTGAAGACAAGCTTGAAAGAAGGAAGATGGATGGTAGGGCTGACCGGAGTTGGGTGCCTGTCCTGCTGGGCAACATGAAGCGTCCTAAGCCAGTCACGTCTTGTACAAATTGCGCAGGGCCCGGCTTTGTCATAGAGCTAACCAACGCAAATTGCGGGCGCATGGTTAGTGGGAACAGATGCGATGGCACTAACCAGAGGTCCATCGGTGACAGTTGGAAGGGATGCCTAACTTGCGAGGCATTCGGGTACGTGGGAGCTGCGCAGTGTAGCGTATGCGACGGTCTTGGCTGGGTGTGTGCGCTGAGTCCCACTTGATGTCTAATCTCAGGAGGAGCTATGACTGTCGCTCAATTCACTGTGACCTTAAGATATCGATCTGGTGAGCAGATAAAGAAAGGCGACTGCGTGCTGTTTCATCTCGGACCTGCCGAAATCGAGCTAGTGGCGTGCGCCCCTGACGACCCCGCGACCACTTGGTACGTTGAGAAGTTTGGCGGCGGCGTCTTGATACGCGAACCGAACGACCCGAATCTTACTTTTGTTCCCGCTGACCAACTTCCTGAACACGAAGACTTGGAGTTTGTTGCGCGAGCCGAATCGCAGTAGCCAACTCCTGCGGCTCAGAGGGACTTCCACCTGAACCTTGTTTGCCAAGTGGAATCGACAGCGGGAAAAGTCACCCTCTTCGGAAATGAAAAACAAAACAGGCCAGTAGATGCCGCTCCCTCGGGACGACATCCGTTTTGGCGAAGATCGGACCTTACCATCGATATAAGCTTGCGCCCCAGGCCCAGCCTGCGCCGATGGACACGAGCAAGAGAAGATCGCCTTCGTGGAGGAGACCACGTCGGTTGACTTGGTCTAGGAGCAGCGGAACTGTGGCTCCGGCGGTGTTCGCGTACGACTCCAGGTTCGTCTGGATTTGGGAAAAAGGGATGTTGAGTACTTCGGCGACCCGTTTGAGGACGCGAGCCGTAGCCTGGTGCGGAATGATCATTGAGACGTCCTCGAGTCCCAGTCCGTTTATGCAGAGAATCTGCTGAATACACTCGGGCACGGCGGTTGTAGCCTTCTCGTAAACCGCTTTTCCGTTCATTGTGAAGTAGGAGTCTCCGGGGTAGATCGTGAAATGATTCATTCCCTCGCCCTCGGCGAAGAGAACGCTTGAAAAGAGCGCATTCTTCCGATCATTCCGCTCGAGTACCACGGCGCCAGCACCGTCTCCGAAAACGACGCAGTCGCGGCGATTCCAGTCCGTGACCTTGGAGAAGGTATCGGCGCCGATCACCAGCGCACGCTCGTACGTACCATTCTGGATGAATTGGCCAGCGATTGTGATGCCGTAAACAAACCCCGCACACACCGCTGCAACATCGAACGCGGCACAGCAATTGCGAATGCCCATCTTGTTCTGGGCAATACAAGCCGATGAGGGCATCTTGCGGTCGGGTGTCGCAGTAGCAACGATGATCAAGTCAATTTCGTTTGGCTCCAGCCCAGCTGAAGCAATCGCGTCCAGCCCGGCATGGGCAGCAAGATCCGACGTGTATTCCTCTGGTTCAGCGATGTGCCGCTCGCGAATCCCCAACGTTTCGAGCACCCACGCCGGCGAGGTTGCCAAGTTCGCCGTGACCTCTTCGTTTGTCAGAATCTTGGACGGAACGTAAGAACCGGTGGATTTGATACAGACATTATCAAAGCGGCTGTTTTGGCTTCTCATTCCTCCCTCCAGTCTCGCGAACAGAAAGAGAGAGCACGGAGGTGGATACACAACAAGAATAGCAAGCATGCAATGGAAGCAGAATTTTCCATTTGGGATTCCACCCTACAAGCATTGGAGGCAAGCTAGGTCTGCTCGCCTCCCTTTTTATTCCCCGTTCAGGGAATTGTGATTAGTCCAGGGACCTTGACCAATCTTGGACAGACATCAAAGTATGCAACCATCCAATTCTTAAAAACTGTCCAATATTGGACAGACTTTAGGTCATCTTGACTGTAGCGTTCGTAATCAGTTCCCGTCCAGATTGCCGATAGGTGAGACTGGCATCTTGGAAATTATCGTACTTGATTCGAGGCCGCGCTCAGGCTTTGGAGACTAGTTTACCGTCCCCCGTACCGCCCTCCCCGAACCGCCCCTTGGTCAAAGAAAGAGACTCCTATGTACGCTCGCAAGGTTTCTCTATGCTTGAAGTCAGAATCTGTCAGCCAATTCCTGCAAAAAGTCGAACATGAGGTGATCCCACTGTTCCGCAGACAGAAAGGCTTTCTGGACCAGCTCATCCTCCTGTCAGGTAACGGGCAAATGTTTTATGTCTACACCTTCTGGGAAGACCACGAAGACGCCGAGAAATACGACCGCACGACCCTTCCAGCGTTGAACCAACTTCTCTCCGCCGTTGTTGACGGTGCACTTCGCGTCCACGCCTTCGGCGGATCGCGTGGCCGCTTGTCTGGTGGTCTTCCACAACACCAAAGCTGACGGGCCGTTTCCGCGTGCGACTTCGTGTGATGCTCATTTCAGCACTTCAACAGGGCGAAGGGTTGATCGACAATGCAAAAATCCACAAGCGGTGAAAGGAAAATTCGAGACCAATTGAAAACCAAGCGGAATCTATTGCTCCAGGAATATTCCAAGAATCCTATGAATACCTGCTTGGCAATTGAAATCAGATTGATTGACGACCAGATTGCAGAGCTCACTGAGCATCTGGTCCAACAGAGGAAGTCAGGGATGAACTAGGTTGACGCCCGTTGCATTTTCACTTGGACGGTAGTCGCATTGCTGGACATCTTCGTACTAGCCACTTACCGAAGGTGTCCATATTGTAGCCTAGAGTTTGGGAAGATTCTGTGAATGACGCACCTGAAGATCTAAGCAATTACGGTAAGGTGGAAATCTCCCTCCACTTTCGGTCTATAGAGACCGACTCTGTAAGTGAAGAACAGCTGGCGGTAGCCGTAGACGTTTCTGAGACTTCTTTCTTGATGAGGAGCCCACGTCATTTGACTCTGGGAACTTTATTGTCTCTGAGAATTCCCTTTCCTCTAAAAAGCTCAGGCAGTCCTTTCCGCCGAGTGCACAGTATCGGGCGCGTAGTGTCCGAGCACCAATTTGAAGACGGTGCTCTCGGGTACAAAGTGAGAATTGAGAAGTTCGATCCCAGCGTTTCGACGGCCCTCTCCCGATGATGTCGTAATAGCAGGGAACAGATCAGGAAGCTGGAGAAATGGTCTCGAGTCTATAAGACCAGTGAGTCTGGTGTCAGCAGCGACGCCAGTGAATAGGGACAAGGCGATGAAGTTTGGCTATTCCTTAGACGAGACGGGAAATTGGCAGATCCAACATGAGGAAGCTACCGTTGTAAGGCTCGTCTTCACGCGCTACGTCAACGATCATAAATCGATGGATGTGCTGGCGTACAATCTTCCGGTGGAAGTAAGCCCCAGAGCCCTCAGTGGAAAGATATGGCAAGCGCATCATGTACACACCATTCTTTCCGACTCGAACTATGCGGGGTTCCAAGGGACACCGACAGGATTTGCTCCGGGGGATTACCCTCCTCTCATTTCAATCGAACTTTTCAATGCAGCTCAACAGAGGCGTTGGAGGATGACAAACGCGAACTATAGGGGAACAATCAAGACCATCTGATTCTCCGCTTCTGAACTATGTTGAACCACCTTCTCACCAATCGTTGACGGCGCACTCCGCGTTCACGCCTTTGCAGGCTCGCATGGCCGATTGTCGAGTGGTTCTCTCTAGCTTGATCATCAAGAAGCGACCCGACCACATTGCTTTTAGAACAAGACGTGGCCCAG
This sequence comes from Candidatus Acidiferrales bacterium, assembly GCA_963776365.1. Taxonomy (GTDB): domain Bacteria; phylum Acidobacteriota; class Terriglobia; order Acidiferrales; family UBA7541; genus Acidiferrum. The sequence continues at coordinate 375,079 of CAVZMQ010000006.1, read as the reverse complement.
ACACCCTAACTCGCCCAGACGCCGAATCCGAGGTTTCAGGGGAGCGGTGCGGTTATCAAGCCAATCAGGTCGCCCTAGTGACCGTGTTCAATATTGAGCAGTTTCACGCACATTCATCGCGGCATCCTTTATACGTGACGAGAACTGAATCTACGCCCAAACAACTACCAGCCCGTACGAATGTGCGAACGCCGTATGGCTTAGAAATCATAGAGAATTGTCTTTCTTGTCCACACCGCGAAGAGCGGCTTCTCTGCAATTTGTCTGAAGCCAGCGTAACAGCGTTGTCGGCTATCACTTCTTCGGCGTTGTATCCCAAAGGCGCAATGCTTTTTGTCGAAGGCCAGCTGGCGCGGGGCGTTTTTATTCTTTGTAGCGGGAAAATGAAACTTTCGACCTCATCAGCCGATGGCAAGACACTCATATTGCGGATTGCTGAGCCGGGTGAAGTCCTGGGCCTCCCGGCGACGATCACCGGTACCTGTTACGAGCTCACCGCGGAAGTGGTCGAGCCAGCACAATCAAAGTTCATTTCGCGGAATGATTTCCTTGCTTTCTTGAAGCACAACGGGGAGGCTGCGCTTCGAGTCGCCCAACAATTGGGAGAAACCTATCAAACAGCAATCGCGGAGATGCGCATGATCGGCCTCTCGCATTCCGCTGGAGCGAAGCTCGCACGATTTCTCTTGGAGTGGGCGGCGACTTTTCCTGAAGGAAATGGGCAACTGCGCGTAAAGCTTACGCTGACTCACGAAGAGATAGGACAGATGATCGGTTCGTCGCGGGAGACCGTAACACGTTTGCTTGCCGACTTCCGCAGGAATCAGTTACTGCAAATCACGGGAGCCACAGTAATCATCAAGAACAAGTCCGCGTTGGAAGGCATTATAAGCGGCGTCAGTTGTCCCTCTTGGCCAAGAGAACGGGGAGAGCGTCATGTTTGCACACAAGCTGTCGATGCACTTGAAGAATGACGGAGCTTTTGCATTCAAGCACAAAATTGAAAATGAGGTTATTCCCTTGCTACGCAAGCAGGAGGGATTCCTCCACGAAATTACCTTTCTCTATCTTAGCGGCCGGGAAGTCGAGCGTTGGTCTCTGGGAAACGGCCGAGCATGCAGAAGTGTACAATCGTCGGACCTACCCAGAAGTGCTGAGAATGCTGGCATCGGTCATTGAAGGTAGCCCCCGTGTGCAGACCTATGAAGTACTTAATTCGACTACGCGGGAGACCACCTCGGTGGTTTCCGTTTACCCATTAGACGTGGGCAGTGAGCCGCTTTCTTCGCCTTTGATTCCCGGTGATTCCACCGTGCAGAAACGGACAGCGGTGTAAAGCAATGACGAACAAACTAATCTTGAAAGCAGTCGCCAAATCTCATAACGGTCTAGAATACGGGTCCGGACCGGTAATAATTTTTACAGTTGAAGGTCTACCCGAGGGCCAGAATCTTTTGATTCGGAATGTCCGTCCCCGATGCCAAGAAGGCGAATGGCAGGTCGGCGAGCGAGCCACCGGTATGGCTACAAAATGGACGGGCGCGTTCAAGAGGGCAGAGGATGCCCTTCGCCAACTACAAAAGGAGATTGACTCGCGGATATGAGACCAAGGTTAGGCGGCACCCAGAATTATTGAGATTTACGACTGGGTCTTGGGTGACTACCTCAGCCTCCTTCGGTATCGCCGAGACATGCGTGTGGGTGACGATCGTCACTGCAGTCAACTATTTGGCGTGGTACATAGAACTTGTCGCGCAGATTGTCTCCCGCATGGAGACAACACGACTTAATCAGATTTCATCTGACAAGACGTGATTCGAAAGGATATAAGGCGCGATATGTGAGAGGCCCGGCGCAATGGCACCGGGCCTTTTTATTATAGCCGTCAGGGTAGAGTGCTGAGGACAGGCAGCTCTCATGTCCAACCAACCGTGAATTGCCCGAACTGCAAAAAGGAACGGGAGGCTCCATCGAAGTCTTTGCGGCTCTACTGCCAGATACCCGGACAAGACTATTGGACCGAAATGCGCTTACCGGACGCGGAGTAGAAGCAGGACGCGGGAAGTTCGTGCTAGCAGCCACTCGAACGGTTTGCGCATTTACCAGGCACTTGCTTGGACGTCTATGAGCTTCATGGCTTCCCACGGATGAAAAGCCAAGACAGTACAACCAAGCCGATAATGCCGACAATCCAAGCAATCGAATAGATGACTCTTTCGGCTGGTGTCTTTCGGTCGTCCATACCAGAATCCTACGCCGCTGGTTAAAGTCTTGGTAAGTTCTCTGTGTGTCGACGCCGGCGAAAAACGGAGCCATTCTGGCCGGTGTTGGACGGTGCCAGTGATCCAGAGCCCCCGCTGGTAAGGATGCGGTAGGAACTCTATATTAGTTTCTAAATTTGCACGTCGCTTGCCATTCGATTATTTCTCAGAGATTGGTCTCGTGAACTTCTCTGAGGAGTCGACGTGCCCCAGAACGGCTGCTGTGTCCACTGCAAGTGCAGTTTTCAGCGTTCTCCCTACCGTCCACAACAAGCCGTCTGCAGGCGACCGGAGTGCCAACGTCGGCGCCGCGCTGACTATCACCGACGGAAGCTCGCAGTAGATCCGGAATATCGCCAGGTCGTTCGCGATAGCCAGAAGCAGTGGTGGGACGAACATCCTCATTACCAGAAAGAACACCGCCAGCAGAATCCCGTGCTGGTCGAGAGCAATCGCCAGCGGCAACGAGGGCGGGACCAGAGGCGTCGCGTCGAGCGTCTTGTCAGGAACAACTTAGCTTTGAATTTAACGCGTTCAGTTTCAGAGGTTTGGTTGCTGGGGCCCAAGGTGCGCGATCTTGACAGGAACAACTTAGCTTCGGCACAAGTGCTTATTTTGCCGTCAGTTGGCCACTTGCCGGCCGACGTCTGCCCGTCTTGACAGGAACATCCCTATGGCTTGTGCACCCGACTGCCCGTATACCCGAACTCAGCCCCATGCTGAGCGCCGAGCAAATCAACGAAATTCATCGCCTGCACTGGGCCGAGCACTGGCCGGTGCGCAAAATCGCCCGTCATCTGCACATCGGGCGCAGAACCATCGCCAAATATCTCGTCGCCCCGGCGCAGACCGCCGCTCTCCGTCAGCGCTCGAGCAAGCTGGATCCCTTCAAGCCCACGATCGCGGAGTTCCTGGAGCAGGATCCTCATGCCCGTGCCACGGTGATCGCACAACGACTCCGGCCGCTCGGCTTCAGCGGTGGTCTGAGCATTCTGAAAGAGTACTTGCATGGGGTGCGCGCGCAGGCCAGTGTCCCGCGCGCCTACGTGCGCATGGAACCGGGGCCTGGAGAACGCTTCGAAGTCGACTGGGGACACTTCGACACGCTTTCCTATCAGGGGCATGCGCGAAAACTCTACGCTTTCTGTCTGGTGGAATGTCACAGCCGCAGGCTGTATCTGGAGTTCACACACAGCCAGAGCTTCGAAACGTTCGTTCGCTGTCATATCCACGCGTTCCGCTTCATGGGTGGCATCGCACGCGAGCTGTGGTTCGATAATCTCGCGACCGCCGTTGCCGAACATGACGGCAACCTGGTGCGTTTCCATCCGCGTTTTCTGGCCTTCGCTCGCGAATATAGCTTCCTCCCTCGGGCTTGCCATGTGCGTGCGGCGTGGGAAAAAGGAAAAATAGAGAGAGCCATCGGTTATGCCAGAACCAGCTTCTGGCCACTGCGCACGTTCACCGACCTAGCCGATGTCAACTCGCAAGCACTTCAATGGCTCAACGAAGTCGCTAACCAGCGCCGTCATCGTGAAACGGGCCAGACTCCTCGAGAACGCTTTCAGCTCGAAGCACTGCGCTCCTTGCCGGTGATCACGCCCGACTATCGCGACACCATCGAAGCTCTGGTTCATAAAGATCTCCGGCTATCGTTCGACGGTAATCGCTACTGTGTGCCGCCACGCTACGTGGGCCGTCACCTCACGATCAAAGCAGATGCCTCCTCGCTCACCATCTACGATCAGCAGCAGGAAATCGTCTCCTATGCTCGCTGCTGGCAACGCGGGCAGGTGCTTGGCGCCGAACGTTTTCAAAAAGAGCTGTTCGAACAACGAGCCGCGGCCCAGCGATCCGCAACACAACAGCGCTTGATCGACTTGCTGGGTCCTACTTCGGAAATCTATCTACGGCGCCTGGCGGACACCGATCGCTCCCTCGCCCGGCAGGTGAGAGAACTGCTCGCCTTGATTCGTGACTATGGACCGGAGGCGGTCGCCGCCGCTGTTGGCAAAGCCCATGCAGCGGGTGCCTTCGGCGCCGATTACATCGCCAATATCCTCAGCCAGCAAACTTTGCGGCGCGAGGTCCAGCCGCCACTGCGGTTCAAAGACCCTGAGTTGAATGAACTGATCACCGATCCGCTGTCGCTGGCCGATTACGACACTTTCATCCTTCACTCGAAAAGGAACGTCGATGAACTCACTCCAACAGAAACTGAATCAACTGAACCTGACGACCATGAGCCAGCATCTGGACGAGACCCTGACTGATGCAGCAAGCAAGAATCTCAGCGCCGCGGAAGCTTTCGAAGCTCTGCTGGACCGTGAGCTCGAAGCGCGTCAGACCCGTTCGATCGATCGCCGCTTCCGTCTCGCTCGCTTGCAAGCCAAGCACTCCATCGATAGCTTCAACTTCAATCATCACAAGACTCGCTTACAGTGCAAAAGTCGCATCCTCCGCCTTTTGGATCTCGGCTTTCTCGAAAAAGGCACCGCCGTTGTGCTGATCGGAAACCCCGGCGTAGGAAAAACGTTCTTAGCGAAGATCATTGCCTGGCGCGCTTGTCAGGCCAACCGCCGCGTGCTGTTCACAACCGCCATGGACATGCTCAACCACTTGCTGGCCTCGCAGGTCGATCACTCTCTGATCCGCAAGCTCAAGCTTTATACCGAGCCAACTTTTCTCCTAATCGACGAACTAGGGTACCTTTCTCTCGATCAGCAGACCTCGAATCTGTTCTATCAGGTCATTTCCACTCGTCACAGCCACAAGAGAAGTACGCTGATCACGACCAACACAGCCTTTTCCGAGTGGGGGAATATCCTGCACAACACCACCATCGCGACGGCCATCGCCGACCGCTTGGTCGAAAACTCCGAGATCATCCTTCTCGGCGGAGAAAGCCTTCGCAAAGCCAATAAGGGCCAGCCGCCGACGGAGTAGTAGCAACGACTGGCTCAGATGAAGCGCCGCTCTGTGATGATATCCCGCGCGGAGGAGTCCGCCGGGTAACCCCTCAACGGCGCTGCCGGCGGGGGCGGGAGCTCATCACTCCCGCTCTCTGGTCTGGATCTCTCGTTTTTCCCGTTCTACTTCCATGTTCAACTTCAGCGCCAACCATCTGCTGTTGCTCTCGCGGACAGAATACCGAACCTGTGCCGTGTTCCTCATGCAAGACGACTCCACCCACCGGGTCTACCGCCTGTATGACTTCACCAAATCCCAACAGATCACGCCAGGCCAATACTACTGCGTGTCGGGAAAGGTCAACAGTGCGGACAAACTGTACCTGGTCATCGAGTCGGTCAAGATGGACACCAAACACACCCGGTGTTCTACAACTCCAACTCCTGCTGACGGCGCGGGAGGATAGCTCATGAAGTAAAAATCCACGTTGAAGGGAAAAAATGGAACTCAAGACTGCTTGCTCTTACGCAACAGTCAGCGCACGGGTGTGTTCCGAACTCGCCGCCGGGCCAAGTGGCCCACCCCAAACCGGCGAAAGTGGACCCCTTTTAAACTGGCGCTAACACTCTGTGGATCGAGACTGTTGCGGGACTTGAAGCAGCAAGCACTCGTATAAAGGCTTTGGCAGCAAATATTCCGGGTCACTACTTTGTGTTTTGCAGGCAAACCAAAAAGATTCTCGATTCAATTGACGCATCCGGTCGAAGGAAGATAGGGACGTGCGGTATTAGATGAACCTGCCTACGTCGCTTTGTTTTTCAACTTCAGTTGGGAAACGCAGGGAACCTCAATACGCGAAGTTTGGTGTTGACGAGGCGTGGGGATTCGATATAGCGATTTGCCTGCCCGAGTTTTACTAGTCCCTTCGCCACATTATCTCTCCATAGCTTTACTTCATCTAGGGCAAGTCTCAACTTTGCAGTCGAAATATCTAAACAGGTAATTCTAGAAGGGAGGCGAGATTGGGGGCTCCCGCCTCCCGAGTTCCCCTGCCGTTAGAGGAACCCCTGACTAGCAGGATTGGCGGAGGATGCCAGCCAGCACACGTTGTTGCTCTTAGTTGGGCAGCGAAGAGTCCAGTTGGACTTTGTACCCGACTCCTCCATCCTTTAACTTCTGCTCTGCCACGACACGTGCAGTGCAGCGATTTTCAAAATATCTGCCGTCGAGGTTGTCCGAAGGAACCCGCAATCTAAGGGATAAAATGCTGCCTGTTCGTAGCCGTTTCGGGCTGGTAATGACGAATCCTTCGTTAAAAACACTTAGCACTTTTGTCGAATACTCGTAGAAGTCTGAACCTAATTCTAGACAGCAAAAACTTACGGGAATCGCCAGTTGCGAAAGGAGTGTTGAGTTATCAGTCATGGAAGAATAACTCCATGCCCGTGGTATAAGGACGCCCCGAAATCCATTTGAGCTTATAGGGAGGCAGATTTATGTGTCGTAAATCACTGCTCACGGGCAGAACGAACAATTCAGTCCGTTTATGCCTTACCGGCGTGATGCCCCGCCTCCACTTAGTTGGCGAAAGTGGTTGGTGCCTTCGTCGGCCATTTCTTGTCGATCTCGCCAAGGATGTAGACGGCGTGTCGATGGCTGTTTCAACAGCACCGACTTTCTTTGGAGTGAGCTTGTCAGGATTTTGGGAGGCAGACATTTGCCTTTTGAGAAACAAGCGTATGTACCCTCTGTTGCAGCCGAACAGACAGGCATCCCCCCAATATTGGTAATCACAAATATGACGGCGACGGGTCCTGTTCTTATGATTGCGATTGGAGGCGAATAATACGGTAAAGATTAAGTAACAATAGGCTAGTATTTTGACGGCAGGAAGGAGTTCTTGTTATGCCACTTACGGGATGCTGGATAAACGAGCTTCGCTCTGTGATGTACTTAAAAGAACACCCAGACGGAACATTAACGGGGAAATATCGTTCGCTAGCGGGCAGGGACCCTCACACTCGTCCACTGGCAGGTCGAAGCAGTCCAGCGGAATCAGGCAAACAACTTTTGGGCTTTGCCGTTAGGTTTCACATTGACGACCCCGGTGGGCCCGGTAACGGCCATTTCTCAGTTTGCACATGGTCCGGTTGGGAACGAGACGACGAAATTACAACTCATTGGCTCCTTACGAGAAGTCTTCTCAACCCGGACGACGAGTGGGCAAGCACCCTTATCGGAGAAGATACATTTGAACGAGTCTCCGATGAGGAAGGCCGAGAGGAGTTCGTGGACAGCGATATTGAAACGCTAAAGACGAGTCTCCGAACAGCACGGGCCAAGCGAAAGAAATAGAGTTTGGTGCTTGTCAGGAATGAATCCAGCACAAGTGAATTTGCAGCGGGTAGTATCTGGAAGACAGCCGCCTCAAGACGGAGACTTGAGCAATAGCAGCACACAGTTAAATAATAAGGGAGGAGTCCTCCCCTTTCCTTTTTAAGAAAGGAAAACATGAAAATACCACCGAACACTCCGGTTCCTGAAGTCAATCCGACAGAACTGAAGCGTGAGATGGAAAACAGTGGCGAACGGAGCGGGAGGGATGGTCGGCTACAGGAAGGACTTGAGCACGGCCGAGCTGTCCACCGTGGTCATCGTGTTTGATCGGATGGTTGGATATTGCGCTGCCACACGGAGTCGATTTAAAGTCTAGACCAAGTCGCGGATTTGTGAGCGTTGCTAATCCCGACAATTCGAATTTCACTTAACTTGTCAAACTGGAGGATGGCAATGAAAAATCTCGCCGCATCCTGCTTCGCCGTCGGTCTCATTCTGTTGATTGTTGCCACCATCTACGCACAGGAGCCTGCTGCTGCTCCCAAACCAGGTCCCGAGCACGAAAAAATGGGTTATTACGTCGGCAAATGGACCGAGGAAGGTGAAATCAAACCCTCCACCCTTGGTCCCGGTGGGAAATACACCGCTACAGAAACTTGCGAGTGGCTCCAAGGCAAATTCGCCATTCTCTGCAAAGAGGACGGAACCATGATGGGTGGTGAAATGCACGGCACCAGCATCATGAGCTACAACACGCAGGAGAAGTCTTACGTCTATTTCGAAACCAACAACTGGGGCGAGCTTTCCTATTACCATGGTTCCGTCGACGGCGACACCTGGACTTGGAACGATGAATTCACCGTCAACGGCCAGCAGATTAAGGGGCGCTTCACCCTGAAGCGCGTCTCCGACGATGTTGCCAATTTCAATTTGGAAATGGCCATGGGCGGTCAGCCCTACGCTCTTGTGATGACCGGCAAACAAACCCGCCAGAAATAATTGCGTCGCGGCTACTACTGTAAAGTAGGCGGGATAGTGTGTCCCCAACGACAAGTAGCGGACCACTCAGAGTTACCGAAACAAGATGATCTGCGCGAAGTGCCCTCCATTCTGCTGTTGCGTTTCCGTCCTCCAATCGCCAAAGTTCGTCGAGCCACCCTCGAGCGAATTGGGTGTATATTCATCGAGAATCGGGAGCAAATTTGAAAATCCCGGTTGGAGTGTTGGAGTAGACAAAACATGAGGCGCACGAACATCGGATTGGTCATCTTGGTCATCGCAGTGTTGGTCGCGACCTGGGCCATACCAGGGACCGCACAGCAAAAGACAGCAACTAAGACACAGAATAAACTGGTACTCGGAGAGGACGAGGTCAAGCAATTGCTGCTTCTGATGGATACCGACAAGAACGGAAGGATCTCCAAACAAGAGTTCATGAAGTTTATGGAAGCGGAGTTCGACAGACTGGATAAGGACAAGAGCGGGGACTTGGACGTTCATGAACTAGCGAAATCGGAATTGCACGCAAGCAACTTTTCGACTGTGGGGCGGTAACGCTGACTGTATAGTAGAACTCACTTCTCGCTTGCTTTGCGCTCACACGCCAAACGAATGTAATAACGTGCGCCTCCGACACTCATCTGCATATCTTGGGCGACCTGAATTTTGAAATCGCCGTCTGCATCTTCCGCTTTGGGCTTTCTTCCGTAGAGTTTCTCGAAAGCCTCTATGAATCTATCAATGCGCTCCGTATTGTTTTGCATTTGCACGCGAACGTGCCCGCCTCCCGCAACGAAATAATCATACCGCGAGTCGCCCGATTAACGGCGTTCACGAACAGTGGGTTGTAGTGCGAACATGTACGGTAACCCGACTTGCCAGGCATGACAGCAATGAAGGGCAAATGTAGAATTGCCGCATGTTCGATCTGCTTCGCCACTTCGTGCTTTGGCATCTACTGTTCGCATTCCTCGCGATCCTAGCTCCAGCGTGGGATTTCTATGCAACGCGGCGGCTCAAGGAAAATCCCGGATCGGTGCAGAAGATCGGGTATTACAGAACTCTGTGCACATGGCTGTGGATCGCGACCTTTGTAGCGGCTGCCAATGTCGGCTTCCGCGAGGTATTCACCATCGCGCCGACGCCCAGCGATGCTGACTGGCTGTTTGGACACGGCTGGGTCAGATTGCTAGTGGAAGCAGTCATTGCGCTCTTTTTCAGCATGGCGTTTCTGCCATGTGCAGTCGTGGGTTGGAAGAAGCTAAACAATCGACCGCGTAGCTATCGCTCAGCAGCGGCTTTGAGGTCGTTGGAGTATTTCTTCCCGGCGAGCCAGACCGAGCGGCAATGGTGGGTGCTGGTTTGCATCACCGCAGGTGTTTGTGAAGAAACTCTGTTTCGTGGATTCCTGCTGCATTACTTACATGTTTTGCCTTGGACGGTGAACCTCACGCTAGCACTACTGATTTCGTCAGTTATTTTTGGATTGAATCACCTTTATGGTGGCATCGGCGGAGTGGTGGGGAGTGCTATCGGAGGATTTCTGTTCGGCCTACTGTTTCTGCTTAGCGGAAATCTTCTGCTTCCAGTAGTCCTGCACGCGCTCACGGACCTGCGGATGCTGGTAATCCTCCCAACTCACGCCGAGCTGATAGCGCCGCTAAGCACGACGTAGGAAAGTCCCTGGTAAACGTTAGCGCTTTACCGGAGGCGCGTACTGGCTGAGAAGCAAAGGGGGCGGGAAGTTCTGCGCGTTGTTCAAACGCGCAAACCGGGCATGTGTGTTTTAAGTACGAAGATGTATCAGTCTCGACCTACCGTACGTAATGAGTACGGCCCTCCCCGTCGCCAGGGAGAGCCGTTTTTACCTCACGCAACCCGCGCAGCCACTTCTTTTCGCAACCACGCAGTCTGCGTTTCTGGCAAGTCTCCATCCATCCATTTCACGGGCGGACGAGACACACTTAGATGGCGGCAGCCTTTGCCGCCAGCTTGGTCGCAACCAAGTTCCGGATGAGACGTCGCGTTCTTTCCACAAACGCGACCTTGTCGGCCAGGCAGCTCTCGAGCAGCACACCAACGGCATAGTGCCCGGTTACGTCGGCCGCTGCAACCAGCGCAACGTACTCGGCTATTCGCAGGTGGACCAGGTGGGTGACCTTGGCCAGGACGAACATGTGCTTGACGATCGGGTTCTGGATCTCCGCCAGTTCTCTGCGGAAGTCCTCTACAAACACTTCCTGGAGACGCCCGCTGAGTTTCACAGGCTGCTCCCCAATCAGTTGGAAACAACGATCGATCGCTGCCAAATCCTTTTCCGTGATCCAAGCTCGCGATTCCAGAGCTTCTTTAATGTCTGGATCCTGGGCTGCCTGGCTGATCTCCTGATAGAACTTGGTCGACCGCTCGGTGTTCTGCCGTGCGTCGCTAAGCAACATTACGAAAAGTTCCTTCTGGTTTTTGGTTATCATAAACTTTCTCCTTACCAGCGTGTGTTGTTCGCTGGTCCTACGATTGTTTGGCCTGAAACCACTGGCGTCTTGGGTGTGCAAACCTGTACGTCGAACAGGAGGTAGGGCCCCGCGCGAGGGAACAAAAAAACCTAATAGGTTCTTCCCTGTTGGCTCGATTCGGAGTCTGTCCCTTAAAGAAACTGCGAATGGACTGAGAAGCGGGAGTCTCGCCCCAAACAGCGAAACCTGGACTGATACTGTTCTTCGGGAGCCCGTGTGTCAAGGAGAATCGAAGGCTTCCATAATTTCATTTCCGCTGGAACCGGATCTTGAATGCAGACAAGACCCGGACGGCAGGAATGATTTCGATGTGATCGAGCACCGCTGCATTAGGCCGCCAGCAAATTCAGTTTATTGAAAACTACGGAGGGCTTTATAGATGCGGGTACGGAGTCCTTTGTCTTAACCGGCCGCACTGATTATATCCATAGCCATGCGTTGTAGGACCGGTCGGCTGATCTCCTGATCACTAATCTCCAAGTCGCAACTCGATGGCTTGTCTTGCTTTTCTTCCTGGAGCCGTTCAACCTGGTCCACCAGGTACAGAACGGAGCCGATCAACGGCAGCACAGCCTGATAGTTGCCATTCAATTCGAACTGTTTGAGGGTTTCTAAATGGGACTTCGACATCACTTTCTCCTTGTTATCTGATTCTGCCGCGCCAGAATGGAGTAGCAATAGCTACCTGCACCCTTTTCCTGGCTGGTATCTCTACTTCTTGTTTGGGATTCTTGTGAATAATGGTTGGCTGAGGATTTTCCGACAGATCTTGTCCACCCAATAGCCGGACGGTATTAGGATGTTTCTTGTAAACGTCTTCAATCGTAGTTCTCATCTTGTTGATCCTTCTTGCTGGCTTTCGGGTGACTACCTTAAGCTTGCCGAGTCGATCTAAATCTACTGTTTTCCCATCGCCTAATGCCCGCTGGATGCATTCCAGGGCTGATTTGAGGGTCTTTCTAGATTTATTTACGCTTAGACCTGTCCTCTCTGAGATCTTGGCTGCTATGGTCTTTTGTGTCGTCGTCATGCTCTAACCTACGGCGGGCACGTGGAGTGTGCCTACCCTGATGTTTCTCCACTGGCTTGAACTTGCATTCAATAGACCAGGAGAATTCTTTCCTCTTGCGAACGGTGATCGTGTAATTCTCGAAAGTAATTCCCGTAACACCGTGAGTGGTTTCGTCGCTATGGTTCATTGAGTTTTCGATTGCACGGAGTAAATGCTGAGGATCAATAATCTGTTTCGATGCCGATGGATCGTTATCTTTCATAGTTGCACTTATCTCGTAAAGGTCCTGTTAGCTCTCGGCAAATGGCGACACTAGTAGCCACCAGAAACAGGGAACTAACGGAGATGATCTCTATAGTGAGAAGGAAACTCTTTATCTCCTTCATCCCATTATTTGTTATTAGCTTGCCGGGCTATCTTCTAAAATCCGCGTTTATAAACGGGATAGAAGTCTCCAGTCATCAGGTTTCCAATCACGATGTTGCTGGAACTTAGGGCCCTTGAGGCCCGGTTAAACACACTATCGGCTTATAGATACCTTACTCACAGGTAGGTACCACAATCCGGTGTGTTCGCCACAGACCTTACTGGTTTTCCTCTCGGAACCGGAACCACGTGAGCATTGAACTTTCACTCATCGGAGGTATCATTAGCCTCGCCATCAGTACCGCAGGCCTGATGTGGTTGGTCGCTACAAGCCGGGGATTTTCCTTCATTCCCTCAAAAGCTATCGCCATTAGTTTGTTTCTGTGCTGCATGGATACTACTTGTTCGATTGTCAGACCTTGATTCAGACCCAACAATAGTGACCCTGCTCGAGAGTCAAGCGAGGGGAGTTGGGGTCTATTCAACTCCCGCTGAACCGGGCGGTTCTGCCTTGACCTGCTTCTGATTAGTATAGAGAATTTCATGCCTCTTATCGTCAGTGTTTATGCGGCTATTGAGCATTGCCTCATTCTGGTGCACCAGATTTTAGCACTGCGGCCAGGTCGGAGGAACCGACGGTACGCGTTGAACGCGTTGACGCGAACGTGAGAAAAAACCGTTGAAATAGTCCCCACATAGTCCCAATTGTGTTGACAGCATAAGTAGTTAGAGTTCAGAGCAGTTGAGAGGCAAGCTTAGCTGTAAAGTTGATGACTGCGTCGCAGCCCAAAAGGTCAAACACGTAAGCCAAAAGGTCAAACACGTAAGATGAAGTAATGTCGCCAGCTTCGCCGTTGGTGACCTTCTCCTACTACCAGATCAGAGCTTCTCAGGAGAGAAGGATTCCAGACCCCAACTAAACCGAATGATGCAGGATGCTCACGAGCGACGATTTGATGTGATCGTGGGCTACGTTTTTCCACCAACGACCTGCGCGTGCCCGAGTGCCGCCACAAGGGACACCCCGCCGACTATATTCCCTAGTAAGGTCGGAAAAAAGAAAGCGGTGATGTATGTGCCCCACGACAATGATTTGATCACAATCAAGTAAAACATGGTCGTCGAACCCGCGACAACGTGATTGAATCCGCCCAATCCCACCAGGTACGTCAGGATAATGATAATCCCCACTCGCGCCGACTCCGCGCCAGGCAACAACCAAACCATCAGTGCGATCAGCCACCCTGCGAATATCGCTCGCACAAACACTATTCCGGACCCTGCGCTGGAATGAACGCTTCCGATCGCCTGCAATGATTGCTTTACCTGCTCATCAAAGATTGCCGTATGCCCGATGCAGTACGCAAACAAAAACGTGCCCAGCAAGTTTGCTGTTAGCACCACGCTCCACAGTCGCGCGACCCGCAGTACAGCTTCCCAATTCTTGTGCAGAAGCGCGGGCAGCACAACCGTCAGAGTGTTCTCCGTGAACAGCTGTTGCCTTCCGAGAATGACGATCAGGAACCCAACACAATAACCCGCCTTTGAAATCAACGTTGTCCAAGATGCGTTTGGCAAGCGAGCCATTAAGAGGGCTTCCGCGATGAAGGAAAATCCCATCGACATCCCGGCGGCCAAACCGGACCATGCCAACGCGGCGGCTGGGCGTGCTAACTCCACCTCACCCTTCCGACGAATGGCCTCATAAACCACGTTAACCCCGACGGCCACGCGCTCTTCCGCCTGCTTCTTCTCGGCCCGCGTGGTCACTGCGCCATCGACAGTCCGTTCAGTGTGCCGTGGCTTTTTGTTCAAAACGTCTCCTTCCTTCTGTGCGGACGCAAGTCAATCTAAATCGCGCATCTATCCTCACGGCAGCAAAACACTATCGCACCGCTGACGCCCCCGGGGAAACCTTTCGTGATTCCGACCTTCTCGCTCGGCTGGGAGGCGACGAGCTCGCCGTTCTTGCGTGGGAAGCTTCGGTTCACGACATTCGAACTATTCTGAACCGTTTAATCAATAACCTCGAAAAAGCGAATGCAGACGAATCACGCTACAAACTGTCTCTCAGCGTCGGGGTTGCCCGTTACGATCCACATACTCCCTTATCACTAGCGGACTTGATGGCCAAGGCGGATCAGGACATGTATCAACAACGCTATTTAGTCCGACGAACTGGCTTTTTGGCCCTTCACCTCCACTTCGTTCACAACTTGTTTCACGTTCGGCACGCCCGAGGCTAGTTTCTCCACGCCGTTCCGTTGCGATTGCGATCCCACATTTCCGGTGAGAGTGACAACCCCGTTCTTCACCTCGTATTTCACCGCGTGGTTGAGCTTATGCCGCACCAGCACCGCATCCAGATTCTTCTCGATTGCCTTATCCAGATCGGAATCTACCGTCTTCGCTGTGTTTTCATCTCCAGGAGGCCGCACGGCAATTTGATTCGACACCACTTCCGAACCCGCAATGGACTTGGCGATGGACTCGGCTTGGCCCTTATCACCTTCGGACGTGGTGGTGCCACCCAGCGTGACTACTCCCTTATCGCGATCCTGGCTCACACTCACGTCTTTTAAGCTTGCCCGGTCCAGCGACTTCCGAATCTGACTCGACAGATCTGGCGATTTCGTTTCTGTCTTTGAACAGCCTAGCAGACCCCCGAAAGCAAGCACCGTAATCAGTGCACCCGAAACAATATGTTGTCTCATAATCCTCCTTTGATCAGCCTTCGTGCTATCGACAGCCCTACAAATCTGCTCACACTGTTTCGTAAAGTGCGCTGACCCTCTATCCGGATTGACGTGTATGGAAATCAAAAACTGAAGGTAGATGAGATTCCCTACAATTGGAACGGCGAATTCTATTGCGACCTTGCTCCAAAAAGGGAATTTCACTGGCGGCCAAGGATGACTTCCAAGCCAGTCAAACTGCAAAGGCCCGACCCGGATCACCGTGTGCCAAAACACGGCGGCTTTCGAACCTAACATGTCGTGGCATGTACCCTACACGTTTAACTTGATTGTTTCTTCGGTCGTTTCGATTTGGAATGGACACGGAGGTTAGTAGCCCATATTCACCTCACTTGACTGTCCAGACATTCGAATTGCCGGGCGAACATCACATGCTCACAATACTCGTGGTGATTTTGCTGTTGATGGCTTTAGGCGCGCTTCCGACTTGGCCGTATAGTCGCGGTTGGGGCTACTATCCCAGCGGCGGTTTGGGTTTAGTCCTTGTCATTCTCGTCGTCTTGCTTTTGCTTGGCCGGATCTGACCATCCGGACGTGACTGGCTCACCTCGTAGGAATTGTGTCTGATTTCGTCCAAGATCGGAGTTTGGCTGCCGCTCCTTCGCACCAAGCCCAGGTGCAAACTTCCTCTAAGCGCACAACGCTTTGGGACACTTTCTTGCACGTCGGACCGGGCCTCGTCACCGGTGCTTCGGACGACGACCCGAGCGGCATCGCAACTTATTCCCAAGCCGGTGCACAGTTCGGATTTAGTGTTCTGTGGATGGCTTTCTTCTCCTACCCTCTTATGTGCGCCGTCCAGGAAATCAGCGCCCGAATCGGACGGGTCACCGGCCGGGGCATCGCCGCAAATCTGCTCAGGAGTTACCCGCGTCCCGTTGTTGTAACTATTGTTCTGCTCCTTCTGATTTCTTCCATATTCAATCTGGGTGCGGATCTTGGCGCTATGGGCGAAGCAATGCACATGTTGCTAAGTGGTGCCCGCTGGTTCCATATCCTCTGGCTTGGCGTGGCCTCGCTCTTGCTTCAGGTTTTCGTACGTTATACCCGTTACGTAAATTATCTGAAATGGCTCTCATTCTCCTTGTTTGCCTATGTCATCACCGTTTTTCTCGTGCACATTCCCTGGACTACCGTGGCGCGCCAATCCTTTATCCCTTCGATCTCCAACTTTCACGGTGCTTACATCACCATGATCGTCGCGGTCCTGGGCACCACCATCAGCCCTTATCTCTTTTTTTGGCAAGCATCTCAGGAAGCCGAAGAAGTCAAAGACCGAAAACTGGAAAAACCTCTGATTCGCGCCCCAGAACAAGCCCCTGACCAACTGTGGAGAATCAAACTGGACACTTATTTGGGTATGGCGGCTTCAAACGTTGTAGCCTTTTTCATTATGTTGACTTCCGCCGCTACTCTTTTTGTCCACGGAGACACGAATATTCAGACGGCCACCGAAGCTGCCAGAGCGCTCGAACCCTTGGCCGGACGCTATGCCTACGTCCTGTTTTCGTTGGGCATTATTGGGACCGGCCTCCTCGCCGTTCCCGTCCTCGCGGGAGCCGCAGCCTATGCCGCCGGCGAGGCCATGCGCTGGCGGGTCGGTCTCGAAGTTAAGCCTAGAAAAGCGACTAAGTTTTATGCTGCCCTGGGCGCCGCGATGCTCATTGGGCTATCGCTGAATTTCATTCACTTGGACCCAATCAAAGCATTATTCGTCGCGGCGGTCATCAACGGGTTCCTCGCATCTCCAGTTATGGCCATGATGATGCTGTTGACGCAGGACCGCAAAACCATGGGGGACTTCAACCTGCCTGCCTACTTACGTATTTTTGGATGGGCCGGAACAGTCGTGATGGGAGTTGCCTCAATTGCGCTACTGTTCCAGCTCTTCTGATCTCGGGAAGTTACACAACGCGGCAAAAAAGAGGGCGGATCTTTTGAATTGCCCTCGAACAATGTGTTAATTATTTTGTGGATTTCTCGTTCTCCCTACGATCTTGCTTGTGACCTCCTTGCTGTTGCTTCCCCTTGTCGTCGTGACGCGGATTATGCGTCGGATGTTTTTCTGAGTCTGGGGCCTTCTTCGTACCTTCGTTCGCCATTTGTCCTCCTTTTGATAATTGGGGTCTGTTATGACTCCAATTCTCCGCCAATTTAAGCGTCCTAGTTGCCCGCTGCCATACCCGTGTCGCCTGAGCCATGCTCAATACAACCACTAGACCCTGGTCCCATACGGCCATCCACTTTCTGACCTCCGCTGGTACCTAGATTCCGGTAGAGCAATCCTTAAAGCTTCGTATGGCGGTGCTGCAGGAACTCCCCGACAATTTCCTGTGGAGGAAATCTCTCGGATGGCCAAAAAGCAAAACAAAAAGCGGTCCCTCACGGATCCCTCACGATTACAGCCTCGCGATCCCGATGATTCGGACGCTTTTCAAGTCATCATCGAAACCCCAAAGGGAAGCCGCAATAAATACGACTTTGATCCGGAACAAAAGATCTTCGGCCTGAAGACAGTATTGCCCGCCGGCATGGCCTTTCCCTATGACTTCGGGTTCATACCTTCCACGAAGGCCGAGGACGGAGACCCCACCGATGTTCTGGTTCTTATGGATGAGCCCGCCTTTCCCGGCTGTTTGTTGAAGTGCCGTCTAATTGGGATTATCGAAGGCGAAGAAGGTTCGAAAAAGAAAATGATACGCAACGATCGCGTAGTAGCCATCGAGCAGGCTAATCACAGATATGCGAAAGTGACGAACATCGACGATCTCGGAAAGGTCTTTATCCAGGAGCTCGAAGAGTTCTTTGTGAACTATCACAGATTATCCGACAAACATTATCGGATTCTCGATGTGAGAGGTCCAGGTGAAGCCCGTCGGCGCATAAAAAAAGGCCTGCGCGCTTTCAAGAAACACAAATGAAAACATAACACGATGTTTCCCTAGCGGTTCACGCTTGTTTGTTCACGGTAGGCGAGTTCGGTCGGCGGTTGACTGGCCCGCGACCACGGTGGAACGACTCGCGGTCGTTCCGCCAGCAGGCTCGCCATCTTGCTCAACGACGGGTGAGAATCCGCGACGATTTTTACGAACGCCGTTAACGGGACCGCTAGCAGCACTCCGATCAGCCCCCACAACCATCCCCAGAACAGGATTCCGATCGTTGCCGCCACTGGGCTGATGCTGACCCGCCGTCCGATCATTCGGGGAACCAGTAGATTTGCAGAAAGCGTATGCAGCGAAATGACCGTCAATAAGATCACAGCAAGATCGCTCATCGGGCGATCCTGAAACAATGACGCACCCATCGGGACGATTGCGGCAAGGATCGCTCCGACGAACGGAATCAGGTTAAACAATCCGCTTATCGCCCCGATCAACACGGCTCCTTGCAACTTTAACGCATATAGAACCGCGATCGTCACGATCGCCATCAGGGCTCCGATAATCAGATTACCAAGCGCGAAGCCGCGCACCATTCGAGTCACACTGGTCGCAAAAGAAGAAACATCGATTGCCTCTCCCCAGACAATCGATAGCTTCTGCTTTAGTCGGTTCTTCTGAATCAAAAGAAAGAACATCAAGAACGGAACCACGCCCACAATGATGATCACTCCGCTGATTGGCCCGACACCGCGGATGACGTATGTAGTCCATTCCGGATAATCGCCTTTGACTTTCACCTCCGGCACTTTCTTCGTCGGTACCTCGGCGTTCAACCGACCGGCGCTGTCCTGAACCTTCTCGATCTTCTTCGCAACAGGCGCAATCGCTTGCCCCACACGCCGCGCATATTGCGGCAACTCGTCGATTGTGCCGGAAACCCTGGTATACGACGCATAGATTAATGTTCCTATCAGAAGCGTACCCGCTACGATCACCACCGCCGAAGACACCATTCGCGGAATGCGCCACCGCTCAAGGTACATAATCACCGGATCCACGACGATTGCCAGAAAAGAAGCCAGCAAAACCGTTATGCAAAGTGAGCTTGCGAAATAACAAAACGCCAGGAATAACGCGAATGCAAGAATCCAGAGAGGTAGCACAAGTTGCGTGACGAAGTGGTCCTGTGGAAACTCAGCGCGCGTCGGCAATGTCGGGCCTCTCCTCGGGTGTCGAGTCACAAAATCAAACTTTTTGTTCTGAGAATCCGTCGCCCGTCTTACAAGCTTTGCACTGTCGCGCAGACAAATGAATAGTAGAAACCCTGCAGAAATTCCGATATCAGACCTGAGATGATTTTCTTGCTATTCGCGGGCCGAACTCAGTCCACCAATCACGTCGGCCTGGCAACTTTCCCCCTGCACCTCATTTGCGCTAAAAATCTGGTGCACATTCCGACTTGGCGCCCATGGCTTCGGTCGGCATCGTAGTGTCCGTATGCCGTTGGTGTACTGCTTGAGAGCTGCCTGGCCGACAAGGTCGCGTTTGTGGAAAGAACGCGACGTCTTATCCGGAACTTGGTTGCGACCAAGGCGACGGGGAGGGCCGTACTCAATTACGTACGGTAGGTCGACACTGATACATCTCGTACTAAAACCCACAGATGTCCGGTTTGCTAGCGAGGGTGCAACGAATGGCACTTTCCGGTCGGAGGTGCACGGTCTCCGGGGAAAACCTGATTGACCAGGGGATGACTTTGGTGCAAAAAAGCCGCGCGCGGCAAACGGCCGACACGCATGCGCCTCCAGCTCTTTCGTGCCTCGTTGCTGCAAGCGGCCGTTCTCAAGTGACTGATGGGAGGCGTCTATATCTGTCGGGTTGGAGGACACAATGGACGACCGCGAGCAAGCCCGAGAAAATCTGTTGATGCATGTTGACCTGCTTCACGGAGAGACAGACCGGCTACTTGCGTTAGTGGCGGAACTCCCGCTGGAATCACGATTTGAGTTTGAAAGACTGCACCTGCGCATCGAAAACATTGTGGGTGTAATGCGGCAGGAGTTGAACGGAGGGCGCCCCAAGCCTGCCCAGCATCAGGTGTCCTAGCGGTCAAAACCTGACAAAACATGGAACGCGGCGCCAGCTTCTTGCACTCTGGAACGTTACGGATTGAGCGCTGCTCTCATCGAAACCAATAGACCGTCCAGGCCGGTCTCCTTGGACACAACGTCCTTAATCCCAACCGTCTTCGCGGCTCTCGAGAGCTGACCGGAAACGTACATCGTAAACATAATCAATGGCAGGTCCGGAGACGCCTTCGTTATTTTTCGCGCCGCGTCGAGGCCATTCATCACGGGCATGGACATGTCCAAAACCACGAGGTCAGGATTCAAATCTCTAACTTTTTCAACGGCAATCTGACCGTTCTCGGCTTCGCCACACACGACCCAGTCGGTTACTTGTTCGATAAAGGTCCGAACGCACTTGCGGATCGATGGGCTATCGTCTACTAGCAATATTTGAAATGTCATTTGCGACCCCCGAGACGCCTAGGGTAAGTCGCGGGTGCGTGTCGAAAAGAAGCTGAGTAACGACGAACGAAAGGTGGTCAGTTTGATTTCCAGAATATAAGACGAGTCGCGTCAATACCATGCTGCAGATACTGTACGAAAGCGTACAAGGATCCCCGATTAGTTGCGAAATCAGGTTCTGTGAGCGGGTGGATTCTTTGCTTCCAAAGTCACAGGTTGGAAAATCGTTTGCACAAACGGAAGGACTCTAAGGTACCAAATTCGCATTAGAAAAGGCTGGCGGTCCGATGTGCCTCTCAGCCGACGGTTTGTAAAATCTACCGGGCAGCACGAATTGGTGCGACAAAGTTTCGTACTGGTCCCGACCCTAAGAAGAAGCTATTTCGACAGCAAGTTTCCATCCACGTTCAACTTAATTGAATTGGTATACGGTGTGCTTTTGAAATCCTAGGGGAGGACCACATGAGCGCAGCATTTAAGACTGCAGTTTGCACCGATTACGAAAGTCTCCTCGTGGCGTGTCAAATTGCTCTGGAGGCGTGGAGAGAACGGCGCGGGGAGATCGCTAGACTCGGACCCAGGAGGAAGGAAGAGGGCGAGCAACTCCTGCGCCTGCAGGCGGATTATGCCAAGAAGTACTCGCGATTGAAAAGGCACGAGGACACCTGCGAGACCTGCTGCTTCGTCTCGAAAATCGGCAAGCAGAACTTCTCAAGCATCTCAATGCTGCAGTAAAAACAAGAATCAGGCCAGTTCGGGTGCATGAAGTAATCGACGCGGAATCCCTTCACAACCTGCAGCTATTGTGAGAAGTCGTCTGACGTAATCGCGGTCACCGCGAAGAAGCACTACGTGGAAGATTTGGCATAGGGGTGGAGTCGGATTTCAGAAGCCGTTTCAAATGGGCCTCTAGTTGGTCTCCTCCGTCTGGCTTCGACAGCGCGACATCTACCCCTACCGCCTTGGCGATGGCATCCCCGAACTCAAACAGGGTGAAAATAATAATCGGAACCTGAGGCATCATTCGCTTCAGAATGGGTGCGGCCTCAGTGCCGTTCATATCGGGCATCGAAAGGTCCATTAAGATAAGGTCTGGCGTCAACCCTCGGCGCACTGGATTGCGTCTAACCCGCTGCAAGCCTCGGCACACACCTTATAACCGCGAGTTTCGACAAAGCGCCGCATTAAGCCGCGCATTCTGGGGTTATCGTCAACAATCAATATCCCGTTGGACACGTAATTACCCGTAATCCAAAGTGCCATTTAAACCGTATTTCGCCCATACGGCTTTTTCTTTAGTTCTTTTTAGTACGCGAACCTATGTCCGGCAGCTTAGTGTTGCTTTAACACGGGTGACGGCGGAAGCTCCTATTTTTCGGTCTTTCTTTGTGTCATTCAGGAAATAGGTCAGAACACAACCGACTAGCCGCTCTCCGTCAGGCTAATCGGTTTGGGAGGCAGGTTGACCTGGCCCGCCTCCCTGCTTTTTGCGCTTTTATAGATTGCCGCCCACAACATTAAAGACTACGCTCACGGAGCGGTAGACGTGGGCTGTCGGAGTTTACTCACTTTCCTTTTAACCTACCGTGAGCCTGCGACATTTCTTCAGCCCCGTCTAATCAGCCCTTTACGTTCCAGATATACAAAAAGCTGGCGTCGGTGGCCGTCGCAACCTTCAATCCGGCTTTGCGAGTAGCTCGATTAAGAGCGGAACGCACCTTTTCTTTCGATTCCACTAGACCGGCCAAGGGTACCTTCAGAGCGGCACCATCCTTCAATTGGGCAAGGTCGTTCATCATCATCGTGACGATTTCTTTGTGCTTACCGTGGCGTCCTTGTGGGACGTCTGTTTGAACCATTGTTTTGAAATGTGTTCGCTCGTTCTTGTTTGTACCAGTTGGCATGACATCCTCCTCCCCACCGTTATCCTAACGTGACGTTATCGTAGCAAATCGTAAACGAGGTCTGCAAGCACAAAGTCGAGTTGGTTGCGACATACGGCGATGATGGCTCGTTTCTTAATTTAGTAAAACGGCCGATAGTTTTCTTAAAGAGTTAACCCGTATGACTTCGTGCCTGTTAGCGTTGATGTCGCCCAAGGAGGGTTGATGCTCAAGCCAAGAACACATTTTGAGCAAGTTCCAGTGGCTGTCGCTAAAAAGATTCTTGCCGACGAAATCCAGCGAAGGCTGGCAGCGGAACAAGCGCGAGGTATCAACAATAAGAAATCAGAAGAGGTCTCGCAAGAAAATACACCCGACGATTGAGACGACCGTGAGGATAAGATGAAGGTTCCCACATACGACATCTTCTCGGGAAGTGCAGATAAGGATGCAATTTGGCTTGACGCTGCTGAAGGTTTGGCGGAGGCTTGCAAGAAAATGAAAGAGTACGCCGAAAGGTCTCCGGGCGAGTATTTCGTGTTCTGCCAAAGCAACCGTAAGATTTTGGCATCCATCGATACGTGCATTTCAGCAGACATTCAAACCCGCGAATCAGCTTGACCGGTTTGAGCGTAATTGGTGCCGGGCGCTGGGGAAGTCGGCGAGCCATGCGCAGGGTGGCTACTCACGAGTTCGGTAGAAGGCGTGGTATGCATCGAAGAATTCTTTTCGCGCCGCCCGCTCTTCCAATGCTTCTTGCTCGGTCAGCATATTGTGGGCGCGTCGATTATTGGCCACTCTTTTGGCTTCCCGATACACAATCGCTTTTTCGAGCAATGCCTTGAAGTCTGAAGACAGGTATTTGCTATTGCCTGCCTGTACGTTCAAGCCCCCCGCGTCTACAACCATCTGGGCTAGCTTGTCGGCATTTAAATCTTCTTGTGGCTGCATTCCCTCTCGTCTATTACTGTCGGAGAACGGTGGCCGGAAACCCATCAAAGACCACTCGCATAGTTGTTTCGACAGGTCCCGGCAGTGCGATATTATCTTTGCTCCGGCCCTTCTCTCAAGCACTTCAAGTAGCGTCTGACTTAATGTTCTTCATTCCACGACTACATTTAACAGCCTATGTCGGGTCTTCTGGTTTTATGGGACGCTCCTTCGTGTTCGCCCTATATTCGGATTGACTGCTAATAGGCCCCGAACCACTAGGGTTCCATAGTTTTCGCTGGAACGCTCATGTTTGCCACTTTGTCGGCTGTCCGCGCAGATGACGACTGCCAGAAGCGCACCGCTCAGGCAGACCATAACCTTCATGAAGCCATACAGAAGTACGGTCCGCAAAGCTCTCAGGCTGAGCACTGGCGCTCAGAACTCGCCGCAGCACGCTCATACTGTTGGGGCACGAGCACAAATGGTGGGACGAAGACACCCACGCTTGGCACGATAAGCAAGACTGGGATGACCACGACCACGATGGACACGACCACGACCACTGAGTCTTCCTGACGAACGCACAGAGTCGGTTCTTACCGGTGGTTCAGTACAAACGATGCCCTAACTTCGTACAGTCGGTATTTTCTGTTCGCGCGTATAACATTTCGCTTTCCGCGGTGACAACCCCACGGCAATTCAAGGTCGGTGACCGCGTAAAAGTGTCCCTGCCACTCGGCCACACCGTAAACGCAACGATCCGCGCGGTGATCGAACACACGGACGGCATCAAGCTGCAAGTTGATTAATGGAACGGATCAGACTGTGGTCTGCGCCTATGAGGTGTGTTTCGCCTTCTGGTTAATTTCGGCTACGTGCTTGTCCGAGGGTGGGCTGCATTCATGAACTTCTGAATCAAGCAGCCATACTTCTGGAATTCTGCGAAAGAACCGACAGTCTTGCTGAAAGAGAACGGCCATCTTCCCTTGGCGGAAACGAACAGCTTTGATTGTTCCCGTCGTATACGGCGGGACAGTCATTATGACGTAGTTACCGACCATCGCTGTTAGGACTCGAAGATTGTCTAACTCATGCCATCGTTCTATTAGGCTTCGCAGGTGGTCACTGGTGACTTCCTCCCCCTACCTCGTGCGGCTGGGCCCGGCGAAAACTGGGGCGTGACTCGGCAGCCGCCCCGATTCAAGCGGATGAATATCTGCCGCCAAAGTACTCGGGTTGTGGGCGGGAGTCCATACACGCTTTCCTTTAAATCGGAGTTAGGCGCTAACGTTGGGAGGCATCCGCTGTCAGCGCAAAATCCTCGTCCCTTCCTCTATATCGCATTCGACTGCTCGGAGTTTAGACACGGTTCGTTTCCGCACGTATAAATATATCAGTACCGGAAATACCGAAAAGGACGAGTCTGCGTATAGTGGATTCGTTCACGAGGTACGGTGTATCGGGGATACAACCGTCGGCATTTGCAGCCTACAATTCCGGGGTGAAGAACTTCAAAACACACGGTCGAGATGAGGGTGATTTTTATCGTGCGCTAGCCCGAGCAGTGGTTGATGATCCGAAAGCACTGGAGACTGAAGTGCAAACCTGTCCAAAGAGGGTTGGCGCTTATAAACTACGGCAAAGGCTACCGCAATTGGTTGACAAGGTCAGCGGTCTGCCACACCTCAAGAACTAGTAATCGTCTAAAGGCGAACAGGAGCTAACAGATGTCGTCAAACCAACATAGACATACCAAGGATGAAGCTCTTCTTGTCACAGTAGCGGAATCAATAGGAAGTACGCTTGGCACGATTGCCGCCAAGGCCAGCGCAGTGCCGGATGCTTTATCGCACAGCAGTTTTCTCAAGACGGCGGAACGTGAAGGCAAGAAATTCGTCCGGAAAGGCAGGGCTGTTGCGAGGAAGATTAACAAGACTGCCTCGCAAAATGTTAGGAGTAGCAAATTTGAGAAGGCGAGCCGACGCAGCTTGCGCCGTGCCACCGCCGCCGCAAAGCGTGTAGCCGATCTAGTCCCTGTCAGAAAAAAGGTCGCACGTCGAGGACGAAGAAAATAAAGAACACGATACCTGACTCGCCGTTAGATTGCGGCTGTGGGCCGTGTCAGGGTGCCTACAATAGGCCTATCGAAAGACCTAAGTGAGATTTGTTGGGAGCGGTGAACGACGTATAACTCACGAGAAGTATACTCCCAACAAAGATGGCGTCTATTCGTCTTGGCTAGGCCGGCGTAAGGCGGAGTGGGCGCTCCGCCTAACAAACTATGCGGTGGTTGGTTTGGCCATGCCATGATCTTCGATATGAGCCTTGGCCGCTTCTCCCGCGTGGTGCATTGCGTGCTCGTGGTGGCCGCGAGCTAGGTGCGCGTGATGCGCTGCTGTCTCATGCTTTCCGCCTTCGTGGTGTTTCGCGGCTTCCTTATGATGTCGCGCCGCGTGTTCGTGGTGCTCTGCTGCCTTGTGATGATGCTCTGCTGCCTTCTTTGACATCTGTCCTCCTATCGATTGATTGCTGTGAAAGCAACCGCGTAAATATTCGTGTCAACGTGTCACGAAAGTTTGACAAGTCTGGGCTTGCGATAACCTAAGGCCTCGGCATCACGACCAGGAATGTCGCAAGAGTTCACACAGTCTTTGGCCCGGTGAACAAATGCGCCACGAGCGAAATGACCGCGAAAATTAATAAGAGATGAATTAGAAGGCCCGCGGCATGAAAGAACACAAACCCCCCGATCCACAAAATAAACAACAAAAAGGCAATGACAAGAAAGGGTCCGAATCTCATATATCCTCCAGACCCCCGCAGCCCTCATTGGATCTTCGAGGGATTCTAGCTTAGCTAGACTGTCGCTTTCTTTGACGAATCCACCGAGGTCTCACCTGTGGACGAAATGTCTTCCGCACCTGTGCTCTTCAAAATATCCTTGGCACGTTTGATCTCATCGGAAGTGTCGCAATGCACCGACAGAAGAATTCCGCCTTTCTGTAAGCGGCCTTCGTATCGCTTGGCTTCGAACTCAGGGATTCCCATCCCGATCAGTGCTCCAGTAAATCCACCAACGGCTCCCCCGACGCCCAATCCTGCCAAACCGGCCATAATCGGACCGGCAGCAATGAAAGGGCCCAGTCCCGGAATGGCCAGGAGCCCAACTCCTGCGAGCACACCGAGAGTTCCACCAATAACGCCGCCGGTCGTTACACCTGCTGTCGCCCCTTCTGGGGCCTTCGTGGCCTTTTCTGTTCCCATATCTTTCAGACCACCGAGACTCTCTGGCAAGAGCACGGAAATGTCCGACGTCGGGAAGCCGGAATTGACCAGTGAATCTGTAGCAGTTTCAACGGCTGTGCGAGTTGAATATATTCCGAATACGGCTATCTTTTTTCCTGACATCTATTTCTCCTTTGAATTTTCAACGCTGACCGATTTTGAAATCCGTACTTACTTCGAAGGTGCGACTTCCAACTGATTCGTTACATTTCCATCCCCTGCCACTGCTATTGCCTTGGCCTGCAGGTTGTTTTTCTCGTCTTCAGACTGCACGGGCCCGCGAAGAGTCACCTTACCGTCCTGGCTGATGATTTTGATGTTATGGGCGTAAGTGGATAGAGATTTATCTTCATGAATCGATTTCCGAATTTTCTTGGTTATTTCGCGATCCGACGCATTCATTTTCTGATTGTCGGCCGTCGGCGCGGGCTGATTCTTGTTTGTTTTTGTGTTGTCCGCTGCCGGTTGCTGAGCATCCTGGAAGGCAAGGCGCGGTGTCGCCAGCAACGATGTACAGAAGACTAGCGAACCTATGGACAAGAACATCCGAGTAAGTTTCATGAAACGTCCTTTCATTTCTATAGCTCCTTTTGCAACCCTATTCGGTTGAGATTTAAGCCTGATGCGCCTTGGCCTTCGATGCGGTGGAGTCAGGCCGCTTAGTACCACTGTTGGGCTCATTTGCCTCGGCGGCCTCGACGTTGATCTTGTCCGATAGCTCCGTAAGTTTCTGGTTTGTCTTTTTCTCTTCTTCCAAAGTCTTTCTCAAGAGTGAAGAGGCATGATCTTCTTGTAGAAGCTTCGCGTAGGCGCAGACGCAACCATAAGCCGCAATTTCGTAGTGTTCTACGCGCTGTGCCGCAGAGATAAGTCCCGCGTCGAGCTCCGCAGGAACGAGATCTTCCTCGATCATTTCCGCGCCCTCAGCTACGAGACCTTCCATGCCCTTGCATTTCTTGCCCTTCGGACTTTCACCAAGAGCTTCAAAGATCTGTTCCAGTCTTGCCACATGCTCCTTGGTCTGCATCAAATGTTCCTCGAACCCGGCCCGCAGGCCTGCCGAGGTTGCGGCGTTCGCCAGCTTTGGCAGAGCTTTCACCATTTGATTTTCAGCACTGTAAATATCCTTGAGTTCTTCCACATAAAGATGCTTTAAACGGTTGTCTTTCATTGAGGTCTCCTACCAGCTTTCTATTCTTTGGTCGGTTCAATTCCCAGAACTAAGCAGCCTAGGCCGCCTTTTCTCAGCAGGGAAAAGCTATACACCTTCTATTAACAAACTTTTGGAGGCTGCTAGCCATCGGGCGGAAGAGGTAGCCTACCGACGTAAATGGTGTACTTCTATATGAGCGAAGACTGAAAGTGCGGGAGCTAATGAATGCCATCAAACGAGAACAAACACCCTGAGGGCGAAACTCTCCTGGTTACCGTGGCGGATTCAATCGGAAGCACACTAGGAGCGATTGCCGCCAATGCCGGCGCGGTATCGGGTGCTTTGTCAGATAGCAGTTTTTTGCAGACTGCAGAACGCGAAGGCAGGAAAATAGTTCGAAAAGGAAAGACTGTTGCAAAAAGAATCAAAAAGTCTGCTTCACAAAATGTCAAGAGCAACAAGCTCGCTAAAGCGACGCGTCGTGGCTTGCGCCGCGCAGCCATCGCTACAAAGCGAACCGTTCGCCCTATTCCCGTCAAAAAGAAGGTTGCGGGAGAGTCCGGCGCAAGAAGTAAACAAGGCTATTCTTTCATTCTGGCAGAAGGTTAGACCCATAACATCGTGCCGCGACTTTTTTATGGCTTGACTTATTTCTTGTCACCGACTTTAGACGCGTCGATCCCTAGGGCAGTGGCTAGATCAATCAAGTGATCTTGCTCCTGTACGAGAATCTCCCGGATCTGTTCCGCCATTGCATACTCACCCAGGGACTCGCACTACGCGCTCGCGATAATTTCGAATGGTATTGGTCTCGTTGTTCAAATCGAAGTGCAGCATTTGCTTGGCATCTTCTGAAGTCTTGACGCCCTCTGCGAGAACGAGCTTCAGGCGACAAGTACATCATTAGTTGCGATTAACCTAGAGCAGGTAGGACACAAGGAACCTGTAGAGATCCTATTCAAAGGGTTAGTCGATGATCTGAGTACGGTCCAGCTATTTGAAATGCTCAAGCGGGCGGGGGAACGGGGCGTACCTGGGATGCCTTCCGCACATGACGTAGCGGAAGCCGTGGCTGAGGCAACGGAGGCTAAAACACGTGAGCGTAGCAGAGAGGCGGTATAAGGCGCGCAATCGCCAAGGGACGTTAACGGCTGAGCAGATCAAACAACTCACGTCCGATTTGCTCACCTTGGTGGACGGCAAGAGGACTCCAAAATCAGTTGAGAGGCTCAAAGACGAACTGGTTAGCTTTTGCGGGTGGGATAGGAAAAAGATACAAGGGCCGCGACCCTATGTAGAAAATTGCCTGGAATCGCTCGAGAATGACGGCCTAATCGAAAGTCATGCTGAGGCAACGAGCATGTTTTCGGTGAGCGTTTGGTACTGGCGGGCACAGAAGTAGATTGAGGTTAGCGCGGATCGGGGACGGCGCGAGCGAAGCATCAATAAAAACCCAAGTCTTATACCAGCGAGGGTCTACCTCCAAGGGTTATCGGAACAGCGGAGTGACAAAGGGCTCTAGCGACACCGTTCCTAGCGGCTCTTTATGATCTTGGCAATCCATTGGAGCAAACGGAAAGCCAGCCACAGCAAAACCTTGATGTGTGAATCGTAAGCAGACATAGCTTCATCCTTTCTGGTCCGTTGGGACCAAAGGTATTTGTTTAGCGTCTAGACACTTTTTCTCAAGAATGTAGTTGCCTGCATCCACGAAGCGGTTATTTTGTCGATGTGGCGGAAGAGCATACCGCAGAAAAGATCGCGCAGCTCGAGCAAGAAATTGAAGCATTGAAGAAAGAGAACGAACGTCTGCGGCGGCTGTTGGAAGAGGCGCTACGAGCCGCGAAGCGACAAGCGGCCCCCTTCTCGCGGCAGAAACCCAAAGCCCAGCCCCAAAGACCCGGACGCAAAGCAGGAAAGCAGTATGGGCGCCGCTATCGCCGGCCCCTTCCCGACACCGTTGATGAAGTTGTCGAGGTACCGCTGCCAGCCCGCTGTCCGCGATGCGGAGGCGGGCTAGAAGAGTGCCAGACCGTTGCGCAGTTCCAAACCGAGATTCCGGAACCGCGGGTGCAGCGCATTGAGTTTCGCATTTCTGTCGGGCGCTGTAGGCGTTGCCGACGGCGAGTGCAGGGGCGACATCCACGGCAAACCTCGGATGCCCTCGGCAGTGCCTCGTCGCAACTCGGACCGCGAGCGCTGGCCCTGGCCACGCAACTCAAGAAAGGTTTAGGACTGCCCTACGGCAAGACGGTCACGGTGCTCCAGCAAGCCTTCGGATTACAGGTGAGTCGCGGCGGCTTGTGCCAGGCCCTGGCGCGGGTGGCGAGTAAAGCAGAACCAACGTATAACGCGTTGGTAGAAGAGGTTCGCCGCAGTGCGAGTGTAACCCCGGACGAAACCGGCTGGAGAGTAGGTGGAGAGCTATGGTGGATGTGGGCCTTCAGCACTTCGCAGGTTACCGTCTATAGCATTCAGCCAGGACGCGGATTCGAACAAGCGGCCCTGGTGTTGGGAGCGGACTTCGCAGGATTCTTGGTGCGCGACGGGTGGAGCATCTATCGTCAGTTTATCCACGCTCTGCACCAAACCTGCTTAGCGCACCTGCTGCGGCGCTGTCGGGAGATGATTCTGGTGGCGAGAAGACGGGAAGCGGAATTCCCGCGCACCATCGAAACCATCTTGCAGGAATCTTTGCAGCTGCGCGATCGTCGTCAGCAACGACAGATCAGCGAACACGGATTAGCGGTGGCCCGGGGAAGGTTGGAAGTGCGGATGGATCGGACCTTGGAACGGCGCTATCGCTCACCACAGAATCGCCGTTTGGCCAACCATCTGTTACGGGAGCGGGAGGCTCTATTTACGTTCCTGAGCTGTCCCGGTCTGGAAGCGACCAACTGGCGAGCCGAACAGGCCATCCGCCCGATGGTGGTGACCCGCAAAGTCTGGGGCGGGAATCGAACCTCGCGCGGAGCGCACACGCAAAGCATTCTCGTAAGCATTCTGCAAACTTGCCGTCAGCAACTCCGCTCCGCTTCTTCTATTCTTCAAAAGCTGATCTGTGCTTCTCAGCCCAAGCCTTTGGACTTAACTGTCCCTATGCGCTAAACAAGTACGACCAAAGTTGGGTCCATCTAGAGGCTGTTTTTGGTGATTAAAAGAAGGAAGGACTGGACGATAAGAGGCATCAAGCCAGTAAGTTAGGAAGATTTCTCTTCCATTTTACTCCAGGGCTACGAGCCCGCGCTTCAACTTACCACACAGACGTGGAAGGTGGCTTAATCGGCGAAGTCGAACGAATGCTACGCGCTCTGCTGGATTGCGCGAAGCGCTGGGTAGAGTTTGCGGTAGTGCGCGTACTGTTGGTCCATCTGCGCAGCCACTTTTGGATTCGGCTCGATCCGTTTCGCCACGCGAACCGCAGATTCACACGCGGCTTCTACGGAAGGCCAGTTGCCCATGCCCACACCGGAGAGCAGCGCGGCTCCATAGGCCGCGCCTTCGTCGGCTTCGATTAGTTCCACGGGCATGCCGTAAATGTCTGCCTGGATCTGCTGCCACAATGCGGAGCGCGCGCCGCCGCCACCCAAACGAATCGATTCCACCGGCACGCCAATTTCGCGGAAGAGAGTAAGCGAGTCGCGCAGACTGAACGCCACTCCTTCCAGGATGGCGCGAATCACGTGCGCCCGGGTGTGTTGCGCGGTAATGCCCACCAACGCGCCACGCGCATTCGGATCCAGATGCGGCGTGCGCTCGCCCATTAAATAGGGAGCCCAAAGGAGTCCATCCGCGCCCGGCGGGGTGTGCGCCGCCTCATCCGCGAGTCGATCGTAGAGATCGCGCCCATCTTCATTTCCCGCACCGAACTGATCGCGGAACCAGCGCAAGGACAGGCCCGCGCCTTGCGTCACGCCCATGACATGCCAGCGCCCGGGAATCGCATGGCAAAAGGTG
Source organism: Candidatus Acidiferrales bacterium (assembly GCA_963776365.1). GTDB lineage: Bacteria > Acidobacteriota > Terriglobia > Acidiferrales > UBA7541 > Acidiferrum. The sequence continues at coordinate 343,298 of CAVZMQ010000006.1, read as the reverse complement.
TGAATGCGCCCGCGCGGTTCAAGCACCGGCACGCTGGTGGCAGCAAATACCACTCCGGAGGTTCCGATCGTGGCACTCACCGCGCCGGGACGGACAATGCCCATGCCCACGGCACCGGCGGCCTGATCGCCCGCGCCCGCCACTACCGGGATGCCCGTTTTTAATCCAGCCGCATGCGCGCCTTCCGGGTGAACGCGCCCAGTAATTTCCTGCGATTCGAACACCTTCGGCAGCAGCGCTTCGTCGAGCCGCGAAATCTCCAGCATGGGCTTCGACCAACGGCGGTTCACTACATCGCACATCAGCGTGCCGGAAGCATCCGCTACATCAATCGCGCGCGCGCCGGTGAGCCGGAAGCGGATGTAGTCCTTGGGCAACATCAGCGAACGGACACGCTGCCACAGCTCCGGCTCGTGCTTACGCACCCACCAGATTTTCGGCAAAGTAAACCCCGTGAGCGCGGGATTGGCCGTCAGCTCAATCAAGCGCTTCGCACCAACCTGATTGGTGATTTCACGGCATTCTTCTTCAGTGCGCTGATCGCACCAGATGATAGCCGGCCGCACAACTTGGTCGTTTTCGTCGAGCAGGATAAGGCCGTGCATTTGACCGGTGAGGCCGATCGCGGTTACTTCGTCGGCAGGCGAGCCTTTCGACAAGCAGGCCTTGATGGCCTGACACGCGGCCCTCCACCAGTCTTCCGGGGATTGCTCCGCCCAGCCAATGTGCGGGGAGCTCATCGGTGCGTGTTCGGCCGTGGCAGAAGTAAGCACGCGGCCGCGAGAATCAATCAGGACCGCGCGCGTACCGCCGGTGCCGACATCGATTCCAAGAAGGCTCATGGGCTGGCGTTGGCGCGCATTATCGCGTCGAGAACTGGTAAACGGTGGTGGAGTGGAACTCGCTTCCCGGATTTAGAACTGTCGTCGGGAACGAAGGGTGGTTGGGCGAATCCGGGAAATGCTGCGTTTCCAGGCAGAGCGCGGCGTTGCGCGGATAAGCGATTCCGCCTTTACCCTTGATGGATCCGTCCAGGAAATTCGCGGTGTAGAACTGCACGCCGGGTTCGGTGGTCAGCACGTGCAGCACGCGTCCGCTTCCCGGATCGTAAACTTCGGCAGTGGGCTTCAATCCCTTTTTGTCGCCATCGATCACGAAATTGTGATCGTAGCCGCTGTGCCCCAGCTTCAGCTGCTCGTCGTCGGCGTTGATCCGCTCGCCCACTTTATGCGGCTTCAGAAAATCGAACGGCGTGCCCACAACCGATTTCAATTGGCCCGTTGGAATCAGCGTGGAGTCCACCGGGGTAAACCGCGAAGCGTTCAGTTTCAATTCATCGTCCAGAATCGTCCCGTTGCCCTGCCCGGCAAGATTGAAATAAGAATGGTTCGTGAGATTCAGCACCGTGGGCTTGTCCGTGGTGGCGGAGTAATCGATCTCCAATTCATTGCCGCTCACCGTGTACTTCACCGTGACGGATAAGTTCCCGGGAAATCCCGATTCGCCGTCCTTGCTCAAGTACTTCAGTTCGACGCCGTCTGCGATAACCTTGCCGGTCCACAGGTGGTTGTGGAATCCGTCGGGCCCACTGTGCAGCGTGTTGTCTCCATCATTTTGGGGCGTGTGATATTCCACGCCGTCTAGAGTGAATTTCGCATGGGCGATGCGGTTCGCGTAACGGCCTACGATTGGCCCGAAAAACGGATTGCCTTTGCCATGATTGGCCGCGTAGTAGGCCGCCGGGTCATCGAATCCCAGCACCACATCGGCCACCTTGCCGTTCTTGTCGGGCACCTTGATCGACAGCACGTAGCCGCCGTAATTCATCACTTGCACTTCGATCTTGTCGTTCTTCAGCGTGTAGATCTCGACTGCCGATCCATCCGGCAAGGTTCCACCGCTTCGCTGCGTAACTTCGGTCTTCGCCATAGCCGCACCTGCCATTCCCACACAGAAAACCAGCACCGCCAAAACTTTTTTGAAGTGTCTCATGAATCCTCGCGTGCACACATTCTATGGCGACCTGAGGAAATCACACAACCTTTTACGAGTCACGGAGTACGTTTGACCCGACGTTTCCCGCAAGGCCAAGAGCGTTCGCTCAGGCGCGTTTCGCGTTGATGCACCGTAGCACCCGAGGCGTGCAAGCGGGTTGGCCCGGCCTGGCTTCAGTCGAGAAAACAGTAGTACAAAATCGTTTATGGGTAAAGGGCGTCACCCACGCTCGTTCGCGCTGGTTTCAGATGACCGCTTAAGCCGGCTGCGCGGCGTGCCGGGCGCTATTCGGCTTCGAGCCGCTCAGTGCAAAGAATAGAATATAGAGGTAGCAGAGCACCGGCAGGAAGAAGGCATGATGAATGCCAATCTGATCGGCGATCCAACCCTGGAACAGCGGAATTACCGCGCCACCCACGATGGCCATGATCATGATCCCGGAGCCATCCCCAGTGAGAGGTCCCAGCTCCGCCACACCCAAGGTGAAAATACTGGGAAACATAATCGAGTTGAAGAAGCCCACGAGGATGATGCTATACATCGCCAGATGTCCAGTGGTGAGCATTGAAGTGGCCACCAGCCCCGCGGCGCAAACTGCACAAACGCCCAAAAGTTTCTGTGTGCTGACCTTCTGCAGCAATCCGGAGCCAATGAACCGCCCGACCATCGCTCCGCCCCAATAAAAAGCGACGAAGCTAGCGGCGACTTTCGCGGTCAGGCCGCCTATCTCAGGCTGGCCGAAGTAGTTCACCAGGAAGCTACCGATGGACACCTCGGCCCCGACGTAGACGAAGATGCCGATGGCGCCGAAGATCAGGTTCGGATGGTTCCAGATCGAGTCGTTCACTTTTTCGCCGACTTTGTGTTGTGCGTGTTCGATGGTCGGCAGTTTGAACATCCCGATGGCGATGGCCAGCACCACCAAAGCGACACCCAATCCCACATACGGTGTTTTGACCGAGGCGGCTTCATGCAAGCGATAGGCCTGCAAAGCGTCGGGAGGTAGCGCGCGTATATCCGTAATACTCATGGCCGCGGTGCTCAGGATCAGCAAGCCGCCGAAGAATGGCGCCAGGAACGTCCCCAATGAATTGAACGCCTGAGTCAGATTCAAACGGCTGGAAGCCGTCTCAGGTTTACCCAGCACAGTCACATACGGGTTCGCCGCTACCTGCAGGCAGGTGATGCCCGCCGCCAGGACGATGAGCGCTCCGAGGAACAATGGATACGATGGTACGCTCGCCGCTGGCACAAACAGGAATGCTCCTACGCCCATGGTAAGTAAGCCGATCACCATCGAACGTTGGTAACCAATCCAGTCGATCAGCTTCGCCGAGGGTATTGAGAAGATGAAATACGAACCAAAGAATGCAAACTGAATCAACATCGTCTGCGCATAGTTCAGATCGAATATTGATTTCAGGTGGGGGATCAAAATATCGTTCAAGCAGGTGAGAAAGCCCCACATGAAGAACAACGTGGTGACCACCGCCAGCGCGCCGCCATAGCTTTTCTGAGTTTGCGGCAAAGCCGTCGTCCCCACCGCTAGACTCCCCGTGCTTAGATTGGGCATTATGAATCCTTTTCTCCGCTGCGTTGCGGACCCCTGACCCGCCCTAGATACTGCCACAGTCTTTGCTTACCCAAAAGGTATCTTGTCACAAGGGGCCGGCACAAAAAATGGTATAAGAGTGTGCCGTATCGTTATTCTTCACATCGTTCCGGGGATTCCCAATGAGATATGCCGCCGTTACTCTTTTTGCTCCGCTGTTGTTCTTTTGGCTGGTTGTGGCGAGTTCTCTCCGAGCGCAAACGACCGGGGAAATCGTGATCTGGTCCGAGCCGGGTTTGCCTTCTGCCGACGGCGCGGTGGCGTCTGCGGCGCAGCTTGCGCAGATTTTTCCTCAGGCTCGGTTGATCGCGACCGATCGACTCGCCGCGGCGCTCGCCGTTGCTCAAACGCGCTTGCTCATCTTGCCGCAAGGCTCGGCCATTCCTGAAGCGGCATGGTCTGGCATTGTGGATTTCCTCCATCGCGGCGGCAATTTGTTAGCGCTTGGTGGGCGCCCGTTCACGCGAGCCGCCTACCGCGATGCCTCCGGCTGGCACCTGCGCGATTACAGCACGCGCTTCACGCGCCCTCTGCAGATCGATCAGTACCAAAACACGCCCGGCTCGTCTGGCGCCGTATTTACGCCCAACCCTGATATTCCGGTGGAGATTCCCGCATTTTCCTGGAAAGAGGCGTTCAGTCCCATCATTCGGCTGAGCACCACCGATCTTTATCATCGCGGCGGTTCGACCGGTTCTCTGGACAGCAAACTCGACACACTGGTTTGGGGCGTGACCAACGGGCGCCGGCTCTCTGCCCCATTACTCCAGATCGATCACTTCTCTTCTGGATTCGATGGTGGCCGTTGGATTTTCTTGTGCGCGGATGTCCCAGCGGAGTTTTACTCTTCACCTGATTCCAGCAAACTGCTTCGCAGCCTTGCCGATCGTGCTCTGCAGGGCGCGCTGGAATTCTCGGTGCGTCCCGTCCTTCCTTTATATCTGCCGGGAGAGCCTGTTGAACTCGAAACCATATTCCACGCGGCGACAAAGCCGGCAGGTCCGCTCACGGTGCAGGTCAGCACGTATCCCGCCGATTCCCCGCAAAAGCCGAACGCAAAACCGATCATCGCACTTTCGCTCCCCGCCAGGGGCGCTGCTGTTCTTCCCGCGCCTGCTGAAAAAGGTCTTCACATCATCGAGGCGCGCCTGATGGAAGGCCCCACAGTACGTGCCATTTACCGTTCGGCTTTCTGGATTCGCGACGAGAACTTTCTGCGGTCTGGCCCGAAGCTGGGCGTCAACTCCGACTACTTCACGGTGGATGGAAAACCCCTCGCGGTGGTCGGCACAACCTACATGTCCAGCGAAGTGCAGCGCCTATTCTTTGATCATCCCAATGTTTATGTCTGGAACGAGGACTTGGCGCTTATCCACAGTGCTGGCCTGAATATGATTCGCACCGGGTGGTGGACCGGATGGGACAAGCTCTGCGACGAGACCGGCCAACCATACGAACGCACCCTGCGCACCCTCGAAGCGTATTTGATGACCGCGCGCAAATATAATCTCCCCGTGCAGTTTAATTTCTTTGCATTCCTTCCCGAGGTGCTGGGTGGCGTCAATCCTTATCTCGATCCGGAAGCGGTCCGCAAGCAACAGAATCTGGTCAGCTCCGTAGCGGCGCGCTTCCAGGACGTGCCATATCTCGCGTGGGACCTTATCAACGAGCCCAGCTTTTCGAAGCAACTCTGGAAAATGCGGCCTAATTACGACCCCATCGAATTGGCCGCCTGGAACGCATGGCTTTCGAAGAAGTATCCCGACCGCGCCGCGCTGGCGGCTGCGTGGAATGTTCCACCCACCGCGGTCGGGGGAACGGTTTCCCTTCCCACGGAAGATGAATTTGCGCCACGTGGCATGTATGTGGGCATCAACTCGCTTCGCGTGAACGATTACGTTTTGTTCGCTCAGGAAGAATTCGCGGGATGGGTGCGAGGGATGCGCGAAGCCATTCGCGCTGTCGGTTCCGATGCGCCGATCACCGTTGGGCAAGACGAGGGCGGCTATCTCGACCGTCTCAATCCCGCCTTCTTTGCTCCCTACGTCGACTTCACCACCAATCACTCCTGGTGGCAGAACGACTACTTGCTGTGGGATTCCCTGGTGGCCAAGCAGCCCGGCAAAGCCATGCTCATCCAGGAAACCGGCTTACAGCGAGAGCTTACGCTCGATGAAGTCGCGCGCCGCACTCCCGAGCAGGAAGCCATGCTCTTCGAACGCAAATTCGCCATGTCTTTTGTCGGTGGCTCCGGCGCTATCGAGTGGCTCTGGAACGCGAACTCCTACATGACGGAAAGCAATGAAACGCCGATCGGTGCAGTACACGTGGATGGGACTGAAAAACCGGAGGCGACAATCCTGCGCGATATGGCCAAATTCGCGGCCGTCGCGTCTCCCTACCTCGTCAATCCCAAGCAGCCCGCGATAGCCATCGTCACTTCGCAAGCCGCGCAGTACTCCGTTCAGGCCGACCTGCAAATCAGTGCGCAGCAAAATGCGGTTCGCGCGCTCGGTTACGATTTGCACCAGCCCTGCTATATCATTGCGGAAAATCAAATCGACAAACTCGGCTCGCCCAAGCTTGTGATTCTTCCCTCCGCACAGACCCTTCGCGAATCCGCCTGGCAAGCGCTGCTCACCTACGTCCGAAACGGCGGCAATCTCCTGGTCACCGGCCCAGTTTCCCGGGACGAACACTGGCACCTGGTGGACCGCCTCACTCCACTTGCAATCGAAGGTCATGTTGAGCCGCTTACGGCGCATGACGCTGTCGTCCACTTTGGTAGCTGGTTCGCCAACCTAACTTTTGACCAGAGCGATCAGCAATTGCTTGAATGCTTAATATTCGACGACGGGTCCACTATGAAAGAGCGGACAATCGGGAAGGGTTCCCTGCTCTGGGCCGCCTATCCCGCCGAACTCGCGCTTCACCCCTTCAGCGTGGGAGGAATTTATATGCCCATAGTGGACCGAATCAACCTGTCGGCAACTTACGTGAGCAGCGCAACTGTTCCATCGGGAACGCTTATTCTTCCAATTGACCTTAAAGACGCTGTCCTCATGATCATGGAATCCGAGTCGGACCAAAACGCAGACATCAACCTTCGAGAAGTGGTAACGGGAGCGCAACTCCGATTCCGCCTAATGGCCCAACGCGCCGCCCTCGCCCTGATTGATAAGAAAACCAAACAAATCGTCGCTAAATACGGGTTTTAACTCCATAACGCCAGGCTCGGAACGTTCAGCCATCCTATGAGAGGTGATGCTATGAACCGCTCCGAAGGCGTTCAAGACAATCAGGCTGACTTAGTGACGCGCATCCTGTTCTGGTTTGCGAAACACAAGATAGGCCACGTGTCCCTCGGCATGCGCGTGCGCGCGTTTGACCCCAAGCTTTTCCGGCATGCGATTCGCATGGATCTGTATGCGCTACGAACGGTACGGTTCCGCTGAAGCTGAAAGAACTTGCGCAACTCAAACCCGCGCTGATGGTGGGCTGCCCATTTTGAATTGATATTCATTCTGCCGTGGGCAGAAAATCCGGAATCACCGCAGAGCAGTTGCACGACCTCTCGCAGTTCGAAGCTAGTCCGCATTTTTACGAACAGGAAAAGACGGTTCTTACTCTCGCGGTTGCCATGACTGGTACGCCGGCTATGGTCCACCGACGAACTCCACGCCACTCTGCGCAAGCATTTCTCCGAGCGCCAACTCGTCGAAATTTCCGTCGTGATGTCCCGGGAGAATGCCCGTGCCCGCTTTAACCGCACCTTTGCCATCGCCGCCGAAGGCTTCTCCGAAGATCCGTTCTGCCCCATGCCGGAGCCTCCACATTCTTAGGGCGCCGACGAGTGCTCTACCGTTTCGGGATACAAAGGTCTATACTCCGCTTAAAAGACCTGGGCGAAAGGAGTACGCCCATGAGTGTTCCGCAACGTCTCAAGGCTTTCCTAGATTCCAACTACATTCCTTACGAGTCGCTTACCCATGCGACCACTTACACCGCTCAAGGCACCGCTACGCTCATGCAAATTTCCGGCAAAGAGGTGGCCAAGACCGTGGTCCTTCGTGTGGGTCGTCAGGGTGAGGAAACCATCCTGGCGGTTCTGCCGGGCCCTCGCCATGTAAAACTCGATAAACTCGCAGCTGTTTTGGGAAAACCGGCGCGCCTGGCTACCGAGGAGGAGTTTAGCCGATTATTTCCCGACTGCGAACTCGGCGCTATGCCGCCATTCGGCACGCTTTACAACCTGCCCGTTTTTATGGATGAGTCGCTCGCAAAAGACAAGGAAATCCTATTCAACGCGGGCACGCATCATGATGCGGTGCGCATGGCCTACGAAGACTTTGTACGCATCGCCAGGCCAAACATCGCGGCATTCGCCTGAATCGCTGGTTCGGGTGACCGGAAACCGGCGGTGCCATTCGGCGTAGGCAGCTCGTTTTGACGGGGCCGTTGTGTGTGCTCAGGCGTGGGAAACGACTGCCTGCTTCTTCTGTACGATATGCGCCAGGCCCGCTTCGATCACCTCCATTCCTTCGTCGAACTGTTCGTCGGTGACCACTAAAGGCACCAGGATACGCATGATGTTGTTTTTCGTTCCGGCGGTGATGGTCATGAGACCGTGCTCATAACAAAAGGTGCCGAGTTCCTTGATTTCGGTATCCGCGGGCTGCTTCGTTTCGCGGTCTCGCACCAGCTCGAAGGCGCACATTCCGCCTAGTCCCCGAACGTCCCCGATCAGTTGCCATTTTTTCTGCCACGCGCGGGCGCGATGTTCGAAGCGCTTGCCGATGGCCGTCGAGCGCGCCAGCAAACCGTCTTTCTCGATCGTCTCTAGTCCGGCGAGAGCCGCCGCGCATGCCAACGGATTGCCTGCGAAGGTGCTGCCCAGCCCTCCGGGTTGCGGCGCATCCATGACTTCCGCGCGACCGGTTACCGCCGCAAGAGGCAGTCCTCCGCCCAGCGATTTGGCGGTGGTGATGAGATCGGGCTCGACGCCGTAATGTTCGATCGCGAACATCTTACCGGTTCGCCCGATGCCGGACTGCACTTCATCGGCAATGAATACGATCCCGTACTTCTGGCAGATCTCTTTCACCACCGGGAAGAATTCCTTCGGGGGCGCGACGAATCCGCCTTCACCCAGAACCGGTTCCGCAATGATGGCCGCCACCGAATCCGGCGAGACCACGCGCTTGAACGTGTCCTCCAGATGATGCGCGCAGAACATTTTACAAGCGGGGTAAGTCAAGTTATAGGAGCACCGATAACAATACGCATACGGGATGCGATAAATGTCGCTGGCAAAGGGCGCGAATCCCGCCTTGTACGGATTGGTTTTGCTGGTCAGCGACATGGTCATCCAGGTCCGGCCGTGAAAGGCGTCCTCGAAACAAATCACCGCAGGACGTTTGGTGTAAGCGCGCGCGATCTTTACCGCGTTTTCCACGCATTCCGCGCCGGTGTTCACGAAGAACGTCTTTTTTTGCCCGCTGATAGGGGCGAGTGCATTCAATTTTTCCGCAAGAGCGATATACGACTCGTACGGCGTTACGCCGAAACACAAATGGAGGAATTTCCCGATCTGCTCGCGCAATGCCGCTTCCACCCGTGCCGGGCGATGGCCGCTGTTCAAGCAGCCGATTCCACCGGCAAAATCGAGGTATCGGTTGCCGTCCACGTCTTCGATCCAGGCACCTTCGGATTTCGCTGCAAAAATCGGCGATACCAGATGCGGCCCCCGAGGGATAGCGGCTTCGCGGCGCGCCAACAGCACTTTCGACTTGGGGCCCGGGATTTCCGTGCGCAATCCAATGGTTTTCATGGTTCCTACGTCCTTTTCAAGAATTCGGGCGGCACAACAAAAACTCGGCTCAATACCAGGCGATCGGCGTCTCATCCAGGTTCACAAAAACCTGTTTCGTTTCCAAATATTCTTCCAGCCCCCACGGGCCCAATTCTCTACCGAATCCGGACTGTTTGTAACCGCCCCAAGGCGCTTCCACGTAGGTGGGCTGCATGTGATTGACCCAGATAATGCCGGCGCGCATGGATTTCACCACGCGGAACGCCTTGAAAATATCGCGCGTCCACACAGCGCCTGCCAGCCCGTAGGGCGTATCATTCGCAATTTTGATAGCGTCCCCTTCGTTTTCGAAGGCAATCACCGAAGCCACCGGGCCGAAAATTTCCTCTCGCGAGATGCGCGCGTGGTTGTCCACGTCGTAAAAAATGGTCGGCTCCACGTAGTAACCTTTGCCAAACGCTTTTGCCCGGCCTCCCCCAATCGCGGTTTTTGCTTCTTTCTTCCCCAACTCGAGGTAGGAACTCACGCGATCGTATTGTTCCTTGCTCACCAGCGGACCCATCTTGGTCTCGCGTTCCAGAGGCGGCCCCAATTTGATGCGCTTGGCCTTCTCCGTCATGGCTTCCACGAATTTCGAATAGATTTTCTTCTCCACCAGGATGCGGCTGCCCGCGCTGCAAACCTCACCTTGATTGATAAACACGCCGAACAGCGCGCCATCCACAGCAGCTTCCCAATCGGCGTCGGCAAAAAACACGTTCGGCGATTTGCCACCCAGTTCCAGGGTGACCCTCTTTAGCGTGTCCGCGGCGCCTTTCACAATAATTTTTCCCACAGCAGCGCTTCCCGTGAATGCAATCTTGTCCACACCCGGATGCGCCACCAGGGCCGCGCCCGTCACTTCACCCACGCCATTAATAACGTTGACCACCCCGGGCGGCAACCCGGCTTCCTCCAGGTAATGCGCGAATTCCATGGCGGTCAGCGGTGTCTGCTCCGCGGGTTTCAGCACGCAAGTGCAACCGGCGGCAAGCGCGGGGGCCAACTTCCAGGCAGCCATTAATAACGGAAAATTCCAGGGAATGATTTGTCCAGCTACGCCGACTGGCTCACGCAACGTAAAACTCAGTGCATTCGCCGGCACCGGCATGACGTGGCCCGTTACCTTGTTGGCCATGCCGCCATAATATTCGAAGCAGGTCGCCACATCAGAAATATCAAACTCGGCCTCGACAATCGGCTTCCCGCAATTGCGAGATTCGATTTCCGCCAGCACTCCGGCGTTCTGCCGAACTTTCTCTGCTAGCTTGAAAAGAATCCGCCCTCGATCCTGAGCGCTGGTCTGCGCCCACGGCCCAGAATCGAACGCCGCCCGCGCGGCCTGGACGGCTTTGTCGGTATCCGCAGCATTGGCCGAAGCCACTTGGGCGATGACTTCTTCTGTCGAAGGGTCGTAAACAGGAAATGTTTCGTTCGAAGAACTGTTCACCCACTGCCCATTCACATAGTTCTGGTAGGTTTTCACCGTGGGCTTCGCTGTACTCGACATCGCTCGCCTCCAAACTTCACTCTCAAATTACGGTTGAGTCCGCCAACTTCCGTGCTTTGCGGCTTCCGTACACATAAAAGAAAAATGCCGCCAGCCCGATAAACAACAAAGTTCCCCCAACCATCCAGACTTCATAACGGAAGACGGAACTGATCTGTTGCGCCGGAAAGAAAGCAACCACCATGGCAATCGCCGTGGTCACCAACCCGCTTGTACCGGCAGCAAGGAGGGTTCCTCGCGAATATTGTTGCTGTTCAAACCGCGCGTCCAAAGCAATTTTCAGCAGCGCTCCAAACACGTACAGGAACGGGATCAACTGCAGCACCACCGCCAGGGATAGCAGCGACTGAAAGCTTGCCTGCACGTTCCCGGTGGACAGAAAATTAATTCCGACCAGCATCAGTGAAACGCTGGCGTGCACAATCAGCGCGGCGTACGGCGTCGCGTATTTCGGATGAATTCTCCCTAACCACGCGGGCATGTACGAATCCAGCCCGGCCACAAAGGGGATGCGCGCCGAGCCACCCAGCCACGCCGACCCAATTCCGGCAATCGATAGACTGAGCAGAAATGCGAACGGAGCCACAATCCAGTTCACGCCCACCTGCGCCGCCATGTGACTCACGGCCTGCACAATCCCCTGCAACACGCTGATGCTGTTCTTATCCACGGCTACCAGCAGCGTGAGCGTTGCGCCGATATAAAGGATGCCGGATAGGAGGCCGCCCCAGGCTACCGCCCCGGGGAGCGTCTTCCGCGGATTCTCAATTTCATCGCCCATGATGGAGGCCAGTTCCAATCCGACCAGTCCAAAACAGATTACGCCGAAGGAATTCAGCACGAATTTCGGATTGGCGGGCACCTGGAAATCGGACCAGTGAACGTTGGTGCCGAACCTTGCACCGACAATCACACCAAGCCCCATGAGCAAGAACGCAGCGAGAAAGGTACCGATTCCACCGAGATTATTGACCCACTTCCCCACGCCGAGCCCCACCACATTAAGCACCACCAGCAGCGTCAGCAGCACCACCGAAGCGATCATCGCGAATACCCGATTGTCCGCCAATCCCTCATGTCCCGCACCCAGCACAAACACGGAAACGCCCACGAAATACAGCATCACCGTAGGCACATACATCATGTTGTTCGTCCAGTAGCACCACCCGGACAAGAATCCGTGAAAATCGCCGAACACTTCCTTGGCCCACAGATACACTCCGCCTTCGCCAGGATAGCGGTGGGCTAGTTCGATCACGGCAATTCCCTGCGGCCAGAAGAACAGGACCAGCGCGATTAGCCAGAGCCAGATGGTCACACCGCCATTCGCAGCAATGGACGGCAAAACATTCAGGTTGAAAACCGCGACAACAAACAGCAGCACCAGGTCACGCCGCCCGAGCACGCGTTTCAAATGCGGCTGCTCAGCGGCGGAAGCGGCGACCACTACCGTTTCCTTCGTGACCTCGCTGCTCAATTCGTTCACTCCTTTGCCGAGACCGCCTTCTGGGGGCTATTTGCACCGCCTCAGACAACCCGCTCGTTCATTCGTAACGTGAGATCAGTGTCCCACCGCGCCTACGAAGGTCAGGCCACGCTCTTTTTGCGTTTTCGCCAAGCCCGGCGCGACCTCTGCAAACACCGCCAGATGCTTGTCGATGTCCGCTTCGGTGTGCTGCACCGAGATGGTCCACTGCTCGTCCCACCAATAAGGCATCGCCAGCACGCCGCGGTTCACCATGGCGAACCAGAATTGCCGCCACAGGTCCACGTCAATCTTGGTCCAGTCCCGGTAGTTGCGGATTTCCTGCGGGTACAGCATCAAAGCGCCGTTGACTCCGGCTTGCGCCACATAGGCTTCCAGTCCGGCTTTCTTGAGAATCGTGCGATAGCCCTGCGCCAATTTTTTGCCGAGTTTGTCGACGTGTCCGTAATTCTCGCGCGTCAACACTTCACGGAAAGTCGCCAATCCGGCAGCCATGGCCAGCCGGTTGGTGTTGTAGGTTCCGCCGTGGAAAACCTTGTGCTGCGTGATCAGGTCCATCACGGTGCGGCTTGCTCCGAATGCCGCCAGCGGCACACCGCCGCCAATGGATTTCGCCAGAGTAATAATGTCCGGCTTCACGCCGAAGTATTCGCTGGCACCTCCCCAGCCCAGTTTTGCGCCCGTTTTCACTTCGTCGAAAATCAATAGGGCGCCGTTCTTCGTGCAGATCTCGCGCAGGCCTTGCAGGAAGCCTGGTTGCGGCATGCAAATGCCTACGTTCATCATGATCGGTTCCAGGATGATCGCGGCAATCTGATCTGGGAACTGTTTGAAACGGTGCCCCACGCTGGGCAGATCGTTAAAGGTCGCAACCGTGACATTGTCCAGGACGGCTTTGATTACGCCGAGCCCACCCGGAACGGAATTGGGGGCGTGGATGTCGCCGTAATCCTTTTCCTCCGGCTTCACACTCACCAGCGCGGTATCGTGCAAGCCGTGATAGCAGCCTTCGAAGCGCAGGATTTTGTCGTGTCCGGTGGCCGCCCGCGCGATGCGGCAAGCGTGCATGGTTGCCTCGGTGCCGCTGGACCCAAACCGCACCATCTCCACCGGATAGCGAGCACAAATTTCATCGGCTAGTTCCAGTTCCATGCCGTGCGGCATTCCAAACGTGGTTCCATTCGCCAACGCCCATTGCACCGCCTTTACTACCGCGGGATGCCCATGCCCAGCCATAAGCGTGCCGAAGCACAGGTTGTGGTCAATATATTCGTTGCCGTCGACGTCCCTGATCTTGCCGCCATGTCCTTCGGCCACAAAGAGGGGATAAGGATCGTAAGCGCGGTAGTTGCTGGCCACGCCAAGCGGAATACGTTTCTCCGCCTTCTTATGCGCTTCCGCGGATTTCGGCGTGCGCATCTGGTACAAAGCGATTTCCTTCTGTAGTGCTTCGTGCATGTTGGTACTCCGTCAGGTGGGGTTCCTATGATCACCTGTGGCAGGTCTGTTCCCTGCGGTCAGTGTACGGGCGGCTTTTCGCTAGCCCTGAGCTTCGAAGGGCTGCTTCCCTCAGCGAGGAAACTTCGCGGGTCCTGGGGCGAACAGCCCCACCATTTTACGCCTTCAATATTGCTAAAAGCGCAACTTAAGTGCCAGTTGCACCAGGCGCGGATCATGTACATGCTGAACCTGTCCAAAGGTTGTTCCCTGGTTCGAGGCATTTCCGTCAATGGTGTAGAACTGGGCGTGATTCCAGATGTTGAACACGTCCCCGCGGAACTCCAATTGGAATCGCTCGCTCAATTGCGTCTCCTTGATAAAGCTCATGTCCCAATTTTGTAGGAGCGGGCTGCAGCAGATGGTCCGGGGCGCATTCCCGATGGTCCCGAGAGTAACCGCGTTGGGGTCTGTTTTCGGTCCGCTGCTTGGGTCGTAAGGCGAATTGTCAAAGAGGTTGGGGTCGAAGGCATAGCCGCTGACGGGACTGCATGGAGTGCCGTTATTGGCAAGCGGTCCGGTGCCAAATGCGCACACGGTACTGCGCGGATTGGTGGTTTTGAAGGGGGCAACCAGGTTTGGCTCCCCTGCGAACTCAAAAAGATACGACGCATCGTAGAGTTCGTTGTCCGCCTGAGAAGTGATGCGAATCGGGAATCCACTTTGCACCCGGATGATTCCGGAAACCTGCCAACCGTTGAGCAGCTTACCCTCGAACCCTTGCATCTTCGGCACCGGAATATCCCACACGTAGTTGAACGAGAAGATGTGACGAGTGTCGTAAAGCGAGGGCCCATAAGTCGCATTGAAGTTGTAGGGGTTCAGCGTATTCTCAAAACTAGAGGCATTGTCGAGCGATTTTCCATAGGTATAGGCGGCCTGGAATTGCAATCCGTGGGAATAGTGTTTTTCCACCATCACTTGCAGCGAGTTGTAATTGGACTTTGCTACGGTATTTTCGGTGAAAATCCCAGAGAACACCGGCGTTCCATCCACGGGACAGCCCGTGCCTGTCAATGGATTACAGTTGGGAGAAGAGTACCTCCGCAACCCGACCAGCGTAATCGGCGCTCCATTGGTATTCGAACCCACCACATAGCCGGCGGGCAGAGTCACCGGGCCATTGGTCGGTCCGCCCGCGCCATATGGAAGATATAGTCCACCCGCGGGGATGACCGTTCCTGCAGGAACCGTATAGCTGGAGTCTTCTCCGTAGGGCCCACAAGTGCCCGAGCCGAGAATTACATTCAGTTGCAGGCATGTCGTCGGCAACGCGGGATTCAGTTCGTAGTCAGCCAGCAAGCGGTGTCCCTGTGAGCCCACATACCCTATTTGAAAGAGTATCTCGTGTGCCAACTCCCGCTTGATCGTCAGGTTGTACTGGTCGGAATACTGCGGACGAAGATTGGCAGGAAATTGTCCGTAGTATAGGCCCGGCCGATACGCGGACCAGTCCACCGGGGTACCGCGCGGTGGATTGAGAATGCCATTAAACGGATTAGGATATGTATTGCCTGACTGATCCACAAACGGCGTCTGGAGCAGCGGGTTTGTGATGCTGTTGCTGCCCCCAAAAGGAGGCTCGGCGCTGAACTGCTCGAGGACCAGTTGTTCAATGGGATTGTAGAAAATGCCGTAGCCCATGCTAATGGTCATTCTGTTGGGTCCGCCGGAAATTGCTTTCAGGAGCCCATCGGTCCATCCAGGACTCCAGTTCAGGCCCAACCGGGGTGCGAAAGCTTTGTAGTAAGTGTTGGTGAGCCCGTTGGGCACACCCTTATCCCCGGGAAATACAAGCCCGGTAGGCGTTACGCCCGTGTTGTCGCAGGTCGGATTGGCGATGCCGTAGTTTGTCTGGAAGTTCGCAATGCTCGCCGCTGACAACTGGCAGGGGTAAATCGCCGAGTTTTCGCCGGGACGGAACGTCTGCACCTTCTGCCCTATGTCGGTCAGAGGCGTATTCATTTCCCAACGAACGCCATAGTTCAGAGTGAGGTTCGGCTTAATTTTCCAGCTATCCTGGGCAAACAGGTACAACGACGTGCTTCGGACCAGTTCCTTCTGAGCCGACCCCTGCGAATAGGTGTACGGCAATCCCAGAAGGTAATCGCCGTAGGGATTGCTGATGCCCAGATCGTTGGCCCCGTTGAATGCTCCGAAAGTCAGCCAGCCATTCACGTTGTAATAGAGCGTCTGATCGAAACGCTGGTAGCGAACATCCCCACCGAACTTGATGCTGTGGGTGCCGACGATTTTGCTGTAGTTGTCGCTCCACTGGAAAGTGTTGCCGACCTGAGGCAACTGTCCCTCCCAGTTATTTCCGATGGAAAAGCCACCGCTCACTTGAATGAAGGGCACGCCTTCTTTGCTCGCTGGCAAGTTCGGATGGATACCGAAGTCCGGGCTCGTGCCCAGGGTCGTCCCCGCATCGTTGATCAAGCCGGTGTCGGAAGTCCCAGTGAAGCAGAACTGTGAAACGGTGCCGGTTCCACAGGACGCGGTCACAGGCCCGTTGACGGTCGGGGTATTGAACTTCATTTGCCCTTCGCGAAGGTACGCGAAGCGAAATTCATTGACCGCGGTCGACCCGATCGTCCACGTGTGCGAAGCCGTCACCTGCTGGGTGCGTGTCGCGAATTCTCCAGGGAAGTTACCCAACGTTGAACCCGCTGCCTGGAACTTCGCGAACGGGTCCAGTGTGTCGTCGTCATCGAAGTAATAATAAACAGAGAGCTTCTGATTGGGCGTCAACGTCTGGTCGAAACGCCCCTGAAATTGGTTTCCGAAGTCCGTCTTCTTTGGAACCGCCAGCACCGTTGAATTGCTGCCCCCTGCTCCCGGGACATACTGGAGTAGAGCGACCGCGACCGGATCGAAACACTGGTTGGGGATGGTGGCGCTTGGGAAAATCGAGTTCCAAGATTGCGATGTGCCTCCAATGACGCTTTGCAACAGCCCCTGCTGGCCAGTGTTAAGAACCGGAGTTGCGCTTCCACTACCGCATCTGCTTTGTAAAATATTCGCCACTGTCGCGTCGTTGAGCGTTCCCGTAAATGCCGGCTCGGCGGCGGTTCCAAACTGCCCACTTAGATTGCTGGCGGTCGGCACAACAACCGGCTGGGAGACAATTCCCTGAACGATTCGTCTCCCCTCGTACGATACAAAGAAAAACGACTTGTCCTTTTTGATCGGTCCGCCCAGTGTTCCCCCAAACTGATTCTGATTGAACGCCGGTTTAGGCGCCGGCGTGAACGTGAAAGGATGCGCATTCAGTACTGTGTTTCGGAAAAATTCATACGTGCTTCCGTGAAACTGATTTGTGCCTGATTTTGTAACCACGTTGACTACCGCGCCCGAATTTCGCCCGTACTCCGCATCAAAGGAATTCGTGATTACGCGAAACTCTTCGATACTGTCTGGCGAAGGTTCCACCGCCGGCAAATTCACAAATAGATCGTTGGCTTCCCCACCGTTCACAGAATAGTTGTTGGCGCGGCCCCGGCCTCCGTTCACGGTCACCACGCCGGGCCGGTCGCTGCCATAAAAGAGGTCGTTGCCTAGTTGAGACTGCACGCCCGGCTGCAGCTGCAGCAACTGGTACGCATCGCGCTGGTTCAATGGCAACTGCGTCGCTGAACGGTCGTTCACGACGGCGCCGAGTTGCGTTGACGTGGTATCGACCACCGGCGGGGCCCCGGTCACTTCCACAGTTTCCGTTGAACCGCCGACCTGCAGAGCGATATCAACACCCACAACCGCGTTCAAATCGACCCCAATGTCTTTCCTAATGAATTTCTTGAATCCCGGCTGGTCGATCTCAATTTGGTAACTCCCCACGGGTACTTCCAAAAACAAAAAGTCACCAGTCCCGCCCGTTTTCGTTTCGCGCCTGACGTTTGTCGCGCTGTTCACGAGCACTACCTCGGCGCCCTCCACCGCTGCGCCGCTGGTGTCAGACACAGTTCCGCGCACCCGCCCGGTAGTGCCCTGAGCGCTAACGAAGTAAGGTAGTAACAGGACCACAATTGCAAAGCAGACCATCGCAAACAAGCAGCGGGCACACACCGGCTTCAATTCCTCACGCAAACGTGTATCCATTGAACTCACCCCTGTTCGAAAACCGATTCCCCCGTGAACCGATTCTTCGTGGTTGTCGCAGGCCCTAAACCTTACTATAATCCAGCAAACTTAGAGAAAGCCGGAACCCGTGTCAAGCAGAAAGAATTTGTCCAGCGCATCGGATTCTTTGCCGGACGCGCACCTTCTACGCATCTCGGAGGTAGCCGGACGGCTGGGCATTTCTTCGTCCGCTTTGCGTGCCTGGGAAGCGCTAGGCCTGATTGCGCCGCAGCGCACCGCCAGCCGCTATCGCATGTACACGGAATCGGATGTACGTTTGCTGCAGCGCGCGCTTTTCCTGCGTCGCGTTCGCGGGCTCAATCCCGCCGCCGTCGTCCACGTTCTGAAAAAGCAGGGATTGGTGACCGCACCCGCCGACGCTCGGCAAGCACCGGGGCAACGCTTCCGGCGGCTGCGCTTGAAACGCGGTTTGTCTCTCGCGCAAGTCGCGCAGGCCACAAAAGTCTCCGTGGGATTTCTCAGCGCCCTCGAGCGGGGTCAGATGCGCTCCTCGGTAGCCACCCTGCAGCGCATCGCGCGTTTTTACAAGACCAACATTCTCTTCATGTTTGAGGCCAACGGCGACGCTCCATCGCTCGTTCGCCCGTCCCAGCGCAAAGTGCTGGAAACCAGCCCGAAGGTCCGCATGGAGCTTCTGGCGTGGGGCAGCACTGCCATGGAGCCGCACCTGTTTCGCATCAAGCCTGGGGGCGGCAGCGGTGAATCCTACGCTCACGAGGGAGAGGAGTTCCTTCACGTGTTGCGCGGGGAATTCGAAATTTGGTTGCACAATCAAGGACACTACCGTTTGAAAGCCGGCGACAGCCTCTATTTCGAAAGCTCCACCCCTCATCGCTGGAGAAATTCGGGGCGTTCCGAAACCTGGATTCTGTGGGTGAATACTCCACCGACATTCTGATTCATTTTTTTCTGGCGGGCCAACCGCACAGAGAGGATTGCGTGCCGCACCGACCTTGGGTTGTAACTTTTGCCTGTACCGTTGTGCTGCTCAGCGCCACCTGTTGGGCGGCGCAACGATCAGCCCGCATCGCCCCGGCCGAGATTCTCATCGTCCACGCCAAGGTTTATACCGCTGACGAAAGGAAACCATGGGCCGAAAGCCTGGCCATTCGCAAGGGCAAAATCGTTGCCGTAGGAACCGATGAACAGGTCGAGCGCCAGCGCGGCATGGGGACGAAAATGATCGACGCGGGCGGGAAACTGGTTCTTCCTGCGTTCACCGATTCACACATTCACGTCATGTACGGGGGACTGAGCCTTACTCGTGTCAACCTGGAAGATGCCAACGATCTGAAAGAGATTGCGAATCGCCTGCGCACTTATGCGGACCAGCATCCAGATGATAAGTGGATTCTCGGCCGTGGCTGGGATTACCCCATTTTCACTCCTGAAATGTTACCGAATAAAAAAATCCTCGATCAGCTCTTCCCGGTCATTGCGGTTTTCCTGGATTCCGCCGATGGTCATACCTTTTGGGCCAATTCCAAGGCTTTGGCGTTAGCGGGAATCACAAAGACCACTCGCAATCCGCTGAATGGTGAAATCGTTCGCGATCCCAAAACAGGTGAACCCACCGGGGCGCTAAAGGAATCCGCCGGGGCGCTCGTACGCAAAGCGATTCCCAACCTCGAATACGTGCAGCAGCTCAACGCTCTTCGCTCCGCCATGAAATTGGCTAATAAAAATGGGATCGCACGCGTCCACAGCGCAGGCGGTGACTTCGATGCGCTCGAACTACTTCAGGAATTACGAAACGACAAGCAACTCTCCGTCCGTTTTCACGTCGCCTATCTGGCGAATCCGCCGGAATGGCTCCCCGAGGACCTGGAAAAACTGGAGGCCGCCAGAAAGCGATTTCACGACGAGTGGATCGATGTGAACAGCGTCAAATTCTACATGGACGGCGTCGTTGAAACTCACACCGCCGCGTTTCTGGATCCTTACTCTGACGATCCCGCCACGAAAGGCACGCTTTTCTGGGATCCCGAAAAATATAAAGCCGCGGTGGCGGAACTCGACAAGAAAGGTTTCCAGATCTATACCCATGCCATTGGCGAATACGCCGTCCGTACGGCGCTCGACGGCTACGAGTTTGCCGAGAAGACTAACCACACGAGGGATCGGCGTGACCGCGTCGAACACATCGAAACAGTTTCCGCGACGGATATTCCGCGTTTTGCCAAACTCGGCGTGATCGCTAGTATGCAGCCGCTCCATTCCTATCCTGACGAAGACACCTTGAACGTCTGGGCTCGTAACATTGGACCAGAGCGTGCCTCGCGGGCATGGGCTTGGAAAAGCATCGCGCAACATGGGGCTCATTACACGTTTGGCAGCGACTGGCCGATCGTCACGCTAAATCCCTGGGAAGGCATTCAGACCGCGGTCACACGGGAAACAAAACAGGGCCACCCCCGTGGTGGTTTTGTGCCGGCGCAAAAACTTACGGTTGCGCAAACCGTGGAGGGCTACACCATCGAAGCTGCTTATGCCGGTCATTGCGAAAAAACCGAAGGTTCTCTGGAGGCCGGAAAAGTTGCCGATGTCATCATGGTCGATCGCAATATTTTCGAAATCGACCCGCATACCATCGACGAAACCAAAGTGGTGCTCACCATCGTGGGAGGGAAGGTCGTTTATGAAGCCGGCACTCCCTAAAGCCTCGCGTATCGCGATCCGAGCAGTTCGCCAAGCCTCGCGCCAGAGAAAGGAATATCTTGGACATGTCTCCTTCGCGTCGTGACTTCATCAAATTTGTGCTCGCGGGCTCGGTCGCTTCGGGCTGCCCCCTCGACAAAGCCCTGTTGCTTGATCCTGACGACCAGCCGGCTACGACCGCGATCGAAGGCGAACATTTCGCCGTTTGCCATGAAGTTCGCGACGGCCATTCCTTCCCGAAGCCAAACGCCACCCGTAAAGTTGATATTGCGATCGTTGGCGGAGGCATGGCCGGACTCTCTGCCGCTTACTTTCTCCGTGGAAAAGATTGGCTGCTGCTCGAAAAAGAAGACCACTTCGGGGGCAATGCTTACCAGGAGGAATTCGCCGGTCAACCTTATTCCACGGCTGCCGCTTACGATTTCCGCGACAGCCACAGCGACCACCTCGCAAGAGAGATTGGGCTGAATCTCCTTCCTATCGATATGCCCGACCCCACGATCGACAATGGCGTCTACACGCCTGACACGTGGCGTAGCGGGCTTTCCCAGTTGCCTTATTCGAAGGAAACCGTTGCCAGCTTCAAAAAGTTCGCAGACGACATGCTTAAGCTCGATCCGCACAAAGACATAATGGAACTAGATTCCAAGCCATTTACAGATCTCACCGGAGCCTACGCTCCGCAGGTGACGAAGTGGTGGGACGCTTACGGCCCGTCCAATTGGGGTGCACTGACGAGAGACACCACAGCATTCATCGGGGTAGTCGATGCACAATATCTGATCAAGGGGGAAGACAGCACCCGCGTGATTCTGCCGGGCGGATTGGGGTGCATTTCTCGCAAGCTCGTAGAAGTCATGAAACCGAAGTACGGCGAGCGCATGCTAGGTGGTGCGACCGCTGTTGGCGTCGTGCCAAACGATAAGGAAGTGCAGGTCAGTTACCTGCACGAAGGCAAGCTCACTACAGTGGCGGCCAAAGTGGTTCTCATGTGCTGCCCCAAGTTCATCACCGCGCGCCTTGTCGCAGGACTTCCGCCGGATCAGCAGCAGGCGATGCAACGCATTCGTTATGCGCCCGTACCTATGGTCAATATGATTTTCGACGGGCCCATCTACCGGAAGGGTTACGACAATTGGTGCCCCGGCAATTCTTTTACCGATTTTATCGTTGCTGATTGGACTATCCGCAACCAGCCCGGTTACAAACCCCAGTATGAAATTCTCACTTTCTATTCCACGCTGCACGAATCAGAACGTGCTCTCCTCTTTGAAGACCAAGATTGCAAAAAATTCGCCGGGAAAGTCCTGAAGGACTTTCAGAATCTGCTGCCGGAGTTCAAGGTGGACCCGATTGAGATTCACTTGTATCGCCGAGGCCATGCCATGATGATGGCGGTGCCCGGCCAATACACCAGGAATCGCATGGTCGCCTCCCGCCCGATGGATCGTATTTTTTTTGGCAACTCCGATTCGGGCGGCCCGGAATCACTTTCCACAGAAGCAGTGCGCATCTCTCAGGCTGCGGTGGAGTGGGCCGGCCTGGTGCTCGCGGGAAAGCCTGGAGCCGCCGAACTGGCACACCAAGCGCTGACCGCGTTTACCTTTTAGCCAGCCGGGCGGTTTACCCTTATCCCATTGTCCACCGATTGGCCCGGCTGCCGTAACGATGCGATAGAATCAGAATCGTTCACCAATCTCGAGGTCTTCTTATGATTCGTGCGGCCGTCCTTACCTGTACACTGCTCGTTCTGCCCGGATGCGTCTTCGCGCAAAAGCCGGCGGCGTCGAAAATCTGCGACATCGCGTTCGTACGTATAAAATCGAGCGATTTCCAGAAAGCCTCGGAAACCTATGCGAAAATCCTTGGTTTGCCAACGGGCGGCCGCGACGCGAAGAACGGTTGCACCAACGTTAAGACTCCCTGTTACCTGGTGAATTCCGCCCAGCATGTCGAGTTGGTTCCCGGGCATGCGGGAGATCCCGGCTCATGGCTCCAAGAAATCGGATTTTCCACCGACAGCGTTCGCTCGATGCGCGAATACTTGATGAGTCTCGGTATCAAGGTTTCGGAAATCAAATCAGGCCCGAACGGAACCGCCGTCGTCGAAGCCACGGATCCCGGAGGCAATCGCATCGCCTTCGTCGAAGCAGCAAAAACTGGTGAACTCCAACCGAGTCCACATCAGGTCAGCTCCCGTATCTTTCATGCGGGCTTCGTGGTCAAAAATCTGGATCCGATGAAACATTTTTATGTGGACCAGCTCGGGTTCCGTTTGTATTGGAAAGGAGGGTTCAAGGATCTCGCTCCCGGCGCGATTGAGAAGAACTCCGATATCGATTGGTACGCCATTCAAGTGCCCAATGGCTCGGATTGGATCGAATTCATGCTGAACATTCCCGCGAATGCCGATCATCAGGAACTGGGTGTGCAAAATCACTTCTGTCTGGGTGTCCCCAACATGGAAAAGGCTCTCGACCAGTTGCACAAAAACGGGCTGGCTGCCGATTCCAAATATGCCGACGATAAATCCGAGGTCGGCCGCGACGGAAAATGGCAATTTGATATTTTCGATCCCGACTGGACGCGCATCGAGTTCATGGAACCTACCCCGGTGACAGCGCCGTGCTGCCATCCCTTCTACGCACCACACCCCACGCTGTGACGGCTGCGATCGCCGCTACAGGTCCGCTCAGTCGACAATCGCGATCTGCTCTTCCCAATAGTCTTGCCGGTCATCCTGGAGTCGCCACGACGCCATTTCCGCCGCCAGCCCGCCGCGCACGCTCACGATGATGTAGCTGTACCAGGGCCAAGCAGATTCGCGGTCGTATTGGCTAGGCTCCGCCGGGTGATCTGGATGCGAGTGAAACCAGCCGACGACCTGCAGTCCCCGCCCGTCCGCCAATCGTTCCGCTTCGATCACGTCGCGCACACTCACGGAATACCGGTTCTGCGGCGAATCGTTACGCAGGTTTGGCAGCGGCAGCACCTCAAGAACTTGGCGCGGGTACACTGCAGCGGCAGCACCACGCTCATCCCGGCCAAGTAGCGCCCCGCAACACTCATTCGGATAGGTATGCGTGGCGTGCATCCGGATTTTCGACGCGCATTCCGCGGTCATGAGAATTTTCGAGCGAGGAGGTGCTCTCACCTGCAATTGCCTCCGGCGTTTTGGCGGGTACAAGGTAACATTTACAGCACCGGGTGTACCGTTGAGTGCAAGGTCTCGCTCCTTCGCTTTCATCCACGCCTAGTTTCCGTGCTTTAAGACGAGAGTTTTCTCTCGGGCATTGAATTGGTACTTCACGTGCTCCTGCGAAAACCGGATGAAATCGGTTCACTCATCTGAGTTAGGAGGAACAGTTTTGAGGTCGCCATTGGAAATACTAAGCTTAATTGCCTTTCTCCTGGGTTCGCCTATGTACCTGCAGCCCCGCCCGCAACAGCCCGCCCACATGCAGCCAGCGCTTGTACCCGCACCAGCCGATCTTCCAGCCAGAACTCCGGACTCCTTGTCGCCAACGAAGTAAGCTAAGCCACCCCTCGAAGCGCCGAAGCCGGTAACCGCGCATTGTGCAAATTGGGCTGTAACCTGCCTGCAATCCGCGTGTGCAAGTATCGTTTGGTCCCGAGCATAGCCATGCCCGTATCGTAGGTTTTCTGAAGTCCAAAAGGCGCTGCGGGCATCCAATGCTTGGGCAGCAGAACGTCAAGAGTAATCGAGGACCATTATGAGTAGCCTGCCAGTCATCTCGAAACCGACCGATCCGGGAACGTTATCCAAATTAAGACAGCAATACGGGTTGGAATCGGCTTCGTTTGCCAACGCTCTCCATGCGCTTTACGAACGCCATCTGTTGTTCGACAACGGTGTCGATCCCGCGGTCACCAACGCCCGCGAACACTATGAGGCCTTCGCGCGTTCCGTCCGGGACATTTTGGCTCAGCGCTGGGTTATGACGCACCGGGCATATAACGCGGCGAATCCCAAACGCGTTTACTATCTGTCGATGGAATTCCTGATCGGCCGTTCGCTTGCCAATAACGTAACCAACCTCATGTTGGACCCTCTGCTCGCGGACGCCATCGATCAGAAAGATGTGGACTGGGTGGCGCTGTTGCAAAAAGAGCCGGATGCCGGACTGGGAAACGGCGGCTTGGGCCGGCTGGCGGCGTGTTTCTTGGATTCGATGGCGACGATGCAACTTCCTGCTATGGGTTATGGCCTCCGGTACGAATACGGGATGTTCAAGCAGACGATTCAGGACGGCTGGCAGCATGAGGTGCCGGACAATTGGCTGCGCCATCCCGATCCCTGGGAAGCGGCCCGGCCTTACGCCCGCGTTTCGATCCCGTTGAACTGCTCGTTCATCCTGCGAGATGGGACTTTGCGGGCCATCGCCAGCCGCGACTCCAGCCTTTACGGAATCCCGTTTGACCGGCCGGTGGTCGGTTACGGCGGACAAAACATCAACACCCTAAGGCTGTGGGCCGCGTCTGCTCCGGATTACTTCGATTTTCAAGAGTTCAGCAGCGGAGATTTTGTGGGTGCGCTCGCGGAAACGTTGGCCGCCGAGTCCATTACGCGGGTGCTTTATCCCGATGATTCCACCGGCATGGGCCAGGCGTTGCGCTTCGTCCAGGAATATTTCCTGGTGTGTTGCTCGCTTGCAGACCTGGTCCGGCGCTTCCGGCACGGCAACCAGGATTGGAGCACCTTCCCCGATAAAGTCGCCATTCAGTTGAACGATACGCACCCAACGATGGCGGTTCCCGAGCTAATGAGAATTCTGCTGGACGAGGCGCACCTCGGTTGGGATCAGGCTTGGGACATTACCCTGCGCACTCTGGCCTATACCAATCATACCCTGCTCCCGGAGGCTCTCGAAAAATGGCCGGTGCCATGGTTCGGCACCGTGGCGCCGCGGCTCCTGGAAATCATCTATGAGATCAACCGGCGCTTCCTTGACGATGTCCGGCGGCAACATCCCGGCGACGAAAACCTGGTGGCACGAGTTAGCCTAATTGAGGAAGGCGAGGTCCGCAAAGTGCGCATGGCGAATCTTGCGATCGTCGGCTCCCACAGCACCAATGGCGTCGCGGCAATCCACAGCGAACTTCTGCGCGCGACTACGGTGAAGGACCTCGCGGGGCTGTTCCCACAGCGCTTCAACAATAAGACCAACGGGGTAACGCCGCGACGCTGGCTGCGGCTGTGCAACGTTCCTCTGGCGCGAACCATAACCGAGGCCATTGGCGATGAGTGGATCACCGATCTCAGTCAGCTGGCGCGCCTGAAACCGCTCGCCGACGATTCCAGTTTTCGCGAAGCTTTCTTGAAGGCACAGAAACAGTGCAAGAGCGACTTCGCCGTCTGGCTGAAATCCACCACCGGAATGAGCGCCGATCACGGAACTATTTTCGATTCTCAGGTCAAACGCATCCACGAGTATAAACGGCAGTTACTAAACTGCCTGCGCATCATCGTTCTCTACAACCGTTTGCGCGAGAATCCCAACATGGCCATGCCCCCGCGCACGTTCTTCTTCTCAGGGAAAGCGGCTCCCGCGTATCGCCTGGCTAAGCTGATCATAAAATTCATCAACAACCTGGCTGGTACCATCGATGGTGATCCCCACGTGAACGGCCACCTTAAGGTTTTGTTTCTGCCGGATTACCGCGTGACCGTGGCCGAGCACCTGATTCCTGCTAGCGATGTTTCCAACCAGATTTCCACCGCCGGTTATGAGGCCAGCGGCACCAGCAACATGAAATTTATGATGAACGGCGCGCTGACCATCGGCACACGCGACGGCGCCACTATCGAGATGGCTGAGGCCGCCGGCGAGGAGAATTTCTTCCTGTTCGGCCTGACTGCCAAGCAAGTGGCCGATAGCCGGAGTTGGTACAATCCCCAGTGGCATTACGACCATGAACCGGAAACGCGTTTGGCCCTGGACATGATTTTCTCCGATTATTTCAGCCGGAATGAACCGGGTATCTTCGAACCGTTGCGTGCGACGCTGCTTGCGGGGGGCGACTTCTATATGCATCTGGCGGACCTGAAATCCTATCTTGAGGCTGACCAGCGCCTCTGCGATGTTTTTGCCGACCCTCACAACTGGGCCCGCAAATGCATTCTGAACGTGGCCAGTTCCGGATACTTTTCCAGCGATCGCACCATCAAGCAATACACTACTGAAATATGGGATGTGGCACCCTGCCCGGTGCCATAAAGCGGAGGGCCCTATGCCGGAGGCAGCGAGTCTTGCGAAAGATGTTTCACCCCTCGCGGGAAAGCCTGCGACCAAGGACATGCTCATCGATGTGCGGAAACTGGAGCGCGACTATTACGAACGCCGCCCCGATGGGAATGATCCCAATCAATTGGTCAGTTTCGGTACCAGCGGCCACCGCGGCACTCCGTTCGCGAGCACCTTTACCGAAGCGCACATTCTGGCCATCACCCAGGCGATTTGTGAATACCGCCGCAGCAAAGGCATTGACGGTCCCTTGTACATGGGGAAAGACACGCACGCTGTTTCCGGGCCTGCGCAGCGAACCGCTCTGGAAGTGTTGGCCGCAAACAGCGTGGAGACCATCATTCAAAGCAACGATGGCGTCACGCCCACGCCCGTAATATCGCATGCGATTCTTGTGTACAACCGCGGGCGCAAAGAGCATTTGGCCGACGGCATCGTCATCACTCCGTCGCACAATCCGCCACGCGATGGCGGCTTCAAGTACAACCCTCCGGATGGTGGCCCTGCGGATACGGATGTCACCAAATGGATTCAGGACCGCGCAAATAATCTATTGCGGAGTAACAACGCCGAGGTGAAGCGCACGCCTTTCGCTTCGGCGAAGACGGCCGGCACAACGCATGAACAGGATTTTGTTGGCCCCTATGTGAATGATTTGCGCAATGTCGTCAACATGGATGCGATTCGCGACGCGAACTTGAATCTCGCCGTCGATCCGCTCGGAGGCGCTGCGCGCCCTTATTGGGAACCCATTAACTCGGTCTATGGATTGAGCATCAAGGTGGTCAATCCCGTGATCGATCCTACGTTTTCGTTCATGACCGTGGATCACGATGGCGAGATTCGTATGGACTGTTCCAGCCCGTACGCCATGGCGCGCCTGGTCAGCTTAAAGGACCAGTATCGGCTAGCTTTCGCGAATGATCCAGACTCCGACCGGCACGGCATCGTCACTCCTTCAGCGGGTCTGATGAATCCCAATCACTACCTAGCCGTGGCCATAAATTATTTGCTGACTCACCGGCCCAAGTGGTCGAAGAATGTGATGGTAGGCAAGACACTGGTGAGCAGCAGCCTGATCGATCGTGTGGTGAAAAAGCTAGGCCATAAGCTCCTAGAGGTCCCGGTTGGATTCAAATGGTTCGTTCCGGGACTCTTTAATGGATCCGTCTGTTTTGGCGGTGAAGAAAGCGCGGGCGCCAGCTTTCTGCGCCTGGATGGCACCGTGTGGGCCACCGATAAAGATGGACCGATCATGGATTTGCTCGCCGCAGAAATCACCGCAGTCACTGGCGAGGACCCGGGACAACATTTCCAGGAATTGGTGGCGGAATTTGGCATGCCTTACTACACGCGCATCGACGCACCCGCTACACCTGAGCAGAAAGCAAAGTTGCAGAAGCTCTCTCCGACCGACGTGAAGGAGTCTGAACTAGCTGGCGAGCCGATTCTCGATAAATTGACCAAAGCACCCGGCAACGGGGCTGCCATCGGTGGCTTGAAGGTGGTTACCAGGAGCGGCTGGTTCGCTGCTCGGCCTTCCGGGACAGAAAACATCTACAAGATCTACGCCGAAAGCTTCAAGGATGCCACGCATCTGGACGCTATCGTCAGCGAAGCGCAACAGATTGTCCTTAACGCCTTGCGGTAGCCTTACCGCTTTCGCGACTCAATTCGAACCTATGCCTTAGGCGCGGCTTTGTGCCGCCAGCGGTTCACGAGGCCCCCGAGGCCAACGCGTCTTGACACCAGCGTTCCCGCGGCGTAGATGGTATGCAACGCCTCATCCGATCCGCTTTTCTCACGGAGGTTGATTATGCCCCGCTACGAGTTCTACTGCGAAGATTGCAAGAAGCCTTTCGAACTGATCCTTTCTCTTGCGGAATACGAAAAAGGTAAAGTGAAGTGCCCGAAGTGTGGCCGTGAACACGTGCATCAGGAGGCCGCCGCGTTTTTCGCGGTAACCTCAAAAAAGAGTTGAGCCTACCAAGCCGGTTCCTCACCCCTTGCGCGAACTTCTTCGGGCCGATTACCTGCGCGCCCAGCGCCAGCACGGCCGGATAGCATTCGAGCACGTAGCGAGGTTCCGGAGTTTCCAGTGTGGTAAGGAACGCAGTGCGTACCGCCACATAGAGCGCGAGGACCGTAAGTGCCGGACGGGCGGCCGGGCACTTCCCGATCTTCCATGCGCCGCAAAGTGCCAGCGCAACGTAAATCACATTTACCAGGAAAAACAGAATGGTCATTTTCTGGTCGACCGGATCTTCTTCGTGTTGATATGCCAGCGGGAAAACGTGGCCGGAAATGGGAAGCAATTCGATCCGTGGCGTGAACCAGATGCGCTCCGCGCGAAGCAGAGGAATCCATAAATAGGTGCGCAGTGGATGACGAGCGGTGCGCTCGCGAGCCAACTGGTCGAACACTTTGTCTTCAGCGGCGGTCCAGGTGACTTCGTCGTTGTACTGCTCCAGGACAACGGACACCCGTTCGCGTTCTTCCGGAGTATCAAAAGCCCAGTTCGGTATGTCTTCCATGTGAATCTCGTCGTCGTTCAGTTTCCACGCCACCAAATAATTGTCCCGAACGCGGTAGAGCCAGGTTTTTTCCCAGGCCATGAATCCTTTGGGATCGACCTCGCTGGGAAGAGTGGTGTCTTTGGGGGCAAGTGGCTGGAATTCGTGAAGGGTTATGGCGTTCCGGAGTGTCCAGGGAATCAGCGGCAAAGCACATCCGCAGCCCATAACGATGCATAGCACCAGCCAGCGTTTCGCGTCTCCCCGGGGAATCATCCAAAAGGCCAGGGCCACAAACGTCGTGAGCAACACTAAAGGTGTCTCGGGACGCGTCAGTGCGCCAACCCCGACAACGAACCCTGCCAGAGCCGCTATTTTCCAGGTATCCTGGCCCGCCGATTCTCGGCCCTTTGGCAGGAAAACGGTGTTGCCGGTCAGGCCAGTTGCGACCCTGGCAAGTAACAGAAATGCGACCGAGGTGAGGAATACGGCCCACACCTCGGTGAGCGGTATAGCCACATAATTGGCGGTAAAGGGGCAAAGCGCCGCAAGCCATAAAGCGAACAGAAATACCGGCTTGGCTTTTCCAGATTTGCCGCAAACGCGCACCAGCAGGGCCGCCAGGGC
This sequence comes from Candidatus Acidiferrales bacterium, assembly GCA_963776365.1. Classification (GTDB taxonomy): domain Bacteria; phylum Acidobacteriota; class Terriglobia; order Acidiferrales; family UBA7541; genus Acidiferrum. The sequence continues at coordinate 313,143 of CAVZMQ010000006.1, read as the reverse complement.
GGCGACGACCACACAGGTCGCCAGGTCCACAAAAACCTGCACGACCATCAGGGCCATGCGGGCGGCCTCTCCGGTGCGGCCGGAAATGGCGTAGATAATGGCCAGAAACGCCGGATAGCCGGGCATACGGAGATCCACGGGCGTGGGCTGCCCATTGATGTCCATGGCGTATTTGCCCAACTTCACCCAGTTCGTTGCAAACTGCTCGTAGAGGACCGTGTCCCCGCCGGTGGCTGGATATTTCAGCACGAACAACAGCCTAGAGCAGGTTCCAGCGAGCAGCGCCCAGGCGGGATTGGAGAAAAAACGTTTCATTCGCTCTCCCGCATCTTACAATAGAGAGGTTCAGTTACCTTCGACGGAGTGCTTCTTGCCTTGACGGTCTACCCCCAGCCACAAGGCATCCACCGTGCATGAAAGAACGTAAGCCGATTTTTTACGACGCGGAGAAAGTCCGCTGGCGGCGGACGCGCCGCATCCTCGAAATCAGTGGTTTGCTGCTGACGCTACTGCTGGTGTATTTCTTCGTGACTGTGGCGGGCAGCGTGGAGCTGCCTTCGTCATTGCTGCCGGACACGCGGCCCACGTATCACTCGGCCAAGAAGAAAAATCTGAAGCTGGTGAACGCACGCGAAGGGCGCCACCGCCGCGTCGCGCGCATTGGGCAAATCCCCGAAGGCTATGACCCGCTGCGCGCGGCATTCTTCGTGAGCTGGGATTCCAACAGCCTGGCGACACTGAAAAAGCATTACAAGGATTTGGACCTGCTGATGCCAGAGCAGCTCCACGCCGTGACAGCGGATGGCGCGCTCACGATCGTGGACTACGAACGGGGAAGTGAACGCGTGAAGGCCACACCCGCCGAGGCCATCTCCATTCTGAAGCAAGACAAGCTACACCAGTGGATGCGCTCGTTAAATCCTCCGGTGGAGCTGCCCATGATGGGGCTGCTCAACAATTACGACGGCAGCGTGTGGCGCGTAACCGAAATGGACGAAATGCTGGCGAACCCGACCGCGCGCCAGCATTTGGTGCATGACGTGGCCGACTATGCGGTGCAAGCGAAACAGGCCGGCATCGTCGTCGATTTCGAAGAAGTTCCCCTGAAGAGTCAGCCTAACTTCCGGCAATTTATCGCCGAACTCGGCCCCGGTCTGCATGCCGTGGGCTTGAAACTGATGATCGCCTTGCCCGCGCGCGACGATGACTATGACTACGCCTTCTTTGGACGCGAGACCGACGCCATCATTCTGATGAACTACGACCAGCACTGGCTGACTTCACCGCCGGGACCGATCGCTGCACAGGATTGGTTTATGGAAAACCTGCGCCAAATCCGCGATGTGGTGCCGGCGCAAAAAATCGTGGTGGGGGTCGCGAATTATGCCTACGACTGGGCAGAATCACCCAAAAAAGAGGAACGCACCGCCGAGGAGTTCAGCGTACAGGAAGCCCTGCTGCATGCTCACGAATCGGAAACTGATATTGATTTCGATTCCGCTTCCCTGAACCCGCATTATTCCTACGAAGACGAACAGAATCACACTCATCAGGTGTGGATGCTGGATGCCGTGACCGCTTACAACGAACTGCGCGCATCCGAGCGACTCGGCGTGCAGGGGACAGCGTTGTGGCGCCTCGGCACGTCCGATACTTCCGTCTGGCCAATCTGGGATGCGGTTCATTCCGACGACGCGACCCGCGATAAACTCCGTGATCTGCCGCCCGGACCGGACCTGATCCTGGAAGGCGCCGGGGACATCTGGCGGATTATTGACGTGCCGAAGTCCGGTCGCCGCAGTTTCACGTACGACAGCACCAGTGACCTGATTACCACTGAGAAGTACGACGCGATTCCGCTTTCCTACGATATCGATCAGATCGGCGCGGCCAAGGATAAAATCGTGATTTCTTTTGACGACGGCCCAGACCGGCGCTGGACTCCCAAAATTCTGGACGTCCTGAAAGAGAAGCACGCACCCGCGGTGTTCTTCGTGGTTGGCGAACAAGCGAACTCCTCCCCGGACCTGCTGCGGCGCGAATACAACGAGGGTCACGAAATTGGGAACCACACGTTCACCCACCCGCAGTTCGATGAAATTTCGCACACCCAATTGAAGTGGGAACTGAACCTGACGCAACGTCTGATCGAGAGCACCCTGGGAGTGAAGTCCATACTCTTCCGGCCGCCTTACGGTATCGACCATCAGCCGGAATACGCCGAGGAAGTCGCGCAGTTGCCATATCCGCAGGATCTCGGTTACATCATTGTTGGGCAGAGGATCGACCCCGATGACTGGCGGATGACGGAAGAAAAGCGCCAGCGGCCCGCGCAAGAAATCGCCGATGACGTGTTGAAGCAGGCGAAAAGCGGAAACATAGTGCTGCTGCACGACGGAGGAGGGCAGCGCGACCAAACCGTCGCGGCTCTTCCGCTGATCATCGACCGTCTGCGTGCCAACGGCTATGAACTGACCTCGGTCTCGGCGTTACTGGGACAGACTCGCGCTGGCGTGATGATGCCGTTGACGTTTCAAGAGCGCTTGGTGGCACGCGCTGACGGCCTGATCTTTGGAATTTTCCAGTGGGCACGCTTCGGGATTGCTACGGTTTTCATTCTGGGCATTGTGCTCGTCAGCGGGCGCGCGCTGATCATCGGAATCCTCGCGATTATCGAGAAGCTACGTCCGGATGACGCGAAATTAGCTACCCCTCCACCCGCAGTCACGGTGCTGATCCCGGCGCATAACGAAGAATCGGTGATTGTGCAGACGGTCACCTCGGTGCTCCTGTCGGACTTGAAGGACATCCAGGTAATCGTGGTGGACGACGGCTCGGCGGACAACACGCTCGAACTGCTGCAATCGCACTTCGGAAGGAACGAAGCCGTGCAAATTATCCATCAGGTAAATCGTGGGAAGGCTGCGGCACTGAACAACGCCTTGTCTCACGCGTGCACGGAAATTGTGGTGACCATCGATGCGGATACGGAAATTGAGGCGGATGCGATTCGAAAACTGCTACGGCATTTCTCGGATCCCACGGTCGGCGCCGTTGCCGGAAACGTTAAAGTCGGGAATCGTTCCCGTTGGCTGACACGCTGGCAAGCACTTGAATACGTCACCAGCCAAAATATGGAGAAGCGGGCGTTCGACCTGCTGAATTGCATCACGGTCGTACCCGGGGCTCTTGGCGCGTGGCGCCGAAAAGCCATTGAAGATGCCGGCGGCATTACCGCGGACACGGTGGCAGAAGACGCCGACCTGACGATAGCTATTCGGAGGCTTGGCTGGCGGATCACCTACGACGAGGAAGCCATCGCCTGGACCGAAGCGCCAGAAACACCAGCCGTGTTGATCCGTCAACGGTTCCGGTGGACATTTGGAACCCTACAGTCGTTCTGGAAGCACAGCAGCACGCTGTTCCGTCCGAAATACGGAACGCTGGGCTTCATTGCGCTGCCCAACATTTTTGTGTTTCAGATTGTACTTCCACTGATTTCTCCGCTGTTGGACTTGCTGTTTTTTGGCAGCCTGGTTTTGTGGGGACTGGCGCAACTTCATATCACGCAGATCCCCCAATTGTGGACCACCGCGGATGTGCAGCGCTCCGTGGTGTTTTTCCTGGGGTTTTTGATTATCGACGTGCTGACTTGCGTGATCGCCTTCGCCCTGGAACGCCATGAAGACTGGACGCTTCTGATTCCCGTGCTGTTGCAACGTTTCTACTACCGGCAGCTGATGTACATCGTGCTGTTCCGCTCGGTGAAGGAAGCGGTCAGCGGGCGCCCCGTAGGCTGGAGAGGTGTGGAAGCCGAACCACCTCGCCCCGCGCCGGAACCCGCAACTCCAGTGGTCTAGACTACCTCGTCACCCGCTGCCCTATTGCGGTCGTGGCGCGGCTTCGATGACCGGTGCCGGATCGCGAGCCGGAGGTAGAAAGAACTCGCGAGGCGCCGCCCAGAAACGACGCCATAGCGTGCGCAGAATCTCGTGATTTTCACTGGGCGAAATGTCTTGCGCGCGCAATGCAAGACGCAAAGCCAAATAGAAGCTCACGCCCAGGTTCATAACGAATGTGATGGCAATGCCGATGGACGCCCAGATCAGCGCACCGCGGCCAAGAACCTCTGGTCCGCGCGAAGTAATGCCGAGAGAAAGCGTGCCGGTGGAAAGTGTCACATGGCGCACATCCAAGGGCACCCCGAAGAAGCGCCCGATCGATGGCGTCATCCCCAACATGAACCCAAGCACAATCGATCCACCCCAGGGGGCAATGTTCCTGGCGAACGATTCGGAGAATTTCTGGAGTGTCTCGGGCTTGAATGCCGCACCCAAACGATGTTCAGCGATAGCGCGCGGCAGCTGGTGATAAACCGCCCAGTTCTCAATCCATCCACCCGCCAAGCTGGAAAGCCAAAGAATCACGCCGGTGAGAATGGCGAAGAAGACTGTGCCACTGTGGATGGGATTCATGGATTTTACGGCGTACTCCGCAGTTTCCACATCCAGGAACGGCGAACCAAAGGTCATTTTCCAGATGATGCTGAAGACCACCGCCCCTGCACCCACCGCGATGATGTTGCCAAATGCAGCGGCCAATTGCGAACGCACGATCCGCTGCACATACGAAACAAGTTCATCCATGCGCGCAGTGTCCTCACAACGATGCAGGATGCTCGCCAGCGCCGCACCGGTCATGGAAGGCTGCTTGGTCGCCAGGGCCAGATGAAAAATGTGCATCAGTACAAAACTCACGGCGTAGTTCAGGCCAGCCAGGAATCCTTCCACAAACGCCGGTAGCCCACGGTGAGTAACCATCAATTTAATAGCCGCGGTCCCCACGGTGAGCAGCCCGCCCCCGATCGCGGCGTACCACATCTGGCGATACTCTTCGCGATTATTGGTGACATAGTGCTCGCCGGTCTTGCCGGCCCATTCCACAATTTTCTTAGCGAGCAGCCGAAAGCTGTTCTGCGCAAGCCCCCTGAGGCTCCGGTCATGTAACCGCCCGCGAATCACATCGCGCAACAGGCGCAACGACGTGACCATCTTTGGCGGCCCAGGCGGCGCCACCAGAACTCCACAAATCAATTCCATGCGTCGGAAGCTTTGCTCAATCACATCCATCGCATAGACCACGTCGAGGTTCACCCCGCGCGTATCCAGATGATTGACGATGGCCTGGAGCTCCGCGCGGCAATCGGTCACCGCGGATTTCCAGTTCTGTGCCGCTTCCGCGACGCTTTCCCGCAATTGCACCGCTTCCAGCACAGCATTGGACGTCCGCATCAACCGATAAAACGGAGAATTGCGGACAGATCCTCCCTGCCCTCGTATCCGCAAACTTTCTGACAATCCGAGCCCCTGGGCGCGGGCCGCTAGCAGATAAAATGCATCCCGCAGAGCGGCGGCCGGCCGCTCCCATGGTTCAGGGATGTCTACGGGAGCGATTTGAGCCGCAAGCTCTTTCAGTTGCTCCGGAGTCTGGCCGAAAAAACGGTCCACTTCCTTCTGCGTCGGGAACAGCCGGACCAGCAACTTGGCCAAATCCTTTTCTTCGCGAGGAGCGGGCAGCACGATGTTGAAGAAACGATCGAAAGTCTCGGAGAGTAGGCCGCGATCGGTAGGCAGACCGGCTTGTGCGAACAGAGAGATAGCGTCGGTTTCGTCGAGAATCGCGGCGATTCCGGCATGATAGCGGTCACGCAGTTCCGGCGAACACTCGAGAATGGAAAGCCAGACTCGTTCGCGGCGCCACTCCGATCCCGTTCCGGCAAATAAACCGGCGGCAGGACAAAGCTCGGGCAGCCGATCGTCAGGGCGGCGCAGCCAAGTATAGAGCGCGACCACCGCGTCCAAGCGCGCGTGCAATGTTCCCGCGCGTGTGAAGTCTTCCAGTAGGCTCGCCATGGTTTGAAGAGAGCGGTTGGCGTGCTGCTGGGCCGGGAACAAGGAAAGCAGTAGATCGCGCGTTGAGTCCAAACCGAATACCTCGTCCGGGTTCACCCACGGCGGAGGCCCTATGGCTGCCCCCGAAGCAACGTAATGGTAGCAGGTGTAAAACCGTTGTACAGCCCTGGCCGACCGACATTAGGCTGGGCCGCCCGTGCGCCGCTTTTTCGCATATTTCCGTTACTCGCCCCGTTGGTGTAGGATATTTTCCGCACCCAAGGAGGCGACCATGGCCGTCACTTTTGTGTTGAACGGGAAGTCCACCACCGTGGACGTTGACCCACAAACGCCTTTGTTATGGGTGTTGCGCGATACTTTAAACATGACGGGCACGAAATTCGGGTGTGGAATGGCGCTCTGTGGTGCGTGCACCGTGCACATCAACGGCGAGGCTTCGCGTTCGTGCATCACCCCGATTACGAGTGTGTCAGGAAAGAAAATCACCACCATCGAAGGGTTGTCGAGCGACGCATCCCACCCGGTGCAGCTCGCCTGGATCGAGGAAGATGTTCCGCAATGCGGCTACTGCCAGTCCGGACAGATCATGTCCGCTGTCGCGCTGCTGGAAAAGAAACCAAATCCCTCGGAGGCGGATATTGACGATGCCATGAGCGGGAACATCTGCCGCTGCGGGACCTATCAACGCATTCGCAAAGCCATCCATCGCGCGGCCTCCATGCATGCCGTCGCGAAATAGACACGGAAGATAAGATCGTCGGCTTGATAGCACTTTAGACTGCCGCCCGACTCTTTGCCTAAAGTAAAAGCGTGAACCACGTTCTCCTCATCGTTTCCTCTATTTCTCTCCTTATTTGGACCGTATTGACATTCTTTCGGGGAAGTTTTTGGCAACTCCGGGTATTTAATGAAGATGCGCAGGCCAGCGGGTCGGTCGCGAAGTGGCCGCGAGTCGCTGCGGTCGTGCCGGCCCGCAACGAAGCGGAAACCATCGCCCGGTGCGTAACATCGTTGACGAGCCAAGAATATCCCGGTGAATTGCAGATCGTTGTAGTCGACGACCACAGCGTTGACGGCACTGCCGAACTAGCCCAAGAAACCACGAAAGCTGCAGCCAGTGGGAGCAGCCCTGTGACCGTTGTCAGAGCTCGAGAGCTGCCGCCGGGGTGGACGGGCAAGCTGTGGGCGTTGCAACAAGGTGTGGACGCGGCCTCCCTTTCGTTCCCTGAATATTTTTGGTTCACGGATGCGGATGTCGTGCACGCGCCGGATACGCTGTGCCGGCTTGTCACGCGTGCGGAAACCGGCAACCTGGATCTGGCTTCACTCATGGTACTTTTGCAGACCAAAACTTTTCCAGAACGGTTGCTCATTCCCGCGTTTCTCTATTTCTTTCTACTGCTGTATCCCCCACAGTGGATTGCCGCTGGCAATGCGCGGACCGCCGGTGCGGCCGGAGGGTGCATTCTTTTGCGTGCGGAGACGCTGGCAAGAATCGGAGGGTTATCGGCGATTCGCACTGAAGTAATCGACGATTGCGCCTTAGCCCGAGCGGTGAAGCGAAGCGGCGGCATGATTTGGATGGGGCTGACGCGGAGCAGCATCAGTCTACGACAGTACGCCACATTCCGCGAGATTCGTGATTTGATTGCGCGAACCGCGTTCACGCAACTGTCTTATTCGTTTCTTCTTCTGCTCGGGACCATCGCAGGAATGCTAGTCACATACCTTGCGCCGGTGGTTCTGACGTTTAACGCAGGTCCACTGGTGTGGCGCATCAGTTTGGCAACGTGGGCACTTATGACGCTGACCTATTTGCCCACGGTGCGCTTCTACCGGTTGTTCCCGCTTTGGGCTCCGCTTTTACCTGTGGCCGCAATGTTCTATTCCTCTGCCACTTGTCTTTCCGCCGCCCGCTACTGGCTGGGACGTGGCGGGCAATGGAAGGGGCGGACGCAGGCCCCAGCGAGAACTTGAGCAGTTGTGATCAGGCTGTGGGCGGACGGCGTCTTCTCGAAGGTCGTCCCTCCCATTCAGCCTAGCATCACAATTACTGGTGACCCCTATCACTTTTTGTTATAGTTAGGGTGTCTGGAAGAGGGCTGTACCTCGAAGTTAGGGGACGGCACCGGAGGCCGACATGAGTATCCTGCCGAATTTGGGCAACGGGAAGATTACCGTGCCCGACCTGATGCAGCGGAAGAGTTTAGGCGCTGCAAGTCCTGCGAACAAGAAAATCACCTGCCTGACTGCGTACGACTATCCGACCGCACGGCTGATGGATGAAGCCGGCGTGGACGTTGTGTTGGTAGGCGACTCCGTGGCGATGGTGGCGCTGGGCTATGACAGCACCTTGCCGCTCACGTTGGACGAAGCTCTACATCACACCAAAGCTGTGCGGCGCGGCGTCGAACGTGCGCTCGTCGTTGCGGATATGCCTTACGGCTCCTACCATGGCGAAATAAGTGAATCGATCCGTAACGCCATGCGGTTTGTGAAGGAAGCAGGCGCCGAAGCGGTAAAGGTGGAAGGTGGCGAGCGCCGCTTAGAACTGATTGCGCGCCTGACCGAGGCGGAAATTCCCGTGATGGGCCACGTCGGACTCACGCCCCAATCGGTGAATGCTCTGGGTGGGTATCGAGTGCAGGGTAAGACTCCCGCTACCGCCGACCAGTTGCTTCGCGACGCCCGGTCCGTGGAATCTGCCGGAGCGTTTGCCATCGTGCTCGAAGCCATGCCTAGAGAATTGGCGGCGGAAATTACGCACGCAGTACGCATTCCTACGATCGGGATCGGCGCCGGCCCCGACTGCGACGGCCAGGTGCTGGTGCTTCACGACATGTTGGGCTTGACGTTTCAGGACGCTCCGAAGTTTGCCCGCCGCTATGCCAACGTGGGCGAGATCATCTCCAATGCCGTGAAGGAATATTGCGCTGAGGTACAAAGCGGAAGTTTCCCAACCGATGCGGAGTCCTATCACGCACCCGCAAATATAAAAGGGCGCAAAACCATTCCTATCGCCCGTTGAGCGAGTGGAGCGACGTGCAGCAGGCGCCTTGTGCAGACCGGGGCGCCCTTGCAGTTTTGTACGCGAGGTGTGGCAATGAACCCAGCGCAGATGCGCGAACTGTTTGCGTTTAACGGCTGGGCGAACCGCCGAATCATTGAGGCGGTGGAAGCACTCACCCCAGAGCAATTCACCAAGCCGATGGGATCCAGCTTCAGTTCCGTGCGCGATACGCTCGTGCACATTTGGGCGGTGGAATGGGTATGGTTGGAGCGATTGGAAGGGCGCTCGCCCACTTCCTTCCCGGACGCCAAAGACTTTCCGGATCTGGCGAGCATGCGCGGCCGCTGGGCCGAAATTGAAAAACATTGGCTCGAACATGTCAGCCGGCTGGACGAAAATGAACTGGAAGAAGAGGTGGATTACAAGACGCTCAGTTTTGGGCCGTCCCGCAGCCCACGCTGGCAAATGATGCAACACGTGGTGAATCACAGCAGCTACCATCGAGGGCAGGTAACCACCATGCTTCGCCAATTGGGCGCCAAAGGCATCACCACTGATTTGATTTTCTTTTATCGGGAGAGGAGCGCGGCGGCGAAGTCTTAGTCCGTTCGGCATGGAGACGATTCGAACAGTTTCCTGGATGAAGGAAAAGGCGCGCGAAGCACGCCAAGAACAGAAGATCATCGGGCTGGTGCCGACGATGGGTGCGCTCCACGCCGGGCATATGGCTCTGGTGCAACGCGCGAAAAAAGAATGCTCGCCGGTGTACGCCTCGATCTTCCTGAATCCCGCGCAGTTTGGGCCCAATGAGGACTTGTCCAAATACCCGCGACCGCTCGAAGCCGATCTGGAGAAACTCACCAACGCGAAGGTGGACGGCTTGTTCCTGCCATCCGCCGAGGAAATCTATCCGCGCGGTTTCTCCACCTACGTGCACGTGGAAGGGATTAGCGAGCGTCTGGAGGGAAAATCGCGGCCGGGGCATTTTCGCGGGGTGGCGACCGTGGTGCTGAAGCTGTTCGAAATCGTTCAGCCAAATTATGCCTATTTCGGCAGGAAAGACGCGCAACAGGTGCGCATAATCGAAAAGATGGTGCGCGATCTGAACTTGGACGTCGAACTGGTGATTTGCCCTACGGTGCGGGAAGCAGACGGGCTGGCGATGAGCTCGCGGAACGCCTACCTGGACGCCGAGGAGCGGCAAGTGGCCACGCTGCTGTATCGCGCGCTGCAAAGCGCGGAGATGGAACTTTCGGCTGGCGTACGAGGCGCCTTGGAGTTGCAGCGGGCCATGCGAGAAGTGCTGGACAGCGAGCCTCGGGCGCGCGTGGACTATGCGGAAATTGTGGACGCGGATACGTTCGAACCTGTCGTGCGGGTAGGTCCATCCTGCTACGCGCTGCTGGCTGTTCGCATCGGGAATACGCGACTGATTGACAACATGCTGATTGCGTCGAAAGACAGCGAGATTGCGGTGGAACTGTGATTTGAGCTGCCGCCTAGGCGGATAGTTTCGCCAATACTTCCGAGGCGTGGCCCTTGGCTTTCACTTCATCCCAAATTTCTTCGATCTTGCCGTCTGCACCGATCAGGAACGAACTTCGCACGATGCCTTTAAACGTGCGGCCCATAAACTTCTTGGTACGCCACGCACCAAAGGACTCGATCATTTTGTGCGTCGGATCGCTGAGCAACGGAAAATTCAATTTTTGCTTGGTTTTGAAGCTTTGCAAGGCTTTCACGGGATCGGCGCTGGCGCCGAGAATCACCACGCCCTTCTTGTCGAACTTCGATTTTGCGTCACGAAACTCGGACGCTTCCGTCGTTCAACCCGGGGTATTGGCTTTCGGGAAGAAAAAGATGAAAACGCGTTTCCCTGTGAAATCACTGAGGGAAACCCCTTCGCCTTCGTCAGAACTCACGGTGAACTCAGGTGCTTTGTCGCCGATTTTGAGCATGGTTCCTCGCTGAACTCAGGATAAAAGCTTTCGAAGGGTTTCGTTAATAACCTGGGGATGGGCCTGGCCCTTCGTGGCTTTCATCACTTGGCCAACGAAGAACTTGAACACACCTTCGTTGCCGGCCTTGAATTTGGCCACATTGTCGGGATTCTTCGCGATAATGTCGCGGGCCACTTGCTCGATCGCCGCATCCGTCACTTGTGCCCCGAGTCCTTCCGCGGCCACAATGTCTGCGGCTGGCTTGCCAGTTTCGAACATGGTCGCAAACACTTTCTTGCCAACCGCGGCGGTAATCTTCCCGGTATCTACCAATACGACGAGCTGGGCAAGCGCCGCAGGTGACACGGGGCTATGACCAATTTCTTTTCCGGAGTCATGCAAACGGCGCAGGAGTTCGGTTTGCATCCAGTTCGCAGAGGCCTTCCCGGGAGCGCCGGCTTTGACCACAGATTCAAAATAGCTCGCCAGCGCCTGCGTGTCCGTCAGAACTTCTGCGTCGTAAGGCGTGATGTCATAAGCAGAAACGAAGCGAGCCCGCTTGGCGAATGGTAATTCAGGTAATGACGCGCGAATCTCGTCGCGCCACGCGGCACTGACATGCGCGGGAAGAAGATCCGGCTCCGGAAAATAGCGGTAATCATGAGCCTTTTCCTTCGAACGCATCGCTTCCGTGCGCCCCGCCGGTTGATTCCATAGACGCGTTTCCTGGATGATGCGGCCCCCGGATTCTAAGACGGAAATGTGCCGCTCGATTTCGAATTCCAGCGCTTTCGCCAGATAGCGGAACGAATTCAGGTTCTTCACTTCGACCTTGGTGCCAAATTCCTTAGTGCCGCGTAGCCGCACGCTCACGTTCGCATCACACCGCAACGAGCCTTCTTCCATGTTGCAATCGCTCACGCCGGTGTAGAGCAGGATCTGACGAAGCGTGGTGAGATATGCGTATGCCTCGTCCGGAGAACGCATGTCCGGCTCCGAGACGATCTCGCTCAGCGGGGTGCCGCAACGGTTGAAATCGATGTAGCTTTTTTCTCCGGAGTGCGGAAAGCCGTCGTGCAGCGATTTCCCGGCATCTTCTTCCAGGTGAAGGCGCGTGATGCCGATGCGCTTGGCCTTGCCGTCCTGCTCGATTTCCACCCAGCCACCGGTGGCCAACGGCAATTCATATTGGGATATTTGGTAGCCCTTAGGCAGGTCAGGATAAAAATAGTTTTTGCGCGCAAACCGGGAGTGCTCGTGAACGGTACAATTGAGCGCCAGCGATGCGCGAATGCCCATTTCCAACACGCGCTTGTTCAGGACTGGCAGTGTGCCCGGGAGTCCAAGGCAAACAGGACATACATTGGAGTTCGGTGTGTCGCCGAAACGCGTCGAACAGCCACAGAAAATCTTCGTTTTGGTCAGCAACTGCGCGTGCACTTCCAAACCGATCACCGGCTCATACTTGGCGAGCAGTTCGGGGGTTATGGCGGATTCGGTGGCAAATTTGGTCATCGGTTAAGAGCAAATTATAGCAGAGGCCGCGGCGAATCCGGGTCAGAACGCGATTACCGGCAAAAGCCGCCTCTATATACGCAGTCCGTGGCTGATGCGCTCAGGTAGGTAAAGATGACTGTTCTGTTGATGGGGCTAACGCCAAATCGCAAAAAACGAACGAATCGCGCTCCACCACGGGTCCAATTCGAACCGGAATGGCGGAGCCGAAGATAGGACCAGCAAAGACAAACGTGTGGAACTCGCCGTTTTCGCCGCAGGGATCAACACTGGCCGGCAAGTCCCGGAAGAAGGCGGCATCCAATTCCCTGCCGGCAAAAGATGGGTCCAGTTTCCTGGGATCGATGCAAGCGACGATCGCCCGGAACTTATCGCGCATAAATCGCGCCGCAAGTTGGCGCGTGTCCACCTTCCAGATGGGGAAAACCGCGGTCATGTCCGCACTCAGCAGTTTCGTTTCACGGTACGAGCGCAGGTCTTCCAGGAAAATGTCGCCGAACGCCATGTGCTTCACTCCCTGCTGGCGAAGTCGGAGAATACTTTGTCCCATGTGTGCCTCGTAGGTAGCATTGGAACATTGCGGCGGTATCCGAACCTCCTCGAGGGGGAGGCCAATCGAATCCGCTTGAGCGCGCAGTAGTTCGCGGCGGACACCGTGCATGCTGATGCGCTCGAAGCCTTCGGTAACCGTGGTCAGCAGCGTGGTGACCTGGAACTCAGGATTGGAGCGGAGGGAGTGCAGCGCCATGGCACTGTCCTTCCCTCCACTCCACGAAAATGCGACAGGAATGGCCACGGCGACTAATCGCGTCCCGAAAACTGATAGCGAAGGCCAATCACCGCGTCGCGGCCAAGCGCCGGATAGCCCAACGCATCCTGGTAGCTCTTATCGAACACGTTGCTCACCCGCGTATACACCGAGAGGTTGCGATAAAACATGTAGCTGGCGGACAAATCAAAGCGCGCATATCCGGGGTTACGCGTAAACCCCAGGCCCAGGAAATCGCTATCCGTTCGCTGGCCAGTGAAGTAACCCGAAAACGAAGCATTGAAACGGCGGAAAGTTCCAACGAACAAAATAGATCCCGAATTGAGCGGCCGGCGCGGCAGGCGATTCCCCGGCACGAGAGACGGGTCTGTGGCATTCGGCGATTTCAGGATCAAGCTGTCGTCGTAGGTGTAATTCCCGTTGATGAACAGCCACTTCACCGGACGAGTTTCTACAACAACATGCGTGCCGCGCGCGCGCGCCAAATCGGTGTTGAAGTACGTGCCGTAGCCGAAGGGGCAGCCAGGAGGAGGAGTGCCCGGGCAGGATTCACCCGGGGCGCAAAACGTAAAGCTGACAATGTCGTAGAAACGGTTGTAGAAATAATCGGCGGAGATTTTTATGCGGTCACTGGCAAGCTTCTGGTCGAAGCCGGTGCTCCACGTCTTACTGGATTCGGGTCGGAGATTTAAATTACCGGGATCGCAAGGGTCGGTGCCATAGGTTTGGTCGAATCGGGGCTCCTTGATTCCTTCGCCAAAAAACGCGCGATAACGAGTGTCACCCCAAAAACCTTTTCCGTAGTGAAGCGCGTAGGAACCGCCGACGCGGGGAACAACGCGGGTTCCAAAATACGCGTTGGCCTCGGCGCGTACCGCCGCATCCAGTGCTAGGCGAGAAATGGGGGAGTAACGCACATCCAGAAAGCCGCCTTGATTGTTACGCCGCTCGTGGCCTTGTGCCAGGTAACTGAGATACGCGTTCTCGACTTCATACTGATAACCGGCCGTGGCCGTTACTGTCCTTAGAACGTAGCTGGCTTGCGCAGTAAAACCTGCACGATTGTAGTTGTACAGCGAATCGTAGGTGTAATCACAAAATTCCGCGGTGGGCACAGCGGTGGGATTCGTTTGCGGGCAGAACGCGTTTGGATCGCTGGCGTAAAAACTCTGCTGCGGGTTAAAACTGTGCTGGTGCGTGTACGATTCCGTCCCGGAGATTTCATAATGCCAATGCTGCCCGGAAGTGAAATCCCACCGGGCATTCGCGCTGAACAGTTGTTGGTTGTACCTCTGGTAGAGCGACGGCGGAGTAAAAATGGTTTGTCCGGGAATGCCGGCATCGCTGGTGTTGTTGCGGAGCGAAAGTCGGATCTGATTGTTCTCCGAAAAGGTATAGCCGAAGTTTCCCGACAAAGTGCGATTGATGAAATTGTCGTTTGCTCCCTGGCCATCGGTGCTGTAATAGGATGCGGCACCAGAGTAGTCGAAGCCGCCAGTCAAGCCACTTAGTTGCCCGCCACCTCTGCCGCTGGAGTAGCTTCCACCTTCGGAAAATACGGTGAATGCCGGGGTATGTGTGGACCCACGATGGGTGAACAGCTGAACGACGCCGTCGACCGCATCCGTCCCATAAATGGCGGATTCTGCGCCATGGACAATCTCCACCTTGTCGATGTTGTCCGTCGTCAGGAGGGAGAAATCCACCGCACCCCCGGGCGGATTGATGGTTGTGCCGTCGATCAGCACTTTGGTGAAATTGGAATTTCCACCGTCGAGAAACAACGAGGCAGTGCCGCCATTCGCGCCGGTGCGGCCAAACGCCACGCCCGGAGAATACTGAAGAAGGTCGGGCATGGAGACAGCTTCGCGGTTGTCGATGTCTTTACGGGTGATGACGTCGATGGGCACATCCGTTTGCTTCTCGCTCGTGGGCAGCGCTTGTGCAGTGACAATCACACTGGCGGACATGGTAGCGAGTTCCAAACGGAAATTAAGCTCAGGTTTCGCACCCGGCTGCACGGTCAAGTCGGTTTCGCGTGTGAGGAAAGAATCCTTCCGGATGCTCAGGTGGTAGCTTCCCGGCGGAAGAGTGATCGAGTAGGTTCCGTTCGAAGAGGACAACGCGATTCGCGGCGGTGTGCTGTTTCCCGCCTGCTGAACGGAAATTTGCGCACCGGCGATCGTCGAGCCCGAAGGGTCGGTCACAGTACCGGATAGCACAGTATCTGCGACGTGGGACTGGGAAAAGGCAGGCGATGCAACAAAAGCAAAAAAAACCAAAAGGGCCAGAAGGGCCGACGAGGTTGTCATGGTTCCTCCGCTCCCTCACGCGCGGGAGAGTAAAGGTTGGCCAGCGTTAAGGAACTACGCAGGCTGCAGACTTCGCCGGTCTCCTGGCTGGGCGACAAATTCGCTGTCCACGGAGTCACCCGTGAGCAGCAGCTTGTGGCCTTCCCGCAGCGGAATGCTGCAGTGGCACGCAAGCGAAAGAATCGCCTTACAGTCGCGCGGCGGCGACGGCGTTGCACCGTCTTCCCGAGCACGAAGTCCGCGGTTGAGGTGGAGGGGCGAAGCCCCTATGGGGTTGCAAGGTCGGAAGCACGCGGCTTCCAGGTTCGGGTGATTCAGCAGCTCGCTATTTATCGAAAAGCGTGACACGCGGCCGTCCGGAAGAGGTCAGCTCCACGGTCAACGGCGCTTGAAATACGTGTTCGAGCAGATCGCGTTGGAACACCGTTGCCGGCGGTCCGACACGAAGACATTTTCCTTTCTGCAACAGCACGACTTGGTCAGCGAACTCGCCCGTAAGATTCAGCTCGTGGGTGACCACCAACACGGTGTAGCGATTCTCTGCGGCGAGCCGGCGCAAGGATTCCAACAGATCGACTTGAGCGCCGATATCCAGATGCAGTGTGGGCTCGTCCAGCAAAAGCAGAAGAGGCTGCTGCGACAGAGCACGCGCAAGAATCACGCGTTGCTTTTCGCCGCCGGAGATTTGGTCCATCCAACGATCCATCAGATGCAATGCGCCTACTTGGGCAAGAGCATTTTTGGCAACGGCGATATCGTCTTCGGATTCGAAACGAACCCCCCGGCCATGGGCGTGCCTGCCCTGCAAAACGAATTCCCACACGCGAGAAGGAAACAGCAACCGGCTCTCTTGTTGCACCATGGCAATGCGTTGCGCCCGAACTTTGGGCGCCAGCGAATGCGTGGGGAATCCGTTCAGAAACACGCGGCCGGAGAGCGGCTCAATGGTGCCGGAAATCAGCTTAAGAAGAGTGGATTTGCCACTGGCATTCGGTCCAAGGATGGACACGATTTCCCCGGGCTTGGCCTGAAAACTGAGCGCTTCCAGCGTAAAAAGCGGGGCCTGCGAAGGATTTGGGGCATAGACATAGCTGGCTTGCTCGACGCTCAGCCGAACATCGGGATTGCCGCGCGGCTGCTCGCTCGATGGATGGAAGGGAGAACTCGGATTGCGAGAAGGCGTACTCATGACAGCCTCTTGCGCAACAGGTAAATGAAAAATGGCGCACCAACGATCGCGGTGACCGCTCCGACCTGCAGTTCCGACGGTGCTACCACGGTACGGGCGATGGTGTCTGCGATGACCAGGGCGATTGCGCCACCGAACGCCGCTGCAGGGAGGAGCATCCGGTGATCGGAGCCGAAGATCAAGCGCATGGCATGAGGAACCAGCAAGCCTACGTAGCCGATGGTGCCACTGACCGAAACGGCGAAGCCTGTCAAAATGGATGCCGCAACATACACAACGATGCGCACGCGCGCCACGTCGACGCCAAGGTGCATGGCTTCTTTTTCCCCAGCCAACAGCAGATTCAGATCGGCAGACGTAGTGTAAATGGCCCCAGCGGCAATCAGGGACCCGATGCCCACAAGATAAAGAAGACTCTTGGAAGGCAAGCTGGAGAGGCTGCCCATCATCCAGTAAGAAGCACCCCGCAAATTACCCGAGGACAATGTGGACATGAGAAACATGATGATGGCGGAGAGAAATGACGCGGTAATGACGCCGCCCAGCAGCAAAGTGGTGCTGTCGATTTGCCCTTCGCGCCGCCCGAGAAAATAAACGCCGGTTATGGTTATCGCCGCGCCGAGAAACGCGCCCAGTGGAGTAATCAGCCCCGCATACTCCGGCGATAGAGCCATCTGATTTTCCAGCATCAGAGCCAGGATCGCGCCCACGGAGGCACCGGAGGAAACGCCCAATACATACGGATCAGCCAAGGGATTACGCAACAGCGCCTGGAAACTGGTGCCCGCTACCGACAACGCTGCGCCCACTACAATAGCCAGCACGATGCGCGGCAAGCGGATATCCAGAACGATCATGCCGTAATCCGTGGATATACCGGTGCTGCGGTGCAACAGTGCGCGAATCAAGTCTCGCCCGAGACCGTACAAAGAAACCTGCACGGCACCCAACTTGAGTGCGATCACCACTACAACAAACAGAATGACAGCAAGAATGCCGCAGCGCAGAAACAAACGCCCCAGCGTCAGCGTGCGCATGCCATCTCCGGAACACCGTCTGCCTCTACGCGAGAGGCACTCGGCTTCGCTTGAAATGGACCGGGAAGCGGCATGGTCGCAGGCGGCGCTTTCTTCGTGCCGGGCGTTTCCTGAAAAACTTCAGGATGCAACTGGCGCGCGAGGTCCTCAATCACGGAAACGATGCGAGGCGCCGGACGAATGATCGCGTCGCTGACGACCGCATACCGGCGGTTCCGCACCGCGTCGAGAATCTCAAATCCCGGGCGATTTGCCAGCGATTCGAACTCAGTTCCCGCGGAACCCGTATGAGCCGCGGCGAAAACCAGGTATTCCGGCTGAAGATGCGCGACTTCCTCAAGGCTGACCTGCGGCCAATCCTGATTCGAATCAATGATGGAGACGGCGCCAGCCCGGCGCATGGCGTCGGCCACAAAGGTGTTCTTTCCGACGGACATCAGGGGCTCTGGCCAGACCACGAAGAGCACTCGCCGCGGCGGAACGGCGCTGAGCTTGGTTTGAAGACCTGCTAACTGCTGAAGCAAATCGTCCGTAAGGATTTTACCCTGAGCGGGCACGTTCAGCACATCCGCGAGCTTTTGCGTGGACGATATGATCTGTTCGATACTACGGGCGTCGATGGCGTAGTTCGGAATACCGAGAGTGTCCAGGGCGCGAACGGTGTCGAGTTGATTGCCTTCTTTCGACAGCAGTACCAGATCCGGGTGCAGGGCGACGATCTGCTCAAGATTAGGATTGATCACGCCGCCAACTTTGGCTTTCTTCTGAGCGTCGGGCGGATAGTCACAATAGTCCGTGTCGCCGACCAGCCGATGGTCGAGGCCGAGAGCATATACGGTTTCCGTCAGGCTGGGCGCCAGGGAAACGATTCGCATCGGATTCACGGGGATGCGCACGGTGCGGCCGTATCCGTCGGTGACCTCATGCAAGGTCACAGAAGCGGATGATTCGGAGGCGGCTTGCGCGGCGATTTCTCCACCACTGAGAAAAGAAAGCAGCGCGCAAACTGCAGTGACCCGCACAAAAAACTTGAGTGTTGCCTCGGACACGAATCTCCCCTGACGAGAGTCCGCGAGAATTTGTCAATAAAAAAGCCCCTGGCGAACCGGGGCAATTTCGGACCGTGTTCTCTCGCACGAAGGACACGCGGCCGGTGCAGCTTGGGAGGGTAGCCTGGCTTACGGCGATTTGCCGATCACAGTGGCGGGACCGCGGCCGGTTTTCACGGCACTTCCCCACTTCCCGAGCCTGCAAATTGTAAAATCAGTGTACGGTGACGACGAAAGGGTGTCAATGAATGGAACAACTCTGGTGCAAGAGCTAGCGATTTTTCCAATTGGGCTTGCGCTTTTCCACTAGGGCGCGCAGGCCTTCTTGCGAATCTTCCAGCCGGTAGAGTTCGTTGAGGAAAATGTTCATGGAGTTTTTCAACCCGTCGCGTAGTGAAAGTCCCATGCCACCCAGAATGGCTTTTTTGGCCATCGTGAGAACCGGCCCGGAATGACTGGTGATTCGGGATATCAGGTCGTTCACCGTCGACTCCAATTGCGTTTCCGGCACCAGCCGGTTCACTAAGCCAAGTTCCAAGGCATGCTCGGCCGTGACCGGCTCGCCGAGTAACACCAGTTCAAGCGCAACCTTTGGCCCTACGAGAAATGGCAGGATCGTCGACGCCAGCGGAGGAAAAACGCCAATGGTGATTTCAGGCTGAGCGAATCGAGCCTTCGGCGTGGCGACCACCAGATCACCGAACGCCGCCAGTTCTGCCCCGCCGCCGATGGCCGGGCCATTCACGATGGTCAAAACGGGTTTGGATGTTTCGAGGATGCCGGCGAACACCGAATGAAACGCATCGAGCATTTGAAAGACGCGTTCCGAGGTGTATTCGCCCACATCGATGCCACCGCAAAAGACTTTGCACGACGAATCGAGGACGATGAGCTTGACGTCGTCGCGCTCAGCAACAAAAGTAATGCCGTCCGCCAGTTCCCGAAGCATGGCTTCGTTGAGCAGGTTGTGTTCTGGACGATTCAGCGTCATGCGCGCTACGCCGGCCTCGATGTGATGGCGAATGAACTGAAATTCCTCAGGTTGGCGGCGTTTTGGTTCGGTCCTGACCTCGACGGAGTGTACGGATGGACGGCCTGGCACGTGGGTTCTCCTTCACAAAAGACGCGGATTCGGATTGGCATTTGAATGCTAGCACGTGCAAATCGCGCAGATAGAAGCTGCTTCGGGGCGCGTGACCAATCAGTTTGCTGGCCCTGCGGGCTCAGAAATGCTTGCTTTTAGCGCTGCTCAGCAAGAAAACTGATGGTATACCGCGTGGTATGCTGCATTGACGAACTAGTGTTGAAAGCGGATCGTTTTTTTATCCATGTTTCACTCATGGAGGACGTAGTGAGCCAACGGAAAATTGATCGCCTGGCAACACGGATGTTCCTATCCTGCGTTTTATGCGTGAGCTTCGCGGCGGCGCCGCATTACACTATTGGGACGATGAATCCAGTTCATGCTTCTGAGCGCACCGCGTTGCCAACCGCTTACGCGTTGCGTCTGACAACGCCGCTTGGAGCGGACGGACTTCCATCCACCTCTGATTGGGAAAAAGCGCCGGCCCTTCATTTCGATCAGGATTGGAAAGGCGAGAACGCGGACCCGCAACGGGCCACGGAAGTTCGCCTGCTGTGGACTCCCGATACTTTCTTCCTTCGCTTCCATTGCAATTACAGGAACATCTTCGTATTTCCCGACGCGCGGCCCGATGGCTGGAGATACGAATTGTGGGACCGCGATGTGGCAGAGACTTTCCTTCAGCCGGACTCGACCGATCCGATGGTGTATCGCGAATTCGAAGTCAGCCCTAATGGGTATTGGATCGATTTGGCGGTATCTCATGGAAAGATCGAGGAATTGCACAGCGGTTTGAAACGTCGCGTAATTATGGATGAGAAAGCCAAGACCTGGACGGCAGAGCTGGCCATTCCTATGAAATACCTGACCGCCCAATTCGACCCCAAACATCCCTGGCGGGCCAATTTCTACCGCATCGAGGGCGACGCGGAACCGAGATGCTATTCCGCGTGGAGCCCCACTTTTTCCCCAAAACCGAATTTTCATGTGCCCTCCGCGTTTGGCACTCTGGAGTTTCGCGAGCCGTAGTGAAATTCTGACCCGCATCGAGGGTGTTCTGTTAAGCTCGGCGATGCAACGTTATGCCCATGAATCTGCGCGGTTCCCGAAAATCTGCTCTTTGGAAACTGCGGGCGATACTTACTCTGTTTGCGCTAGTCTCCTGTGGAGGTGTTCGCGCATTTGCGCAAACACCTGCGGACCCGAACGCTCCCGTAGTCAAAAAAATGGAGCCACCCAACTGGTGGCTAGGGTTGACGCAAGAGGTCATGATTCTGCTGTCTGGACGGAATCTCCAGGCCACTCATGCGCAGTGCAATCTCCCGGAAGTTGTTGTCAGCCGCACACAATCGTCGGCGAATGGGGATTACCTTTTCGTGTGGCTGAAGTTCTCTCCCGAACTAAAAAGCGGAACGGCCGTTTGCCGGCTCACCACAGCAAAGGGCGAAACCTCGTTTGAATTTCCGATCGCCACAAGAAAGCAGATTCTAGGACGGAACCAGGGGCTTTCGCCCGACGATGTGATTTACCTCATCATGCCAGACCGTTTTGCCAATGGTGATCCCACGAACGATGAACCTGCGGAGTTTCCTAACTCGCTCGATCGCGCCAAACCGCGCGCTTACCACGGCGGAGACCTGCGGGGAATTAAAGCGCATCTTCCTTATCTAAGGGATCTGGGAATTACAACCCTATGGCTCACGCCGATTGTGAAAAATGGAACAGCTTCCAGCTACCATGGCTATAGCGCGGTGGATTTGTATGCTGTGGATCCCCACTTGGGAACGATTCGTGATTATCAGGACCTTGTGGAAGCAGCGCACCAGCAGCACATGAAGGTGTTCTTCGACATTGTGCCGAATCACGTTGGACCGTTGCATCCTTGGGTCAAGGATCCACCCACGCCCGACTGGTTCCACGGAACCGCGGAACAACATTGGACCTCGCATTCCCCGTTGCACAGCGATTTCTACGGGAAGGCGGATAAGAAAGAGCCAAACGAACCCGCCATCGATTTATTTGAAGCGCTGGTTGATCCACATACGCCTGCACAGATGCGGACCAATCTCACCGATGGATGGTTCTTTGGAGTTCTGCCAGACCTGAATACCGAAAACCCGCTCACGGTTCAGTACCTGGTACAGAACAGCATGTGGTGGGCGGAAACCTCGGGTCTGGATGGCTACCGCATCGACACTTTTCCTTATGTTTCGCGGGCGTTCTGGGCACAGTGGCATCAGCAATTGCGGCGGGGGTATCCGCGGCTGTCGACCATCGGAGAAGTCTTTCATCCGGATCCCACGGTCACTTCGTTTTTTGTGGGCGGCCGCAAAGAGTGGGACGGAATTGATACGCAACTGACCACCGTTTTCGACTTTCCGCTCTATTTCGCGATGCGTGACGTTCTGCTGCACGGCGCACCGGTTGGCCGGATCACCAACGTGCTGCGCCAAGACTCGCTGTACCCGTATCCGGATTTTCTGGTGCCGTTTTTTGCCAACCACGACACCACCCGCTTTGCCGGTGCGGCCGGCTCGACTCCCGAAAAATTGAAACTGGCATTTGGCCTGACGCTCACGACACGGGGAATACCGGAGCTGTATTACGGCGACGAAATCGGAATGGGTGGCGGGGGCGACCCTGACAACCGGAAAGATTTCCCGGGCGGCTGGCCGGAAGACGCGCAAAACGCTTTCGCTACCGAAGGACGAACGCCAGACCAGCAGAGCATTTTTGAGTATGTGCAGTCGCTGCTGAAGCTTAGACGCGAGCACGGAGCGTTACGCGGCGGGAAGCTCTGGCACCTGGCGGCCGACGACAGCAGTTATATTTTCCTGCGGGAATCCGAAGAGGAGAAACTGGTGATCACGTTTCATGATGGCATCAGCGCAAAGGCAGTTGAACTTTCGCTCCAGGGCACCCCGGCACAGGCAGCGGCCAGCATTTCACCGCTGTTTGGAAGTGGGCAAGCGGATTTGGCGGGACAGAAGCTCAAGCTGATGTTGCCGCCACAGAGCCTCTCCATATTTTCTCTGGAGTAGCCCTATAGTTGTGGACTCACATGGCGATTCTCTCCCTGCAGAGCGTAAGCAAACACTATCTGAACGACGGTCAGAGCATTCCAGCACTGAGCAAGGTGACGCTGGAGGTGCAGGCTGGCGAATTCGTGGCGCTGGTTGGCCGCAGTGGTTGCGGGAAGTCCACGCTGTTGAACCTAGCGGGCGCCATGGATTTCCCGAGCCATGGGACCGTGCTCATTGACGGCGTTCCCACCGCCGGGCTCGACGATGCGGGACAGACCAAGCTGCGCCGTGAAAAGGTCGGTTTCGTTTTCCAGTCGTTCCAACTGCTGCACACCTTGACGGCGCTTGAAAATGTGGAATTGCCTTTGCTCCTTGCTGGAGATGGCGGGGCTCGGGAACACGCTCGCGAGAGATTGCATTGGGTGGAGCTCGATGGTCTGGGCGACCGGCTCCCCTACCAGCTTTCTGGGGGACAGATGCAGCGCGTAGCCATCGCGCGAGCCCTGGTGCATTCTCCAAAGCTGCTGCTTGCCGATGAACCTACAGGAAACCTGGACACTTCAACCGGGGCCCTGATTCTGGCGTTACTGAAACGGCTGACGCGAGAAAGGCAGACCGCCACCCTCATGGCCACACACAGCTCGGAAGCCGCGGAGATTTGCGACACGCTGGTGCGGCTGCGCGACGGGCACGTCGAAGAAATCATACGGCGCTGAACATGGGAAGACTCAAGCTTTTCTACCGCTTGATTGTGAGGCCGATGTGGCGAGAGCCCGTGCGCATGGGCCTGACCATTCTGGCGGTAGCGATTGGTGTCGCGGTGGTGCTGGCGATTGACCTGGCCGGGAGCGCGGCCGCTGGTTCGTTTCACTCGTCGATGGAATCGCTGGCGGGGAGTTACACGCTGGAAATTGTCGCCACCGGTGGGGTGCTGGATTCCATCGTCGCTACCGTGGCTACGCAGCCTGTCCCGCTGGAATACTCCGCGCGCATTGAAGGCTACGCCACCGTCGTCGAGTCCAAGGAAACTTTTCCGCTGATTGGGATCGACATGATCGCGGAGGGAAGCCGCTATTTGCGCGGCGGCCATCCGCTGAAGGCCGAAAAAAGCGAACCATCGGATGAAGGCGCGATTGAGGCGATGGAGGATCCGGCCAGCATTTGGGTGAGCAGCAGCCTGAACAAAGAGCAGGGAGATAAGCTCGACCTGCTCATCAACGATCGTGTGGAAACCCGCACGGTGCGCGGCGTCTACAACGATTCGACGGGAAACGAGAACGTTATCCTGATGGATCTGGCCGGAGCGGATCGAGCGTTGCAGCGAAGCGGTCGGGTGGATCGCATTCTGCTGAAAATTCCGGAAACCGCGGACCAGAAGGAATGGCAAAAGCGAATCGCCGCTTTGCTTCCCGCGGGGGTGCAAATCCGCGCGCAGGGAACCGGCACGGACGAAAACCGGAAAATGCTAGCGGCGTTCCGCTGGAATCTGCGATTGCTGAGTTACATCGCACTGGTAGTCGGCGCTTTCCTGATTTACAACACGATTTCGATTTCGGTGGTGCGGCGACGGGCGGAGATCGGAATTGTGCGCGCGCTAGGCGCGAGCCGGCGCGATGTGTTGCTGGCATTCTTGGGAGAAGCGGCGGGAATTGGTCTGGTGGGAGCACTGATCGGGCTTCCTGTCGGCCGACTTATGGCGAGTGGCGCCGTGAAGCTAATGGGCGCTACGGTGAACATGCTGTATGTAAGCAGCCGTCCAGGAACAATCGCGCTGGGGGCTTCGGCCGTGGCAATAGCTTTGCTGATCGGCTCGGGAGTATCCATTGCTGCGGCGCTGGGACCCGCGCGCGAGGCGATGCAAGTAGCGCCTGTGGATGCGATGGCACGTGGGCGGCGCGAATGCCTTTCGCGCATTAACAAGCGGCGCGATTTGGTCGTGGCGGTGCTTTTGGCCGGTGCTGCGGCCCTGTTGTCGCGCCTGCCCGCCGTCGGCGGCAAACCTGTGTTCGGCTATGTCGCCGCGATTCTGCTGATCGCTGCTGCAGCTTATGCCATGCCGCCGATGGTTCATTTCGTTGTGGCTACTGCGACGGGTCTGCTTCGCAGACTCTTGGGAGTTGCGGGACTGATGGCATCGCGAAGTTTGGCGGCTTCGCTCGGACGCACTTCCGTTCTGGTGGGCACCCTGGCGACTTCGGTGGCCATGATGACAGCCGTGGGCATCATGGTGGGAAGCTTCCGGCAAACGGTGGTGAGCTGGATGGACCATCAACTGCCCGCGGATTTGTATCTGCGGCCTGCGGGAGACGAAGGCGCGGACCGGCATCCGACAATGTCGTTGGAGTGGACAGAGAAGATTGCGAAGCTGCCGGGCGTGGCCGCGGTGGATCGTTTGCGGGCGTACGAAATCAGCTACGAAGGAATGCCGGTGACGCTGGCTTCCATGGATGCGCAAGCGCTTGGTCCGTACGACAAATCCAACTTCTTTTCTGGCAGACCGGCGCGGGAAGTGCTTGCGGAATTGCGAGGCCAGAACAACATACTGGTGAGCGAACCATTCACCTACAAGCACCATGTGAAAGCGGGCGATTCCATCGAACTGGCGCTGCGAGCAACGCGCGAGCGGTTCCGCATCGTGGACGTTTACTACGACTATTCCAGTGAACGCGGAACCATCTTGATGGACCGCGAGACGCTCCTGAAGTATCTGCCTGACCCTGCGCCATCGAATGTAGCCGTGTTTGTGGCGGCGGGCACGAAGCCGGAGCAAGTGCGGAGGGAGATATTCGATGCGGCAGAGGGTCATAAGATCCTAGTATTCAGCGATCGCGATTTGCGGTCGGAAGCGGTGCGTATCTTCGACCGCACGTTTGCGATTACCTATGCGCTGGAAGCGATCGCGGTGCTTGTGGCGGTTATGGGAATTGCGGGAGCGCTGCTGGCGCTGGTGATTGACCGGCGACGGGAATTGGGATTGTTACGTTTCTTAGGTGCGTCGTCGGGCCAGGTTCGTAGGTTAATTCTGGTGGAAGCGGGACTGCTGGGCTTGCTGGCGAATTTTGCGGGATTGGTTTTGGGATATTTCCTGTCGCTGATTCTGGTTTTCGTCATCAACAAGCAATCCTTTGGGTGGACGATCCGATTTCACTGGCCCGCGGCGGTGCTGTGCGGAGCGCTGACGGTGGTGTACGTGGCGACAGTGCTGGCGGGATTGTACCCGGCAGAAGTGGCGGTAAAGTTGAACCCGCTTGAGGTTGTGCATGAAGAGTAGCGCTGTTGGGTTGACGCTGTTGTTGGTGATGGCGTTCGGAGTAATGGCGCAGGGCCCTTACCAGTTGGCGGTACCAGGATACCGCTACGAATTCCCGCGTGATTATTTCAATCATCCAGAGTTTCAAACAGAGTGGTGGTATTACACGGGGAATTTGACGGGGCGCGATGGGCATAGATTCGGATTTGAATTGACGTTTTTTCGCCAGGCCGTGAACCGCGATTCGGCAAAGCCGGACACCTGGGATTTGCGGGATTTGTACCTGGCGCACCTGGCGCTGAGCGACCTGGATGGAAAACACTTCTATCACACGGAACGAACGAATCGCGCCGGGTTGGGGATCGCCGGGGTTGATGAGAAGCAGAGGCGCATCTGGAACGGGAATTGGAATGTGACTTGGCACGGCGACGATCAAAGTTTGCAAGGCATCGACGAGCGTTTTGCGTTCATTTTGAAACTGCATCCGGAAAAACCGCCAGTGATTCAGGGCGAAAACGGAGTGAGCCAGAAATCGGCCGGCGCGGGACACGCTTCGCATTACATTTCGCTGACACGGCTGAAAACGGAGGGAAGCGTGCAACGGAATGGGAAGAGTTATGAGGTTGCGGGCGTGTCGTGGATGGATCACGAGTTTTTCACGCACCAGTTGGACAAGGATGAAGTGGGATGGGATTGGTTCAGCGTGCAGTTGAATGACAACACAGAATTGATGTTTTACCGGATGCGCCGGAAGGACGGTTCCATCGATCCCTATTCTTCGGGAACGTATGTGGACGCGAATGGGCGCGCTACGCATTTGCGGCTCGAGGAGCTTTCGCTGACGCCAGTCGGCGAGACGTGGAGGAGTCCGGCGACGGCAGCGTTGTATCCGGTGCACTGGCGCATCGCGGTGCCAAAACTGGCGCTGGAGTTGGAGCTGACGACGCCGTTGGAAACGCAGGAGTTGGCTGGAGAATCCGCGGTGATTCCGAGCTATTGGGAAGGCGCGGTGCGGTTGAATGGCACGCGGGGAAAAACGGGCGTGAGCGGCGTAGGATACCTGGAAATGACAGGCTATGACCGGGCGGTGGAGTTGCACTGAGGATCGAGCATTGTGAGGTTGGCCGATCTAAAGTTCGGCCACTACACAGGCTAGTTGTTGACGATGGATTCCAGGCCTTGCTTGTTTTTGATGATTAGGGTGGAGCCCATGACCTGCAGGATTTGTTTTTTCCGGAAGTCGGCGAGGAGGCGGGTAACGGTTTCGCGGGAGGAGCCGATCATCTGGGCAATTTCTTCGTGAGTGAGCGTGAGCTTGATGCGGATTTGGCCTTTTTCTTCCGGATAGTTGGTAGCCCATTCGAGGAGGAAGCGGGCGAGCTTTTCGCCGGCGGAGTGCGATAGGCCGATGGTGCGCATTTCGGAAATGGCGGAGTGATAGGTTTCACCGAGTTGCTGAGCGACGCGCAGAGCGGCTTCGCCATTGTCTTTCAAGAAACCGAGGAATTCGTTGCGGCCGATGAAATTGGCCTGGGCGGGCTCGATGACGTCGGCGGTAAGCTCATAGGATGTGCCGGTAACGGTAGCGGGGAGTCCTAGAACTTCCCCGGGTTCGGCGATGCGGAGGATCAGGGTCTTGCCATCGGCGGAGGAAGTGGAGAGCTTGACGCGTCCACTGCAAAGGATGAAGACGCCACGGGCGGGCTGCCCTTCGACAAAGAGGGTGGCGCCTTTGGGATAGGCGGCGGAAGAGGTGATGGCAGCCATGGATTTAACCGCGGCGTCGGAAAGATTGCAGAAGAGCCGCTCTTCACGGTGAGGACAAGAGAGGCAGTTTTCGATAATTTCCAGGCCGTAGGGAGTGCGCATATTGGTACTGTCCTGTGCTGTCCCACCGTCAACTTTGGTCACGAACTGGAAGCGATTGCCGTTGCGGCGCCAACCATTAAGCATGAAATCACCTGCATGTGTGATTGTGTGCCCGTAGGGGGTGATAGTTCTCGTGACTTTGGTCACGGTTCAATGTGACCTTAGTCACCGACATTGCGGCAGTGCCATGGGAAATATAGCGTGGGATGGTGCAGCCATGCAGGACAAAAATCGACTAGTGGCCATTCTGAAATCCGAGCTTGCCTTCCTGGAGCAGGGAGGTTACCGGAGGGGCCCACGTTATCCCTGGCGACCGAATTTTGTGTTCGAAGATTCTCCAACGTGTATCAATTATGCAGATAAACAGGAGCGCCAGCCGTGTAACGAATGTCCGTTAATCGACTTCGTGCCGCATGCGCGACGGGAAACGCGGTTCCCTTGCCGGCATATCCATTTGACGGACCGTGGTGAGACGGTGAACTCGTTTTACGAATGGGGAACGGAAGAAGAGTTGGAAGGGGCATTGCGAGGGTGGCTGGTGCGGACGATTCGGGAGTTGGAAGGTGAGGAAGAGGCGCGTGCGCAGACGGCGTGAAGTCTGAAGTAACCCCTCTATTTTCTTCTGGAATATCAACAAGAAGTACGGAGTTTTCGGGGGCTGAAGCCCAGTTCTTGCCGACTCTAAGTATCGGAGCTAAAGCTCCGACCGTCTAACCAATGTTGCGGATGGTTGTACAACGCACGCAGCAAATGGCAGAACAAACTTAGCTATTTTTGACCGTAGTAGGCTGTGTTGCCATGCTTGCGGAAGAAGTGTTTCTCGTGGAGATTTTTAGAGATGGGACGCGCTTTCGAATTGGCGGTGAGCGTCTGCAGTGCCATGGTCGCAATTTCTTCGACCAAAACAGCGTTGTGCGCGGCTTCGGCGGGAGTTTTGCCCCAGCAAAAGGGAGCGTGGCCGGCGACAAGAACACCAGGGAGGTGTAGAGGGTCGCGCTTGGCAATACAGCGAACGATGGCCATGCCGGTATTGCGTTCATAGTTTTCGCGGATCTGGGCGGGCGTGAGCGGCTTGGTGAGGGGAACGGAGCCGTAGAAATAGTCGGCGTGGGTGGTGCCGAAACAGGGGATCTCGCGCTGTGCCTGGGCCCAGGAAGTGGCGGAACGGGAATGCGTGTGCGCAACGCCACCGATGGAAGCGAAGGATTTATAAAGGACCAGATGGGTGGGGAGATCGGCGGAGGGACGAAGATCGCCTTCGACGGATTTGCCGTCGAGGTCGACGATGACCAAGTCTTTGGGCCTCATGGTGTCGTAGGAAACGCCGCTGGGCTTGATGACCACGAGACCATCCTGACGGGATATGCCGCTGGCGTTGCCAAAGGTGAAAAGCACCAGACCGCGGCGGACGAGTTCGAGGTTTGCGTCGAGAACTTCTTCGCGAAGGGCTTTGAGTTTCATGGTCCCTCCTTAATGTACTTACTCTACGACACTCGGGCCAAGCGGTTTCGGCGGAATCAATCATCAGGAACAACCTGGAGTAGACCCAAGATGCCGGCCGAGAGGCACGGCGCTACGCAGAACTTCTGGCGGCGCTGGCGATGTGGCGAAGCGCCGGAAGAATGCGGCCGATAGAGACGGCCGGGGAGTCAGGTTGGCCTAGGGCAAAATAGAGTTCGCGGTACATGGCGTAAACTTCGTCATAAACGTTGGCGGCGTTGAGGTCCGGCTCGACGATGCGGTATTTGGGGCAGAGCGCTTGCTGCGCCGCTTCAATGGTGGGGAACGCTCCAGCCGCAAGGGACGCGAAAATGGCTGAGCCCAAGCTGGTTACATCCGATTCGGGGATGAGCACAGGCTTCTTGAGCACGTTGGCGTAGACGCGGTTGAGAACATCGTTGCGCCGCGGGATACCGCCGGCGTTAATGACGCGATGAATGGGCACGCCGTGTTGCTCCATGCGTTCGAAGATGACCCGGGTGTGAAACGCGGTACCTTCAATGGCGGCGAAGAGTTCGTCTTGCGCGGAGCGCGCGAGATTCCAACCGAGGGTAATACCGCCGAGTTCGGGGTTGACGAGGACGGTGCGATCACCATTGTCCCAAGTCAGACGGAGCAGGCCGGTCTGGCCGGGACGAAATGCGTCGAGGCCGATACAAAGTGCGGCGATGGATTTTCCGGAGCGGCGGGCGATGGCGTCGAAGATATCACCCGTAGCGGAAAGGCCGGCTTCGACACCGGTCTTTTGTGGGTGCACGGATCCGGGAACCACGCCACACACACCAGGAATGAGGCGGGGGTTGTTGCTCACGGCGATGATGCAGGTGGAAGTGCCGACGACGTTCACGACATCGCCGGGGCGCGCGCCAGCCCCGATGGCGTCCCAGTGCGCATCGAAGGCGCCGACGGGAATGGGAATGCCCGGGCGAAGGCCGAGTTTGCTGGCCCAGTCAGGATGAAGGGTGCCGGCAATTTTGTCGCTGGTCTGGTAGCGGCCGTTCAGTTTGGCGCGGACACCGGTGACCAGGGGATCGACGGCGACGAGGAACTCTTCGGGCGGAAGTCCACCGAGAGAAGGATTCCACATCCACTTGTGTCCCATGGCACAAACGGAACGAGGGGCTTGCGCGGGATCGGTGATGCCGCAGAGGACGCCGGCGATCATGTCGCAGTGTTCAAAGGCGGTGACGAATTGGGAGCGCTTCTCGGGGTTATGGCGCAGCCAGTGAAGCAACTTGGAAAAACCCCATTCGGAAGAATAGGTGCCGCCGCACCAGTCGATGACTTCGAGGTTACGGGCGTTGCGCTGTTTTGGTGATGAGCGCAGCTTCAGGAACGGTGATCGCACCAAAGATAGTACTCGTTGAGAGGTTGGAGATTTTCGCCGACAGGGATGATGCTGGAGCCAGTGGTGTCAATGGCGAGAGAGGCGACTTGATTGCCGGAGACGGTGCGCAGAGGTGAGCGCGCGCTGCATCGCTTCGACGAGGGCGTGCGTGTGATCGTCATGGCTTTGCGTGGCGTAGTCGGGATCTTCTTTTTTGCGATGGAGAGGGTACTCAGCGACGCCGGAGGCTAAGCGGCCGCGCACGGTGTCCACGAGAGTGACCCGCACGCTGAGAGTGCCGAAATCGACGCCAGCCACGATGGCCATCAGGTTTCCTCAAGCGGTATGGGCGTACATTTGCCAGCCGAGGTAACGGGTGACGGCTTCGTGGAGGGCGGGCGCCACGGAGGAGAAGTTGGCGGCGACGTGGTGTTCGAAACCGTTCTCGCAGATATAGTGGAGCAGCTTTTGCAGGCCGGGGATCTCCACGACACCGGCGCCGCCGAAAGTCTCCAGGGGGTCATCGGTGAAACGGCCGCTGCCGGAATAGCCGCGGATAGTGCCGTGGGCGTCGTCGGTGGAGAAGCGCGCGAAACACATGGCGCCGGATTTGACGAGACCGGAGCAGGTGCCGAAGGTGTTTTCCTTGCCGACGGTGCCGGCGATGATGGCCTGGTAATCCATTTTCACATCGCGGAAAAAATGTTTGGGAAGATTGCTGCAGTGGAAGCACACGGCCTTGTTAGGGTCGGAGCCGTAATTGTTGTTCCAGTCGAGCAGCGCGCTGGGTGTTTCCGAGGCGAGTTGCAGGGCGTGCATACCCAGGACGCCGCACACATCGACTTCGCAGGCGCTGGAGAGCAGCGAATCGCTCATCATACTCATGACCGTGCACGGAACGATGCCAAGATTTTCTTCGAGAGAGGTCCAACACTGGACCGCGCTGATTTGCAGGTCGGTGGCTTTCATCCAGTCGTCGATGACGGCGCCTAGTTTGGCCATTTTGAGCAGCGCGGCATGGGGGACGTCCGTGGTGGAGACGTATTTCTGAATGGACTGGAGTTTTTTGACCGCGGCGGCGTCGTCGTCTTTCATGCGGCCGATGCGGCCGAGAACTTCGGAGAGGTCCAGAGTTTCGACGGAGATGCCGCTGGCTTCCAGAAGCTTTTCGCTGTAGCGAACGGTGTTGAAGGCGGTGGGACGCGCGCCGAGGGCACCGATGCGAAGATTGCGCAGGCCCTTGACGACCCGGCAGATGGCGGCAAACCACTCCAGATCGCGCGCGAATTCGGGGGAATCGGGAGTTTCCGTGTGCAGCGTGGTGAGGGAGTAGGGGATGCCGTATTGCTTGAGATTGTTACAGGCCGACATTTTGCCGCAGAAGCTGTCGCGGCGATGGGTGATGGCCATCTGGGCGGGGGTGTCTGGCGTGGCCTGGATGAGGACGGGAACATTGAGGCGGGCGAGGCGAAGCGTGTCGGCAATCGCGCGCTCGTCGCCAAAATTGGGGAGGGTGACGATGACGCCGTCAATGACGCCGGCTTTAGAGCGAAACAACTCGGCGCAGCGCTTGGCTTCTTCGTGAGTCTCGACGGCACCGTGCTTGCTCTGTTCGGGCGTTAAAGCCACAACATCGAAACCAGCTTTCTGCAAGGTTTGCATCATTTCATCGCGGCCGGTTTTCGCCAGATGATCCGGAAAGAAGCCGCGGTTCCCAACGATCAACCCCATTGTCATTTTCTTCTTGCTTGCCATGATCAGCTCCGTAACATCCAATCTTTTCCTGTAGCAGCGGCTTTATGCCGCTCATGTCCCCCGCCAACCGTCGGCGGGATAACCTGCCGCTACAGGGTCAGCCCTACTCGACGCGATAAACCCTCCGCTACACGCGGCCTTTCCCGGGCGCGTAGTAAAAGCAATAGACGGCTCCCGCAACGGCGAGGAACGCGCCCCACCACACACCGGCGTGATATTGGAACAGCACCAGTTGCTGCGGCGGTGGGTGAATGAGCTGGTACAGACCCGCTCCGAAAATGAGCACGCCGTTCACCAGCAGGGAGATTCCGATGAAGAACCAGATGGATATGGAGCCGCCGCGCTTCATGGTTGCCTCACCAGAAAATGATTTGCAGGACCACGAAGACTACGCCAACCACTGCGGCCCAGAACCACGGGCGATGCAGCGTGGAGACATAACCTTCGGACGGAATTTCGGTGACGCCGTAGACCAGGCCCTTAAGTTCCGCCTCGGGCTTGGGCGTGGTGGCCCAGCTGACGGCGACGGTGACCAGGGCGCAGATGATGCAGGACCACAGCGCGCGATACATATTTTCCGCCATGTCTCGCGCATAGGGAGAGAGGGCGACGTAGCGAAGAGCCGCCGGGTCAACTTTAACCCAAGCCCACATGCTGACAGACGAAGCGGTGCCGGCAAGCAAACCCCAAAAGCCGCCGGCAGGAGTGGCGCGCTTCCACAACATGCCCAGCAGAACAGTGGCGAAAAGCGGCGCGATGAAGAAACTGAACAGCGCCTGCACGTAATCCATGATGCTTTTGAAATCCATAACCAGGTAGGCGGTGCCGATGGAAATGGCCACGCCGACCACCGTAGACCAGCGGCCCATGCTGACGTAGTGTGCGTCGGAAGCATCCTTTTTGATAAGCGCGCGGTAGATGTCATAGGTCCAAACGGTGGTGAAGGCGCTGACGTTTCCGGCCATGCCGGACATGAAGCCAGCGATGAGCGCGGTGATGCCCAGGCCGAGAAGGCCGGGTCCGCAGTAGCGCGCCAGCATCAACGGAAGAACTTCGTTGTAGCTGTGGCCGCCGGTGGCGATGGCTTGCGCTTCGGGCATGAGTTTCATGGGAAGAAGAGCAAGGCCCAGCAGACCGGGAAGAATCACGATAAAGGGAACGAACATCTTGAAACCGGCGCCGATGATAGGGGCCATTTTGGCAGCGCGCAGGTCTTTGGCGGAGAGCACGCGCTGCACGACCAGGAAGTCGGTGGTCCAGTAGCCCATAGAAATGATGGCACCCAGGCCGAAAACAATGCCGGTCCAGTGAATGCCCATGGGATTATCATTGAAGTGCCCGAGGGTACTCCAAAGGTGGGTGTACTCCGCGGAAGCGTTGGTGGCGATGCGGGCTTTGAGTCCGTTCCAGCCACCCGCTTCGATGAGGCCGAGGATAGGAATGAGAAGAGCACCGGCCCAGATCAGGATGAACTGTAGAACTTCATTGAAGATGGCGGAACGCAGGCCGCCGAGGGCCACATAAATGGCGACCGTAACGGAAGAGATTAGGATGCTGAAATTGATGTTCCAGCCGAGGACGATCTTGAGGACCAGCGCCATGGAATACATATTGATGCCGCTCATGAGCACGGTCATGAACGCGAAGCTGATGGAAGAGAGGGCGCGGCTGGACTCACCGAAACGCAGCTTGAGATAGCCGGGAACGGAGTGGGTTTTGCTGATGTAGTAGAACGGCATCATCACCAGCGCGAGAAAGAGCATGGCGGGAATGGCGCCAATCCAATACCAGTGGGCGGCGAGAATGCCGTACTGGTAGGAAGCGCCGGCCCAGCCCATCAATTCCAGCGAGCCAAGATTGGCGGAGAGAAAGCTGAGGCCGGCGATCCACGCGGTCATTTCCCGCCCGGCCATGAAAAAATCCTCGCCGGTGTTGGCCTGCTCTTTGAGATAGAAGCCGATGGCCAGCACCAAAGCAAAATAGAAAATAATGATGACCAGATCGATCGAGGAGAGATGCACGAGCCGTTGCGTCTCGAGCAATGCGAGGGTTGCACCCATGATCGAGTTCAGGATTCTCCTCTCTTCGAGGGCGAGAATACTTGCGTCAGAGCCTGAAGTCCACAGAAGAGCGTGGGATAAGCATATCAAAAATCGAGAAAGCGCATTGATGGTGGTGACCGATAGGGGCGCGAACTAGGCGGTTATTTTTTGATGTGCGAATACTGAAATTTTCATGGTATCGGGGTTGGTCCCGACCCGTAATGCCTGCCAAGGTCAGCATCTGACCCAGTTGTGCGTACAGCTGTTGGCATCCCGTTTGTGCGGTTTACCAAGCAACTTCGGGGAAATCGCGGCAATCCGCTCAGGCGGTGACGAATCGCTAGGACTCCGGCCGTCCGAAATGAGGAACCAGCTGTCGTTTAAATCCGCAAGACTCGCGGACGCGGAGTTCGGGTTGCAATTTTCTGATAATGCCGGGTCCCTCTTTGCCCGAAATGCGGTCTAGAAGGAGCTCAACGGCTTCATGGCCAAGCTGATACTTGGGGGACTCGACAGTCGACAATTTAGGATGGAAAATTCCGAGCCAAGGGTAGTCATCGAAACTTACCAAGCCGAAGTCCTCTGGGCAACGCAGGCTCAGCTCTTCGGCGGCCTTCAAGAGCCCTACGGTCATCAAGAAGTTTGCCACGTAAACGCCATCAGGCCGATGCGCAAACAGCGAGTTGCCGGCGTGATATCCGGATTCAATGCGATAGTCACCGTCAATGATTAGAGAAGGATCGCAGGGAAGGTTGCTGGCTTCGAGGGCGTCCCGAAAACCCTCCCAACGCGCTTTGCCATTGCTAGCTTTGCGGGGACCCCCAATCATTGCGATCCGTTTTCTGCCGGCTCGCGCCAGATGACAAACAGCTTCGTAGGCGCCGTAGTAATCATCGGCGATCACAGCATCCTTGGAGATTTTGGGCGAGGTGCGCATAAGCAGCACGATAGGCACCTTCACATCCTGCATCATTTGCCAGAGCGGCGGACTAAGATCGAAATTGGCTTTGGTAAGAAGTATGCCATCGACACGCTTTGAGAACAGCACTTCCAGCGCATTCTCTTCTTTCTCTTGCGAGTCGTCGCTATTGCAGAGAAGGAGATTGTAACCATGTTTTTGCGCCGCGTCTTCGGCGCCACGAATGACCATGGGAAAGAATGGATTGGTAATGTCTGGAACGATCATGCCGATGGTAAGAGTTTGTTGTTTCGCCAAACCGCGCGCAAGGAGGTTAGGGCGATAATTCAGCTTGCGAATGGCGAGTTCGACGCGCTCTCGCAGCTTCTTGCCGACATGACTCTTCTGGTTGACGACGGCAGATGCGGTAAAAACCGAGACGCGGGCTTCTTGGGCCACGTCATAAATACTGGCGGCCTTCCCGGTATCGAGCGCTTTCTTTTTTCGTTTCATATCTAACTATGAGTGGTGAAGTCTACCTTAGCGGCAGAAGAATCTCCAATCGGTTCAGCTAAGCGGTTAGCTCGAACCCAAGGTTGCAACGGTGGCGTTGCTTACGAGGAGTTTGCCGGAGTTCAAATCGACAGCTCAGTGCGATGCCGTGAAAACTTCGCGAACGACTCCGGAGTCGCCACGCTCGCGAGCGAGATACTGGTCATAAATCCAGCGATAGGTTTTTTCCATACCGACACGCAGAGGGGTGTTGGGCTCCCAGTGGAGCAATTCCTGGATCAGGGTGTTGTCGCTATTTCGGCCGTTGACACCTTTCGGAGCGGTAAGATCGTACTTGCGCTTCAGCTTGATTCCGGCGATTTCCTCGGTGATGTCCACCAACTGATTGATAGTGACCGCTTCGCTTGAGCCCAGATTGATGGGCTCGATGATGCCGGAGTCCATGATGAGATCGATGCCCTTGGTGCAATCATCGATGTACATGAAGCTGCGGGTCTGTTCGCCGCTACCCCAGATTTCGATTTCGTGCTGGCCCTTGAGCTTGGCCTCAATGACCTTGCGACAAATGGCCGCAGGAGCTTTTTCGCGTCCACCGTACCAGGTGCCCCACGGGCCATAAACATTGTGGAATCGAGCCACGCGGGTACGAAGGCCAAAATCCTCGCGGAAGTGGCGGCACATGCGTTCCGAAAAAAGCTTCTCCCAGCCGTAACCGTCTTCGGGCATGGCCGGATAGGCGTCGTCTTCTTTGAGAGGTGGGGCCTCGAAGGACTTCTGCTTGTCCGCATTGTAGACGCATGCGGAAGAAGAATAAAAATAGCGCGGCACTTTGTGCAAAATAGCGGCCTGCAACATGTGCGTGTTGATCAGCACGGAGAGCATGCAGAGGGCCTTGTTATTCTCAATAAAGCCCATGCCTCCCATGTTGGCGGCAAGATTGTAGATTTCGGAAACGCCACGCGCGGCGATCTCGCAGTTGTCCTGGCGATTCAGATCGAGGCACAAATTCTCAACGTCGTCAAAGTGCTGATACCAGTCCTGTAAGTGCTTGATGTCAACGGCACGAATTTTTTTGTAACCGCGGGAGCGAAAAACGGAAACGAGATGGCCACCGATGAAACCACCGGCGCCCGTAACGACAATCAATTTGTCCTTGCTTTCCGACACAAAACCTCCATTCGCTGTGGGCTGTGGCGAGCGACAGGTCACTTTCCCTTGGCAAGATTGCCGGAGGTTCAGCGGGAGTGCCTGCTGACTGGAACTAGAATAGCGCGAGCGATGGATGAGGCCAAGCGGTTCGCGCTGTTACAATGCTGAGGCGTAGCCGCCGGCGATTTGCGACAGCGTGTATCGGGGGAGTGCGATGCGTCTTGTACATTACGAAGGAATCGATGGGGCAATTCATCTAGGGGCCATGACAGATCGTGGCGTGGTGGATCTGTGGGACGCCGCGCGGCAAGGGAATGTCCCTGGCGAGATTTTTGCGAATTGCGTGTCCCTTTTGTCCGCGGGAGACTTGGCGCTGCGACAGGCCCAGCAACTGGTGCAACAGGCGCCACAGAGTGCACTGATACCGCCTTTCAACACGGTATTGCGAGCGCCGATCCCGTGGCCCGGGAAGATTATCGCGGTCGGCTTAAACTACCGCGATCATTCCATTGAAGCGGGCGCCAAACAACTGCCGCAAACTCCGATTATCTTCGCGAAATTCACGACGAGCATTTCCGGGCCAGGTGATGCGATTGTGATCCCGCCAAGCGACCCCCAGGTGGACTATGAGGCGGAATTGGCCGTGGTGATCGGGCGAAAGGGAAAGGCCATTGCCGCCGCGGACGCGATGAATTACGTCGGCGGGTACATGCCCCTGAATGACGTGTCGGCGCGCGCCTGGCAGTTTGCGGACAAACAATGGGTGCGTGGAAAATCGTGCGATACCTTCTGCCCCATCGGGCCATGGCTGACAACGCGCGATGCGGTTGCCGATCCGCACGCGCTGGCGATTAGCGCCCGAGTTAACGGCACAACACTGCAGGATTCCAGCACTTCGAAAATGATTTTTCGGATTCCGGAACTGATTGAGTTTATTTCCGCGGCCATGACATTGGAACCAGGGGATATCATCGCGACTGGCACACCAGAAGGGGTCGGGGTTTTTCGCACGCCGCCGATATTCCTGAAGGCCGGCGATATTGTGGAAGTGGAGGTTGAAGGGTTGGGCGTATTGCGGAATCCCGTTGTCACCGCCAAGGCCTGAGAGCATCGGAATTGCTTGTGCAGGCAAGTTGGCGCACCATGTGAAGTTGTTGTAAAGTAAAAATCTGCCCGTCCGTTCCCCGGTAGCTCAATGGTAGAGCATTCGGCTGTTAACTACACAGCCGAACACCATAAGCCTTTGTTTTGGCGTCGATTAGCTACCAAACTATCTCCTCTACTAGCTGTTCCCCAGCTGTGCCCCATCCTTTTCGCGCCGGTTCGCAGTGAGAGCAGGCCCAGAGAAGTTCCGTTTCTAAAATGAGTTGCCGGGGAACTTATTATCTTCGGGGCGTGTGGATACGAAGAGGAAGCACTTTTGCGTAGTTTGAAAAATCAGGATCGGTTGTGAAGATGGCCCACTGTCGTTTGATCGCGACAGCACATAGAAGGATGTCCACAATCGATACTACAACTCCCTTTGCTCTGCAACGATTGCCAACCTTTGCCGCCTCTTCGTAATCTGAAGTGTCGACGAGTTCATCCGGGAAGGAACGAAGATGGACCCTTAGTTTCTCATACTGTTCCGTTGCCCTTATGCCCGAGAGGAGCTCTTGCCGAACTAGTCCGATCAATCGGGCTCGTCCTTCTCGGATGAGTTCAGATAACTCAGAAACTAAGAGTCTTTCGTTCGCGTTGAGGTCCTCATTCTTTCGACGAAGTGCACGGGACCAAACCGAGGTGTCTATCAAGACATTCATATACGTTTTGCCTTGCGCTCGCGCTTGTAATCATAACCACGCTCGTAGTCAATTCTCCCGAACAGGGAAAGGATTTCTTGTTGTTTGCGATGCTCGATGTACTCCTGTAGTGCGACTGTCACGGTTTCTCGCTTTGTCCGGTGTCGGCCTATTCTCTGAGCCTCTTCCAATAAACGGTCGTCAATTGCGAGATTGGTAGGCATTGTGCTCTCCTATGTGTAGCATTCTACACATAAGAGTGTAGAGATTCAATTATGCAGCAGGGAATTTGATGTTTCTATGGCAATAGGAACACCCGCATCGGACCATCGCACTTTCCAACTTCGGCGTTCGGTGGAGTACCGAATGGTCATGATTCATCCTGTTCTAAATCCTTCAAAATAAGAGGGCCAGTTTGTTAGCTCCATCACGGGAATCCGGAAAACTCAGAATGTTGGACTCAAGTTGTGCCCCACCGCCGGAGTGGCTCTATTTTGGCGTCTGTATTACAATGAAAAGAAAAGTGTTGGACCGTTCCCCGGTAGCTCAATGGTAGAGCATTCGGCTGTTAACCGAAGGGTTGCTAGTTCGAATCTAGCCCGGGGAGCCAATCTTTTATTTTCAATCATTTGCCGGTTCTTCAAACTGTGGATTTTGGCCAATTAGCATTCGGTCGTAAGCCGAAGGGTGTCTGCGCCAACCCTGATGGCAGAGTTAGCGGATCTTTCCTAGACTCAGTAAAATACACAGCCTTTGTCTGAATCCCTCCAACCGCTCGTTGGGTGCAATGGGTGCAACATCAGGGGCTGATTCCATGGCGAGCTCAAACATTCAATGCATCGGAGAGGGTGTAGCCCAACGCGGCATAGCCTGCCAACCTTTTCTTGTACATTCGAGCGAGCATTGGCACCAGCACATCCGCGTAATCGTAAACTTGGACTTCCTTTTTATTCTCATGGAGTCGGTGGAGACGGCCGACATACTGCTGGAGAGTTCCTCTCCAGGAAACCGGCATCGCAAGTAGAAGTGTGTCGAGGCGCGCATCGTCAAAACCTTCACCAAGGTAGCTTCCGGTTGCAAGAATGACGCGCGGTTCATCGGCAGGCACGACAGCCAGGGACTCAGTCAGTTTCGTTCTTTGCTTTGCGCCCAGCCCACCTTTCAAGATGAAGACATGCGAACATACGTCGTGCAATTGTCCGCCAGGTAATTGAGATGATCTGTTCGGCTCGTCAGAACGAGCGGCGATCGCCCAGCCGATAAAGCACTCTGAAGATCCCGTACGATCAACTCGTTTCTGTGTTGGTTCCCGACGAGTGCGGCGTAAAGATCCTGAATTGTGATTTCGTTTTCTGTCTGTTCCCAAGTAAAGTTGGTAAAACGTGGGATGACTTTGTGTTCAAGGGGCGATGTCTGTGCTGCTTTTTTCGCCGTGAGGTGGAACCGCATGGGACCACATTGCATGTAAATGATTGGATGATGACCGTCTCTTCGGATCGGCGTTGCCGTCAAGCCCAAGACATACTTTGCTTTTACTTGGCGAAGGACTCGTTCAAAAGTGACGGCGGACAGATGATGGCACTCGTCTACGATGACGTGGCCGTAGTCGGCGACGAAATCTTTGACGTCTCCTTTGCGCTGCAAACTTTGGATCACAGCGACATCAATTACACCGGCTCGCTTGATCTTTCCTCCCCCAATTTGACCGATGCTTCCAATTGGCATATCCAGGAAGGCAGACAATCGCTCACGCCACTGGTCCATTAGCTGGCGCCTGTGCACCAGGATCAATGTGTTGACCGCCCTCCTGGCGATCAGACAGGCACTAACGACGGTCTTTCCAAATGCTGTTGGGGCGCTGAGTACGCCTTGGTCATAGTGAAGTACCTGGTTGATGGCTTCCTTTTGTTCAGGCCGCAGCTCAGCGTTGAAGGAGACTCTAATTTCCCGACCCATAGTTCGTTCATTCTGTACCTCCACGTCCACCCCGTGGAATTTGAATGCGGCAAGCACCTCGTCGACACACCCTCTCGGAAGGCCAATGTGCTCCGGGAAGTCCTCGCTGCAGGATATGACGCGAGGCTTACCGTAGGTCGAGAGTCGCATGGCCTGGGCTCGGTAAAATTCAGGATTCTGAAAGGCGGCGATGCGAATTAATCGATCCAGCATGGCGGACGGCAGATCTTTTTTTTCGATGTAGACAAGATTGCCCACCACCACACGGACTGTAGATGGCAATGGATCTGCAATTCGTACGTCTTTCCGCTTGTGCGATGGGCTCCACAGCCAGGGAGCCTCGTCCTTTCCTTCTTCGGGAAAGCTAAGATGCACTCCAATCGTGTTTCCACTGGGCGCAATTTCCTGAATCATGCGCGACAGCCGATCTGTTGGTATTTTTTGAATCGACTTTAAGACTTTCCATTGATCGACGTAGGGTTGGAAGAATTCATCCAAGAATACGCTGTTGCCTTGCTCTCGGGCAGATTTTTGAAGCGGCAGAGCTATCAAATTCCCAAAGCCGCCCTTAGACAGCGTGTCTTGGCTAGGGAAAAGACGATCATAAGAATCCAGTCCGATCTCGTGGCGGCTTTCCATCGTACGGGTCAACAAGGCGCAACCAAGCTGTCTGGCATTGGCAGCCAGCACGGGTTGGTTGAAGAAAAGCCAAATGTGCGCCCCGTTTCCTGATCGCGAGCGCTCGACGGACACGGGGACCTGAAACCGCCGACATGTGGAAGCAAAAGCCGCGGCGTCTGCCATCCAAGACTTCTTGTCGAAATCCACGGCGAGAAACCAACAGGTTTCGTCGGGAAGTAGAGGGTAGACGCCGATGGTCTGCTTCCCAGTGAGGTGATCGCGGATCGCGCTATCGGTGAGCGGTTGGAGCGTTCGTGTTTTCCGTGAAACCTTCTTTCGTTCTTCCGGTCTTGCAGCGTGAATCGCGCGCCAGTCCATGACACCAGCCGGAGAATAGCCAGACTTGCCGCTCTTTCCTTCCCAGCGTACTGCGTAAACGTCCTCTCGACCGCGAAACAGGCTTCGAAAAAGAGCAACTTTTCTCTCTGGGGTCAAACCCTCAATAGCGCGGCTGTTAAGAGTCTCTACTGCGTTGACATCTGGCGGAGAGCCTCTTTCGGCCGCCGAAGCCGGGATCCCGAGCATTGCTCGGAGGCGCGTATTCTCCGCTCGAAGGCGCTCAGTTTCTTTTCGCGCGGATTTCAGTTGCTCCTCAGGACTGTTTTTATCCAGCATTAATCCGGCACCAAGCTCCGCGAACTTCTATATCTATAAGGTATGACAGGTGGGGGGACAAGCAGGCCACAATCTAGCGGACCACCCTCCAATTTCCGTAACAATGGCAGTGGAGAGTGTAGGCGACACGATTTAGTGTTTTGCGCAGCCGGGTTCGACCAGGTAGTCAAGGTTGTTGAGTCTTGACAAGGCAATATCCTACTCGACGTCAGGAAGATCCTGCGTACGAGCGTGTGCCGTTACTGCATCTGGTCTTAGCGGCGATTCAAAACTAGCAGTGTCTCGTCAGGATCTGCGATGAATTCCCGAATCACGGGAAGCGCGCCACGAATCCATGCAGCGATCTCAGTCGTCGATGAATTTGGAATGCGGAGCCAGATGACCTTCGGCGGGCTGCCGCACAAAACACTTCGCTCTTGGAAATCCGAGTCTTTCGAGACAATCGTGAAGCCCTCACGGCCGGCATACTCCCAGATGGCTTGGTCATCCGCGCTTCCTAGTCCGCAAGAATGCACATGCATCGATCCGGAGAATTCACTCTGCAGCACGTCCGCCAGACGCGGTGGCAGATTCTCGTCAAACAGTAGCTTCACGCTTTTTGCAATTCTAGTTTGCGTTCGCGGTCGGCGGCGTACGCCAGGCAAGCACGGATATCCTCATCCGTCAGGTAGGGGAATTCGCGCAGGATTTCCTCATGGCTCATCCCGCTCGCCAGATTTTCCAGCACATCGTAGACTGTGACGCGAAGTCCTCGGATGCAGGGCTTCCCTCCGCGCTTTCCCGGCTCCAAAGTGATGATCTTGGCGTAGTTCATAGCTCTATCATAGCAGGATTGACCCGCGCTTTTGCTCTTTGGCACGGGCCAGCGTATTCCGCAATACTTGCCTGGAGGATCCTTTTCAGGCCGATATCCTACCATCCTACTCTGCGACCGTGATGGGAGACTACGCTATCGATGACTTCTGCATATTGGGGCCTTCCAATCTGTGATTCGCGAATGGAACAACTTCGGAACACTTGAGGGAGAAGATTAGTTCCCCGATAACCCTAAGCGACGGCTAAACAATGACTTATAGATTTGAAATCGAACCTGTTAACCGAAGGGTTGCTAGTTCGAATCTAGCCCGGGGAGCCAATCTTCTCCTTTTTCTTCCATTCGTTCTTGACCGCGGTTTTCATGCGTGAACGGGCTCACGCCGTTTCAGCGTTGGAAGTGCCTTGATGGATTTCCCAGCCTTCTCCTGGGCAAGCCGCAGGTCGTAGAGACTCTGTAGATTGAGCCAAAACTGCGCGCTAGTACCAAAGAAGTGAGCGAGGCGCAGTGCGGTATCACCTGTAATGGCGCGCGTTCCGTTCAGAATTTGTGTAACACGATTTGTGGGCACGTTAATCTGTCGCGCCAATTCAGCAGCGCTCATATTGAGCGCTCCCAGTTCTTCGGCCAGGTGTTCACCTGGATGGATAGCGGCGAGTGCCATATCGATTCTCCTAATGATAGTCCACCACTACTGTCCGGTTGTTGAATTCTCATATCGACGTAACTGTCTGTAACCCGCCGGCTTAAGCGGCATTTCGACTTTTTTCGATTTGAACTGCAAACGGCGTTTTTGGCTCCTCCCGGCTTGGTCTGATTCTGCGAAACAATGGGGTGTGAATAACGGACGAACTGTTTTTTCGCAGCTAATGGATTTTCTGCCCGCCTACGAGTTTCAGAAATGTGTAAGCCGCTACCGCGGCGATCACAAGGTACAAAACTTTTCCTGTCGAGACCAGTTTCTCTCCATGGCTTTCGCGCAATTGACGTATCGAGAAAGTCTCCGCGACATCGAAACGTGCCTACAGTCTATAGGCAGTAAGCTCTACCACATGGGGTTCAGAAGCAAGGTGGCACGCTCCACTCTGGCCGACGCAAACGAATCACGCGACTGGCGGATCTATGCCGACTTTGCGCAAGTCTTGATCGCTATAGCGCGCCCGCTCTATGCGAGCGATCCGATCGATGTCGATCTGGACCAGAGTCT
The DNA here is from genome assembly GCA_963776365.1 of Candidatus Acidiferrales bacterium. Classification (GTDB taxonomy): domain Bacteria; phylum Acidobacteriota; class Terriglobia; order Acidiferrales; family UBA7541; genus Acidiferrum. The sequence continues at coordinate 268,946 of CAVZMQ010000006.1, read as the reverse complement.
GTATGCTTTGGACTCCACCACCATCGATCTTTGCCTCTCGCTCTTTCCTTGGGCCAAGTTTCGTGAGCACCAGGCGGCGGTGAAGATGCATACGCTGCTGGATCTGCACGGCAATATCCCCACGTTTATCCGCATTACGGACGGCAAAGTGCATGACGTGAACATTCTGGATGAGTTCTTTCCCGAAGCCGGTGCGTTCTATGTGATGGACCGCGGCTACATCGATTTTGAACGCCTATTTGTGTTCACACTCTGCTCAGCATTCTTCGTCGTACGCACCAAAGAGAATGTCTTGCTGCAGCGGCGCTACTCCCATCCGGTGGACAAGACCACAGGCGTGCGATCCGATCACACCGTCATTTTGACCGCGATCGATTCCGCGAAAGCCTATCCCGATTCCTTGCGCCGAGTCAGTTATCTCGATATCGAAACGAAGAAACGACTCAAGTTCTTGACTAACAACTTTGTGCTTCCCGCATTTACGATTGCCCAGATCTATAAGTGCCGTTGGCAGGTGGAATTATTTTTCAAATGGATCAAACAGCACCTTCGCATCAAAGCGTTCTACGGCACCAGCGAAAACGCCGTGAAGACTCAAATCTGGATCGCCATCTCGATTTATGTGTTGGTGGCCATCGCTCGCAAGCGTCTTGGGCTGGAGAAGAGTCTTTACCAAATTCTACAGATTTTCAGCATCACGAGTTTTGAAAAAGTGCCCATTTTACAGGTGTTCGAAGCATTCGACTCCCGATCGGAGTTACTCGATAACTCTAACCAGCTAATTCTGTTCGGCTTATGACCGGACAGTAGTGATAGTCCACAATCTCCACGCTTGATGGCCCCGGCGATCGGTCGTCCCACTCGAAGCAAACCCGCCATTGATCGTTAATGCGGATACTGTACTGACCCTTGCGGTCGCCAACCAGAGCTTCAAAACGATTGCCTGGTAATACGACAAGATCTCGGAGCGAGGTGGCCGCCTCTAAACGGTCAAGCTTCAGCCGTGCGGAACGTTCGAATCCAGAGAATGCCTTAACGCGTTTCCCAAAGGCAAAGTCTCGTGCTGCGCCAAAGGCGCAAGAGTTTCTATGGACAGTCCATTCGGCCTACACCTCCGCAACAGCAACAACCCTTCACGCCGACTTCAATTTCTCTTCGACATAAAGCGAGAGCTCAATCATGCGCTCCGCTACTTGTTCGACCGGCAGGCCGGCAAAGTTCTTGAGCACCAATTCCTTGACATAGAGCCGCCCCAGGTAACGCAGCTGCAACGCGCGATTACGGGTGGCGAAAACGAAATCGCGATGCCCGTTATTCACGACAATTAGGTTGCGCTCAGCGTCGTATCGCGACCGCCACAGTTCCCCGGCGGCCCTTTCGAAAGTGTAACCAGGTAAGCCACGAGCATTGACGACGGCCGGGCCGATAGCCGCATCGAGGCTGTCGGTAACGGTGATCAGGGCTTCCGCGATGCAGCGCATGTCGCGCTGTGAGACGACGACGGACAAACGCACGAGAACGGGAGACGAGGGAGCCTCGAAGATTACTTCCTGATCGGACGTGGACAAGAGCGTGCCACCCCCGTCGACGATTTCCCAAGCAAATGTCAAGTCCTGCTCGACCCGCCGGCGCGAGCGATCCCGGGGTAATGCACGAAGGCGCCGGGTTTGACCCACTGCCACTGTGCTTGACGTTGGTGAAATCACGACGGAGTGCAAAGGGCCAGCATAGTCGAAGAATTGGCGCTGCGTAGATCCGCCTGAGCTCGGTTCGGGAACGCCACCCTCTTTGTCCGGACCTGACGCCTCCATACCTCCCTCCGGTGACCCGCCGTCGCCGGCCGATTGCGGCGAGCGTGATTGGATGTCAAACCAGTCGTATTCCTCGCGCGGCAAAACCAGCATGGCTTCGCGGAACGCGCGTTGAATGGCGCGTAGGGATTCCCGGCTAGCCTGCTCTTCCTCGGCGCGTTGCTGGGAGTCGATGAGGCCATTGAGGTGTGCTTCCAACGGTACCAAAGCTTTCACGAGGGCCCCATAGCGTTCATCGTGGACGATCCCGGAACGCGTGCCTGGAGTGAGTTCAAGAAAGGGCACGTCGATCAGGCCCTGAAGGTAACGAGAACTCCACGGCGGCCGCTCCAATCCGGGCAGCGTTCCGATATCCGCTATTACCCGCGTCCCACCTCTCGTAAGGGCGACACGGCATTCCTCGGCTGGGTCCGCGAGATACAGTTCGGCGTACGCGTCGCCGAAGGAAGAGCGAACCGTCGGCAATTGGTGCAGCAAGCGGCCTTCGAACTGTCGCGGCTCGACCTGGTACTGTCTGCGCGCAAGTTTGTCAATCACCGTTACACGAACCTGGGCATCGCGTATACGGTCGCGCAGCTCCGCTGCCAGATACCACTGGATCTTCTCGCCGCTCAATCCGCGGATGCCCTCTAGCAAGGGGCTGATCTTGAGTTCTGTGCCTCGCTCGCCAAACAGCACCCGTCGAAGCTTCACCATGTAGCGCGGATCCCCCCTGCTCATAACCATCTGATAGACCCGCTGATCAGCACCGCTAGACGTCATCGTGAGTGTGTCGCCCACGGTCCAGAAACTCAAAAGACCGATACCAAATTCCCCTTGTAAGCCTCCTCCGGCACCATCTGCCTTAAGTTGTCGCTTGACCGAGTCGCAGATATGTGTCGCGACGTACCTGAAGTCAGGCAGACCGTTCGGATCGCGCGGGATTCCGTCGCCATCGTCCCTGACGGTAAGAAAGTGCTTGCCTTGCTCGCGGCCGCGCGTGATCACAATGGTTTTGGCATGCGCATCGATGCTGTTCTCGATCAACTCCGCGATGGCCTTGAGCGGATTGCTTTGCGAGAGTGCGATGATACGGATAGCATTCCAATCATCGCCGATCCGTAATTTGCCGCTCTCTGATTTCTTCGACTTGGCTGAACTGGTCTTCGCCACAGTGACAAGGAACTCCACGGGTTAAGTGTAAAGCAGGAAGGCCCGATCGCAGCATGCCACCTACTAGATCGACGGCCTTACTCGCCGAGCACATTAGATGATGTTAATCATCTATACGCTATAGCAGAGGACACAAGGAGGTCGAACATGTTGGCGAAGGACATCTTCAGAATTGACATGGCCGTGGGCTATCTGGCCTGGGCGCTCTGCATCGCGACTTACCTCTGGCCGCGGCTGAGGGCGATGGATCGCGTGGAAGTCCACCGCGCTATCGCCACGTTTAACAGTTTCCGTTTCTTCGGGTTGGTGTTCTTGCTGCCGGGGTTTGTCGGACCAAACCTGCCGCAGGGCTTCGCAGCGCCAGCGGCTTACGGCGACCTCGCTACTGCGGTGCTGGCAATCCTCGCACTGCTGACGGTGCGTGTACGCTTCCTCTTTTGGCCGCTGGTCTGGGTGTTCAATCTATTCGGCCTCGCCGACCTCGTCATGGCCACGGTGCAGGCAGTCCGGACGGATCTGCCGTCCGTGGCCGGGCAGCTCGGGGCAGCTTACGCGATCCCCATTCTGTACCTCCCGGCGCTTTTCTGGGTGCATCTCCTCGCGTTGTGGCTGCTGCTGCCACCTGCGCGCGTGGCAATTCGGTCGGCCGGAGAGCCGACGTCGGTCGCCGCGACGGAATGACCAGGATCAAGGCGTAAAACTGTCCGGATTGAGGCCATAGACTTGCCGGCTTTCGAGGTGGTGGAAGTTTAGTTACAATCGGCAACAGTTTTGGCGATACCAGCAAACCATTTCTTGCGTCCAATTGGCGACCGCGGGCCGGGAGACCGTTCTTATCGTTAAAGCCGGGCAGTAGGGCAGTTCGGGAGAACAACAATGTTTTTCTCGTATACACGGAGCTCGCGTTTCGGTCGTTATTTTGCCTTGCCATTCATGGTTCCGCCTCGCACTGGGGCATCCGTCATCAGCGCGCTTCTTTTCGGTTTCATGCTGATCGTGATAGGCGCGAGCGCGCCTGCTGCTGAAGCTCAGAAAATTGAATTATCGGTTGATGCGTCCAAGACCGGCGCGAAGATCAACCGCAATATTTTTGGCCAGTTCGCCGAGCATCTTGGGCATGGCATCTACGATGGGATATGGGTTGGGCCTGACTCGGCGATCCCCAATACCCGCGGGATTCGCGACGATGTCGTTCAAGCGCTGAAGGCGATCCACGTGCCAAACGTTCGCTGGCCAGGCGGGTGTTTCGCAGACGAATACCACTGGCGCAAGGGAGTTGGCAATCCGCGAACGGTAACGCTCAATCCTAACTGGGGCGGGGTGATTGAGCCGAACTCTTTTGGAACACATGAATTCATGGACTTCCTCGACCAGATTGGAGCGGAGGCGTACGTCTCCGTGAACGTCGGCACAGGCACACCGCGGGAAGCCGCCGAATGGTTGGAATATCTGACGACCGCTCAACCGACGACTCTGGCCAGGGAGCGCGCTGCCAACGGTCATGCTGGCCCTTACAAAATCGGCTTTCTTGGTATCGGCAACGAAAGCTGGGATTGCGGCGGCAACATGACACCGGACTACTATCTGAGCCAGCTCAAGATCTACCGCCACTTCGTCCGCAACTTCAATCCTGGACAACAGGACAGCCAACAGATGCTGAAGATCGCGGTAGGCCCGGGCGGCGGTGAGCCGAGGTGGACCGAATGGACCGAAACCATCATGAAGGCCTATCAGCATCACACGTGGGGCTGGGATATGAACGGTCTTTCGATGCACTCGTACACAGTCGGGCAGTGGCCACCTTCCTTCGCATCAGAAAACTTCGGTGAGACCGAGTACGGTCAGTTCCTTAAACTGACGCTGGCGATGGACGATCTGATCAACAAGCACACTGCGATCATGGATAAGTACGACCCGGAAAAGAAGGTCGCCCTCGTTGTCGACGAATGGGGCGCCTGGTATGCTCCTTTGCCCGGCAGCAACCCCGGTTTCCTGGTGCAGCAGAACAGTCTGCGGGACGCCATTCTGGCTGCGTTGAACCTGAACATCTTTGCCCGTCACGCGGACCGTGTGCGCATGGCCAACATCGCGCAGATGATCAATGTGTTGCAAGCGATGATTCTCACGGACAAAGCTAAGATGGTGCTGACCCCGACGTACTACGTCTTCAAAATGTATGTGCCGTTCCAAGACGCCACGTTTGTGCCGGTCAATATCGCAGCGGGCACTTATACACACGGCGACGTCACGTTGCCACGCGTGGATGCTATCGCCGCGAAGGACGCAGCCGGCAAGCTATGGTTGGCGATAACAAATCTCGACGCCCATCGAGGCATCGAACTCGAGGCAAACCTAGCTGGCATGACGGCCAAATCGGCGGTTGGAGAGACGCTAACCGCGCCCAAGGTTGACAGCATCAACACCTTCGATGCTCCCCATACCGTAGTGCCGAAGCCCTTTAGTGCGAAGGTTCAAGACGGCAAGCTGGCTTTGAAATTGGAGCCGAAGTCGCTGACCGTCATCTCCGTGGAGCAGTAATGCAGGATCGCGCCTCAGGAGCTATAGCCGCGTCGCTTGAGGGCTCTTTTGCTTGCCACCCATGCGGCGCCCAGCAAGTTCGCTTCGCCGCCCAAGCGGCTCACCACAACGCGCACCTGCTTTCCGGCAATTGGTTGCGCACGTTCCTTCATAGCTTTCCGTAGTGCATCCAAAAACAGATCGCTGGCCTTTGCCAATCCTCCGCTGATCACCACAATCTCGGGATCAAACAAGCTGACGAGATTCGCTACGCCGTATCCCAACAATCGGCCAGCCTCGAGATAGATCTCGATCGATGCAGGATCGCCGCGCCGCGCCGCCTCTGCCACCTCGTAAGCGTTGATCATCTCGCTCGGAATTTCTTCCAGCAATCCGCCGGCTCCACGCGCCAATGCGTCTTTCGCCGCGGCGGCGATGGCTGGCCCCGCCGCGAGGGATTCCAACTGGCCGGTGCGTCGCGCCTCCGGTCCATACTGGTCCGCGACCACCATCCAACCCGCGCAGCCGGACAATTCATGGGCGCCACGCATTAAGCGTCCGCCACTTAAAATTCCCGCGCCAATTCCCGTTCCGAGCACCAGCACAATCGTGTCGCTCTTTCCTCGGGCTGCGCCGCGCCACGCTTCTCCCAACACTGCGGCGTTACGGTCGCTCTCCACCACAACCGGCACTCTCAAGGCTTGCTGCAATCGCCGCGCAAGCGCCATGTTCTTCCATCCTGGCAAATTGGGCGCCCACACGGTGCCGTCGCGCCGCACCATTCCCGGAATGGCCACTCCCACGGCGGCAATTCTTCCCCTAAGATGGTTTCCGCCTGCCAGTTCCTGGGCCGCGTCCAGGATCTGCTCCACTGGCGCCAGCGCGGAACTGCTGTCCACAATCACGCTCTTCTGGATCGAGATTTTCCCGGTGCGGTTCACCAGCGCCGCCGCTAATTTTGTTCCGCCCAAGTCCACCGCCAATATGTGATGCGCACTCATGTCGATGTTCCTAAATTTGCAACAGATTTCTCACTCCGCAAGGTTCTCCACGCCAGAACGCATATGCCTGCCGCTCCCGCCAAAGGCACTACCATTCCAAAGCGCACTCCCATGTGCTGCGAAATCTGCCCAACCGCCCAAGGAAACGACATCCCTCCCACCAGAGCAATCGCGAACAACAATCCGAACACCGTCCCAGCCATCTTTCGGTATGCGTCTCCGGCGATCGCCAGCGCCGTAGGAAATACACCCGCGTACGACAGTCCGATCACCAGCACTCCCAGTATCAGCATCCCTTCCGAGCGGTTCGTCAACACGATCGCCGCGCCCACAAGTGCTCCGATTCCACTGGCCAATACCAACTGTCGTTTTCCTACGAATTTCAACAATCCCGAAGCCGCCAGCCTGCCTGCCATCAGCGCCGCCCAGTATCCCGCCAAGATCAGCGTGGCCGTTCGCGCTCCGAGCCCCGCCGCGCCCACGTAGATTGACGTCCATCCAGCAATGCTCGCTTCATTCCCTGATTGGCAGAACAGTAAAAATCCCAAGACAAGCACGCCCGGATATCGCGCCACGCGCAAAGCCTCACGCCAAGAAAAGCTCTGTGGTCCGCCCGCTGGAGGAAAGCTCATCGCCAGGAATAACAACGCGCACACGCCTGCCAGCCCGGCACAAAACAGTAACTGGGCAAGAATCGCGAAATGTCCTTCAATCGCGGCGGCCAGTAAAGGAATGCACAAGGCCCCAATGCCATAAAAAATCCCGAGCAAGTTCAGCATTGGACCGCGTTGCTCGCCGTATAAATCGGAGACCAGAACATTCGTGGAGGTGTTTAGGCCCCCACCGCCCAAACCCAGCAGCACTGCCGGCATCGCCGCTCCGCTAAACGAATGCGCGTAGGCGAGACCCGCCAAGCCCGCCCCCACGAGTGCGGACGACACCACCAGAATCAGTTTGTTCCCAAAGGCATCAATCACCGGCCCGGCAACGAGCGTCGCCAGCAGGATCCCCAAGTACAGCAACAGAAACACATTACCCTGTTGCGCCAGGCTGATGTTCAGCCGCGCGCGCATCTCCGGCAATCCGAAGAGCGTCCCGAGCACGGCCATTACGATACCAAACACAAAAATGCCTGTGGCCGCTCCGCTGAATAGCATTCCCCGTCGAATGGTTTCTGCCACGCTTCCCCTTTTCCGCCGTCGCGAGTTGGACGTCTTTAGTGTGGGTCGTTGCGCGCCCGATTGGTCCTCGAGAGACTATGGCGTGCCAATGTGCTGAACTCGCTGTTCCGCAGGGGACATCAATGCGACGGCGCGTTTGAAATTGCTCAAACAGCCCCGAGCAATGGCAAGGCTGCCATAGTAATCGTTGTAGCGAAATCCCGTTTCTCCACGCCACATGGGGAAGGCGCTGCAAGCGTTCAACCAACTGTCGAATACGGAAGTGATGTCCAGATAGGTGTCCGCGGTGAAGCCGGCGGCATCCTCCCAATTGTCGGCATAAAAGACGTCCTTTATTCCGTGAGCTGGCTCTTTGCGAACCAGGCTGGGAAGGCCGGCATAGAAAATGGCATCGTCGACGATGTCATAACAGGCGCGATGGTCCTTGTGCCAACTTCCTTTCCAATGCGTCACGATCGTCGTGGGCTTATACTGTCGAATCAAATCGCAGACAGCGAACTTTATCTCTTCATTGATTGGGATTTCTCCATCCGGATACTGGAGAAAAAGGGCCTTCGCACCGATAGTACCCGCTGCTTTTTGCGAAGCCTCCCGTTGCAGAGATCCGTACCGTTCCGCGGGAATTGTGGGGGAGCCTTTCTCTCCTAACGACAGGCTGAGCAACGAACCTTGCCCTTCTAAATGTGTGGCGACTGCGACCGGAGCACCCATGGCAAAAAAGGCGTCGCCGGGATGAGCGGCGATGGCCATCACGTTGGAAAAGTTCCTGCTTTGCCCGTTGGAATTCTGGCTCGGTGGTTGGCCCGGTAATTGTTTGGCGTCTAAGAATTTTGGTTCCATCGAAAGAGCAACCGCACCGGTACTCGCGAAAGTTAAGAAACGGCGCCGCGTTGTTGAAGGGATCATTTCACCTTCTCCTTTACATTTTCACCACGCCTTGAAAATGATTGCCGTTTTTCTTCCGGATGCCCGGCCATCCGTTCGATGGGCAGAAGATCGGGTATCTTCACAAGGGTTCACCTTTTCAGGCGCTGCTCGTACTCCGCGTAGACGCGGTTCGTGTTGTCCGCAGGAATGCCCTGCACATTGGGGGAGACAAATACAGGTGGTGTTTGTCCCTTAGCCGCTAGATTCGCGGCCACCTGCGCGATGATCGACATGGCGATGGTGATGAACGCCACGGTCGATCCGGCTGCCACCGGGGCCTTCCATCCTTCAATCGACACCAAAGCATCTTCCGCAGGTGTGCAATTGTCGATTATGATGTCCGCTACATCCGCCAGTTTTTTCCCTGAGGAATGCATGGCCTCTCGCTTGCGGTAATTGTCGAGCGATGTGACAGCAACGGTGGTCAGCCCTCGCTTCCGCGCTTCCATCAATACTTCTATGCCTGCGGCGTTTAATCCTCCATGGGAGAAGACCATCATTACATCTCCCCGACGAATTGGTTCGTTCTCAAACAGCACTTGCGCGTAGCCCTCTTTCCGCTCCAGCCACAAGAGCCCTTTCGCGCCGCCGCTCCCAATCACATTTGTCCACATCAGCCGCATATCCATCAACGGACGGAATCCCGGGTAAGCTCCATATCTTGGAAACATATCCTGCACCGGCAGCACCGAATGGCCGCTTCCGAACAGGTGCACCAAGCCGCCATTCGCTATCGTTTCGGCCATAGCCGCCGCGGCCTTTTCGATATTCCCCACCTGCGTTTCCCACATTTTTCCAAGCACTCCACTAATCCGCTCTCGATACGCATTCGCGCTCACTGTATCCTCCCGTAGTTTCCTGTCCAAACTTCAGTAATCAATCCGGTAAATCCGTACCGTCTGCACCGGCACTTCGGTCTTGACCGAAAATCGCTTCCCTTCGACCTTCGCCATTTCTCCGGTCACAACTTCCCGCACGCTCGCAGCCGGTCGGTCGAGTTCCTCGGCGAACTCCACATGCCCATCCTTTTCGCCATGATTGAAGAAAAACACCAATTTCCCTGCGGGAGATTCCATCTCGCGCAGTTCCAGCAACTCCGGCGCCTTCAAGTCGGCTGTGGTCAATCCCGCCCATTTCGCCAGAAGTCCTCCTAGAGGATGCATTCTCACGGGCTTCGCTTCGTTCTCCTGGCCCGCAAATGTACCCATCAAGATTACGCTTCCTTTTCCATACGCGTTTTCAATCGCCGCAGGAGTGCCATCGTCAAATGTCGCCACAACCCGGGCCTTTTGATGCAGCAGCGTAAAATGTTCTACGAAGGCCATGCCCTTAAATTCGGCGTCGCCCCATTTCACCGCGACTTCCTGGGCTGGCGCGATCGAATTCTCCCTGGCACCGCACATTTCCGTCCATCCAAATCCCGGTACCGCAGCCTCGGCGTGTCCCTCTTCATTTACCCACCCGGGCCGCGCCTCCAGGAACAAATGCCCACCGTTATTCACATACATCTTCAGTGCGGAGGCCTCGTCATTCGTCATCATCAACGGATAGGGCAGCACGATCAGCTTGTATTTTTGCAGATCGCGCCCAGCCAGCTCCCGAGAACTCAACACCTCCACAGGAAGGTTTCTCTCGAAAAACATGCGGTGATAGCCGGCCAGTGCCTTATGCATTGCGTTCCGCGTGTTTTCCTCGTCGTAGCCGCCCAGCAGCGGCACCAACGGACTAAAGACAATCGCGGCTTCTGCCCGTTTGGGCTTCGACTGCAGCAGCAAGTCCGCGTTCGCGGCGATCTGGTTTGCTGTCTCTCCCGCCCGCCTGCTGCGCTCCGTAAGCGTTCCGTCGAGTTGAATCATTCCGTATCCGCCGCTTTCGTACCCTGCATTCATGGGATAAAACGCGTAGTAATTGATGGCGCGAGCTCCGCGGGAGACCATCCCCCATGTCCACATCTCCAAATCGCTGGCGGTCACTTCCGACCCGATCGTTGTTCCATGCACTCCGAATCCGCTCTGCAACTCCCCCACGTAGAATCCTCGCCCGCCGGTCATTGACGCTGTTAGATCCATCGCCAGGACGCGCCGGTTCAGGGTCCAGTTGTGCTCCACCGCCGTCAACTTGGGATAAAAACTAGTTCCAAAATAATCGATGGAGTCCTTCATCAGAAAATCGTCTGTGGGATCGTAGGGATCGGCCAACGTACGCACCAGCGGGGAAGGGTTCGGCGCATGACTAGTTGCTACGTGAACGGGATCGATGGCCCTCACCGCATCCTTTCGCATCTTCAGGTCTTCGGCTAATTTGTAGCCGTAGTAGACGCGCCAGTCCATAAAATCCGTGTAGGTGAGAATGGTCCCATAGCGCGGCGGCTCCACCTGGTTCCAGTCCGTAAAAGTGCGGTGCCACGCCACGTTCAAATTTTCCAGAGTCCCATATTTCTTCTTCAGCCATTCCCGGAACCGTTGCATGCTCGCGGGGCAGTAGCAGAACATAGGCTCTGACTTGTAACCAACGCGCGCCCAGTTCAAGGCTGCCGGTTCGCTCCACAAGTCCCATCCGTAAAATGCCGTGCTCTTCTGGGCATGTCGCGCCACTTCCTGGAAAAATCCCAGTACTGCTTTTCGCACACTGGTGTTGTCGAAGCAAAATCCCGGCGCCGCCTGCGACGGAATTGCTTGGCCATCCTGCGCGGCATACCGCCCGTCGGGATACTTCGTGCCCACCCACTCCGGTGCGGAGTCCACATACACCTGTACAATTACCCGCAATCTAACTTCATTGGCCAAGCTCAAAAGTAAATCCAGATTCTCCAGGTGATATTCGCCATCGCGCGGCTCACCCACATTCCATTCCACCCAGGTGCGGACGGTGTTGAATCCCAGTCCCTTGATCTTCAGCAGATCTTCTTTCCACAGGCGCGCAGAGTCCGCGTTCACTTGCTCCAGCATCGGCGCACGAGCTTTTCCACCGCTGTACCACACCGCGACCGGGAAAAACGGCTTGCTGCTCTCCGCCGCCGCTCCCGTCTGCGCTCTGTTCAGTTCTCCCCCGGTTGCCGTGACTAGTCTTACCAACGCCACACAGATACACGACACAACTGCCGCTTTTTTCCAATTCATCGTTTCCCTTGCTTATTACCTAGCGCTGATACGCCCCACGCCGCAGTTCTTGAGGTGAGCTCCCACATGAATGACGCCAAGTATATTGGTCGGGGCGTCCGGCAGGCAACGACTCCCGTCACCGTCTTCGAACTGAGAGATTAGCCATTCCGTCCGGGGAGGCCGAACTCCCGACACGCGGTACCGACGCCCGTGATCAATCAGCGGCTTGCCTTGCACGTACTCGAAGATCGCGGAATCGCCAGTCCCGTTTCGACCGGCAACAAGCGAGGTGGCGACGGTGCAGGGACCGCGGGAATAGTTAAGTATTCGCTTGACAATCGGGTACGTACCAGACCATACTTAAGTGCTTACTAAACTAAATATCACGGCAGGAGCAACCATGAAAGAACGATCCGTTACCCACAGCACCTTTGTAATCGAACGCAGTTACGGGGCCACTCCGGAACGAGTGTTTGCGGCTTTTTCGGATTCCGGGAAGAAGCGCAGCTGGTTTGGACAAGGCGAGAAAACCACCACCGAGGAATTCCAAATGGATTTTCGCGTCGGAGGCGTGGAGCGGACAGTCCGTCGCACGAAGGACGGCCTGACTTTCACGAACGATACGGTGTATCGAGACATCGTGGTGAACCGGCGAATCGTGATCTCCTACAACATGAGCGTGGGAGACCAGCGTATCTCTTCTTCGCAAGTCACCATCGAACTGCTGCCTAACGAGAAAGGCACTCAGCTGCTTTTCACGGAACAAGGTGCATTTTTTAAAGGCGCGGATGGTCCACAAATTCGGGAAGAAGGGTGGCGTAAACTGCTGGACCAACTGGCGAAGGAACTAGGTTCGGCGGTAGCAGGCGCACATTGAAGGGCCGGCGGATGCTTCGTCAGCGAGGGGCTGTGGATCGCGTTTTTCACGCCCTTGGTGATCCCACGCGCCGGGCCATCGTGGAGAGGTTGAGCACCGGACCGCTGTCGGTGTCGAGTCTGGCCAAGCCGCTGGAAATTACGCTGGCGGCGGTGGTGCAGCATTTACTGGTTCTGGAGAAGAGCGGTTTGGTGCATACGCAGAAAGTGGGACGCGTGCGCACTTGCCGCATGGAACCTGCGGGATTAACGGCGGCAGAGCGCTGGATTGAGGATCGCCGTTCGCTGTGGGAACGACGCCTTGACCGTTTGGGCGAGTTCCTTGAAGCAGAGGACGAAGAGTGAGCGAGAAGCGACTCGGCGGTGGTCGTCTACGATTTAGGAGACAGCACCAGAACCTGCATCGACCCGCTTTCATTGGTAGGCACGAAAAGATTCCCGGTCTGGGGGTCGAAACCCATGGTCTTCGCGCCTGCCTTGGTGGTGATTTCCTGGGCAACGGAATACTTGTCGGGTGAGTCCTGGTGAAAGACGAAGACCTTGCCGTCCCCGGTGGAGACGTACGCGAGACGGGTTTTGGGATCAAAGGCGCCGGCATCCACGCGATCTCCGATGGGAGCAGTGAATACGATTTTTCCGGTATCAGCGTTGAGCACCGCAAAATGCTTGCTGCGGCATCCGACGAACAGGCGGCGATGGTCCAGATCCATAGCGAGGCTGGTGGGAGTGGCGCAAGGCGCGAGCGCCCAACGATCTTTGACGGTCATGCTGTGCACATCGATGTGCAGAGTCTCGTTCTGCTCTTCGAGATTCACGTACAGATTGCCTTTGCCATCGGAGACGGCAAACTCCGGGCCGCCCCCAAGCGCGATGGTGCCGACCACGGCGCCGTCAGCGGCATTCAACACGGTGATATTGTCGCTGTCGCCGTTCATGACGTAAATCCGTTTGGTCAGCGGCTCGTAGATAATCGCGTCCGGCTTCTTGCCGACCTTAATTTCACCTAGCGGCTTCAGGGTCTTCAAGTCAAACGCAACCACGGAGTCGGCTTTGCCGGCGGAGATGTAACCGCGGCCGGCTTCGGGCGCAACGGCGATACCGTGCACACCCGGAGTGTTGGGGATGGTGCCGACCAAGTCGAACGTGTCGGCATCGAGTACATCCACCTGCGTGGAGTGCGAAAGGTAAACGCGGCGATTGGCGGCGTCGACGGTGACGTAGTCCCAACCGCCCGTACCGGGAACACTCACCTTTTTCAAAAGCTGGTAATTGACTGCTGCAAACGCCGCGAGCACAAACAGCGGCAAGACTGCACACATTAATATCGCTATTTTTCTCATCGCTTTCTCCTGGCACAAACTCTAGCGGACCGCTCTTAAACGACTCCTAAATTTCCCCTGAGATTTCTTTCAGGCCGAGTATTCAGGGAAACGGCCGGCGGACACACTGCGAGCAAGGTGCACACCGGCCGTGGGGTGTTACAAACCTTTCCGAGGCGAGGATTATTTCTCGCGCGGCGACCAGCGGAGGCCTAACGCATACGTGGGTTGGTAGTATTCGCGCTGGATCAAGTACTGGCTGCTGCCGTTATAGAAGCCAAACACTTCATTGTTGGTATTAAGGATGTACGCAACAAAAGTGAAGCCCTTCTCGAGCCGCACGCTGCCCTGCATATCCAGTTGCAGGTGCGTGTAGAAGTAGGTATCTGAGAAGGGTCCTTTTACGCCGCCGGGGGTCGGAGTGGAGCCGCCGGTGCCGTCTTGGAATTGATATGAGTAGATATTCGCTTGATTGTAGCTCAGCCCAAGCCGGTAGGAGAACCGGCCCTTGTCGTAGGTCGGACTGATGTTCCAGGTATTGGGCGCTTGTCTCAGCAAATGGGGGTGATCGGAGCGTCCTGGGAGCCCTTCGGTGCCAGAATCCGTATAGCTATAGTTCGCCGAAAGGCCCAGACCGCTGAGCCATCCTGGAAGCTCGGTAAAGTGCTGCAAGTAGGCGATTTCAAAACCAAAGAGGTGGGCAGCACCCGCGTTCAGTGGCTGACTGATGGTGTAGTCACCTTGATAAGCGGGGGTGTTGTAGGGAGCGGGAGGAGTATAGTTTGTGACTTCATAGGAAGTGTTTACGATTGGACTATAGAGACTCTTGAAGAAGAACCCGGCTTGGATGGCACCGAAATTGTTCATGTAGTGTTCGTACAACAAGTCGTAATTATAAGCGGTTTCCGCATTTAAACCCGGGTTTCCGAAGCTGATGCTCCCCTTGCCCCCTCCCGCGGGTGCGCTAATCGAAAACGACTGCGCTATGTCTTGGGGATCCGGACGCGACAGTCCTCGGCTGAAGACCAGACGAAAATCGTCACTGCTGGTCAAGGCATAGCGTAGCGAAGCGCTGGGTAGCACGTTGATGTAGTCGCCGCCGCCCTTGAATGAAAGGCTATTCGACTGGTTATCCCAAGACAGTGTGTCCAAATTGGTTCCTTCCACGCGGAGGCCCGCGATGAACCGGAACTTGCCGAAGTCTAAGGTGTTCATCACGTATCCGGCGGAAACCTGTTCGATGTACTGATAAAAATTGGGAGCGCCTGCTGCGCCAGTCGTAAAAATGAACTGGTCAGGGTGGGCGAAGGCATACGCTTGGGTAGTGTAATAATCCGCGAAAGGGCCCTGTGGATAGGTGGTATTGCCATAGTAGTAGTTTGGGTTGTGGACGTTGCTCGGGAACGATGTGAATGGAATGAGATTTAGATAGTTCCCGTTCGAGTCTGTGGGAACTGCGTAATCGTCCGCATAGCTGTGGTCGTACTTGTGAGCGTTGCGAAATTTTCCGCCAATCTCGAACGTAGCCGAGTGCGAACCAATGTGATAACGCTTGCCCATAGCGCCGGCGGCCTGAATGTTGGTTTGCGCGGTCTTGCCCCGGCTGATGTTCACGTCGTTCAAGTACATGAGGTTCGGATTGTAAGCCTCGTTATAGCAAGCCTGCGACCACCGCGGGCGCAGCGAATTACCTGTGGCGGCAGGATCGTAGGTGCAAGGACTCGTATAAGTGGAAGGGTTGGGTACGCCGAAAGAACCGCTGCCGTAGCCATTGTCATTCTCGCTGGCAAACGACCCGGAGACGTCCCAAGCGAACCAAGTGCTGGTAAGTTCGTGCCTTCCGCCGAGCACTAGGTTTTCGATGGTGTAACGCGGACGGCGAATCGAGTTATTGAACGACGGCGGATTTTGCGACGGCGGATTGCCGTTGCCGACGAGCAGATTGGTGCCCGGAGTGTTGTCAAAGAGGGAGTAGACCCAGCGGTCGCCGAAATTGTGGAACAGCGAGTACAAACCGCGCACGTATATGTTCGAGCCGTTGCCGAGCTGATAGTCGGCACTTCCCGCGGCGCCATAGCGCGTACGATAATATTGATAGGCACGGATGTCCATTTCATCGAACCATCGTTGTTGCGCGGGCGTGCCAAAGTTGTTTATGTCCGGCACCGGCTCGACGTCGTCAATACCGCGGCCTTCGTAGTCATAGGAAAAACCGCCCAAGAGGCCAAGTTTCTTGCTGGAACCGAAGCGCTTGCCTACGGTCGCGGTGGTCGTGTAGTTCGTGCGGCCTGAGTCAATCGGGGTTATTCCTCCGAGACCGAAAATATTAATCGTCGGTCGCTCGGTAGCGGTTTTGGTGACCAGGTTCACGGAACCGCCGATGCCGTCGGCATCCATGTTGGCCTGCAGGGTTTTGTTGATTTCGACAGACTCGACGATGTCCGAGGGAATGGCGTCGAATTTGATCTGGCGTACACCCGATTCCGGCGAAGGCACGTTGACTCCATCGATCGTTGCGTTGGTTAACCGTGGTTCGGTTCCGCGGACCTGCACATACTTGCCCTCGCCCTCGTCGCGCTCGAGCGTGACGCTCGGTAAACGCCCAACCGCGTCGGCAATATTGGCATTGGGAAGGCTGGTAATCACTTCGTTGGTCAGAACCTGCATAACATTGTCGGCAGTGCGCTGGCGATTGACTTGTTCTGCTTCGCCCGACGCTCGCTCGGCGGTTACGATCACCTGATCGTTCTGGGAAGCGACTTGCATCTGTGCGTCGACGGTAACCGTATGAGCGGCAGTGATGGTTACCGCCTTGGTAAAGGTCGCGAATCCGACGTAGCTGATGCTGAGGGTGTACGTCCCGGGAGTCAGATCGTTAATGTAGTACGCTCCCTCAGGACCGGTCGCCGTAATGCTGCCAACGGGTTGCAGTTCAACGGCAGCACCCTGCAAAACGCTGCCGGTTGAATCGGTGACATGGCCGGTAAGGGAACCTTTTCCGCTCTGCCCCCAGGCTGATGGAAGGAATAAAAAAGCCACGGTCAGGAGAACTAGAGTGAATGGGCGGAAGAAACTGTTCATAACCGTATTACCTCCAGATAAGGACAGGTCTGTCCTGTAAGTTTGCTGACCGCGTTTACGGTTCTCGCTCGCTATCGCACCGTAGGGAGCGTCTACGTTGTGGTGGTTCGGTCCTGCTGAAAACAGCACATGACGGGGCCTGGAGCGTCATGTACGTTTACACCTTGCAGACCTGGGAGCAACCCAGTCACTGCACTTCGCGCGAAACTTGCAAAACTGGTTTCTCAGAACAACCCATGAGGTCTGCTGCTGAAGGCATTAGGCCAGTCGCTGCTTAAGTACTGATGAACATCTGTAAATAAATGGTTAAAAAAGGGCTGAAAGAATTTTCATCTGAAAGACTTTTCAGATCACAACGGCTTGCGAATCAATTACTTGCGCAGTACCGCTCGGTGGCACGGCGGCAACCAGCAATGGCAATGTGACGCGAAACAGCGATCCGCTTCCAAGTTGACTGTGCGCCTCGATGCTGCCTTTGTGTGATTCGGCAATCCAACGAGCGATAGACAAGCCCAGTCCCGAGCCCGGAACTTTTCGCGAGCGCGCCTGGTCTGCACGATAGAAGCGATCAAAGATGCGCGGCAGATCCTCCGCGGAAACTCCGATACCAGTGTCTTCGATTTCCAGCTCGATTTTTCCGGGGGCTAAGGAAGAACGGAATTGGACCGAACCACTCGCGGGAGTGTACTTGACGGCATTCTCCAGGACCGCAAGCAGGAGACACTCCAGTCCCGCCGCGTCGCCGAGAACGCTCAATGGCTCATCCAGAAGCTGAGCGGAAAAGGACAGACCTTTGGAATGCGCAAGGGTCGCCGCTTCATGACCGACCTTCCGGAGCAAGGGCGTGAGGTCCATCTCCGCCGCGTGGAGATGCATGGCTCCCGCATCGGCACGAGCCAACGTGAGTAGAGATTCGACGAGGTGGGTGGTCTCTTCGGAGACGCTGAGGATGCGCGAAAGTGAATCACGGTATTCGCATTCGCTGCGAGGGCGGCGCAGGGCAAGCTCCGCGTGAGTGCGAATCAATGCCAGGGGCGTGCGCAAATCATGCGAGGCGTTCGCGGTGAATTGACGAATGCGCTTCACCGAGGATTCGATGCGCTCGAGCATGGCATTCAGCGTGACTGTAAGCCGCTGTAACTCGTCAACCGCTTTAGGTACCGGAAGCCGCTGCGAAAGATTCTGCAAGCCAATTTGCTCCGCGGATTCGATAATGCGATTCACGGGAGCAAGCGCCCTGCCGCTGAGCCAGTAGCCGAGCAAGGAAGCGAGAATGACCAACAGGGGCAAGAAGCGCTTTTCAATCAGGCGGAAGCGATCCAGAGCTTGATCGAAGGGTTCCGTGGGCACCGCCGCGCTGATATGAAACAACTGCCCTTCGATAGCGGCAGTTTTCTGCGCGATCCGATACTGCTGGCTGTCCAGATTGGTGGTGCGGAACGACACGCCGCTAGCCGGTGGCGGCGGAAGCGGTGCTTGCGACAGAAGAAAACGGGGTGAACGGTAGAGCCACGAATCTGTGCCCTCTGAAACTTGGAAAATCGCACCGTTCGCCCAAAGATCGGCGAGCTCTCCGAGTTCTTTCTGAACTTTGGGTGTTCCTTTTGAACCGGAAAGAGTGAGGACGCGCTGCACGATTTCGAGATTGCTGCGGGAAGCGTCGTTGACCGTGGTTTCGATGCCGCGACGGAATCCGAAATCGCAAATCCAGAAGAAGGCTACGAAGGAGGCCGCCAATACCACGAAATACAGCAGTGTGAGGCGAGCGCGGATGGTGAGCTTCACAGCGAGTTGACCAAGCCAGCGGAGTACCCGAAACCGCGATGGGTGTGAATGAGTTTCACTTCGGAGTCCTGGTCGATTTTCTTGCGCAGCAGGCGCACGAAGGCGTCCAGAGTGTTCTCCGTAACTTCTCGCCCTCGCCCCCAAATATTGCTCAGGATTTCATGGCGAGAGACCACGCGCCCGGTGTTGCGCATCAACAACTCCAGCAAACGATACTCCGTGTGCGAGAGATGGAGTTCCCGGCCCTTGCGAAACACCCGCAGGGCAGTAACGTCCAGAACCAGATCAGCGATTTCGATTACATTTTTGCGGCGCGCTTCACCACGGCGGACGAGTGCCCTAATGCGCGCGAGCAGTTCGAGAAAAGAGAATGGCTTGGTGAGGTAGTCGTCGGCGCCGGCGTTTAAGCCGCTGATGATATCGGTGACCGTGTCGCGAGCGGTGAGCATTAGAACCGGAGTTTCCTGCCGGCGGTGGCGAAGGCACCGGGCCACTTCCAGCCCGTTCAGGCGCGGCATCATGACGTCCAGCAGGATAACGTCGAAGCAGGTTTCGGCGGATTTTTCCAGTGCGGACCGCCCATCGCTGGCAAGACTGATCTCAAACTGCTCCTCGCGCAACCCCTTGGCGAGAAGATGAGCCATCTCGGGCTCGTCTTCGACGATCAATACATGCATGGCGGAGTTCCTTGAGCTCATGGTAGTTCGTCCTGTGTGAACACTTTGTTAATCGACGATTACAAAGCGGAGTCAGTCGCAGGCACCACGGACTTCCCACGGTCCAAGTAGTAGTGAATTGTGGGGGTCATAATAAGCGAGAGTACGATCGAGCTGAGCAATCCGCCGATTACGGTAATGGCAAGAGGCTGCAGCATTTGCGAGCCAGAGCCAATGGCTAGCGCCAGGGGTAGCATGCCGGCGACGGTAGCCAAAGCGGTCATGGCGATCGGGCGAAGACGTCGGCGCCCAGCTTGAATCATCGATTCCTTTGGGGCGAAGCCCAGGTTCCGGAAACGTTGTTCGGCGTCGAGAAGCAAGATGCCGTTTTTGGCAACGATGCCGATCACCATGATCATGCCCATGAATGAGGCCACGTTGAAGGTGGTGTTGGTCACCAGGAGCGCCAAGAGGCCCCCGAAGGTGGAAAGAACGGCAGAGGCAAGGATGGCGCTGGGAGCGGCGAAGGTGCGAAATTCGAAGAGCAACACAGTAAACAAGAGAACCAGCGCAAGAACCAGAACTACCAGCAAGTCCTTGAAGGACTTTTGCTGCTCGGCGTACAGGCCACCATATTCAACGCGGATGGAAGACGGCAGGTGCACCTTGTTGACCGCCTTTTTCACCGCCGCCATGCCACTGCTGAAGTCCACGCCTTCAAAGCGGGCGGTGACTTGCACCAGTCGCTGCAGGTTTTCGCGGCGAATTTCGGTCTCACCGGGATCGGTGGTGATGGTGGCCAGTGAACCGAGTGTGGCGGTATGGCCGGTGGCGCTGGTAAGCAAGGTGTTGCTCATGTGATCAAGCGAAGACCGATTTTCCTCTGAGAAGCGTACGCGGATGGTGTAGGAACGATCGTTGAGAATGACCGGAGGCGTTGCGGGCTCACCCTCGAGAACGGCGGAAGCGTCTACGGCCACTTCCTCAGGAGTGAACCCAGCTCGTGCCGCCACACTGGGATTGACTTGATAGGTGACCGTGGGGGCGCTGATCGTGTTTTCCACGCCGTTCAGCACATCCACCACGCCGTGAATTTTGGAAATGGCGTCGCCGACTTTGGGAGCAGTGTCGTTCAGCAGCTTGCCATCCTGCGAGAACAATTTGATCACCACGGGCTCGGGTTGGCTGGTCAGATCGCCAATCATGTCTTGCAGGAGTTGGACAAACTCCACCTTGGTAGCAGGTTGCGATTCCTCAATTTTTTCGCGAATATCGTTCGTGATTTCATCGATCCCACGCTTGCGGTCCTTTTTGAGTTTCACGGTGAAGTCGCCGTTGTTAGCTTCCGTAACCGCTGCAGGTCCCAATTGCAAACCAGTGCGGCGTGAAGTGTTCTCGACTTCGGGCGTGGCTTTCAGAATCTCTTCAATTTGCAGGAGCAAGCGGTTGGATTCCGCCAGTGAGCTGCCCGGCGGTGTGTAATAGTCCAGGATGAAACCGTTTTCATCCATCTCCGGCAGCAAACCCGTCTGCAAAAAGTAATAGCACACTCCCGCCAAGGCAATGACCAGAGCAGAACCCGCCACCAGCACCCACGGGCGCTTGAGCACCCCCTGCATCATTCGGCTGTAGAAATTGACAATTCGGCCAAACACACCGGAGAGGTGGGCTTCCTCTGCGGCAAGCAGCGTGGCCATGTCCAGTCCTTCTTCGGAGACTACTGCTGCTTCGGCGTTCTCTTTGCGGCGCACAAAATATTGACTAAGGGTTGGGGTCCAAGTGAGGGCAAGCAGCAAGGAGGTAAGCAGCGATACCGTCATAGTAACAGCGAGCGCGCGGAAGAAACTGCCAGTGACGCCAGTGATAGCGATCAAGGGTAAGAAGACCACGATGGGAGTGATGGTCGAACCGATGAGCGGTACCGTAAGTTCCTGCAAGGCGCTGCGGATAGCCTGAAAACGGCCCTGCCCGGCGTCGCGGTGCAGCACAATGTTTTCGAGAACGACGATAGCGTCGTCAATCACCAGGCCGACCGCGGCGGCGAGACCGCCAAGCGTCATCAGGTTGAAGGTTTGGCCGGTGGCTTTCAGAACGATGAAAGTGATCAGCAGGGTGACAGGAATGACCATGCCAGCAACGAAGGAGGTTCCCCAGTCTCGCAGGAATAGCACCAGAATTACGGAGGAGAGCACGATCCCCAATAAGACCGCGTCACGCACGCTGGAGATGGAATCGTGGACGAGGGTGGACTGATCGTAAAAGGGCTCCAGATGCACGCCGGGAGGAAGAGTGGGAGCAAGCTCCTGAATCAACGCATGAACCTCATTCGCCACCTGGAGTGTGTTGCTTTCCGGTTGCCGGTTCACGTTGAGAAGCACGGCGGGTTTTCCATTCGCGGTGACGATGGTATAGGTGGGCGCGACCGATGGCGTAATGGTGGAAATATCGCCCAGTCGTATGGGGATTCCGGCGGAGGAATTTTTCACGACGATTTGGCCGATCTGTTGGGGATCACGGACCTGGCCGCTGATTAATCCGAGTACGAGCTGATGCTCATGCTCGATCAAGCCGGGCGAGTCAATCAGGTTGGTACGACGAATAGCATCCAGAATGTCCTGCACGGTGATCCCGGAGGCGTGGAGACGCGCGGGAACGGGGGTCACCTGGAACTCGGGAACGCGACCACCCTGAATCACGACGCTGGCCACACCATCAAGCCGGTTCATACGCGGCTTCAGGTCGTAGGTGGCGATCTCCCAGAGGCGACTCTGCGGAACGGTGTCGGAGGTGAGGCTGTAGCCGATGATGGGGAAACCGGCGAAGGTCATACGGCGGGTTTCAATTTTCGCGGTGGGGGGCAGTTCTGCCTGCACGCGGGCCGCGACGGCATCCACGCGCTGGAGCGTCAGGATCATGTCGGAGTTCCAGTCGAAGAAGAGATCCACTTCGGCGGAGCCGCGACTGGTGACGGACTGAACCTTTTGTAGCCCCGGGACACTGTTGACCGCCTCTTCGATGGGCCGCGTGATGGTCACCAGCATCTGGTCAATCGGCATAACGCCGTTATCCACACCAATGACGATGCGCGGGAAATCGGTGCTGGGAAACACGCCAATCGGAATGTTGAACGCCGCGTACGCGCCCGCAATCGCGAGTGTAATGATCAGAAAGAGAATCGGATGGGAAAAGCGCCGAAACCAAGGAAGATGCTCCTTTTCGTGACTCCCTTCGGGCGAGGCTCCTTGGTCGGGCCTTTGGTCCATGCCGGGCTACTCCTTGCCCTTCGCCGGCGGGGCAGGTTTTGCAGCAGGCTTGGAGACTGGCTGTTCCTCTTTATTTTTATCGGCAGAGTCCTTCGTTGCGGCGCCCTCCGCGGCCGGAGCCGCTTCGATCGTGATTTTGGTGTTGTCCGGCAACGCATAGCCGCCGACAGTAATAACGGAATCGTTTGGCTTGAGGCCGGAGAGAATCTCCACATTCTCTTTCGTGCGAATGCCAACCTTCACAGGGGTTTGGTGGGCCTTGTTATCGGAGCCAGCGAGCATGACATAGTCCACGCCGTCCGGCGTTTTGAAAACGGCGGAAGCGGGCACGACGAGGGCATCCTTTACACTCTTCGCGGTTACTTCGATGGAGACGTTCATACCTGGTTTGAGCGCCGGGCTAGGTTTTATGGCTTCCACCCAAGCCTCAATGGTGGTGCTGCTCGGATCAAGGGCCGGACTGATCAGTGTCACTCGCCCTTTCACCGGTTCGTCCACGCCTGGCGCTTCGAGTTCGGCTGCGTCGCCGACTTTCAATTGCGAGGCTTCGCTTTCCGGGATATGTGCTTTAGCAATCAGCTTCGAGATATTCATCACCGTCAAGATGGGCTGGTTCGCGGTGGCCAGTTCGCCGTCAAACAGTGGGCGGTCGGTGACCACTCCGTCGAAGGGACTGCGAATCTCCGAATAGCTCAGCATCGCCTCCGCGTTGAGGTATTTCCCTTTCGCCGCCGAGAGCTGTCCGGAAGCAGACTTCAGCCCCTGTTGCTTGCCGACTCGATTGAGGTCGGCGAGCTGCTTTTGCGCCTGCTCGTTCTGGCTGCGCGCCTGAACCAAGGCAACCTCTGCGCTATCGAGATCGCGCCTCGGTAGAGCGCCCTGATCGAAGAGTTCCTTGCGCGCGTCGTATACCTTCTTCTGTGCCTCGAATGCATCTTTAGCAGCCACGGCGTCGAGTTCGGCTTTTTGAATCTGCTGCGGCAGGCTAACCTCGGTGGTGGTGGCATAACCCGCTTGGGCCTGTTCGTATTCGCCCTTGCTCTGCTCCGCGGCACCGGCAAGGTCGGCGTGTTCCAAGTCCGCGAGGAGCTGTCCCTGCTTCACGTGCGCACCGCGTTGCACGTAGAATTTCTTGACTGTGGAAGTGATTTTCGGAGCGATCACCGCCTGCTGCAGTGGGAAAATCACCGCATCTGCGGAAATGGTTTCCGAGATTGGCGCTCGCTGGGCGGGCATCACTTGCACGGGCACCACGGGCTCTGGTTCCTTTTCCGCTGCTCCACAGCCTTGCAGCAGCGCCACCGCGCCCAGTGGCAGAAGCACGAAACACAATTCCAGGCACAAACTGTTCACAGAGAACCTTTTTCGGCGATTCATGGAGTTGTCAGCACCCCTGTAAGCGTTTGGAGATTGGCCAAGGCAACGCGATAGCGCAGGGCCCCGTCTTGATAATTGGCATTGGTCGCGGCGAAGGTACTTTGCGCATCGACGACTTCAAGTACCGTGGCTTCCCCGTCTTTGTAGCGCAACGTGGTGAGGCGGAGGCTGTCGGCCGCCAATTCGGCAGACCGCTGCAAACCGGCGAGTTCATTCAAGGCCGTTTCTGCTTCGGCATAGAGTGAGCGCATCTCCGCCAGCAGTTTGCGTTGCGCATAAGAAAGCTCCAACTTGGTTTGATCGCGATTCAACTGGGCTTGCTTGACACGGCTTTGCGTAGCGCCCCAGTTCCAAAGAGGAAGCGTAAGAGCAGCCAGCGCGGAGGACCCGAGGTTTGGGTATCTTCCGGTTTCCGGCGAAGTGGCAGGAGTATAAGTCGCATAGCGTTCGGCGTCGATACCGTACCAATAATCCAAAGTGACGGATGGAAGATAGCCCGCGCGGGCTGCGATCACTTCCTGACCGGCGGCTTGAACAGCCGCCAAAGCAGAACGAATTTCCGGATTTTCGTGGGCAGCCTGCGCTTCGAACTCAGGGCGGGGAGGAAGGGGAACGTTGGAGTGAAGGTCGTCAGCCAGTTCAAAATTATCGTTGAAGTCAGGAAATAGCAGCACAGAGAGATCGAGCCTCGCGTTGGAGAAGGCTAGCTGCGCTTCTGAAAGCTGACGATGACGATCCTGTGTTTGAAGTTCGGCCTTAATCACGTCGGAATGCGCTACTTCCCCTCCCTTTTCGAGATCTTGCGTGAGTTTCAAAAATCTGTCGCCTTCGTCCGCGGCGCGCTTGGCAGTGGTGAGCTTCTGCTCCGCGGCGGCCACATTGAAGTAGTTCTGCACGACGGTCACAATGAGACCGCGGCCGGCAATTTCCGCCTGGGCCTTCGCGGCCGCGGCAAGAGCGGCGGCCCGGCGATAAGAGGCGAAAGCTGCGGCGTCGAGCACTTCATGGACGTTGCCCTGGCTGACATATTCGTGGGGAGCGTTGTTGGCGATATACCGCACACGGTAGATGCTGTTGTTCGGCTGGGTGTACAGATCGGAAGTGGTGAAACTCGCGCTGGGTAATAGCGCATCGCGGGACAAGTTGCGATCTTCGCTGGCGATCCCCGCCGCCGTGACCGCTGAATGGTATGTGGGTTCGTTTTTCCGCGCCAGAGCCAGAGCGTCTTGCAACGTAAGGCGCAGCGGCGCCCTGGCAGGCGCAGCTGGCGGTGGTTGCGGACGCGCGGCCTGCGGAGAATTGGAAATTTGCGGGGCCGGAGTGTCCGCCTCCTGCGCCACACAGGAAGACTCTGTGGCGCAGAAGCAGATTGCGGCGAGGGTTGCGCTGGCTAGAAAGAAAATTTTCGTGTTCAAGGCAGTTCTCTTAACTCACAAATCGTGGATGACCTAACGGTTGGCAGGGTACTAGGGTTTTGGCCATGAGGCCTCTTGTTTCTTTTCCTTGGCCTCGCTGGCAGCGTCTTCCTTCTCGACGCTGACAATGGAGCCGTCAATCGCACTCACCTGAACTTCGGTGATGTCTTTTTGACCGCTGGCTTGCACATCGAAGGAATAAACGAGCTTGCCGTTCTCTTTCTCGAGCTCTTCTTCCTTGATAACACCCGGGACTTTCTTGAGCGCGATGGCACGGGCGTCCTCGATCGAAATCTTGGCTCGCGACTTCAAGCTAG
Organism: Candidatus Acidiferrales bacterium; assembly: GCA_963776365.1. Classification (GTDB taxonomy): domain Bacteria; phylum Acidobacteriota; class Terriglobia; order Acidiferrales; family UBA7541; genus Acidiferrum. The sequence continues at coordinate 243,167 of CAVZMQ010000006.1, read as the reverse complement.
CGGGAAGATTCAATTTCTTCGGCGCGTCGCTTTGGGTGGCCAGTTGCGCAGAAAGGCCCAGCGCCAGCAGTGCCGCAGCGGTGAATGTTATGACACGATGTTTCATAAAAGCCTCCGGAAACACCTAACGTCTGTTGATCGCAGACGGGGCGCCGCGATTCGTTTTCAGGTTAGCGGCAGCGAGATAAATCCAGGATTAATCAGTGCAGGGGCCAAACGCGGGGTCGCGCAGGAAAAGTGGCGGTGAACGTGGAGCCGGAATTATCCGAATGGGTGAGAACTAACTGCCCTTGGTGTGCTTCGGCAATCCAGCGGGCTATGGAGAGTCCCAGTCCGGCACCGCCGGTTTCGCGGTCGGAACGCGAGCGGGCCTTGTCTGCGCGAAAGAAGCGCTCAAAAATCCGGGGCTGCAATTCCGCGGGAATGCCGGGTCCATTATCGGAGACGCTAACCACATACTGCTCCCCTTCGCCACGGCAAGAGAGCACGACCACGCTGTCCGGTGGGGAGTATTTTATGGCATTGTCCAACAAATTGAGCAGCATTCGAGCGAGCAAGGCCTCATCCCCCAGCACCGGCAGATCCGGCTCAATTGTGGAGGTGAGCTTAATGCGCTTGGGAAGGGCAAGAGATCGCGCGCGCACCAGCGCTTCCGCGGCGACTTCATCAAGATAGACTTCGCGAAGCGTCAAGGGATACTGGCCAGCATCTGCACGCGCCAAGGTGAAAAGGTCTTCGATGATGTGCGCCAAGCGTTGGGATTCCTCTCGGAGAACCGCCAGCGTCTGCCGGTACTCCTGCGGCGAGCGCTCCGCTTGCGACAGCGTAACCTCCGCTTCACCGCGCAGAATTGCCACGGGCGTGCGGAGTTCGTGCGAGGCGTCTGCCATGAAGCGCCGTTGTTGCTCGAAGGAGTTTTCCAGGCGCTCCAGTAATTGATTGAAGGTTTTCGCCAGTTGGCCCAACTCATCCCGTTCATTAGCCACCGCTAAACGCTGGTGCAGATTGGCGGCGCCCATGCCGCGAGCCTGTGAGGCCATGGAGGCTATGGGCGCGAGGCTCTTGTGGGCCAAAAAGTAGCCGCCAAAGGCGGAGAGCAGCAAAGCAATGGGAATGGCCCATAAAAAGGTGTTGCGAATCTCTTCCATCAACTCTTTTTGCGCGTGAAGGGATTGCAGCACCACCAGTGCGTAGTCGTGTCTGCCAGAGGAAACGGTCCGCGCGAACGCGCGCAATCCATCTCTTCCGCCGTGAAGGGTGTGAAGTTCACGAGGGCGAGCAGGATCGGCGAGAAACGATTGGAAAGGATGGGAGTAAAAAAAGTCGCTGGTCAATTGTGTTCGTGAATTCCCCATATTCGGCAAGCCATTGGAACTCTGCACAACGTGCCCCGAATCGTCGAGCAGAACAAAATAGGTGTCGCGGAAACGGTGCTCCAGCATGGCCTCGGAAGCAGCCTTTTTCACGGCATCCGGGCCGTTCTCATCCGCAATTTCCGCATTAAAGGTGGTGATAAACGCGTCGGAGAGTTGCGCGATATCGCTGTCAGTTCGCTGTGCCGCGTTGTGCCCATACAAAAAATAGGTCAGCACCGCGAGGCAAATCAAAACAAAGGCGAGGACCAGGCTGTACCACAGCGTCAAACGCACGCGAACGGAATCAAGCATGCGGCTTTCTCGGATGGCGCGCGGAATTGTCGGATTTGCGTGTGGCGGGCGACGATTCTGGTGCGGGCCTGGCAGGCTCCGGCGGAGCACACAGAATATAACCGCTGCCGCGGCGCGTCTGCAGCAGTGCTTGTCCATTCTCGTCAGCGAGTTTGCGGCGCAGCCGGTTGACATATACTTCGATAAGATTGGAGAAAGGATCGAACGATTCGTCCCAGACGTGTTCGGCAATTTCCGAGCGCCCAATCACGCGATTCGCATTGCGCGCCAAAAATTCGAGCAGCGCATACTCTTTCGCCGTAAGCGGAATCTCCCGGTGACCGAGTTTGGCGGTTTGCGAAGCGGTGTCGAGTTCCAGGTCGCCAACACGAATCTGTGCAGGACGCAACTCCCGCGGACGACGTAAAAGCGCGCGCAAGCGGGCCAGCAGTTCACCAAATTCAAACGGTTTGGTGAGATAGTCGTCGGCGCCGGAATCCAGCCCGCGAATTCGATCATCCACAGCATCGCGCGCGGTGAGCATCAGGACCGGCATGCGCTTGCCGAGATCGCGGATACCGCGACAGGTGGCGAAGCCGTCTTTTCCCGGAATCAGTACATCGAGAATAACCAAATCGTAGTCGTTGATTTCCACCTGGTAAAGTGCATCATCACCATCGCCCACAACATCGACGGCGTAGGCCTGCTCCTGCAAGCCGCGGGCTACGAACCGCGCAATCCGGGAATCATCCTCTACGAGCAACAGGCGCATGCCCGTATCATACGGCAAATTGTTTTGACGGAATAAAGGTCAATCCGCCGCCGCTGGTAGCGCAACCGGAGCGATAATCGTCACGGAATCGGGCTCGGACCAAATTTCCTTGCCGTCGTTTATTTCAACCCGGTGCATGGTAATGGTCAGCCGATTGTGATCCACCTCGGCCAACAAATAGTGGTAATTCACTCCACCGCCTTTATAAAGATCGTCCGCCTTTCGCGTGATGGGATACGGATGGGCACCTCCACCGCCGGTCACGAAGTAAGTGACCCCTCCGTGCTCGTGGCGTTCGTAGTTGTGGACGTGGCCGTTGAAGACCACGAAGCGCGCTCGCGCATGCGCTTGCTTCTCTTCCAGGACCTTGGCAAGGGCTTGCTCTGCGGGGCGCGCAGAGTGTCCACCTCCGAGAGCTTTGTTCTCATCGGAAGAACTTGTATACGGGGGATGATGAAAGACCAGGAACACAAAATTCACCGAAGGGGCGAGGTGATCGAGTTGTGCGCGAAGCCAATCAGCCTGCGGCCCGGCGGTTTCGTCCAGGGAGCTGTCGAGGGCAAGCATGAGGCTGTTGCCAATGCTGACGGAATAAAATCGGCTGTCTTGCAGCTCGGGAAATCGCGCGAAGTAATTCCCTAATGCCACTTGAAGGTCGCCATGCAGGTCGTGATTGCCAATCGCGGGAAACACCGGAATCTTATGTTCGCGCCAGGGAGCCGTTTCCGAATCGTATACTTTCCAGTCGTTCTTGTCGTAACCGTTGTAAACGATGTCCCCGCCGATGGAGATGAATGCAGGATTCTCTTTCGTGATGGCAGCGACCAGAGCGCGGCGAATGGCCGGATTAGCGGGCTGGGTGTCTGACGGATCATGGAAGCGGGTATCGCCGAAATCAACAAACCGGAATGTGGAAGGTACTTTCAGTTCCAAAGCCGCATGGTTAGCGGTGTCTACTGATTTGGCATGCCGAGTTTTCGCGAGAAACGGAACACTCAGAACGATGACGATGATCAACAGAATAAGCCCGTTTTTTATGGAAAGAAACATAGCGGATTTAGAGTAGCTCTAACCTGTCCTTTTTGAGGTTAACAGGTTTTCAGATTGGGTAACGGGGAGCCAAGGTTTCTAGGTGCGATGCCTCCGTCTATGGTTGCGTTGCGCTCGCAGGCTGGTTCTCAGATTCGATTTGCGATTTTGTGACTTTCTGCGAGACCTGGCTCGGGGTAGGAAGTTGCGAAATATCCCAGCCCCCGCCGAGCGCCTCGATCAACTGTACGGAGGCAGTCATGGAGTTAGTGCGCAACTCCGCAAGTTGCTGCTGGTCGGAAAGCAGGGTCGTTTGCGCTACCAGAACATTCAAGTACTGATCTACGCCGGTTTCATAGCGCGCCATGGCTAGTTCCAGGTATTTTTGCGCCGAGGCCACAGCCAATTTCTGCTGCTCGATTTGTTTGGAGTAGATGCGTTCCGCTGCCAGATTGTCTTCCACTTGTTGAAACGCCGTCAGCACCGTCTGCCGGTAGCCGGCCACGTCGGCATTGTAAACGGCGACATATTGATTCACGGTAGCGCGCCGTAAACCCGCATCGAAAATGGTCTCCGAGACGCTGGGACCCACCGACCAGAAACGGCTGGGCCAAGTCAGCAAATCTGTAATCGACGAGCTTTCAAAGCCGCCGCCTGCGCTGAGGGTTACCGTGGGATAGAAGGCCGCGGTGGCGATTCCGATCTGGGCATTCGCGGCCGCCATGCTACGCTCGGAAGCGGCGATGTCCGGGCGCCGTTCCAGCAATTGCGAGGGCAGCCCGACCGGAACGGGAGGAGAAGCAGTGTCCAGCGGCTTCACGACCATGGCAAAAGTTGACGGCGTGGTGCCGATCAGCACGGCAATGGCATGTTCATACTGAGCGCGAGCAACCCCGAGATTGGTGGCGGCGGACTCGGCATTTTCCAGGGCATTCTCCGCCTCGGCCACGGAAATCAGGGTGTCCACGCCGGTTTCGTAGCGAGCGCGGGTAAGCTCCAGGGATCTTTGGTCGGCCTCGATGGTCTCTGCGAAGACTTTTTGCAGCGCGTCCTGGCCGCGCAGTTCGAAAAAGTAAGCAGCCAAGCTGGCTTGCGCAGTGAGTCGCACATTTTCCAGGTCGGCGGCACTCAGTTGGGCGCTGTATTGATACTCATGGATGGTGTTGCGGACTCTGCCCCAGAGATCGGGCTCCCAAGACGCTTGGAAGGGAATATTGTACAGGGTGGTAGTTCCGCTGCCGGTGGTGCCGCCGCTGCCGATGGTATTCTTCAGGTTTGCGGAGCCATGAGCCGCCTGGTACGACGGCGTGGTCCCCACGGTGGGGTATAGCTGTGAACGCGCCTGGGTGACCAACGTGCGCGCCTCCATGTAATTTTCATACGCCTGCTTGATGTTCTGGTTGTTGACGTTCAACTGCTCTTCCAGCGAATTGAGTTCCGGATCGTTGTAAATCTCCCACCACTTGCCGCGCAACATCGCGTCCTGTGGCTGCGCCGCCTTCCATGGACCCCAATCTTGACCGGGCGAAGGAATTTCCTTGTATTCGGGCGGTGGCGCCTGCACGGTCGCCGCAGGCTGATGATATTTCGGTCCCACCACGCAACCCCCGAGCAAAACAGCAAGTGCGGGAGCTGTCGCAATCGTGAAGTTCCTTTTCCTCATAGTGAATCCATCCTTACTAATCCGCAGCTGAGGGCGCCGAGGCGCCGCCCGCATGAAATGTGTCGCGTTGTTTGCCCAACATTCGAAGACGCAGACGGTCGAGCATCAAATAGATGACCGGAGTGGTGTAAAGGGTGAGCAACTGGCTCATGATCAAGCCCCCGACGATGGTAATGCCCAAAGGACGGCGCAGTTCCGAGCCTGTGCCGGTGCCAAACGCCAGCGGCAGTGCGCCAAACAAGGCGGCCATGGTGGTCATAAGAATCGGGCGAAAGCGCAGCATGCACGCCTCGAAAATCGCGTCGCGTGTGGTCTGGCCGCCTTCGCGTTCCGCTTGCAGCGCGAAATCAATCATCATGATGGCATTCTTCTTTACGATGCCGATGAGCAGCACGATGCCGATGATGGAAATAACGTTCAAGTCTTCCTTGAAGATCATCAGTGCGAGCATGGCGCCGACGCTGGCCGAGGGTAGCGTGGAAATAATCGTGAGCGGGTGGACCAGGCTCTCGTACAGAATTCCCAGAACAATGTAGACAGCCAGCAGCGCGGTTAGGACGAGGATGGGTTCCGTGCTCAGCGATTGCTGATAGGCCAGCAAGGTCCCCGCGAAGAAACCTCGCACCGTAGTGGGCACACCCATGCGTTGTTTTAGTTGCTCGATGGCTAGCGTGGCCTGGCTCAAGGAAACGCCAGGAGCCAAGTTGAAAGAGACGGTAACGGAGGGGAACAAACCAGTGTGATTGATCGCGAGAGGAATGGTGTTTGCCTGGTTGGTAGAAAGCGCGTTCAGAGGCGCGTTGCCTGCCGCGGTCACGCTGCTGGACCCCGTGGGATGGAAGTACACGGCTTTCAGATCCTCAGGAGATTGCGAGTACTGCGGGTCGACTTCGAGCACGACATAATATTGGTTGAGTTGCGTGTAGATAATCGAAGTTTCGGATTGCCCAAAGGAACTATAAATCTCGTTGTCCAGTGATTGCGCTGTCTGGCCCAGCCGGGCCGCCGCGATGCGATCGTAGTTCAACAAAACATTTAAGCCGCCGTTTTGCTGATCGCTATTCACATCTTGCAAACCCGGCAGACGTTTCATCTCCGCCAATAAGCGGGGTCCCCAGGTGGCCAAATCCGTCACAGTGTCCGATTGGATAGTGTACTGATAAAGAGCAGCAGTGTTGCGCCCGCCGATGCGCAGGTCTTGCGACGCCTGAAGAAACGCGGAGGCCGCCAGCAGTTTGTTCAGTTGGGGACGAAGACGGTTGATGATGGCCGGCGCGCCGATTTTGCGCTCATTCAGCGGCTTGAGCGCGATAAAAACGTTGCCGGTGTTGGTAGCGCCACCGCCGCCGGTAAACACAATCACGTTTTGCACCGCGGAATCTTTCTGAATTACCGCGGTGATCTTGCGGATGGAATCGTTCATGGACGCGAAGGAAGCGTCCTGCGGGCCTTGCGCGGCCCCGCCCAGCGATCCGGTATCTTGCTGTGGGAAAAAGCCCTTGGGAATCTTTATGACAATCACGACGTTCAGCGCAATGGTCAGGATGAGCACCGTCAGCGTCAGAAGCGAATTATCCAACACCCACTGCAAGGTATGCCGGTACAAGTCAAGAATGCGCTCGAAAAAGCGCTCCGTGGCCATATACAAACGCCCGTGCTTTTCGGTGTGCTGCCGCTTCAGTAAGTGCGCGCACATCATCGGAGTGGTGGTCAGTGAAATCACCATGGAGACAAGAATCGCCGTGGACAGTGTGATGGCGAATTCGCGGAATAAACGGCCGACGATTCCTCCCATCAGCAGCAGCGGAATGAAAACAGCAATCAACGAAATACTGATGGACAGCACCGTGAAGCCGATCTCCTGAGCCCCTTTCAGGGCTGCGGCGAAGGGCGGCATGCCATCCTCGAGATGGCGCGTGATGTTCTCCATGACCACGATGGCGTCGTCCACAACGAAGCCGGTCGCGATGGTCAGAGCCATCAGCGAAAGATTGTCGAGGCTGTATCCGCAGAGATACATCACGGCAAAGGTACCGACGAGGGAAACGGGAACAGCCACGGCGGGAATCAGCGTGGCCCGGCCATTGCGCAGGAAGACGAACACCACGAAAATGACCAGCAGGATCGAGAAAATCAACGTGCGCTCGACGTCCGACACCGAAGCGCGAATGGTGGTGGTGCGGTCGAGCATGACCGTCATGTCCATTCCGCGAGGGATGGACGCCTGGATAGACGGCAACTCGGCGCGGATTCCGTCCACGGTGTCAATGATGTTTGCTCCGGGCTGACGAAAAATGATGAGCACGATGGCACGCTTGCCGTTGAAGTAGCCCGCGACGCGGAGGTTCTGGACGGAATCGATGACATCGGCGACCTGGTCCAGGCGGACGGCCGCGCCCTGGTGGTAGCCGATGATGAGCGGCTTGTAATCGTCGGCATGAGAGATTTGGCCATTGGCAACGATATCGGCCGTGGTAATCCCGTCGGTGATCTGGCCGCGGGCGAGAGCGGAGTTCTGCAGGCGCAGCACGGATTGCACGTTGGCCATCGTGAGTCCCATGCTGTAGAGCTTCGTGGGATTTACTTCGACGCGCACGGAGGGTAGGGCTCCGCCGCCAACCGATACTTGGCCCACACCCTGCAGTTGCGAAAGTTTCTGCTGCACGACCGTAGAGGCCTCGTCATAAAGCTTGTCCGGGCCATATTTATCCGAGGTCATGCACAGAATCATGATCGGAGCGTCGGCGGGATTCACTTTTCGGTAAGTCGGATTCGAGGGCAGATTCGAAGGTAAATAGGTGCGCGCCGCATTGATAGCTGCCTCGACATCCCGCGCTGCTCCATCAATGTTGCGGCTGAGATCAAATTGAATGGTGATGGCAGTCGTTCCCAAGCTGCTGGCGGAGGTCATTTCCGTAACTCCGGCAATGTGGCCGAACTGACGTTCCAGAGGCGTAGCGATGGAAGATGCCATGATTTCCGCGCTGGCGCCGGGCAGGCTGGCGCCCACGGAGATGGTGGGAAAATCCACCTGTGGCAGCGGAGAAACCGGAAGCACTTTATAAGCAATCGCACCGGCGATGGCGATGGCCGTGGTCAGCAAGGTGGTGGCGACCGGGCGAAAGATAAATTGGCGCGATACGTTCATGAATGTTCCGCGGGGAGAGGTTCGTCACCGGGACGGCGCCGTTCGCCACGCACGAAACGATGCGCCAAACTGTCGAAAAAGATGTAAATGACCGGAGTGGTGTAGAGGGTGAGCACCTGGCTGACTAACAGCCCTCCCACCATGGCGATGCCCAGCGGTCGGCGCAACTCGGAACCAAAGCCAGTACCTAGAGCCAAAGGTAATCCGCCAAGCAACGCGGCCATGGTGGTCATCATAATGGGACGAAAACGCAGCAGGCAGGCTTCGTAGATCGCATCCGTCGGACTCTTCCCGTGCTGGCGCTCCGCCTCCAACGCGAAGTCCACCATCATGATGCCGTTTTTCTTGACGATACCGATCAGCAGCACTAGGCCAATGATGGCCACGACGCTGAGGTCCTGCTTGAACAGAATCAGCGCCAGGAATGCGCCAACGCCCGCCGAGGGCAGAGTGGAAAGAATCGTGACGGGGTGAATGAAACTTTCGTAAAGCACGCCCAGCACAATGTAGACGGTCACGAGCGCCGCAAGAATCAAGAGCGGCATGTTGGAAAGTGAATTTCGAAACGAGGCCGCGGTTCCCTGGAAATCCGCCTGCACGCTCTTCGGCATGTGCAAGTCCTTCTGCGCCTTTGTGACTGCCGTGATTGCCTCGCCAAGGGCGGCGTTGGGCCCCAGATTGAAAGACACGGTGATGGCCGGGAACTGGCCCTGATGGGCGATGGACAGTGGCGCCGTCTGCGTGCCGAAATGGAGAAACGCGCCAAGCGGCACCGCGCTGCTTGGCTGCGAACTGGTCGGGCCCGCAGAGCTAGCACCCTTGCTCGAAGTGGACGTCGAAGTACCCGGAGTAAGCACGGTCGCGGGGGGGCCCAGAGTTTGCGCGGATGGCGTGTACAGCGGAGTCGTCGTGAGCGCATTGGAACCGGCAGACGTGGAACCATTGCTGGTAGAACTCGCCGCGGCACCCGTGGTTCCGGAGGCGGAGTTGGAGCGAATGTAGAGTTTGTTGAGCTTATCGGGATCCACCTGGAACTGTGGCTGGGCCTCCAGGATCACATGATACTGATTCAACTGCGTGTACATCGTGTTGATTTGCCGCTGGCCAAAGGCGTCGTACAACGTGTTGTCGATAGTGGTCGGCGCGATTCCCAGCCGGGAAGCGGTGGGACGGTCGATGTCCAGCGCTACGGCCAGACCACCAGGCTGCTGGTCTGTGGCGACATCTTCCAACTCCGGCAACTGTTTGAGTTTGTCGACGAAACGGTTCGTCCATTCCGCCAGTTCGTTCGGATCCGGATCCTCCAAGGTGTACTGATACTGCGTACGGCTGACACGATCGTCCACGGTGATGTTCTGGACCGGCTGCATAAACAGCTGAATCCCTTGCACATTCTGAAGTTTCGATTGCAACCTGCGAATCACATCGGAGGCGTTCAATTTGCGCTGATCCAGCGGCTTGAGATTGATCGACATTCTGCCGCTGTTGCCGGTGATGTTGGTTCCATCCGCGCCGATGAATGACGAAAGGCTCTCGACTGCGGGGTCCTGGAGAATCACGTTGGCCAGTTCTTGCTGTTTTTCAGCCATGGCCTTGTAGCCAATCGTTGGCGAGGCTTGCGAAATGCCCTGAATGATTCCCGTATCCTGCACGGGGAAAAATCCTTTGGGGATGATGATGTACAGAAACACAGTGAGTACGAGCGTGCCGAGGGCGACGAGTAGGGTGATGGTCTGGTAACGAAGCACGACCCTCAATGTGCGCCCATAAAAGTCGATCATGCTCTTAAAAACGTGTTCGGAAGCACGATAGAAGCGGCTCTGCTGTTCTTCCGGATCGTGGCGCAGGATACGCGAGGCCATCATTGGCGTCAGTGTCAGTGAAACCACGGCGGACACAATGATCGTCACCGCCAGCGTTACCGCGAATTCCCGGAACAGCCTCCCCACCACATCGCCCATGAAGAGCAGTGGAATCAACACCGCGATCAACGAAACCGTCAACGACAAAATCGTGAAACCAATCTGCTCTGCCCCTTTTAACGCCGCCTGCATCGGCGATTCCCCTTCTTCCAGGTAGCGCGAAATGTTTTCCACCATCACGATGGCGTCGTCCACCACAAAGCCAGTGGATATGGTAAGCGCCATCAGCGACAAGTTATCCAGGCTAAAGCCTAAGGCATACATCGCGGCGAATGTGCCAACCAACGAGAGCGGTACGGCCACGCTAGGGATAATCGTCGCGTACAAACTGCGCAGGAAAAGAAACATGACCATGACGACCAGGCCGACGGTAAGCATCAACTCGAATTCCACGTCGGATACGGAGGCTTGAATCGGCGTGGTCAGGTCTGTAAGCGTGGTGACGTCAATCCCCGTGGGAAGATTGCTTTGCAGTTGCGGCATCAGCGCCTTGATGCGCTTGACTACGCTGATGGTGTTGGCACCGGGCTGGCGTTGCACATTGACGATCACGGCCGGCGTCTTGTTCATCCACGCGGCGAGATTGGTGTTCTCCACTCCGTCGATAATCTGCGCGACATCGGTCAGCATCACGGGTGCGCCGTTGCGATACGCCACCACCACCTTGCGGTAGTCCTTGCTGCTTACCAACTGATCGTTCGCGTCAATCTGGTAGTCCTGGCGCTGGCCGTCGAAGTTGCCCTTCGCGGCATTGACGCTCGCTTGGGTCACCGCCGTGCGGAGATCTTCCAAATTTATGCCGTAGGAAGACATGGCCGTGGGGTTTGCCTGGATGCGCACGGCCGGTTTCTGGCCGCCGCTGATGCTCACCAGGCCCACGCCGCTGAGCTGCGAGATCTTCGGGGCCAGCCTCGTGTCGACCAGGTCTTCCACCTGGGAAAGAGGTATGGAACTTGACGTCACCGCCAGAGTGAGCACCGGCGCGTCGGCGGGGTTGGTCTTGTTGTAAATCGGGGGAGCCGGGAGGTTCGCTGGCAAATAGGTTTGCGCCGCGTTTATCGCGGACTGGACTTCCTCTTCCGCGATATCGATGTTCAAGCTCAGATTGAACTGTAGAACGATCACGGAGTTGCCGCCAGCGCTGGTAGAAGTCATCTGGCTTAAACCTTGCAATTGTCCAAATTGCCGTTCCAGCGGGGCAGTAACCGTCGTCGCCACCACCTCGGGGCTTGCTCCGGGATAAAACGTCAGCACCTGGATGGTCGGGTAATCCACTTGAGGCAACGCGGAGACCGGCAGTTGCGTGTAGCAAACAATTCCCACCAGTAGAATCGCCGCCATCAGCAGCGAGGTGGCTACCGGCCTCTGGATGAACGGTGTTGACGGACTCAAGGAGAACTGCTCCCTGGGTTATTTGCGGACGAGGGCAGCGGAGTCCTGGAAACCGCAATTTTCGAATTTTCCTGCAGCTTGTCAAAGCTGCTGGTTGCCACTTCCTCATCGGGATTGATCCCGGTCACCTGCGTCACGCCGTTGTCGGTCACCCCGGTTTGAATGGTGCGGTTGTGGGCCACATCGTTCTGAACCACAAACACGAAGGCTGTTTTGCCGTTGTGTTGAATCGCAGCGGAAGGAATCAGAGTGGCTCCGCGGATGGTGTCGACCAGCAGGCGTACGTTCACGAATTGATTCGGAAACAGCATGCCGTCCTTGTTGGCAAACGAGGCGCGAGCCTTCACCGTGCCGGTGGTCGTGTCAATCTGGTTATCGAGCGTCATGAGTGTTCCGGTGGTAATCTTCTTTGTGCTCGCGCGATCGAACGCGTCGACCGTCAACTTGGCATTCTGGCGAAGCCTCGGCTGAACCTGCCCGAGGTTGTCCTCGGCAATTGTGAAAATGATGGTAATCGGCTGAATTTGGGCGATGACCAGCAGAGTGAGTCCTCCGCTGGATTGCACCACGTTGCCGGGATCCACCAGTCGCAAGCCAACCCTTCCGTCGATGGGCGCGGTGATGTGGCAGTAACTGAGTTGCACCTGATCGTACTGGACTATACCCTCATCGAGCTTGACGGTTCCCTCGCTTTGCAGGACCAGTTTTTCCTGGTCGTCGAGAGTCTGTTTCGGGATAGCCTTGCGAGCCCAGGCATCGCGGTAGCGTTCCAGATCCATCTTCGCCTGTCCCAGGACGTTCTGGTCTCGCTCCAACGTGCCTTGCGCTTGAGTCAGTGTGGCCTGGTACGGCCGCGGATCAATGTCAATCAGGGAATCGCCTTTGCGCACGATCTGTCCTTCGCGGTAATGCACCGCGGTTACGATGCCATTCGCCTGGCTGGTAATGGAAGCGGTGTACACCGGCGTGACCGTTCCAATCGAGTCAAGGTAAAAACCAATGTCGCCCTTTCTCGCGGTGGCGACGGTGGCGGTCACCGGGCCGCCAAAACCCCGGCGCGCTCCAGCAGTGTTTGCGGTGTTATCGCTTTTGCGAAGGACCAACAGGAACCCGACCGCGAAGACGAGCAGAATCACGATCCAGACGAGGGCGCGGACCCCTTTGTGCTTGGTCGAAACAGGAACAGATTGTGAATGTTCTGACCCACTAGCGGGGCCTGCGTTTTGATCAGTCGGCAAGTGGATTTTTCCTCGGCATAAACTGTAACGCCGGACCCGGCCTGCAAATGTCCGTACAGTATGGACGGATTTTAACTCAACTTCGGATACAGGGGAGCTACGCCGGACTCTAGAAAAGAGGCGGAGAGAAAGGGGGAACAGGGCCGTTTAAGCCCAGCAATGGGAATCGATCCTATTGATTATTAGAAGTGTAGGACTACGCCCGCAACGATCTGGAAGTTGTTCTGTGACTGGCTGTAGTAGGAGGTGTACAGCCAATCGCCTTCACCGCGCAGGGATAAGCGCGCATGCAGGCGATAATCCACGCCGATTCCAGCCAGGGCCATAATCGAGGTCCGGCTCCCAAATGCTGTCTGCGGCTGCAGGTGCGATCCGCCCACCAGCGCGTGGCCCCACGGCTCCCAACGGGCTCGACGGCTGCCGATGCGAATACCACCGGCTCCCCCGAAAATCTTGGCTTGGCTGTTCGGGAATACGTCCGAGCCAAATCCGGTGATCACACTTCCTTCCACTCCAAACCAACTATTCGTGAAGTAGGTGAGCGTGGTATTCAGGCCCACCATGTTGGCGTCGAAAGCACGCGACGTGAAGTGTACATAGTCCACGCCCACACCCAATTGCCAGCGATAGTCGTCGCGGTCCCCAAAGAAAACATATTTGGGTTTGGCGGGCACCGCCGCAGGCGCAGGTATGGGATTAGCAGCCGGCGCCGCATCCGCAATCACCGTGGAATTCGTTAGGACCAGTCCGCCGTCATTTGTGGTGCTGAATAAACTTGCCTGCGACGCGGAGGTTCCGCTGAAATCAGCCGCAATGTTTGTTCGTCCCGGCCCTGCATTTCCTTCTTGCGCCTGCACTCCCCAGGCCAGCGCGGCCAACAGCATCGTCCCCATCAGTGCCTTCGTCATACACTCCCCTCTGCCTCTCCAGCCAGCCCCTCCGCAAAGGTACCGGCCTCGTTTCTTAGGGTAACGAATCTTAACCCGTCTGAAGGAAATTTGCCCCGAAGATGCGCCGAGGCGGGTAGCGGCTCAGACGGGTTAGGCCATTCTATAGCGCATTAGCGTCGGATGCTACAGGGTTCCATGACGAGTACGGAAGGACAGCGCAGGCAGCTCGGGACGGCGATTGCGGAATGCAGATGTGCTTTGCGCCCGAAAATTCAATTAATCGGGATCAGGGCACCAGCGCGAAGTTGTGAATACCAGCGCCGAGGGATACGCTGGCACTGGCCGCTTGCGGCACCCACCACGCTTTGCGAATCCAGTTGTGTCTGCTGCGCAGCATGCGATACCCCAAATAGTCCATGATCACCGGCGCTACTTGTGTGGTGGCGTAGATGGCGCCAGAGTTCGCAAACGGCCGCTGCAGCGGGTCGCCTTCCACTCCGTAGCCTCCGCGGAGCGCGCGCCGTGTGGTCCACGCATCGAAACCTGCTGCACCGTGGGCCGCCGCCATCAGCCCGTACCAGATTGTTCGTTGCCGAGCGGTTTCGTACGATTCCGGTGTCGCCGGTTTCAGCGGGGCATTGACCGGCGGCTGAATTGCACTACTCGCTGCTGTCGTCAATTCCGAATCCGCTGAAACAGAGGACGAACTGAGCGTTTTCGGTGCCGGTGCATCCGGCTTAGTCGATTCTATTGCGGAGGCCGAACCCGCGGATGCGCCATTTTTCAGCGCAGTGGCGGAAGGAGTCGCTGGAATTTTGGGGGCACCCGTGGGAACGGCGCTGCAGCAAAAGAGCACAAATGCGGAAAGAACCAAGGACCACCTCAGTGATTGCAGGCCGGGGGAAGGGGGTTCGGGCAGGCTGCAACGGTCTGTAAATTACTGTACCACGGGCCAGGTGTCACTAGACCTTTGGTCACGTGCCTCTAGTACTTTTCCTGCTCTCTCGGCATTACTCGCGCCTGTCCCGCCGGCCTTCTTCAGAACTGCTATAATCCGGCCCGATAGTATTTCCGTCCCTTCCTAGAGGCAAAATGCCCGGTTCCGATTCTTCGTCGGCCAAGCGCGCACGCCACCCACAGCCCGGTTCCAAACCCCCGCGCTTTATCGTCATCGAAGGTCCCTTGCGCGTCGGCAAAACCACCTTGGCGCGCATCTTGGCGGAAAAACTCCATGCACGCCGCATCTACGATTGCGAAGATAACCCGTTTCTCGCCGACTTTTACGCCGAGAAGCCTGGTGCGGCGTTTCAGGTCCAGCTTTATTTTTTGATGGAGCGGCAGAAACGCATTCGCGAAGCTCTTTCCGGCGAGGTTCCCGCTCCAGTTATTTCTGACTTCCTGATGGAGAAAGATCGCATCTTCGCGAATCTGAATCTCGACGACAGCGAACTGAAGCTGTACGAACGCTACTACGAGTCTGTTACGCAGGAACTTCCGCAACCCGACCTGGTGATCTATCTGCAAGCCAAGCCGGAGGTGCTGCGTTCGCGCATCGCCAAAAAGAAAGCCCGCGAGGAGAAGCAGATTTCGCCGGACTACATCGAAGAAGTCTCCCGCGCCTACGAGCATTTCTTCTTCCGCTATGAACGCGCCGACCTGCTGGTGATCGACACTTCGGAAATTGATTTTGTGGAGCGTAGTGAAGATCTGCAGCAGCTTCTTCGACGGCTTCAGGAGCCGGTCAAAGGCACACAATACTTTCTTCCTCTCGGCAGCACGGACTAATCGTCTTCGCTTCGGCTTCCGGGAATTGTTTCCCTTCTCGTTTGATCTGAACTAAAGTGCGGCACGGCTCGTTTATCGCTTCACGGGAGGTCAGCATGGACCGTTGGACTCGACGCAAGTTTTTTGCGACAACTCTGGCTGGCAGCGCGCTTGCCGGTACCAGCAACCTTTTTGCCGAATCCCTTGCTCTGCCCGCTTCTCCTGCGCCAATCCCGGCTACAAGACTTCCGGTGATTATTTCTTCCGCGAATGGCTTGCACGCGCTCGGCAAAGGAATGGACGTTCTGAAGGCCGGAGGGGACACGCTCGACGCCGCGGTGGCCGCGGTCACCATTGTGGAAGACGATCCCAACGACGATTCCGTAGGTTACGGCGGGCTGCCCAATGAAAACGGCGTGGTGGAATTGGATGCCAGCGTCATGCACGGGCCCACGCACCGCGCGGGTGCGGTTGGCTCCGTTCAGCGCATCAAGAATGTGGCGCGGTTGGCGAAAACGGTGATGGAGCGCACCAATCACTCGATGATTGTTGGCGATGGAGCGCGGCGCTTTGCGGTGGACGAAGGCTTCGAAGAAATGAACCTGCTGACCGAGCATTCGCGCAAGATCTGGCTGGCCTGGAAAGCGCGCACGAGTTTCAACTGGCGTCCGGGCATCGATAGCCCAGAGTGGAAAGCCACCGTTGCGCAGATTTTCGACAATAATCCGGCGGAAATGGCGTATGCCATGCGCGTCATCGAGCATCCGCCAACCGGCACGATCAATTGCCTGGCGGTGAACGAAAAAGGAGAGGTCAGTGGCACAACGACTACGTCCGGCCTGGCCTGGAAAATCCCGGGGCGCGTGGGAGATTCTCCCATTATCGGCGCGGGGCTTTTCGTGGATGGCGATGTGGGCGGTGCCGGCTCCACGGGCAAGGGTGAAGAGAACATCAAGATTTCCGGCGGCCACACGGTGGTGGAGATGATGCGCAAAGGCATGAAACCTGCCGACGCCTGCCTGGAGGCACTGAGCCGCGTGGTGCATAACTACAATGGCGACAAGAACAAGCTGGGGACCTTCCACCTTTATTTTTATGCCGCGAATAAGGACGGCGAGTACGGCAGCGCTTCCCTCTGGAAAAACGGCTACGAGAAGTCGAAAGTAGCGCAGTTCGCTGTGCACGATGGCACCGAAGCTCGGCTGGAACCATGCAAGACGTTTTTCGATGTTGCCAGTCAGGAAGAGGACTGATTTTCGAACGATTTTTCTGGTGTATTCTGTTGCGGTATGGACCAGGTCAACGTTCTCATCATTGGCGGCGGCGTTGTGGGTTGCGCTATCGCCGAAGTCCTTTCGCATCGCTGGCAAGACGTCTTCCTCGTTGAGCAATATCCCCGGATGGGTATGTCCACCAGCACCCGCAACAGCGGCGTTATCCATTCCGGAATCTACTACCCCACCAACTCCTGGAAGGCAAAGCATTGTGTGGAAGGAAATCGCCTGACGAAACTGTTCTGCGAGCAGCACAACGTGCCGCACCGGCTCACCGGCAAGCTGGTAGTGGCGAAATCGAAAGAAGAAGAGCCGCAGTTATTGGCTCTGATGAAAAAAGGACAGGAGAACGGCGTCGAAGGATTGCAGATTATCAGCGCGGCGGAAATCCGCGCCAAGGAACCACACGTGCACGGGTATTCCGCGTTGAATGTGCCCTCTACCGGAATTTGCTCGGCCGAGGAACTTGTGCACACCTATGCGCGGCTGGCGGAAAACCAGGGCGCTAATCTGCTGACGCGCGCGAAGATCGAGCGCCTGGAACCCCACGGCGATTGCGTGCGCGCCACCATTCGAGTGGGCGACGAAGAACAATCCGAGATCGAAACCGTGGAAGCGCGCTGCGTAATCAATTCCGCCGGACTGTACGCAGACGAAATTGCGCGGCTGCTTGGCGCCCGGCCCTGGACGATTTATCCAGTCCGCGGAGAATATTGCGAGATTCGCGGGCCCCGCGCGGAGCTTGTGCGTAACCTCGTGTATCCGTTGCCGCACACCGATGGTCTCTCGTTGGGACTGCACTTCACGAAAACCATGTGGGGCACGCTGCTGCTGGGCCCCACGGCGAAATACGTGGACAGCAAAGAAAATTACGAGCGCCAACGCATGACTGTGCCGGAATTTGCCGCGGACGTGAAGGATTTAGTCCCCGACATTGCGGAAGGCGATTTGCAGCTCGCCTATACCGGCCTACGCCCGAAACTGGTGCCGCCTTCGGGCAAAGGCATCGTCGATTTTGTGATTGAGCCCGACCGCGAATTTCCGCAAGTGATTCAGTTGGTCGGTATCGAATCCCCGGGGCTCACCGCCGCGCCCGCCATCGCGCGGCACGTCTTCTCGCTGGTCGGACAAGTTCTGAATTGAACATTGCGGGCAACGAGTGCGGTCGAGGTCGTTCGTCGCGTAAAAACGTGCTCCTCGGGAAGGTCCACTTTTTGTTGTCTCGAACAAAAACCAAAACCGGTCATTCCGAACGGCACCTTCCAGGTGAGGAATCTCTCGTCCGGTCGATTTTCTATTCGACCATCACGCGGACAAACTTTTTCTTTCCAGCGCGCAGCAAAAATTCCTGAGGCTTGCTGAGATCGACCTCTCTCCGCGGATCCTCAATCGTAGCCCCATCGATCTCCACGCCACCCTGTTTGATCAAGCGTTCTGCCTCGCTTTTCGAAGGCGCCAGTTTCAGATCGACCAGCAATGCAGTCAGCTTTTTTGCGAGGCCTCTGGCAATCTTTTGAACCGGCGCTTCTGCCGGGGCTTGCCGGTCCCGAAATACCCGTTGAAAATTCTTCGCAGCTTTCTGGCCCGCTTGGTGTCCCTGAAAATCGCCGACAACTTCTTCCGCCAGCCGCATTTTGGCATCCATCGGATGCAATTTCCCGCTTTGCACTTCGTTCTTCAGCTCGGCGATCTCCCCTGGCGTCCGGTCCGTGACCAGTTCGTAGTAGGACCACATCAGCTCATCGGGGATCGACATCAACTTGCCATACATCTCGCCAGGCGCTTCCGTAATACCCACATAATTCCCGAGGCTCTTGGACATTTTTCGTTCGCCATCGAGCCCCACGAGAATCGGCATGGTGAAAACCACTTGGGGCGGTAATCCGTATTCCCGTTGAATTTCGCGGTGAACCAGGATGTTGAATTTCTGTTCCGTGGCACCCAGCTCCACATCCGATTGCAACACCACCGCGTCATAAGCCGTCAGCAGCGGGTAGAGCAGTTCGTGCACCGCGATGGGCAGTTTCTTCTCCAGCCGCGAACGAAAATCCTCGCGTTCCAGCATGCGCGCCAAGCGATAATGCCCGCAGAGGCGCACCACATCGTAGCTGGACATTTTGCCCAGCCACTCGCTGTTGTAGCGAACTTCAGTCCTGTCTTTGTCCAGAATTTTGTAAACCTGCGCGAGGTAAGTCTTTGCGTTCACTTCCACTTGCTCGCGGCTCAGCGGCGGGCGTGTCTCCGATTGTCCGGTGGGGTCGCCAATCATGGCGGAAAAATCGCCAATCAGGAAAATTGCCGTGTGCCCCATGTCCTGAAAGTGCTTCAGCTTACGCAAGACCACGGTGTGGCCCAGGTGAATATCCGGGGCCGTCGGGTCCACGCCCAAGTATACGCGCAGCGGCTGGCCCGTTTTTGCTGAATTCGCGAGCTTCAGCTTTAACTCGTCTTCCGGAATCACTTCGGCCACGCCTTTTTTCAGGTACGCGAGCTGCTCTTCCACCGGTTTGAACGGCGATGTGGTCATCCCTGTTTACCTACCGCTCAGGAGCACGCGGCGGCCCTCGATTCGGTACTTTCCCTGCAAAACAATTTTTACCGCTTCACTGTAAATGCGGTGCTCTTCCTTCAGGATGCGCTCGGAAAGGGTATGCTCGTCATCGCTATCCAGTACCGGCACCACCGCCTGCAAGATGATTGGCCCGGCGTCCAGATTTTCGTCCACAAAATGCACGCTACATCCCGCAACCTTCACGCCGTGCTCGAGTGCTTGCTTTTGCGACTCCAAACCGGGGAACGATGGCAGCAACGACGGATGGATATTCAAAATGTTTTGTGGAAAGGCGGCCACAAAATATGGCGACAGCAATCGCATGTACCCAGCCAGGCAGACCAAATCTACTTTGTATTCTTGTAAAACCGCCAGCACTTGTCGGTCGTAGGCCTCGCGCTGCAAACCTTTCGAAGGAATCATGCGTGCGGGAATGCCGCGAGCCTCCGCGCGCTTCAGTCCCTGCGCGTCCGGCTGATTGCTGATGACCATGGCAATTTCCGCCCCGGGAATCCTGCCCGCGGACACGCTCTCGGCTAGCGCCTCAAAGTTCGAGCCGCGCCCGCTCAATAGCACGCCGATCCTCTTGTTCATAAACAAAAAACGTTAGCACACCTGTCGGCTCTGGCCAAAGGCTCTGCCGCACGGATCCCTGTCGCTTGCAAAGGGTTTCCTGCTTCCCAAAAGCGCGGAAAGGGAGTACAGTTTCCATCTATGGCGAATATAAAGCGAAACAAGGGAGACCTTTCATGCCCGCACAACGTCAGCTTCGCGACCTCATCTCCGTCGGTCCCGCCATCGAGCGCGATTTCCATCTTGTGGGAGTACATTCCGTTTCCCAGCTAGCGAAGCGGGATCCGCACAAATTGTATTCGCGCCTTGAGAAAATCGCCGGCACGCACCAGGATCCTTGTGTGTTGGACACGTTCCACGCTGCCGTCGCCCAGGCGCGCAACCCGCGTTTGCCCGTGGAGAAATGCCCGTGGTGGTATTGGAGTCGTAAGCGGAAGGCGGAGCAAGCCTAGTGGACGTGCGGTATCGCCATCGCCGCAATAGGATCAGGAGTTCAGATTCAGGGCGCCGGAATATACCAGCCGCGCTTTCCCGGTATCGCCGCGCTCGATCCGGCCGATGCGGAAAAATTTTTCGCGCCGGCGTTTCAAATCCGCCTCGGCGTTTTTGACATGTTCCGCGGGCACGATCACGATCATGCCAACACCCATGTTGAAGGACTGTAGTAACTCGTCGGTGTCGATTTCTCCCAGTTTGGCCAGATACTTGAAAATCGAAGGAATGTGCCACGAGTCCAGATCGATGATGGCTTTCACTCCGCTGGGCAATACGCGTGGTAAATTCCCAGGAATTCCGCCGCCGGTGATGTGCGCCATGGCCGACACCCAGCCCTTGGCCAGAAGATTCTTCACTGCCGGTGCGTAACACAGGTGCGGCTTCAACAACTCCGCACCAATCTTGTTACCCACTTCGGCGACATAGGTATCTGGTTTCAGCTTCGCCACCTCAAATACCAGCTTGCGCGCGAGCGAGTATCCGTTGGTGTGCAATCCGGCTGAGGGCAGACCCAGCAGCGTGTCACCTGGTTTTACCGCTTTCCCGGTCAAAATTTTCTTCCGTTCCACTGCGCCGACAATAAACCCGGCCAGATCATATTCGCCGGAAGGATAGAACCCCGGCATCTCCGCGGTTTCGCCGCCAACCAGTGCGCAGCCGGCTTTGCGGCATGCCCGGCTCATTCCATCTACCAACTGTTCCACGACATTCGGCTCCAGCTTGCCCATCGCCAGGTAGTCTAGAAAAAACAGCGGCTCCGCACCCTGCACCAAAATGTCGTTTACGCAGTGATTCACCAGATCGCCGCCTACGGTGGAATGCACACCCATCGCCGTAGCGATCTTCAGCTTGGTGCCCACGCCGTCGGCGCTCGATACCAGCACCGGCTCGCTCCAGCGTTTACCGTCAAGAGCAAACAGCGCACCGAATCCGCCGATTCCGCCCAATACCGCGGGGGAAAACGTTTTGCTGGCCAGGTGACGGATGCGCTGCTTGGCGTCATCGGCGACAGCAATGTTCACTCCTGCGTCGGCATATTTCATGTCTGTGGCCTTTAAATTCTGTTCTTTCGCGCTACGACAAGAGTGCGGCTTGTCTCACGAACCACGGGAACAGCGCGGCCATGAGGGACGATCGGTTCGTCACAAGTCACACGGAGGGCGGTCATGCTCGTGCTGCTCTTTCGAGTACCCAGGCCCTTAACTGGGGAGTCGGGCCCAGCTACAGCTTAAAACACATGGAACAGTCTGCGCCACCGTACAGTTCCCGGATGGATGATGGCATTCAGGTAGGCCTCAAATCGCGCAGCGATGTCGCCGTTCCAGGCATCTCTCGGCGCATCCAGCGACATATAAATGAGCACGGGCGTGCCCAAAATATCTTTCCGTGGGACGCAGCCCCAAAAGCGGCTGTCATAGGAATTGCCGCGATTATCTCCCATCGCAAAATAACAACTGTCCGGAACGTGGTAGGGGAATTTCGTCACTTCATAACCCGGCGGTGCTTGCCCTGCCGGGGCAGGTTCGGTCTCGCCAAGTGTGTAATTCTCTTGCAATCTTTGTCCGTTGATCCACACCGCGCCATCCTTAATATCCACGGTGTCGCCGGGGAGACCAATCACGCGTTTCACGTAATCCGGTTGGGCCGGATCAAAAGGTGGCTTAAAGATGATGATTTGCTGGCGCTTGGGATTGCGCCACAGCGGCACATGCCAATTCGTGAACGGGACGCCCGCGTCGTAACCCACACGGCTCATGATCAGGTGGTCCCCGATCAACAGGGTATTTTCCATGGAGCCCGAGGGAATTACGCGCGCCTGCCCCAGGGTCCCATTGATCAGCATGAACGCCAGAATCACCCAGAACCACGCGATGATCTCGCTTTTAACCCTTTCGCTTAGGGGCACAGCCACTTCCGGTTTTTTCGTTCTCACCTTCACTGCGTCAGCTTTCACGATTCACCTATCCCGCTTTCAGACACGAATGCTTCCCATGGCTCGCGCGCACCGGGGCGCTCAAAAAGTTTCGAATAACCGGTGCCAGCGGATCCTGCTCGGATGCACGACGGCCTCGGCGTATGCGAGAAAACGCTCGCCCATATCGCCGTTCCAGGCAACCTCAGGCGCTTCCACAGACATATAAATAGTCACGGGCGTTCCGATGATGGCGCTGCGCGGAACGCAGCCCCAAAAGCGGCTATCGTAGGAGTTGCCACGGTTGTCGCCCATCACGAAATACTGATCTTTGGGAATGGTCAAAGGCACTCCATGAAAACGCGGGAGCATTTCGTAACGCTCGGGCAATTCCGTCGGGCCGGTGGTGTAAGGCTCATCCAGTTTCTTTCCGTTGATCCAGACAGCGCCGTCGTGAATGTCTATGGTTTCGCCCGGCAGGCCGATCACTCGTTTAATCAGATCTGGTTTGTTGTGCGCATAGGGCGGGCGGAAAATGACCACCTGCTCGCGCCGGGGATTCCGCCATAGCGATACGTGCCAGTTTGTGAAAGGCACACCCGCGTCGTAGCCTATGCGGCTCATGATCAGGTGATCGCCGACGAGCAGAGTGTTTTCCATGGAGCCCGACGGAATCACGCGCGCCTGCCCGAGTGTGCCATTCACCAGCAAAAACACGAGAATGACCCAGAACCACGCGATCATCTCTGCTTTGACGCGTGCACCCAGGGGAAATTCCTTGCTCCAACCGGTCTTCTTGCCTTTGCTGGCTTTAGCCTTCACGTTCCACCGTGACTTCTTCCTTCCGCTTTGCCGTTCCGTTCTCTTCTCGCACTTCCAGCTGCACTAGGTCCGTCGGATACACACCGGTGTAGCAGGATGTGCAGAACTTTCCTTCCGTATCGCCCACGGCCTGACGCAATCCCGCGAGCGACAGGTAGCCCAAGGAATCCGCACCCAGGAACTTGCGAATCTCCTCCGGCGAGTTCGACGACGCGATCAGCTCTTCCTTCGTGGGCGTATCCACGCCGTAGTAACACGGCGAAATCGTGGGCGGGCAACTGATGCGCATATGCACTTCCGTGGCGCCCGCTTCCCGCACCATGCGCACCAGTTTGCGGCTGGTGGTGCCGCGCACGATCGAATCGTCAATTAAGACAACGCGTTTACCGGCAATTAAGTTCCGTACCGGGTTCAGTTTCAGCTTCACGCCGAAGTTACGGATGGCCTGAGAGGGCTCGATAAAGGTGCGCCCTATGTAGTGGTTGCGGATCAGTCCCATGCGGAACGGGATCTTCGATTCCAACGAATAGCCGATGGCGGCGGGCACGCCGGAGTCCGGAATGGGCACCACCATATCCGCGTTTACGGGATGCTCACACGCCAGCAAACGGCCGAGCATTTCCCGAGACTCGTTCACCGAACGGCCGAACACGGTGCTGTCTGGCCTGGAAAAGTACACATGTTCGAAGATGCAGTATTGGTGGGGCTTAGGCGGACTGAAGCGGATGGACTCAATGCCCGAGCGCGAAACGCGCAGCATTTCTCCCGGTTCGACGTCGCGCACGTACTCCGCATTGATAAGGTCGAAAGCGCATGTCTCGGAGCTCACGGCCCAAGTGTCGCTACCGTCTCGCGTCGCGATTTTGCCGAGAGCCAAAGGCCGGAATCCGCGCGGGTCACGCACCGCGTACAATTCTTCGGGCGTCAGCACCAGCAGGGAATACGCACCTTCCAGCTGGTTCAGCGCGTCACCCAAAGCCCCAGAAAAATTGCGCGCCTGCGACCGCGCAATCAAATGCACAATCACTTCCGTGTCGCTGTTGGACTGAAAGATCGAGCCGCGGTGCTCCAGCTTTCTGCGCCATTCCAACGCATTGGTCAGGTTGCCGTTGTGCGCCACGGCGATCTTGCCCTTGTTGCAATCGATCATCATCGGCTGCGCGTTGAGCAGCGCCTTGTCGCCGGCGGTGGAATAGCGCGTGTGGCCGATCGCGCTGGAGCCCGGTAACTTCGCCAGCACACTGGGCTGGAAAATCTCCTCCACCTCGCCCATAGCGCGATGCAGGTTCAAATCGTTGCCAGTGCTGGCCACGATTCCGGCGGACTCCTGCCCACGATGCTGCAACGCGTACAAGCCCAAGTAGGTCAGATTCGCCGCTTCGGGGTGGCCGAAGACGCCGAACACGCCACACTCGTCGTGAAACCGGTCGTCCGCATATGCAAGTTTGCTGGTCATTGAATCTTCAAACTGCGCTCGAGCGCATGAGCCCAAATGTCCCTCAGCGCGGGGACTGCGGCTGAAATCACTGCGTGTCCCTTATATTGGATGCGCAGGGTATTGTCACGCGACACTTTGCCGATTTCGTGGGCGCCCACCCCATATTGTCTCGCAGTCGTTCGAAGAGCGCCAAGTTTTTCGGGGGAGACCGAGACCACGACGCGCGCTCCGCGTTCGCCGAAAAGCGCGTATTCCGCCGCCGCGTCTTCGGGAAGTTCCACACTGGCGCCGAGTCCGTTGGCGGCGAAGCACGATTCCGCCAGCGCTATCGCCACGCCACCATCGCTCACGTCGTGCGCCGAGCGCAGGGTATCTCCGCCAGCAAGCGCGACCATGCAGTCGATCACCCATTTCTCCGCGTTCAGCTCGATGGCCGGCGGCTGGCCCGCCACAATTCTCCCGACGGTCTTGGAATACTGCGAGGACGAAAACTCGCGGCGCTTGCCATCCCGCGGAGTCGGCTGCGGTCCCGCTTTGGAGGAGTTCGATCCATCGAGAAGCACGATCGCGTCACCTTCGTTGCGGAACGCCACTTTCAGTACTTTCGTCGCATCTTCCAGGAGGCCAAGAATCCCGATTACCGGCGTAGGGTAAATCGACTTGCCGAGGGTTTCATTGTAGAAGCTGACGTTGCCGCCGGTAATCGGCGTTCCCAACGCCACACAAGCTTCGCCCACACCATCGATGGCTTGCGAAAATTGCCACATCACTTCCGGCTTTTCCGGGCTGCCAAAATTTAGGCAATTGGTAGCTGCGATGGGACGCGCCCCGCTGGTAGCCACGTTCCGAGCTGCTTCCGCCACGGCGTGCATCGCGCCAACCTTCGGATTCAGTTGGCACCAGCGGCCGTTCCCATCCGTCGATAGCGCCAACGCCCGGTCGGTTTCTTTAATTCGCACCACCGCCGCATCGCTCACTTCCGGGCCGGCCAGTGTATTGGTGCGCACCATGCTGTCGTATTGTTCGGTGATCCAGCGCTTCGACGCAATCGTGGGCGCGGCCAGCAGCTTCGTACAGTTCGCGGTCAGGTCCGTTCCTTCTGCTGCGAACGCAAACCAGTCCCTCTCTGTTTCTTTTCGAGGTGACGGCTCCGCGATCGGCCGGTTATATACGGGGCCTTCTTCCGCAAGTGGGTGCGCCGGGATCTGCGCCGCCGTTTTCCCGTGGTCTTTGACTACCAGCAGGCCTCCATCGGTGACCTCGCCGACCACCGTCGCGTCCAATCCCCACTTTTTGAACACTGCCAGCACTTCCTGCTCGCGGCCTTTTTCCGCCACCAGCAGCATGCGCTCCTGCGATTCGCTCAGCATGATTTCGTACGGGGTCATGCCGGTTTCGCGCTGTGGCACCTTCGCCAGATCAATTTCAATTCCGGTTCCGCCGCGCGAGGCCATTTCGCAGGTCGAACATGTCAACCCGGCCGCGCCCATATCTTGAATGGCGACGACCGCACCGGTCTTCATCGCTTCCAGGCACGCTTCCAGCAGCAACTTCTCCACGAACGGGTCGCCCACCTGCACGTTGGGTCGCTTCTGCTGCGATTCTTCAGTGAACTCCGCGGAAGCCAGCAGCGAAGCGCCGTGAATACCGTCGCGCCCCGTTTTCGCGCCGACGTAGATCACCGGATTGCCAACGCCCTTGGCCTTCGCCAGGAAAATTTCTTCTTTGCGCGCAATGCCCAGCGCCAGCACATTCACCAGCGGGTTCTGCGCATAACACGGTTCGAACGCCACTTCGCCGCCTACGGTTGGCACGCCAAAGCAATTCCCGTAACTGCCGACGCCGCGAATCACGCCATCTAGAATCCGCCGGTTCTTCGCCAGCTCTTCTTCACTCTCTTCACTTGTTTTGTGGGCTTCTGGCTCCGACGTAGCGCCGGGCTTCAGCCCGGCATCTTTCTCGCCACTCGCCACGCGCCACTCGCCACTTGCCGCAATCTCGCCGAAGCGCAACGAGTCCAGCACGGCGATCGGCCGCGCTCCCATAGTGAAAATGTCGCGCAAGATTCCGCCCACTCCAGTGGTCGCGCCCTGGAACGGTTCCACGTAACTGGGATGATTGTGCGATTCGATTTTGAACGCCGCCACCAGGCCGTCGCCGATGTCCACCACTCCGGCGTTCTCCCCTGGCCCCTGCACCACCCGCTTGCCGCGCGTAGGCAAACGTTTCAGATGCACTTTGCTGGATTTGTAGGAGCAGTGCTCGCTCCACATCACGCTGAAGATTCCCAGCTCCGTGATGTTTGGCTCGCGCCCCAGAATTTTCTGAATCCGCGCGTACTCGCCGCGCGTTACCCCGTGCTCCGCCGCAATTTCCGGCGTCACCTTAATTTCCGTTTGTGCCGTCGCCATTTTTCTTTTCGCGCCTTCTTATTGGGAAAAAACTCTAGGGGCCCGAGCAACCGTGCCCCCACGCAAATTCTGTCCTACGGGCCGAGTCGTTCACGCCGTGGCCTTTGCGGCGCCGACCAGCGCCTCGATCATCGATTTGAAAATCACCAGCCCGTCGTTGGAATCGAGCACCTGCTCTACCGCGCGCTCTGGATGCGGCATCAGTCCTGCCACGTTCCTTGTGCGGTTGCAGATCCCCGCAATATTCGCGGTTGAGCCGTTGGGATTGCCCGCTTCGTCATCTTTTCCGCCCGGCGTTGTGTACCGGAACAAAATTTGCTGATGCTTTTCCAAGTCCTTCAAGGTGGCATCGTCGCAGGTGTAATTCCCATCGCTGTGCGCGATCGGGATGGTCAGAATCTGGCCCTTCTGCGCCGAGCAGGTAAACGGGCTGCTCGTCTCCTCGACACGGATGTGCACATGCTTGCAGATGAAGCGCAGCCCTGAATTCCTCATCATCGCGCCCGGCAGCAATCCCGCTTCGAGTAGAATCTGGAAACCATTGCAGATTCCGAGCACCAGGCCACCGCTATTTGCAAACTTCTCCACCGCTTTCATTACCGGCGAAAACCGCGCAATGGCCCCGGTGCGCAGATAATCTCCATACGAAAAGCCGCCCGGCAGAATCATCGCATCGCATTGCCGCAAATCCTCGCATTGATGCCAGATGAATTCCACCGGTTTCTGCAGCACGTGGCCGATGGCATGGAACGCGTCGTGATCGCAATTCGACCCCGGAAAGACTACCACCCCAAATTTCATGGTGCACCTCCGGGTTTCACTCGGGAAATCCCTATTTTATCACAGCCGAAACGAGGAGAAGCTGCACCGCCACAAAATTTCAGCGGCGCTTTTTTTTGCCCTTTCGGGGCTTTTCCGCGGCTGCCAACTCCCGCCGTTTCTTACTCGCCCAACCGGGCTTATTCACCTGTCGGCCGCGGGCGATCCCCAACGCATCGGCGGGCACATTTTCCGTGATGGTCGATCCCGCCGCCACGTATGCTCCGTCGCCCACTTTGACAGGAGCCACCAGCGCCGAATCGCTGCCTATGAACACCTTATTTCCAATCGTCGTGGGGTGCTTGTGAAACCCGTCGTAATTACACGTGATGGTTCCAGCTCCAATGTTTGTCTTGCTCCCAATGCGCGCATCCCCCAGGTACGTCAGGTGCATCGCCTTGGAGCCTTCGCCCACGACGCTCTTCTTCAACTCCACAAAGTTCCCGATGCGCGCCCCACTTTTCAGGTGCGTTTCCATGCGCAGGCGCGCAAACGGTCCTACCACCGCGTCTGATTCCAGGTGGCTCGCGCTGATCACGCAGTGCGCCTCGACGATCACTTCATCCTCAAGCACGGAGTCGTGCACCACGCTGCCGGTCTTCACCACACAACGCGCGCCAATTTTCGTTTTCCCCAGCAACTGCACGCACGGCTCGATCACCGTGTCTTCGCCCACTACCACATCGGGATCGACCAGCACGGTCTCCGGTAACTGAATCGTCGCGCCATCGCGCATCAACGCTTGGCGCTTCCACTCGCGAAAAGTGTGATCCACGCCCGCCAGATCCGCGCGCGTGTTGCAACCCAGCATCTCCTGCGAATCCGCGGCCACTTCCGCCAATACCGTCTCACCCTTGGCGTTCAACACGGCAATCGCGTCGGTCAGATAAATTTCGCGGTGCTGGTTGTTGGGCTTCACCTCCGCCAGCGCCGGCCACAGCTTCGCGGTGGTGAAGCAATACATGCTGGAATTAATCTCGTTCAGTTCTTTCTGCTCGGGCGCCAGTTGCGATTCTTCGATAATCGCAGCGACGGTATCGCCGCCCTTACGCAATATCCTTCCGTATCCCGAGGGATCGGCCAGGACCGCCGTCAAGATGGTCGCGGCCGCCTGTCCCTTCTTGTGCTTTTGGATCAACGCCCGCACTGTTTCCGGACGAATGAGCGGAGCATCGCCCGGCAGCACGACGAGATATTTCGCGTTACCAATGGCCCGTTTCGCAACCAGGATGGCGTGCCCGGTACCATTCTGCGGCTGCTGCAACGCGGTGATTGCACCCAAAGGCTCGACGACAGCTCGCACTTTCTCTGCCTGGTGCCCGACGACCACCACCACTTTCTTGGGACCAACCGCCGCGCACGACCGCACCACGTGTTCGACCAGCGGCCGTCCCCCGGCCGCATGCAGCACTTTCGCCAAACTGGATTTCAGCCGTGTACCTTTGCCCGCAGCTAAAATGAGAATTGCTACATCGTTGTTTTTCGCCATGACGAGAGCATTGTCCCGTGCTCCGCCCTGTTTTGACAATGATTGTTCGCCGGTCGCCGGCTCACCCAGCGCTCCGTTACAATGGGTGATACCCGCCCTGCAGGGTGCGTCGCTTGAAACCGTGTCCTTACTGCTCGTCGCAAATCGAAAACAACTCGTTTCAGTGTCCTTATTGCCAGCGCTGGCTTGATCCTAAACTCGATTCCACCTTGAACGCCGATTCGCCGCCGCTTATTCTTCCGCCGCGCACCACCAGCGGTTTGGCCATCGGCAGCCTGGTTTGTGCCATTTTTGGCGTGGGACCCGGCTCGATCGCTGCGGTCATCCTGGGCTACCTCGCCCTCCGCCAGATCCGCCGCGACCCTCTTCGCATCAAAGGCAGACGCCTAGCCATTGCCGGGGTGGTTCTCGGGTGGCTCGGCGTCCTCGTAACCGCTGCCGTACTTACAGTAGGAATCTACTTCTGGAGGCATCACCGTAGAGATGCGCCGGTACCGCATCCCCAAGAGGTCAATTTCACTACTGCGCTGCGTTTGTCGTTCCCGGGTCTAGTCCGCAGCTCGTGCGAAGGTGCGCCCGGCATCGCCCTCTGATGCGCAGTGTTCGTCGGTGGTGATAATCCATGACGACGGATCCGCCAACAACCGGCTTACCAGCTGGGTGTGCAATGAATGTCCCGCTTTGCGCGCTTCCACGCGACCGAGCAGCGGCAATCCCACTAGGGCCAGGTCGCCTATCAGGTCCAGCGCCTTGTGCCGGCCAAATTCGTCCGGGTAGCGTAACGGCCCGTTCAGCATGCCATCCTTCGTCAGCACTATGGCATTCTCGAGTGAACCGCCCCGAATCAGCCCCATGGCTTTCAGCGGTTCGATGTCCGATTCGAAACAGAATGTCCGCGCTCGCGACAGCACTTTCCGGAAGCTCGCCGCATTGACGACCATTTCGACTTCCTGCTGCCGGGCCAATGGATGGGGAAAGTCCACATAGCAGCGGACGGCAAACTCCTCGGCGGGATAGATGGCGATCCTCCTCCCGTCTTCCACCACTTGCACCGGCCTCACCAGTTTCAGGTAGCGGCGCTTCCGCCTCAGCTTTCGAACCCCCGCGTCGTCCAGCATTTGCATGAACGGCTCCGCCGAACCGTCCAGAATCGGCAATTCGATGGCATCAATGTCCACGAACACGTTATCGATTCCGCAGGAATAGATGGCCGCTAGTAGATGCTCTGTGGTGGAGAGCAGCACGCCTTTCTTCATTAAACTGGTGGCATAGCTGACGCGCGCCACGTTGTGTCCATGCGCCTCGATGGGAAAAAATTCTAGGTCAGTGCGACGAAACACAATTCCGGTGTCGGCGGGCGCCGGCACCAGTTTCATGGTGCTTCGTACTCCTGTGTGGAGCCCAACGCCGTGGGTTCCCACTTCGCGCTGAATGGTGGTCTGGAACATGGGCGGAATGCTACCTCAATATTAGCACACTGTCAGCAAAAACCAGGGAAACTTCCCCAACGTTTTCAATAGGTTATGGGGGATAAGCCACACAATAGAGCCGCATATGTGCCTATCATGCAACAATTCACCTCTTGGATCACGTCCCTTCTCGTGTTTTCGCGTCGGGCGCTCAACCGATCCAACTCTTCCTTTCCCGCTCCCATCCCAATGGTATACTTGCATTTTGTGCTTAAATTAAGGTGGTGCGGCATGAATCGTATCGCTCGCTATGGAATTCTAACCGTCTCGGTCCTGATTGTCGGATGGGTCGGGGTCGGACATGTACTGGGCCGCACCGCTAACGACAAAGCTTACAAGTCGCTCCAGGTCTATAGCGAAGTTTTGCAGAAAATCCAGCAAGACTACGTGGACGAGCCGAACATGCATCTGGTCACCGCTGGTTCGCTTCATGGGCTGCTGGAGTCGCTGGATTCAGAATCCAGCTATCTGACGCCGCGCGAGTACACGGAATACAAGGAAAAGACCGCCGATCCCGGTACCGGCGAAACGGGGCTGAATCTCAGCAAGCGTTCTGGCTACATCGTGGTCACTTCCGTGCTCCCCGACAGCCCGAGCGAAACAGCCGGACTGCACAGCGGGGATTTCCTGGAATCGATCGCGGGATTCACCACGCGGGAAATGTCCGTCGGGCAGGCCAAGAATCTTCTTGCCGGTCAGCCGGGCACCGCAGTGAAGGTGGGCGTGATTCGTCGCGGACGAACTGATCCCGAAGAAGTGGATATCGTGCGACAGAAAATCGCGGAGCCCAAGCTCATCGTCCAGAAGGTCGATAGCGACACATTGGCATTGCGGTTCCCCACCCTGGATGCTGGTCGCGCCGAGGAAGTTCGCACTCATTTGCAGGAGGCTTCGAAGCAGGGCATCTCGCACATCATTCTGGATGTCCGCGATTGTGGTCGTGGGCAAAACTCCGAGGCGATCGCCATCGCCAAGCTGTTCATTCCCTCCGGCACTCTCACCACTCTGAAAGGTCAGACCGTACCGGAGCAGACTTTTGCCGCCGACCCCACCAAGGTGATTTGGAAGGGGCCGATGTCGGTGCTTACCTCCGTGACTACCACCGGTCCGGGTGAGGTGCTTGCTTCCGCCTTTGCGAACACCAAGCGCGGCGACATTGTTGGCGAACGCACCTTCGGTCTTGCCTCCGAACAGAAGCTGATTCCGCTGGCGGACGGCGCGGCGATCGTGCTCACGGTTGCGAATTATTACAACGCTGACGGCAAGTCCATCCTCGAAGAAGGTGTGGCACCGAGCGAAGTGGTTCACGCTGCTGCGGGCCTGAACGATGACGGTGACGATGGCGACGACTCCTCGGCCACCACTGGCCCTCAAAAGGAACCGCCACCGGGACCGAAGCCCCTGTCTCCCGATGACCCAGTCCTCCGCCGTGCTCTCGATTTGCTCCACGGTGGCGCGGCAACGAAAAAGGCCGCCTAATCGATTCAGTGCATTCTAAGCTTGCTGGACCGGCACGCTTTCGCGCGTATGCATCCTTCTTGTTGTTCGTAAGCTTGTGCCTGGGGATGAGCGGCTGCGGGAAAATCAAATCCGCGCTTCCATCCCTGCTTCACTCCCATCGAGCTTCCAAGAGCCGGCCCACCTCGCATCCTGCGCGACCTGCCGTTGCCACACCTCGCCTGGCGATTATTCTCGACGACGTGGCGGGCGATCCGGCAACCGTCTCTGAAATCTTCGCGTTGCACTACCCGCTGACGCTTTCCGTGCTGCCAAACCATCCACGTTCCGCTGAAATCGCCCAGGAAGCGCACCGGCGCGGCTACCAGGTGATGCTGCATCTGCCAATGGAAGCGCTCGGCAACGAGACCGCGGAAGTGCAGGAGCTTCGTCCGGGAATGTCGAGCGCGGAGATTTCGAACGAGCTGAGTTCCATGCTTCACAGCGTTCCGTATGCCGCCGGTGTCAACAATCATCAAGGTTCGCTGGCCACTTCGAATCCTCAGCTGATGGCGGAGCTAATGCCGCTGCTGCGCTCGCAGCAGCTCTTTTTCATCGATAGCCGCACCACCGCTGCTACCGTTGCGTACCAAGCCGCCCAGTCTGCGGGCGTTCCGTGCGCTTTCCGTGATGTTCCCTTTCTTGATGATGTTCAGGAAGTGGGCGCGGTTCGGCGGCAGTTGGAGCTAGCGATCAAAGATGCTCGGGAAAAGGGCCAAGCCATCGCTATCGGCCACCCGCATGCTGCAACGCTGCACGCGTTAGCGAAGTTCCTGCCGCAAGCCGAGGCCTCCGGCGTTCACCTGGTGCACGCCTCGGACCTGGTTCATTGATGATGCATGCTTGAAATCGGAGCGTGTTAGAGGACCTCTCCCTGCGATTGCTCAGTTCGTGGCCGGCGCTGTATTCACCATAACGGTTTCGTTCTTCGCTGGAAACAGCCACATCACCACCAGGAATTGCAGCAAAATCGTAACAAAGCAAAATACGCTGCCCTCTGGACCGACCGTTCCTCCCGTCAACCACTTTGGTCCCGCGCGCAGCACCGCATCCGACAGATGTCCCTGCATGACCACTCCGCTATTCGGTACCGAATACAGAAATGTCTCGCCCCAATCAAAGCTCGCATGCAGGCCTACGGCGTACCAAAGGTTGGCGGTTCTCTTCAACGAGAAACAAAAGAACAAGGCGATGAAAATCACGCTGGCCGCGCCGACCCAACCTTCGCCCGGATTCGTCAGGTGCAGACCGCCGAATAAAAACGACAGAATCAGCGCAGCCGGCCAGAAACCGATTCCCTCCGCCAGCGTATATTGCATGTAGCCACGAAACAGGAATTCTTCGAACAACCCCACAAACGTGAACAACACCAGATGGAACAGGCCCCAGCGGAAGATGTCCTGGCCATGGAGCGCCAGTTGCCCGAACGAGTAGCCGCCGAAAATCGTGATCAGGCCAATCAGCAAGGAGATTTCCACTAACCCGAACAGGAAGCCCAGCCAGAACTTGCCTTTGAACACTTCTCTGGCGGGCAAACCGTACGCTCCCAGAGGACGGTGCTCGATTTGCGACATAATGGCCGCGGCGCCAAAAACCACCGCGAAGCCCACGACCTCTTGCACCAATTGCGCCCAAACGTTCAGCGCAGCGCCCCGCTGCGGATGGAAAATCGCTCGGACCGCGACGCTGATCACCACGCTGGCGACCATAACGATGACGATATAAAGCAGCAACCGCCATCCCGCGCGAATGCCGCGCTCGCCGCTAAACATGCCCGTTTTTGGTGGAGGCATTTCCGGCTGTGGGAGTCCTCCTCCTGGTTCCAAAATTCGTTTCTCGTCGTCCATGCGCTCTCCTCAGACTTGCGCTATACCTTACATCGATTCTTGGTCTGCTTACACATTACGGCAGTCACGCAAGCTTAGTTTCGTGTAGCACCTTACCGCAGCGCCGGTTTTTTTGGTATAACCACCGTGGAGGTGGTTGCCGGTTATATGCCCCGCCGATCTAATCTTGTCGCTGGTCGCGTGGCCCTCGACTTCGCGAATCTCGCTCCATCGGCCCACGACCTGTCCTGGGACGAATTCGTCTCCTTTCTCGTGGATGCCAACTTGGTGTCTGCAGAGCGGGCTGCCCGCCTTCGCGGGCTGCTGTTCACGGAATCCCAGGCCGTCGATTCTGTCCTGCTGCGCATTCTTCGCTTGCGCGAGTCCATGCGCGCTATTTTCGCGGCCATCGTGAACGGTAAGCCGTTCCCACCATCCTGGGCAGAGCCCATCAATGAGATTTTGCGCATTACCGAAGGTCACGATGAACTGGTCTCCCGTCAGGGTACCTGGTCGCTTCAATTCGTCGCCCGTGAAAGCGGTCTCGACTGGCTTCTGGCCGCCTTGGCCCGCTCCGCAGCGGAACTGATCGTTGAGGGGACCCGGGTGCCGATCCGCCGATGCGCCAATCCGGCGTGCCGCCTGTTCTTTTATGACGATTCCCGCACGCACCGCCGCCGTTGGTGCTCCATGGCGCTATGTGGCAATCGCAATAAAGTCGCCGCGTTCCTCCGCCGCCGTTCCCCACGCCGCCGCGCCGCCACAAGTAGCTCTACCTAAATTCCTTTATTGCCTGGCAGGCCATTCCAATTTACACTCCTTCCCCTGTAACTCGCGCCCCGGTCCATACATCGGATGCCTATGCGTCGCTATGCACTTTTCCCGTTTGTTGTTCTGCTGGTATTTGCCGCCACTTTCGCGCTGACGGCAAACGCGCGACCCACGCCTGACCCGACTCCACCTTCCCGGACCTTTGCCTTCACGTATCAGGTCCACGTGCCAGCTACCAAGAATGCTGGCGCCAAATTCTTTCTGTGGCTGCCGCTTCCGCAACAGGACGCTTACCAGAAAATCCGTGACCTGCAAATCGTGTCACCGGTGGCCCACATGGAAGGCCGCGAATCCGAATATGGCAACAGTTACGTCGTGTTCCAACCGACTACCGAGCAATTGGAAGCTGGTTTTGACGCGACTATTCGTTTCGTGGCCACCCGCTCCGAGCACAAAGTTCCGCTGGACTCCGCTTCTGCCCCACTTGTGGCCATGAACACTCCTACCTCTTCCGATCTCGAACGCTACCTCGAGCCCGACAAGCTTGTGCCCCTGAACGGGGTCATCGGCGACCTCGCCAAACAGGAAACCGCCGGGGAGACCACTACGCTAGCCAAAGCGCGGCACATCTACGACTACGTTCTGGCCACCATGCGCTACGACAAGTCTGGACAGGGCTGGGGCCGCGGCGATGCCGTGTGGGCCTGCACCTCCAAGCGCGGCAACTGCACGGACTTCCACTCCTTGTTCATCGGCATGATGCGCGCTTCCGGAATTCCGGCGCGCTTCGAAATTGGTTTCCCCCTTCCGGATTCGAAGACGGAGGGGGACATTCCTGGTTATCACTGCTGGGCGGAGTTTTATCTGAATGGCACGGGCTGGGTTCCGGTGGACGCCTCGGAGGCCTGGAAAAATCCGGCCAAGCGCGATTATTTCTTCGGAGCGCACGACGTCAACCGCGTCTTTTTCACCTACGGACGCGACCTTCGTCTTTCGCCCGATCAGAAGGGCGATCCCTTGAACTATTTCATTTACCCTTACGCCGAACTGGAGGGCAAGCCGTTCACCGGGCTTCAAACGCACTTCTCCTTCCAGGACGTCGCCCCCAACGCCTCGTCCAGCGTCTCTCGTTAAGATTCCATACCAGTGCCTGTTTCGCAGGTGGGGCGGTCTTCGCCGTTGAGTGGATTACACCCAGGTCGTATTCTGTAGAGGCACTCGCTTGCTTGTAGGAGGCCTTATGCCGCCGAAAACTATGTTGCGCTCGCTCGCGCTACTTGTCGCGGCCGTCTCGTTCTTCGCGGTCCGCCTTGCTGCCCAGGATGCGCCATCTGTGGCCGAGGCTGCGCGCCGTGCACGGCAGCAGAAGCAAGACGCCGCTAAGCCCGCGCATGTCATCGATAACGATTCCATCCCTCCGTCTCCCTCGGCTTCAGCCGATTCCCAGGCTCCCTCGGCGACGGCGCCCTCCTCCGAGGCAAATGCCGCAGCGCTGGACGCAAAGGCTTCTGCCGATTCCAGCAAATCTTCGGAAGGGGATGCTGACGACGAGCAGAAGAAAGCGCAAATTGAAGCGCTAAAGCAGCAAATCGCGGCGATAAAAGAAAAAATCGACCTGCAGCGGCGCGAGATTGCCCTCGGTCAGGATTCGTATCTCTCCAATCCCGACCATGAGCACGATACGGCCGGAAAAGATAAGCTCGATTCCATGAAATCAGACCTTTCGCAACTGCAGAGCCAGCTTGCGGATCTGCAGGCCAAGCTTGCCGAACTGGGCGGATCCGCCGACGCCAAAGCGCCTGAGACCCCAAAGTCCTAAGCGGTTTAGCGATTTTCCCTCCGGCGTGCTTTAACGACTGCCGTTTCCAGTCGAGTCCTTGCGCAACTCTCGCGGAGCCCTTTCAATGAGTTGCCGCTTTCCTTACCTTCGCGCGGATACTCTCGAGCGTTCTGTTAAGCGAATTTTCCACAATGGCAGAAGAAATCCGTGCGCATTTGTCTCTTTCTGGTTGACTCTCCGTCACACTCGCTCCACAATTCTCGAATTATTCCGGTCCGCTCAGATTTTCCAGGCTGCCAGGGGGCTCGCATCCATTCGTCGAGCAAGCAGCCGCTGGGGGGAAGATTAATGACGCTGATGCCGGGCTCTACTGTTCAATGTGTCAATCCCGCTTGCGATGAACGGGGCCGCTGGATGCGGGCCGATTCGAATGGCTCGGAAGTTTGTCCCTCCTGTGGTGAATCGCTTCGCTTTGTCCCGCCTCCGCTCGCTCCACGACCGCATTTCCGGCCGCGCCCTTTGGCGCCACGACCGCATTTCCGCCCCCGCTGACTCCGCCCTGTGTCCAGCCACACCACGCCCCAGCCGTGGTGTCTATCACACCTCAATCGGGCTCTGTAGCGGCAGCTTTACGCGCCCTCGGTTCTTAGATTCTGTTTGACGACGGGTCGGACTACGTTTCTACCAGGCCCTTCAGCAACAACTCCTCGTCGCTCAGCCACAAATCGGGAATGTTCGCAGAGCCCAGCCGCAGGATATCTTCCAGCGCGCCACGCACTTCCCGCAACCGGAAATCCACGCCGACCTTTTCCAGCAAATCAATCAGCGCCTGCGCGCCCTCGGCCAGCATCGCCTTCGGACGCACGCCACTTTTGTCCAGGCGGTGATAGGTAACGATGTAGAAGGCGCTCAATGCGGCGCCGTGCCTCACGATGTGAAGAAACCCTCGTGCCTTGGGTTGATTCGACGCCCGTATTGCTGCTAGTGCGGATCCACTTGGGAGTGCGCTCATCGCGGTTCCTCCTTAGCCTTCCGCATCAGCTGCATCCGCTGGTGCTCCCGCAGTTCTCGCATTTATAGCAAGCCCCGTTCGGCACCATAAGCATTCCGCATTCGGAGCAGGTCGGCGCGCCTTCATGCGCGTCGCGCGGCGACATATTCACATTGATCACCGGCTCGCTTGCACGCGACGCCGCCGGCAGAGCGGGTGACTGCGCGGGCACAAGCGCCCCGGCAACCACGGTTCCTTCCGCGGGCGCTGCCCCGTTCAATTTCAGGTAGTCCGCCGAAATGAACCGTCCGCCGAGCCAACGCGCAATGTAGTCCAGCACCGACGTGGCAAACCGGATGTTCGGATTCGCCGTAATGCCGCTGGGCTCAAAGCGCGTATTCAGCAGCTTATCGACCAGCACCTTCAGTGGTACGCCGTACTGCAAGCCAATCGAGAGCGTCAACGCCAAACCATCCATCACACCCGAAAGCGTCGAGCCTTCCTTGGACATCTTGATGAAGATTTCGCCCGCGCGCCCGTCAGGGTACATACCCACGGTGATGTAACCTTCGTGGCCGCCCACGCTGAACTTGTGGGTCACCGAATCGCGCTCCACCGGCAGCTTTTCCCGCTGCGTGCGCGCGAACAGTTCGCGTTGTAGCGGTTCCGTCAGCACTTCCACCTTCTTCTCTTCTTTCTTATTCCCCGCGGCGTTGAGGGGCTGCGAGCGCTTGGAATTGTCGCGATAAATGGCGACGGCCTTCAACCCCATCTTCCACGAATCAATATACGCGTCCATGATGTCTTCAATGGTCGATTCTTCCGGCATGTTGATGGTCTTGCTGATCGCTCCGGAAAGGAACGGCTGCGCAGCTGCCATCATTCTCACGTGGCCGCGCCAGGCAATCGAGCGCCCGCCCGCGGTTGCCAGCGAGCAGTCGAACACCGGAATATGTTCCGCCTTCAGATAAGGAGCGCCATCGATGCGCCCACTCTTGTCGATGTAGCTGACGATTTCGCTGGTCTGCTCCGGAGTGTAGCCTAGCTTCAGCAGTGCCTGGGGCACGGTGTTGTTTACGATCTTAATCAGCCCGCCGCCCACCAACTTCTTCATTTTTACCAGCGCCAAGTCAGGCTCAATGCCGGTGGTATCGCAGTCCATCATGAACCCGATGGTGCCGGTCGGCGCCAGTACGGTGACCTGCGAATTCTTGAACCCGTGCTTCTCGCCCCGTTCGATGGCGGTGTCCCATGCGCTCTGTGCGCCCATGTACAAGTCGCCCTGCACATGCTCGGGCTTAATGCCGCGCATGGCGTTCCGGTGCATGCGGATAACGTCCAGCATCGGCTCGCGATTCTCGTGATAGCCCGGGAATGGCCCCAGGCGCTCCGCGACCCGTGCCGATTGCGCATACGCCTCGCCGCACATCAGCGCCGTGATGGCTCCCGCCACGTCGCGGCCTTCATCGGAATCGTACGGCAGCGCCATGGACATCAGCAGCGCACCCAAATTTGCATAGCCCAGGCCCAGGGGCCGGAAATTGTGCGAGTTCTCCGCGATCTTCGGCGTCGGATAGCTGGCGTTGTCCACCAGGATTTCCTGCGCGGTAATGGTCACGTCCACGGCATGCTTGAAGGACTCCACATCAAACTGGCCATTCGAGCCCACATACTTCATCAGGTTCAACGACGCCAGGTTGCACGCCGTGTCATCCAGGAACATATATTCGCTGCAAGGATTGCTGGCATTAATCCGCGCGGTGTTCTTGCAGGTGTGCCAACGGTTCACCGTGGTGTCGTACTGCATGCCGGGATCGCCGCACTGCCAGGTAGATTCCGCCACCTTGTGCAGCAGTTCTCGTGCGCTGAGCTTTTCGTTGGGTTGCCCGTCGGTGACGTTCTTCGTCCACCAATCCTTGTTCTCCTGCACCGCGCGCATGAAGTCGTCGGTTACGCGCACGGAGTGGTTCGCGTTCTGGAAGAAAATCGAGCTGTAGGCTTCGCCATCAATGGAGGAATCGTAGCCCTGCTCAATCAGCACATGCGCTTTGCGCTCTTCCTTCACCTTGCATTCGATGAACTCCACGATGTCTGGATGGTCGATGTTCAGAATCACCATCTTTGCGGCGCGCCGTGTCTTTCCGCCGCTCTTGATCACTCCTGCGAACGCGTCAAAGCCCTTCATGAAGCTGACCGGACCCGAGGCAATGCCCCCCCCCGACAACGTCTCTTTGCTGCCGCGCAGCGTCGAGAAATTCGTTCCCGTACCCGATCCCCACTTGAACAGCATTCCTTCCGTGCGCGTCAACCCCATGATCGATTCCATGCTGTCCTGCACGGAGTTGATGAAGCACGCCGAGCACTGTGGCTTGGCCTGCACGCCCACGTTGAACCACACTGGCGAATTGAAACTCATCTTCTGTTCCACCAGCAGGTGCGTCAGCTCATCCTTGAACGCATCGCGCGACGCGCCATCGGCGAAGTAGCCGCCCTCTTCGCCCCAGCGCACAATGGTATTCACCACGCGGCTGATCAACTGCCGTACCGAACCTTCGCGCTCCGGCGACCCGGGTTTCCCGTGGAAGTATTTGCTGGTGACGATGTTGGTCGCCGTCTGCGACCAACTCTTCGGCACTTCCACGTCTTCCTGTTTGAAAATCGTCACGCCCTTTTCGTTTCCGATCTGGGCGGTACGCTTCTCCCACTCCACCTTGTCAAACGGGGACACTTTCCCATCCGTAAAGTAGCGGTCGAACACGAGTCCGCTCGCGCTGTCGCTTTCCCTCACCGTTTGGACTTCTCGGCCATTGATTGCTGGCTTCACGGTCGCCATCCTATTCCCTCCCCGCAGCAGGTTTCCCGACGTTTCGCGGGGAACCTTGATATTTTACTCCTCTGCGTTGGCAGAGGCGCGGCAGCTAAGCTCCCGCAAAACCTTGATTCCTGACCAATTGCCAGCCACCTTCACCGCCAATGCGCAAGATAGAAAACGCACTGCCCTATGCCGGCGTTTCCGCACGGCTGAACAGCGTTTCTCCGCGCCTACCTCAAACAGCTGCGCGGAGGCTGCACTTCGCGCTCGTTTTTTTGGTGATCACGGGCTGGTTGCGTGGGTAGTGTCGGTCCAAGCAAAATCCCCGACTCGGACCGTCTGGCGCTTCCACGTCCCCCGAATCTGGATTCGCAGTATCAATCCGCGTGCGGAAGCTGTCAAGAGAAAATCACAAAATCTGGCGAACTTTTTCTCAACACGTCTATATCTTGTGGTGCTGTTTCGAAAATGCGCGCCGGTTGCTTTCTCTAAATCGTTTGCATCCAACTTTATATGAATCGGTTTCGTTTTGGTTTTTCATTTTTATTTTTCCTCAGCTTTTCTTCTGTCCTCTTCGCGCAACCACTCACAATCGCCTCGGTTTTCAAAAATCAACCGGTGTTTGCGGAGAAAATTCATATCCATGGGTTTTAGGGTTTTAGGGTTTAGGGTTTTAGGGTTTTAGGGTTTTAGGGTTTTAGGGTTTTAGGGTTTTAAAAGATACCGGCAAACTCGACGCCCACCTGTATCGCGGCACGCAACCGAGCGGACCTGGATTACGCGCGCTGAAAAAACTAGGCGTCACCACCGTTGTGGATCTCCGTGGTGAATTCCGTCATGCGAGTACTAAGGAAAAAAAGCAAACCGAATCGCTGGGCATGCATTTCGTGCTCATTCCAGGAACCGGCTGGTCTCCGCCGACAGACAAGCGGGTGGCGGAATTTTTCGCCATCATCGCTCAACGTCCCGAACGCACCGTCTTTATTCACTGTTGGCTCGGTGGCGATCGCACCGGCGTATTTATTGCGGCTTACCGCATCGCTTTCGATCATTGGACGGCCGAACATGCGCTGGAAGAAATGCACGCCTTCCATTTCAAGTCGTTCTGGCATCCCGCCATGAAAAACTATGTACAGGAATTTCCGAAGCGTCCCGCTACATCACCCGCTCGTGCGCCTTACCGTTCCCCCGAGGACCACCGCGCCGCATGGTCTCCCCTTATGCACTTCTCCCACCCGACTCTCCCAGTACCAACGTACTCTTCCCCGTGTGACTCCTGCTTCATTCCCCAACACTTCCCGCTTCTTTATCCTTCCTGAGTAGCGCCGCTTCTCTCGGCGCACTGAGGAGAACGTCCCCGTGCAAGTCGGCCGCTATCAGCTTCATGAAACCCTCGGCGTCGGCGCCTACAGCCGAGTCGTTCGCGGCCACGATCCGCTGATTGATCGTTCCGTCGCCATAAAGCTGTTCTCTCCGGAGCTCGCGCGCGGCGAAGCCCGCAATCGATTTCTTCGCGAAGCCCGGGTGGTCGGCAAGCTTTCCCATCCGTCAATCATTGCCGTTCATGACATGGGCATCGAGGAGTCCACACAAACTCCTTATATGGTCATGGAAATGGTGGAAGGCCAATCTTTGGAGAAACTCATTTCGAAGGGCAGCATCGCCTTTCCCACCGCTTGCGAATATGCCGGCCATGTGGCTCACGCGCTCGCGGTCGCCCATCGCCGGGCGGTCATTCACGGCGATATCAAGCCCGCGAACATCCTGATTACCAACGAAAATCGCGTAAAGCTGACAGACTTCGGTATGGCCCGTCTGGCCAGTCATCAGACCGATTCCGCCGTGCGCGGCACTCCCGCATATTGGTGCCCCGAACAGATTCTCGGCCGGGCCCAGGATGCGCGCTCCGACATTTTCTCTTTGGGTGTGGTGCTCCACGAAATGCTAACCGGTATCAACCCTTTTGCCGGTGACTCCATCCCCACCGTCTGCAGCCAGATCCTCTCCTCGGTCCCGCTGCCTCCCTCGCGTTCTAACCCTTCTATTCCCAGCACTCTCGACGAAATCGTCGCCTCTTGCCTCGTCAAGGAGCCGCAGGTTCGTATTTCTTCCGCCGAAACATTGTCGGAACAACTCTTTCCCCTGGCCCGCCGGAACCCTGTGTCCGTGCACTCTATCGTCGCTCCCGAGCCGTCGCTGCGCTCCCGGGCTGCCCGACTGCTTCGCTCCGCCTAGTCAATCGCGCAAATTTCTGACTGATGGAATCAAACTTCGGGGGCGGTCATCTCGTCTATACGGGCTGGAGGCACTCACCATGACTTCTCGTCGCGTTCTGACATTCTTGGCCATAACCATTTGGGCCACTGTCGCTATTACCGCCGCTCCTCGCGCCTTCTCTCGCCATGGCGCCGTTCGCCCCATGGCCGCGGCCGCAGATTTTTCCGCCGAAAGCTGCTCCGATTTGCACGTCCGTTTTGATCACCACGACACCGTCGTGCAATCCGAGGAACGCACCATCACCAAAGCGGAAGCTCCCGTGCTTCACGTCCATGCGCAATCGAATGGCGGGCTCTACATCCAAGGTTGGGACAAGGATGCCTACTCGGTCACGCTCTGCAAGGCTGCCGAAGCGGGACCGGACGCGGACGCGGTACTTTCTCAGATCCACCTCTCCTTCCAGGGCGGCCTGCTCACGGTGTCTGGCCCCTCGTCGCGCAACCGCTGGTCCGCTCACATCCTTTTGCGCGCCCCCAAAGCCGCCTCCCTCGATGTGCAGACTCATAACGGGCCGATGACGCTTTATCGTGTCGACGGAACCCTGAAAGCTCACGCCGAAAACGGGCCGATCAACGTGACGCAATGCTCCGGCGAATTGGAACTGACCTCGCATAATGGCCCGCTGACCTTGGAAGAAAACAGCGGCAAGCAAATGGTGCATTCCGAAAATGGTCCGCTGACGCTTACGCTTTCCGGCAATTCCTGGAACGGGCCCGGCCTCGAAGCACAATCCACCAACGGGCCGGTGACCCTGGAAGTGCCCTCGAGTTACCAATCCGGCGTAGTGCTCGAGTCCGAAGGCCACAGCCCGTTCCAGTGCAACGCCAGTGTCTGCTCCGAGGGCCGCAAAACCTGGGACGACGATCGCAAGCGCATCGAGTTTGGCTCCGGCCCAACCGTAATTCGCGTGTCCACCATGAACGGCCCGGTGGCGGTGCGTTGATCACTCCATTTGTCTACGTTTTGCGGTCCCGGCAAGCGGCCGCGGACCAGCCTTTTAGTCGTCACAAATCACTTGCTGCCTAGCCCCAATTTGGGCACAATTTTGATTGCTCTGGGCCACCCGCCGTCCCATCACCCGGGTTTGTTGATCTTGCCTTTGGGTGCTCAGGGGTCTCACTATGCCACTTTTCTTTTGGATCGTTGTTTCCGCTGCCGTCGCTGCCTTACTCCTCGGCCTCTTCTGGAGGTTCCGTCTGAGGGACCAGCAGGTCTGGGAGGAACTCGTCGATCCCGACGTTTCCGCCAATCCTCGCGAGTCGAAACCCCCGCGCGACACCGACGCCGGAGGGCGCCCCGAAATGGTTACCAATGAAGTTGCTGAATCTCAGGTTCTTCAGGATGAACAGATGAATACTCCTACTTTTTCGCAATCTCATCGTTCCGCTCGAGGGGCCGAATTCCGCCGCAGCTCCCGCGTGGAGCGCCCCATTTCTCTCGTCGTCCTCGGCACCAATCGGCGTGGCGAGATTTTCCAGGAACGAACCTCCGCGGTCTCCGTGAATCTGCACGGCTGCCGTTATTCCTCGCGCCATGAATACGCACCGGAAGGCTGGGTCACGCTGCAGGTCACCGGCACCGATGGCGCCAATTCGCGGCCGGTCCGCGCGCGCGTTCGTTCCGTCTTTTCCGCACAGCATCCGCGCGAACTTTGCCAAGTCGGCGTGGAACTGGAGAACCCCGGCAACGTTTGGGGAATCGCTGCTCCGCCGGAAGATTGGCAGCAGTTTGCGGGCGCCGGCGCCTGCCATTCGCGCAACGGCTCGGCGGCGGCGGCTGAGTCCAGTCCTGATGCTTCTCCAATCGACCGCCAGGCTA
Source organism: Candidatus Acidiferrales bacterium (assembly GCA_963776365.1). GTDB lineage: Bacteria > Acidobacteriota > Terriglobia > Acidiferrales > UBA7541 > Acidiferrum. Next base: position 198,678 of record CAVZMQ010000006.1, on the reverse strand, counting down.
GCTCCACGGAGCGAAGAGCCGAAGTCACCGTGTTCCCCGGCGCCGCTGCCACCGAGGAGCCAGAAAAAGACAATCCTCCCAGCAAAGCCGAGCGCGTAGTAGTTACCGCCGAACAATTGCTGCAGGCGATTCAGGGCAAGCTCCAGCTGGCCGCGGACCGCGCCGTACAGGCGTCGCTTTCCGCGCAGATTGACGACGCGGTGAAAGCCGCACTCGGCAAGATTGAAGATGGCTGGAAGGCCAATGTGCGGCAAACCGAAGAATTCTCGGCTGCGCGCATGACGGAAACCCAGGCCCTCTGGCAAAAAGAGCTTCACGACTATCGCGACCGTGCCGAAGAAGTGGCGCGCCGTATCGAGGCCCTCACCGTGCTTGCCCAGCAGGCCCTTGGCGATTCTCAGAAATTTGTGGAACATGTCGCCGCCGATGCGGCTCCGCAACTGCAGGGTCGCGTGAACGACTCGCTAGCCCGCGCGCACTCTGATTTTGAAGCTCGCGCCGCCGCACTATCCACACAGCACCTGTCTCAACTCAACGAACACGCCCAGCGCACCGTGAGCGCTGCCAACTCGCAGCTCAACGACGCCGTCGCGCAGGCTCAAGCGCTGGTGGCCGCGGCAAACGCTCCGGCAATCCCACCGATTTCTAAGGACCACCTGGAAGCAGCGGTCAACTCCCTACGCGGGGAAATCTTTGGCCGGTTCGACAAACGCGTCAGCGAACTCTTCTCCGCCATCGAGCAACAACTGGAAAACACCCGTAATCGCACCAACGAGATCGCGCATCAACTCGAAGGCCTCGCGCTTGAATCGCGGCAAGCGCGAGCACAGCACGAACAAGGGCTCGCGGAAGTTCGCTCACTCATCTCCGCTGCGGATCCCGGCGTTCCACAGGAGCAATTCAATGCGCTGCTGAACTCTTCGCGCCAACAGCTTCTCAATCACCTGGAATGGCGCTTGGGCGAAATTTCCGGCCAACACGAACAGCATCTCAATGACCTGCGGAGTCGCGCGAACGGTCTATCCGAGCAGTTCGATAAACTTGCTGCCGAAACCCGCGAACACTTTTCGGAAGCCCGTGCACTCGCAGAGCGTGCTCCCCGCGCCTTGGCCCCCCAGGACCTGGCGAGCATCGAACAGTCCGTCGGCCACGCCACCCGGGAATTCGAAAACTCTGCGGCTCGCGTTTCCGATCGTCAACTCATCCGCATGATGGAGCAGAAGCAGGTGGTCACCCGCGAGGCTTCCCTGGAACTTGAGGCGCGCGCGAGCGAAGCGCGTGCGATTCTACAGAAAGCTTCCAACGTCACCATGGAGGAGTTCCGCCACCGCATTGAATCGCAGGTCGATCAGCTTCTCGCGGAGTCCAACGAACGCTTTGCTTCTTCGCTCGCCTCCCTTGACGCGGAAAGCCGCGCCACTGTCGACGCACGCCGTCGTACCCTCGAGGCCGACGTGGCGCGCGCCGCCGAGCAATCCACCATGGAATTTCGCTCGGGCATGAAAGCCTTCCTGTACTCGTGCCTGGTCGCTGCCGTAGGCGCCGTCGATCAGCATGCCCAAGCGACACTTGCCGGTCTCTCCAGCGACCCCGCAAACCTGCAGCGCGCCCTCGATGCCAGAACGAATGCGGCTACTCCCGCGGATGCTCCCAGCGATTCTCCGCTTCCCCCGAAAGCCGCCACCAACTCCCAGTAGCCTGGTAGCGCCGGCATCCGGTTGGCTTCGAGTGGGCTATAACACCAAGTCAAATTTTATAGTCCGGGCAACGGCGCCCTGTTCACAACGCCAGGACCACCCCACGCGACCCAGCTGGCGGAGTTGTTATCGTAGGCTTGCAAAAATACAACGATTCGGGCCACTATCGCCGCCACCATGCGACGTGCCCGCTATCTCGCCATGTTGATCACCGTGGCTGTTTGCGGCATCCGGCTGCACGCTCAGACCGAAGTGACGAACGCACCGGCCACCGCTGCGGCGCCAGCAAATTCTTGGGATTTCGACGCCAGCATCAGCGGGTATGTGGTGCCTAAAGGCCAATCGTATGTTTCGCCGACGTTCACAGCCGATCATGACCAACTCCACCTCGAAGCGCGCTACAACTACGAGGCGCAGCGTACGGCGTCCTTATGGGCCGGATACCCCCTCAACTGGGGGAAAAAAGTCGTGCTCGACGTCACCCCCATGGTTGGCGGCGTCTTTGGAAACGTGAACGGCATCGCGCCGGGACTCGAATTTACCGGCACCTACAAGAAGCTGGAGCTATACAGCGCCAACGAATACATTTTCGATACGGATACCGGGTCCGGAAATTTTTTCTACACCTGGACACAGTTAACCTACGCGCCGCGGCCATGGCTCACGATAGGTTACGTAGTGCAACGAACCCGCGCGTATCAGACTCCCCTCGATATCCAGCGCGGCTTGCTGATCGGCTTCACCCACAGAAAAGCCACCTTCACTACCCAGATTTTCAATTTAGGCGAAACCGACCCGACCGTCGTCCTCTCCCTCGGTTACAGCTTTTAGTCCGGCCCAACGTCCTCTTAGCCTCGTCACTTCCCGAGGCCGGAGTTGGTGTCGGCGTCCAAGTTTTGAACATAGGAATTTTGCGAAGGAATGCAAGGAATTCCAGCCATAAAAATTTCGCGAGTCACGACCCAAAGGCTTCAATCCACAAAATCGAGGGTCATGCCTTCGTGCCGGTACAGAAATCCTACAAACTTGCCATAGTCCGCAGATGCCACATTATTGTAGACCGTACTGAAATTCCCGTGGTTGGTAACGTTCAATGTGTAGGCCCCCAGCCGGAAGTGATGCCCTTTTCCGTTTTTGCCCTTGAGGAACGGTATGCGAAACGCGCGATAAGCCTTCAGGTCCAGTGAGAAAAACTCCGGAAAGCGCTGCCCATTCGGCGTGCCCACATACTGCTGCGTGACATCGATCGATGAATAGGGAAATCCGGAATGAATGTCAACCAGCGGGCTGAAGGTCACCTTCCATGGCAAAGCGAAGATGCCCCACGCCACCACGCGATTCGGAATGTCCGACGACAGAATGCCATAAACATCGGGCCGAATCACCGGAGCGGCAAACGGAATCATCACACTGGAAAGATTGTTCAAATCGCCACGCGCCCGGCTCCAAATGTAAGAAGCGTTTAACTGGTCTTCCTGGCGAAACTTATAATGCGTGGTGAGTTCCACCTCGTGATACATGGAAGAACCGGTGTTGCTGAGGGCCATGAAGGATTGCTCACTCGCCAGCGGGGCGGTATAGGGTTCCACCACGAATAGATAGGTGGTGTGGCTGTTCAGATAATTCAGTTCCAGCTGCAAGTTCTTGCGGAGTTCCCGAACCAAGCCGGCATTCCAAGTGAAGTTCCGCGGCGTGGTGCTCGGCCCCGCGGGCAACTGCGAAGAGATCAATGGATTCAAACCCGCGGTGTAAACATTGGTATAGGTGACCGGAGGCGCCGCGGGCGCACCCGTGGCCTCGTAATCGGTGATCGTTCGCGCGGGATTTGCAGACCAGTCTGCTGCCAGCAAGGGCAAAACTCCATAGAAGAAACCGGCCCCGGCTCGAATCACGGTTTTCTCGTCTTTGCCGGGAGAGTATGCCAGCCCAAACCTTGGCGCCAGTTGTGCCGGCCAGCCGGACGTTTCCTCGCTCAGGCGTAGCCCCAGGTCCGCGCTCAGGTGCGACGTCACGAGCCAATGATCCTGCACGAACTCGGAGTAAACAGTATCCGAGGGAGTTTGCGTAGCCGCCGTGGAAAAAGCGCTCGTCTGCGCCAGCGTACCCTGTTGATCGAAAATTTGAATGGGACGCGATTCGGTCGTTCCGAAAAAGCTTCGCCAGTCGATATCCGCCCCTACGCGGATTTCATGCGATCCCAACCACTCCTTCTTCGGGAATTCGTAGTTGGTCAGAAACTGAAATTCCTTCCCGCGCCGAGACCAGGCATTGAAGTAATTGCCGCCGTATCCCTCGGGAGTAATCAGCATGTCCGCGATGCCTTGTCCCTGGGCATTGCTGTCGAATCGCGTATATTGCGCCACCGTTGAAAGAACGCTTCCCGACTCGAATTGGTATCGGTCCGAGAGCGCCACGGCCACACCGCTTTGATTCAGGTTGTTCGACGCAGGTTGGGGAATCAGCGCGCTGATGTCGATGTGGTCCGTCCGCAGGGGAAAGGCATTCACGGTCAACGTCAGGATGTGGTTGGTGGCGAGAATGGCCTCCAAAGTCGTGAAGGAGTTAAACCCTTGGCGCTTGCTGATGTCATAGGGCCACGGCAACCCTTCCACGGTCGTCTTTTTCATTTCGTACTGGAAGGACTCGGCCAAGAGTAATTTGTGTGGAATTAAGGGCACATCGAAAGAGATGGCCGGAGTGGCGCCGCCAAGTCCCACCATATGCCCGTTCTTCCCTAAAATTGTGATTCCGAGCCTGTTTATGTTCACATCGAACCCATCGGCAGGAGGTTTTGTGTCGATCGTGGTCAGTCCTCCGGAAAAACTCCCCAGGCTCGCGTCATATGGCGTCTTATACACCGCGAAGGACTCCACCGCATCCGTTGGCACCGTGATGCCGAAGCTCCCCGTCACCGGATCTGTGTTACGCGTCGAATTAATGATCAGCAAGCTCTGATCCTCGTCCGAGCCTTTGAACACCAGTTTGCTGTCCAGCGTTTGCACTACTCCCGGCGTCAGGGGAATCACTTCCTTCACTTTTTCCTGTGCGGTGGGCAGAGTAATCAACTGCGTATTCGTTACGACGGCGACTGGGGCTGACGAGCTTTCGGTGGACATAATCGCCGCTAATCCGCTTACTTCCACCTTTTGTGAAACTGCCTCTATTTCCATTCTGAAATTCTGAATTTTCTGCTCTCCCCGATTCACCAGCACCAACCTGGTGATGGCCTTGAATCCTTCGGCAGTCACAGAAATGGAATAGTTGGCTTCCGGTGCCAGGTTGAGGAATTCGTAATGCCCGTTTTCGTCGGTCTCTACCGTTAGCGGCTCGCCGGCCGGCGGCGTCCGCGAGAGCTGCACCACAACTCCCACCAGCGCGGAACCATCCTGCGCCGCGGTTATCGTTCCTCGAAGAGCGGGCGCCTGGTCGCCAGGCTTGGGCGCCACTTTCTGGGCGAACGTGGGAGAAGGCCCGAATAAGGAAATCACCAGGAGGAACCGAACAAGCCATCGCCAGCCGCTATTGCGGGCGGAACGGTCCATGCACGGACAGTTGGCGGAGCGCCGCAGATTTGGGGATAGATTCATATTCGACTATGCCAACGTTCGTATAGACGCCGCGCATACCTTTATCTTACCGCGATAGTTCAACCGAGGCGATGTTCCTCGGCTCTCAACCTGCCTCGACAATCACCGGTGCGCCAGATCCGGGTAGGATAGGACTGCCGCCTGCCATGTCCGGAACTCGGCCGAGCGAGTGGCAACAAATTCGCGACACGGTCCTGGGAGTCCCTTCAAAGCTTTGCGAATTTCGCGAAGACGCGTTCGGTTAGAACCCGGCGACTCAAAGGACTCGCCCAGTAGACTGCCGGTGCTCCCATCTGTCTTTGCGAAGCGCTCGAACAGATCCACGAACGCTTGCGGTGAATACCCCGCGCCGGCGGCGGCATACAGCGCAACGCGGTCCGCGTCACACTGTTGGACATCCCCCCGCCGCTGTACGATCCGGCGGCCTTTCTGCAAGGTCTTCTTATCCCGATCGAGGCTAGCCAGCATCCGCATCAATTTGTCAGAAATGTCCTTCCGGTCGGTGACGGAATCGACGCCCAGAATCTCGTGAAACAACTCCGTCACGACGATGGCGTTCTGATGGGCAAGGATGTGGCCCATCTCGTGGCCCACTAGCCCGGCCAGTTCGTCGTCGTTGTTAAGCATGCTGACCATTTTTCTCGTGATGTAGATTCGTCCCGGGCCGGTGCTGAACGAGTCGGCTTCCGGGGTGTCGATCAGAATCACGCGTACCCGCGTCTGGTCTTGCGGAAGTTGCGAAAAAATCCGGCCGGCGAGTGTGTCGAGATGCGAGGCCAATGCTTCATCATGCACGACGGAGTAGTTCGCCTCCACCCATTCCGCTTCCACATCACCCAGAGCCTCTTCCTGCTGGGCGTTGAATATATTTGGTGCCGTCTCCACTCTCAGCACCGGCGTAACCGAGCAAGCCTGCTGTTGAGCGCGAAGCCCAGCCCCCACGAGAACCACCAGGACAACCAGGGTTGCGCTAGACCGGGCGGGCCAATGCGTATCCGTCATCCACATCAATCATCTCCATCGCGCCCCGCGAAAGGACACCCCAATCCTTGCCTTGATAGACACGGTCACATCATCAAAGGCGGGGATTGCACGAGCCGTCGCTGGTACTAGGATAGCCCCTCAGGCCAAGCATGAGACCGGCTAACTTGTGTGTATGTGACCACCCTCACATTGGGACAAGACGTGCTTGCGGGCCTCGTTTTCGCGCAGAATGTCGGACAGCGCGCCACTCGAATGCAGCACCGGACACTCCTCGCGTAATATGCAAAGATGGCCCGTTGGAAGATGCTGTGCTCACCGCGTGGCCGCAATCCCTTGTCGAGAACAAAAAGACCGTCACGCTAGGGGACCATGGGTTCCCGGTGCGAGGCACCGTGAAGCGCGGGTTAAAGCAGATTGATTTTCGGTTCGAAGCACGAGATTTGCGAGGGGTGGAAGAAAATCCTGAAACAAAATCTCGCTAGGCAGCCATGGCCAGGAGCGGGGCAAAAGTGATGCAGTTCCTGGAGGGCGGCAAATACATCGCGGTAGGGGCGGAGGGAAAAGTGCACTATCCGTGATTCCCTGCCCACCATGCCGCCAGCCATGCCCGTTGCCGAATCCATGATTGCGCGGGAGCGGCATCTAGAAAGTTCTGATTCCCGGCGCATCGGGCCGCACCGTGGCTTTCCACTCTAAGGTCCTGGTCCCATTCTCGTCCGTCAACACCAACTTCTCCACCTCCAGCTTGCCCTCCAGCATTTGGACGCTCAGGCGCCCGTCGCCCAGCGAAATCGTGCCAAATCCCGAAGCCGTGCAGAAAAAAATCTGGAATGGCCGAACACGTATTTGTGGACCAAACCACAGCGTCCGTTGCACCGCCGAATAGCGGAAGCCAGACAACGCGCTGAGCAACGCATAGCTCGCCATCGCCCGGGCGTAGTAGTTGCCGCACTCATATTCATTCCAGGGGTTGCGAATTCGCCCGTCATACCGGCTACGCAGCGCCTTAACAATGGTCAATCCTTCTGTGACAAATCCTTCCGCAATCAGATGCGAAGCCACCTGGTACTCAATTCCGGTCCATACTTCGTCGGAGTACACAAACGGCAAAGTGGGTTTGTCGCCCCGGGGCCAAGTGCACAACAGCAAGCCTGGCTCGTGTCCCATGGCGTAGCCCGGACGTTGTGCATTGGCATGCTGGCTCAGGTCCGCCTTGAAATTGTTGGCGAAGATCGACCGCAGCGTGCTCTTCACCTTTTCCTGCGCCAGTGGTGTTTCGATTCCATACATCTTCGCCATCCATGCGCCAATCACTCCGTCAGACAGGCATCCATTTCCATACTGGTATTTCGGGCCTTCGCGCTTCAGCAGTTGTTGCATCTCGCTGCTGTGTTCGTTTACCTCCGCCACCATCGCGGCAAACGAAGTATTTTTCAACCCGAGGTACTGAATCTTTTGCTGGAAGTACTCGCCGTTATAAAGTTGCTCTTCCATAAAGCGCGCGCAACGATCAGCCAGCAGCGCATACGACTCCGCGTCGCGCGTTTCGCCGACCGCTTTCGCCATCTGGGCCATCGCCGACAGCGCTCCCAGATAAATACTGGTACACATCCCATCGGGCCCCCAAAATTCGATGTCGTAGGTGTTGTGATGTGGTTCGAACAAGCCGCCTTTGTGCTCCGGGTCCCATTCGCGAATGCAGTAATCTACGCTGCGCTTCGCCAGTGGATACATCTTCTTCAACCACGCCTCATCTCCGGAAATCTGCCAGTCGCGAAACACTTTCATGATTCCGCCCAACTGGCCATCCGCGGCTGCGTGGAAGTCGTGTTTCACCGGCCCTTCTGGCAGCGCCGCGCGAAACGTCACATGGCCGTTCTCGTCCATCGAACGGCCCAGTTCCACCTCGCGCAATGTCCGCTCCAGTTGCGGGTAAAGGTTCGGAAAAGCCTGCGCGTAGTTCCACACATGTGTGCACGAACCGTGGCAGCAGCCCGCATCCGGAAAACAACCTTCCCATCCCCAGATGTCTCCATTCTCCACACGCAACACCGTGGGAGATTTCAGGATCGCTACATTCGCCGAGACCGCATCCAGCACATACGGCGGCAAGCTCGACGAGAACAGCGCTTCCTTGAACGCCATCGTCCGTGCTCGCAGCGAACCGTAATTTTCCTCGACGTACACCGCTACGTCGCGCGCGTCTTTCCATTGCCCCGCATAATATGGCCGCCACAACGGCGGCTTTCCTTGCGGAAACGCTCGGCATCCCGCGGCACCTTCCACCCCCGGCAGCTCGCTCCCTGCTTCCAAATAGCAATTTGGGAAATGCCACGCAATCACGACGGGATACGTTCGCGCTTCGCCCGGCGCCAGCGTCCCCGCAAACAAGAGCGAACAGCCGTTCCGCCCCTTCCCATCGATATCGTTCGATCCCCCATTCTCTGTAAAGTTCCCCGCCGAAACCTCCCGCCACAACGCCGAAAGTGAATCAAATTCCCACCCAGGACTGCGCAGCCACATTCCCTTGATCCGTGGTTGATTGCCGATAGCCAGCAGGCACGCGCTGCCGAAATCTTCGGCATTGCTGCGCTCCACGTTGTAGAGAAATACCCCTCGATTCGAAATTACGGTATTGCGGCTGGCCGCGGCGTCTTCCTTGCATCCCGGCGCTAAATGCGAAAGATGGTAAGACAGTTCATATTCCACGCGTTGCGACGTACCATTCTGCAGCGCGTATTCCAGGATCACGCACGGCATCCCGCTATTTTTGTCATCCAAAGGTATAAACGGATTCCAACCCGTCACGGTCAGTTGCAACGGTATCGCCGGGTCACTGATTTCCGCTTCTCCAAACGGGTACTCTCCCTTGAACACACATTTTCCAAATCGCGGGAAACCTTCGAATCCTCCCCGCCGGTACCCCTCCCCCTGCAATCCCTGGTCGTAGATCTTCAACACGGGAAACGGTCCCTCGATCAGCTTGGTGACCGGCGTGGCTCCTTTGATATGCAGAATCGCGAAAGCCGCATGGGAAGGGGAGTAACCTTCGGGCAAGGCGGTCGTCGACGGCCGGTTGCGAATGGAAAAATCCTGCAATCCGCCATAGCCATTCATGCAGATGCAACCGCTGCCGATTCCTCCAATCGGCATGGCCACCTGCACCGCTTTGTCGGCGGTGAAAGTCGGCTGCGGTCCGCTCAGCAAAAGCTCTTCCGTGGAGTAAGGAGGCTTTGCAGCAACCGCGGGCGTGGCCGCGTGAGCTGTAGCAGACTTTTGCTGTGTCGTTGCCGGAACCGCAGCGCCCAGAGCCGCAGAGGAAGTCGTGATCAGAAACTCCCGGCGAGTTGGCTTGTCTAACGGTGGCATCGGCCCTCCTCGCGAAGTGTACTGCCATTCGCACGCAACGATACACCCCTGGGCCCCATCTCCTCGACCAACAAATATTCATTTGCGGTGCATGCAGAAAATGGGTGCGCTTTAGTTGATATCAGTTTTGCGGAGCATGAGCCGACTTGGTTGCCGTTCGCTGCAGCACAGCGCACGCCTGGTAGCCAGGAATTACGGCAAGAATTCGAACAATCCGGCAGAGTGTGGGAGGATTCGCCTTAGGTTCTGGTAGCGGCGGCATCCTGCCCGAAACACCCTTACCCGAGCTTGAAATCTCCCTAATGTACGTACCCGATAAACCAGCGCTGATTGCTGCCACCGTTGCAGTCGAATTTGCACGATATTCGTATTGTTCGCGTTGCCTCCACCTTGCACATCGAGGCATTTTCCGCTGTTCGCGTTTGTCCCGCCTCCCACCATATCCAGGCATTTTCCGCTATTCACGTTCACGATCTCAAAGTTGTTGCTCGGTCCACGGGTCATCCATCTCTGATTCGCGCCACCGTTCCACGGGAACTGTTGCACGTTTGCTCCATTGCCGCGGCTAGCTCCGGCCACATCCATCACCAAGTCACTATTCCCGTTTCGGATGGCATACTGCCCGTTGCCCAACTCGATGAACTCCCAACGCTGATTGCCCCCGCCATTGCATGAGTACTGTTGGACGTTCGCATTTTTGTTCGTGGCGCTCCCGAATACATCAATGCATTTCTGCGAGTTCACGTTGCGGAGCAATCCTCCGTACTGCGAACGTCCTTGTAGCGCAGCCTGCGCTAGCGATTTGTAAGCTGTCGCAAAAGAGAGGGAGACTAGCAGGAAGAAAATGCATCCCTGTCGTAGCCTAATAACCTCCTCGAATTGCAATGGAACTCAGAGGTAATCCGCCAAGGCCACCGGAAGTGATCTGCCAATTGGCTCCGGTCCGTCAAGTCTAGGCCGGTTGTCGCCGAATTGAGCGTTTATTTGGAAATGCACCCACCGCGTACCTCGGAAAGGGAGGGAGGGCCCCCTAGCGGGCAACCCTGTGCTGTCTGGGGTATCTCCGCCCAAGAGACCCCAAGCCCTTGAAGACCGCTGAAAAACGAACTTGTTGATTCAGCAGTTCAACAGAGTTTACGGCACGAGATTGCCCGCGAGAGGGCCGGAGGAAGCGACCGGCCGGGGTGACCTGCATCGGACCGTTCACTAAGCCAACAAATACTCCTAGTTAATCGTTTTAGTTGAGGTCACCAAGCAGGTCAACTGTCAGAAGTTACAGTTCTCGTGAGATCTGTCGAGAAAAATCGTCATTCTGGCCGGCGGTCGCGCCGCTGATCTGAGATCAGCGCAGTCAAACGCCGAAAGCCAGCCAGTTCGATGGTTTGGCTGCGCCTTACTCGTAGCGCAGCGCTTCCACGGGATCAAGCTTGGCGGCTTTCATCGCGGGCCACACCCCGAAGATCAACCCAATGCTGATGCTGATGGTGATTCCTGCCACCGCCGCCCACAACGGCACCACCCCGGGCCAGTTCAGCAGCACGCGAATCAACAGCACCAGCAGAAACACCAGCACCAGCGCAAGCAGGCCGCCCGCGCCCGTAAGCGTCATGGCTTCCAGCAAAAACTGCCAGGTAATGTCTTTGCTCTTCGCCCCAATCGCTTTGCGCACGCCAATTTCCCGCGTTCGTTCGGTCACGCTGACCAGCATGATGTTCATCACCCCCACGCCGCCGATCAACAATCCCATCGAACTCAACGCCACCATGACGATGTAGGTCATCAGCATGATCTTGTGGAACTCGGCCACTTCCTGTTCCGCAGTAGCCACCGAAAAATTGTCTTTCCCGCCCTGCGGGATGTTGCGGCGGCGCTCCAGCACTTCCTTGATCTGATCCACGGCGTCGTTGAGCTTTCCCGGATACGCCTGCGCGCGCATGTTGATTTCGTCAGCGGTGGGATACACCTTTCTAAAAGTATTAAAGGGGATCAGCACGCGTCGGTCTTCGTCCCCCATGCCGAATCCGCCCTTGGGCTTTTCCACTACGCCGATCACCTGAAAATCCGAGCCGTCGATCATCACATCTTTGCCGACCGGATGGCCCTCGGGAAATAATACTGGCGCGACATTCTCGCCGAGCATCACCACCTTTTCCTTGTGCAGGTCGTCGCCTTCGCTGATGAACCGCCCGTCCAACGCGGACGCATTCGCATACACCGTGCCGAAGTTGGCTTGCACGCCACGAAAATCAACAGCGGATACCGAGCCAGCTTTCGTCCGTATTGTGTGCGGATGATCCCACTCCGTCTGCAAAAACGTCGTCACGTCCTTCACCGCGGGACACATCGCCTGGATGGCTTTGGCGTCCTCCACGGTGAGCGGCTTGCGCTGGATCTCTTCCAGCGGCGGCGGCCCGCCGTGGCGGCCCTGATCCCACTTGGTGATAAACGCGGTATCCGCGCCGAATTGGTTTACGTTTTCCTGAATCTTCTGGTCGAAGCCGGTGAGCAGCGCCGCAACCAGCATGATCACGCTGACGCCCAGCACCACGCCGAATACCGTCAGCGCGCTGCGCAGCTTGTGCGTGCGCAGCGTGTCCATCGCTTGCCGCAGATTCTCTCCGTACGCTTGTGCCACTTCTGCTCCTTACCCATCCGCCCGCAAGGCTTCGATGGGATCGAGTTTCGCCGCGCGCATCGCCGGGAAAATGCCAAAAAATAGGCCCACCGCTGTCGCCAGGCACAACGACAGGAACACCGCCACCAGCGGCATCTCCAGCGGGAAAGAAAACAGGCCCTTCACCACGAACACCACCAAATACGCGCCAATAATCCCGATCAATCCACCCGTCGCCGCCAGCACCGAAGACTCAATCAAAAATTGCAAAAGGATGTGCTTCTTCCGCGCACCCACCGCGCGCCGCAACCCGATTTCGCGGGTGCGCTCGGTAACGCTAGCCAGCATGATGTTCATGATCACGATGCCACCCACCACCAGGAAAATGCTGACCAGCGCCATGGCCACAAATGCCAGATTGCCCGTTAGATCGTGCCAAAGCTGCATGATCGAATCAGAACCCAAAATCGCAAAGTTGTCCGGTGCGTCGTACGGCAGATGCCGCCACGCCCGCATGTACATCCGCGCTTCGTCCTGGCTCGCCTGCATCAGCTCCGAGCTCGGCGCTTCCACAAAAATCGTGATCCAGTCGTTGTTGGTATGCCACCCCTTGCGATAGGTATTCATCGGCATGATCATGTAATTGTCTTGCGACTGGCCAAACGCGCTGCCCAACGGCTCCGCCACGCCGATCACTTCATAGGTATGCGTCTGGACGCGGATGGTCTTGCCGATAGGGTCTTCATTGGGGAAGAATTTTTGCACCAGGTCCGGCCCGATGAACACCACATCCTCGCGATGCTCGTCGTCGGAAGGCGTGATGAATCGCCCTTGCGCGACTTCAAGATTCCGAACATCCGCAAAGTTCGGCGTCGCCCCCATCATCATTGTGTTTTCCATGATGGCGTTGCCGCTCTTGGACTGCACGTTGCGGTCCTCTTCGGCAGCCACCGCCGTGGCCAGCTTCATCGCGCCGCGAAGCCGTTCGTAGTCTTCCATGTCGATGAACGGACGCTTCTGCGCCTTGAGGAACGCGTCCTGGCTGGTGATAATCCCGAAGCGGTCCACCAGGAATACGTTGGCACCCAGATTCGCTACCCGAGTCGCCACATACAAGTTCAGGCCGGCGATCATGCTCATGACCACCACAAGCGTCAGCACCGCAAGGATGACTCCCAGAAGCGTCAGGAAGCTGCGCAGCTTGTGTGCGCGCAGAGCGTCCAACGACAATTTCAGCGTCTCCACAAACGTGCGCCAGCCGCGGCGGTACCGTTCCGCGCGCGATCGTGTCACGCCGTCGGCTAGCGGTGGCGCTACTCTAAACCCTTCCAGGGGCACTACACCCATAGTGTTCTCCGCTGCTTAGAAATACGCTCGTACGACTCACTTTGTTTCTGAATCTGACTGTTTCTTCTCTTTTGGGCGCACCGCAGGCGCGTCCGCCAGTGCCTGTTCGCGCACCACTCTACTTTAGAAGGTAGTTACTTCCTGGCAGGATGTCTGTGATGCATCCCCCGGACGAGGACGCATCCCCACAACTCCATTATACTGAATACCTTAGGTTTCTCTTCCTTGCTTCCTTGCTTCCTTACCTCTTCACTTTACTTCGTTACTTCTCATTCATATCTCAGCGCTTCCACTGGATCCAGCTTCGCTGCTTTCATCGCCGGCCACACCCCAAAGATTAGCCCAATGCTCACACTCACGGCCACGCCGGTCACCGCCGCCCATACTGGAACTACTCCCGGCCACTTCAACGTCAGCCGGATAAACGCGACAAGCGCATTCACCAGGACCAGCGCCAGCAATCCCCCCGCCCCTGTCAGCGTCATCGCCTCCAGCAAGAACTGCCAGGTGATGTCGCTTTGCTTCGCGCCAATCGCTTTGCGCACGCCAATTTCCCGGGTTCGCTCGGTGACGCTCACCAGCATGATGTTCATCACTCCGATTCCGCCGACCAACAGTCCCACCGAACTCAACACCACCATGACGATCGCTACCTTATCCACAATTTGGTGGAACTGCTCCACCTGCTCGGCCGCCGTCGAGACCGAAAAATTTTCCTTGCCGCCAAACGGCACGTTCCTCCGGCGCTCCATCACTTCCTTAATCTGATCCACGGCTTGCGGCAGCATGCCCGGGTACGCTTCCGCACGAAGATTCACGTCATCCGCCGCGGGGAACATCTTCATCATGGTCTTATAGGGAATCAGAACCCGCCGGTCTTCCTCGTCCGCACCAAACCCGCCTTTCGGTTTTTCCAGTACACCAATGACCTGAAACGCTGCTCCATCAATGAACGCGTCTCTCCCAATCACCCGGCCGTTCGGAAACAGTACCGGCGCGACGCTTTCCCCAATCACCGCTACTTTTTCTTTGTGCAGGTCATCGCCATCGCTGATGAACCGCCCTTCCTTCATGGTGGCATTCGCATAGACCAGCCCGAACGCTGCCTGTACCCCGCGAAAGTCAATGGCGGTTACTTCGCCGGCGCTGGTGCGAATCGCATGCGTAGTGTCCCAACGCGGCTCTACCCACGCCGTCGCGCTTTTCACCGCCGGACATTTTTCCTGAATGGCTATGGCATCTTCCGGTGTCAGCGCTTTGCGCAGCCGCTCTTCGAGCGCCGGCGGTCCGTTACGGCTCTGGTCCCACTTGCTCACAAAGGCCGTGTCCGCGCCCACCTGGTTGATCTGTTCCTCCACCTTGCGGTTGAATCCCGTAATCAGCGCGGACACCAGCATGATCACGCTGACACCCAGTACTACGCCAAATACCGTGAGCCCGCTGCGCGTTTTGTGCGATCGCAGCGTGTCCATTGCCTGCTTCAAATTTTCCCCGTACGCCTGAGGCATTCCGCTCCTACCCGTCCGCGCGCAGCGCTTCGATGGGATCCAGTTTGGCCGCGCGCATTGCCGGAAAGATCCCAAAGAACAGTCCCACGGCTGTTGCCAATATGAGCGACAGAATCACCGCGCTCATGGGCATGTCCATCGGAAACGAAAATACCGCTTTGATCAGCACCACGATCACAGACGCAATGATGATCCCGATCAATCCACCCGTCGCGGCCAATAGCGCGGATTCCGTCAGGAACTGCAACAGGATGTGCTGTTTCCTCGCGCCCAACGAGCGCCGCAGCCCGATCTCCCTGGTTCGTTCCGTCACGCTTGCCAACATGATGTTCATGATCACGATGCCGCCCACCGCCAGGAACACGCTCACGAGCGCCATGGCCACGAACGCCAGGTTGCCGGTCAACTGGTGCCACAACGCCATGATCGAATCCGACCCCAGGATTCCAAAGTTGTCCGGATCGTTATACGGAATGTGTCTCCATGCGCGGAAAAGCATCCGCGCTTCTTCTTCGGCCGACTCCATGGATTCCGCATTTGGTGCCTGCACAAAAACCGCCAGCGAATCGTTGGGCCGGTGCCAGCCCTTCAGATATGTCCCGAGCGGCAGCAACATATAATTGTCTTTGGAGCGGCCCAGCGCGCTTCCGATCCTGGTGCCCACTCCAACCACTTCGTAGGTGTGCGTGTCCGAGCGTACCGCTTTTCCGATTGGGTCCACATTCGGGAAAAATTTTTCCGCCAGGTCCGCTCCGATGAACGCCACTTCCGAACGATGCTCCTCGTCGGCCGGCGTGATGAAACGCCCTTGTGCGATTCCCAGATTCTCAATTTCCGCGTAATTGGAAGTCACGCCAATCACCGCGGTGTTTTCCATGATCGCGTCGCCGCTGCGGGTCTGCGCGTTTTGCCGGTCGTACCCTGCAACCTGCTTCGCCAACTGGCTGGTGCTCCGGTAGCGCTCAAACTCTTCCAGCGTGATCAATGGTCTTCTTTGCGCCAACACGAACGCTTGCTCGCTGGTGATGATTCCGAATCGATCAATCACAAAAACGTTCGCGCCCAGGTCCGCCACTTTGTCGGCTATATATTTGTTCAGCCCCGCGATCACGCTCATCACACACACCAGCGTGGCCACCGCCAGAATCACTCCCAACAACGTCAGAAAGCTTCGTAGCTTATGCGCCCGCAGCGAATCCAGCGCCAGTTTCAATGTCTCTTGGAAGGTGACCCAGGTGCCCGAATATCGCCGTGCCTTCGCGGCGGACTCCGTCCCCGCGCGCCCAATTCCGCGCGCACCTGCCAAATTTTCAATTGGGGTTGCTCCCAAGCCGGCTCCACCTCAGGGCCATCCGTTCCTGAGACAATACACCTATTTTCTCTATTAGCAAGATGTCCTCAGGCCCGTTTTCCTTCCCTACCCCCGCCTGTTACTCTTTTGGATTCGGGCCTCTGCCCCCGCCCAAACGCAGGTGCCGGCAGCTTGGCTGAGGAAGCACCCAGCCGTCTTCGGATTCGGGAACTATGCGACTATCTCGTACCCTTGGCCTCTTGCGCAGCGGCTCGCTCGTTCTCGGGCGCGGGACATTTCTCGCGGCCTTACTCTTGCTCCCGCTTTTTGTCGTCATTTTTTCTTCCCAGGGCGCCCCTCAAGCCAGCAACGCACCGGCGATACAACGGTCTGAGCTGTTCACGCGGGTGATCGACAACCAGAAAAAGAGCGAGCTGCTCCTGGACCAATACGCGCACACGCAGCTTGTCGAGAAGCGCCGAACCGCCAGCGATCCTAAGCCGCCCTCCCTTTCCTGTTGGCGTGTATTCCCGGATGGTCCCGGCGTCGACAAAATCACCCTGACGCTGGACGGCCATCCTCCGGATCCCGGAACTTACCGCGCGGACCTCGAAAAGCTCGAAAAGTTTCTCGCATGGATTATCGAGGATGGCCCTTCACAGAAAGACGCTTACGCGAGAGCCGAACACAAGCGCAAAGAGCGTTTTGAGCTGATGGAAGCGACCCATCTGGCATTCCGCTTCACGTTCGAAGGCCAGGAACAGCGCGGCGGCCGCACCCTTCTGCGCTACGCCATGCTTCCCAATCCGGAGTATCACCCTACTTCCCGCAATACCGTAATCTTCACCAGAGTGCGCGGCACTATCTGGATCGACGAGCAATCCCAGCAGCTCGCCAAAATTGATGGTTCCGTAACCGAAGATTTTTCCATCGCGCTCTTCCTTGCCAAGGTCTACAAGGGCAGTCACTTCATGCAGGAACGCTACGAAGTGGCCCCCGGCATTTGGGCCCCCACCTTCGAGCAATATGACTTCGATGGTCGCAAGTTTATGGTGGCTTTCTCCATCCATGAACGAACCTTCTATTCCGATTACCGCTACGTCGGGCCACCCAAAGAAGCTCTGGAGATCGTACGTGGCGAATTGAGCAAACTGCCCGCGGACCCTCCCCACCCGTAGAGCTTCTCCCGCTACACTGAGTTCAAGTACTAGAACTGCCCCAGCCGGTCTGGAGAGTCCATGTTCGGTCGGCTCCTGCTCACCGCTTTCTTTGTGTGCGCCTTCGCTCTGGCCGCTTCGCCTCAAACTCCTGGCGCGGCGCCGTCGCAAACGTCCCCGGCTACTTCGGATTCTTCCGGCCTCGCGCCCGCCGCAACCAGGAAAGTCTGGACCAACGACGATGTCAAAGGCGGCATTAAAGGTGATGTTTCCGTGGTTGGTAACAAGGGCAATCAATACCACATGAGTCCCACTGCGCCTGCCGATGCCGCAACCGTCGCTCGCATTAAGCAAAGTCTCGAGAAGCTGCAAACGCAACTCGACAACGTAAACAACAAACTCAAATCCTACAAACAGTTTCAGGAAGGTGAGCCCGTGTCGAAGGGTGAACGCGACATGAGCAAAGGTTATAGCCGTACGCCAGTCGATCAGCAAATGGCCCAGCTCCTCGACAAAAAGAAAAAACTGGAGACGGAGATCGGCGATCTCTGGGACGAAGCCCGCAAAAAGGGCGTCGATCCCGGCCAATTGCGTTAAGCGGAGAACGTTATGAAATGGGTGTGTGCCTGCTTCGGAATGCTTCTTTTGTTCCCGGCCTTGCCGGCGCGCGCGCAATCGATCGATGCCGGCAGCGCTCCGGCAACTAGTGCAAAGCCTGCCGATCCCGCCGCGAGCATGGTGCCGCAAAAGAAGAAACCCAAGAAAGTTTGGACCAACGACGAAATCGCCTCCGTGAAAGGCGCCGTCTCCGTCGTCGGTGATGGCCATTCCTCTACCGCTACGAACAGCGGGCATACATCCGCCGCATCTTCGGACTCAATCGAGGCTCACCGGAAACTGATTGAGAATTACCGTCATCGCATTCAGGAATACCAGGAGCAGATCGAAAGTGTCGATAAACGCATTTCCCAACTGAAGAATTTTAAGGCGGAGAATTCCAGCTCTTCCGGCGGCATCAATATGAACCAGGGCTACAATATGGTTCCCCTCGAGGATCAGGTGAAGCAGTGGGAGGAAAAGAAAAGACAGTTGCAAGCCAAAATCGACGACGTCGAAAGCGAAGCTCGGAAAGACGGCATCGATGCGGGCGACCTTCGCTAGCTCCAATGGATTCGAGCAGGCGACCCTAGGATTTCAGCCGCCTTCCGAGTGATCGTCCCCGCGCGGCCATGCACTTTTCTGTATCTTTCTTCGCGCACAAGAGTACAATCCGCCCAATGGCTGTGGTGGCCTTGTTTTTTTAACGGAGGTGGTCGATGGGTCGGATCGACTTCTTCCTGGGTGTTCTTGTGTGTTCGCTCGTAGTTCCCGCTCTTACCCCAGGATTCTCTCGCGCTTCAGTTTTGGAACGATCGAATTTCTCTTTGACTGGATCGGTCTCTACCGAAGGAGCCAATCAGCACATCGTCCTCGCTCGTGTCATGCTGTGCGACGAAGGCGGAGAGGTCCTCTTCGAAAGTATAACCGATGAGTCCGGTGCTTTTTCATTCCAGGGACTACGACCGGGACGCTACATCTTGCGAGTCACCGCGAATGGTTTTCAACCTGCCGACTTGCCCGTGGATCTGAGCTTTACTTCCGATCGCGGGCTTTCCATCTCGCTGAAGCCCTTGCGAACAGACTCTCCCGCTCTTCCCGCTAGGGACACCATCTCTGCGCACGAATTGACCATTCCCGAAGCGGCCCGAAATCTCTTTGCGTCGGGGAAAAATAAACTTTACACCAACAAGGATAGCCAAGCCGCTCTTCGCGATTTCCAATCCGCCACCGAGCGGGCTCCGGGATTCTATGAAGCCTACTACCAGGCCGGGATGGCTTATTTGGCGCTGCAACAAGAGGTGCAAGCAGAAAAGCAGTTCCGCAAAGCCGTGGACCTGAGCCAGAAAAAATATCCCGACGCGAACATCGCTTTAGGCACAATCTTGCTCAATCGCAACGAAGTCGCCGAAGGCGAAGCCCTTCTCCGTAGCGGTGTAGCGGCCAGCCCGAATTCCTGGCCGGGTCAGTTCGAGTTGGGCAAGCTGGACCTCTCCCGCGGTCAAATGGAAACGGCGCTGGCCGCCGCACAGAAAGCCGCCGCGCTGGCTCCCCGGCAACCTGCGGTCTACCGGTTGCTCGCGGTCATTTACTTGCGCCAGAAAGACTATGTCTCTCTGGCCTCCGCCCTCGACTCCTATATTGAGCTGGATCCCAACAGTCCGGCGGGCGTTCGCGCAAAAGAACTGCGTGCCGAAGCGCAACGGCAACTCGACAGCTCTCCGAGGGAAGCTGTCGCTGTCAAATAGAGTTTTCCCGCAAGATGTCGCGGGTCTGCTTCAGTGCACGGCGTATCGGTCAGTTTGTTCCGAGGCGTCATACACATACTGCACGTTCACGGGATGATTGCCTTTGCTATCGGTCACGTGTACCGTCTCGATGAGCTGTTTTCCATCCGACGATAGCTCAAACGTCCGGCTGACCTTGCCTCCATGTGACCCCTTTTCGTCGGTCACCAGCTTCTTTTCGTCCCAACGCGCTGATACCTGCTTGTCGTCGGGATCCTTCTGTTTATCCAGCTTGCGCCCGTCGGTATAGAAGGTGGTCCTGTGTTCACGGTCGTCGGCAAGCGTGACTTCCGGATCATTGTCGAATTTCTGGGAGAACTTCATTTCCCGCGGCGGATTTACAAAATCCGCCATGCTGTCGGAAAGGTCTCCGCCTTCCGGCCGCGGGTAGCCACCGCCGCCCATTCCCGGCCAGGGTCCGCCCATTCGCGGGCCGCCGTAACCGCCCCCGCCGTTCCCGCGATTGCTATTGTCACCTTGCCGCGATTGCTGCAGCTTCTGGCGCCCGTCATCGCTTTCGTCTTTATTGAATACCCAGAAGCCCAGGATGCTCTTGCGCGGTTGTACTTCAGGCTTTTTCGGAGGAGG
This sequence comes from Candidatus Acidiferrales bacterium, assembly GCA_963776365.1. Taxonomy (GTDB): domain Bacteria; phylum Acidobacteriota; class Terriglobia; order Acidiferrales; family UBA7541; genus Acidiferrum. The sequence continues at coordinate 178,152 of CAVZMQ010000006.1, read as the reverse complement.
CGGCGGTGCGGGCGCATGGGGATCGGCAGGTGGCGGGGTCAGCGGCCCCGGAGGCGCCTGCGCGCAAAGCAATCCGCAAGCCAGCAAGCACGTGCCACCTGTTATCAGGATTCTACTCAGATACTTCATGAACTTACTTCCTCCACATCCTCGCAGACCTGGCCCTCCTCAGGACTTCCCTCACGTCTGCTCAGAAGTTCCCTCCGAGCCGGTGCTCTCCATCTGAGATTCTCCGGCACCCGAAAAAGGCTGCTTCCTGCGGAGCTGCTTGCTGGCTTATGCCAACCAGCGGTCTAAATCCCGTGCCTTCTCCAGCAGTTGCAACGCACCCAATTCCCGGAATTTCTTCGCCCGTTGCCGGTAATCAAACTCTTTGTTCGCAAGCACCGCCATGAACGGCACGCGCGCGCTTTTCGCCGCCAACGCATCATCGATATTATCGCCCACGTACAATGCCGTCTCGGGATCCCTTCCCGCCAAAATGATTCGCAACCCCTCCGGGCTGGGCTTTTTCTTCGCGTCATCCATGGTGATGATCGTGCGAAACGATCGTGCCGCCGGCCATTTCTCAAACGTCCAGGTAAACTCCTGCCGCGTTCTCCCCGTAAACAAATTCAGCTCCCGGTTCTTCGCCCAGCGCTCAATCAATTTCGGTGTAACCAGCAGTTTTTCCTTGGCCACGTTCCCCGGTTTACCCTCCCGTCCCCAATAAAATGGCGAAAACGCAATTCTCGCTTCATCGTAAGTCGTGGGCACCCCCAACGACGTGGCCCACCGCGATACCATCATCCAATCGTCATTGTTTCCCGGCATGCGCTTCCATTCGTGAAACTCCCCCCACGTTGGCTTTTTCCCGGTCAGAAATTCGATCGTCTGCAATCCCGATCGCCAGTATGTCTCCCGCACGTCCACCAGCACCCCGTCCACGTCGAAAATCAAAATCTTCGGATTCAGCTTCCCCGCGCGTACACCCTTCCCGACCTTTTTCTTCACGCCCCAGTGATCCTTTCTTGGCCCTTCCAGTGTACCTGCTCAGAGGTCCTTCGTGTCCTGCGCTTGCGATCCGCTTTTCAAGGAAAATACGAAATGGGCAGAACTGGTGGCGCGACGGGGTCGCGCCGCCTGGTCGGCGCTCCTACCTTAATCTGTAATCTACGGCGTGGCGCCCAGCGCCCAACTGGTCGATTTCACACCCGCCTGCGTGAACTGAAACTGTACCAGCCAATCGCTGGCCACGCTTCGGCCGCTCAATTCCGGTGGCGTAAATACCCATTGCTGTGCCGCTTTCAACGCCAGATCCGCAAAATAACGGCTCGGCCCAGGATTTTCTAGCGTGGCCTGCGTTACCGCCCCGGCTGGATTCACGTGGACCTTGACGCCCACTTTCACGGTGCCTTGAATCGTGCCCAGCGCCTTCGCGGAGGGCTTGGGCATCACCTGGTCTAAGGCTTCGCCCTTATCCGGTGAGGCGTTGGCGTTTTTGGGCGAGCTGGTGGCGGCGCGATCCTGGTCGCGCAATACCGCGGGTGTGGATTCGGGCGTGATTGGTATTGTCTGCTCCGGATTCGCCGCCGATATGTCGGGAGTCGGCTTCGTTGTGGATGGTTTTATGATTACAGCAGCACCAGCATTGCTGCCGCTAGGCGCGGGCGGGGTTTCCGCCCGGCTCCTTGCCTTTTCGGTTTCCGGGGATTTCGTTACGTTTGCTTGTGGCGCCGTTCGTCGACGCAACGCGAACGGCAACATGATCAACGCAATCACAACCAACAGTGCTGCGAACAATGGAATCACATAGCTTGGCAGCACCACCGCTTGCCGCTCTTTGACGTCTTTTTCTTCCCACACCGGCGGCTGGCTGGCTACGGGGCGCACCGGCCGAGCAAGAGGCTGCTTCGACAACGGAACGGCCGGTTCTTTCGAAAGCGGCACTTCTAAAGGCGAAGTGGGCGGAGCCCCAGATGGTGCTGCCATCGGTACCGCTACTGCCGCGACCGGCGGGCCACCCGCCGACGACCGTGCATTCACCGCCGCGGCAGCCATGGACCGCGCCGCCATCGCCGTAGCTGTGGGATTCAGGTGCTCCGCGATCTGCGCGCTGCTCCAACGCAGTGCCGGATCGCGCTTCAACGTGTTCGCCGCAATATCCAGAAACGGCCCGCGCACCGGCGCTGGAATAATCGGATCGGCTTCGGTATCGAACGGCAACACCGCCGGTTGCTGCGTAAACGCCTGCACTAGTGTCACTCCCAACGACCACACGTCTGCCGCTGCGGTACACGGCGCTCCCGGCAATTCTGGCGCGTCATAGGCACTTCGCTCTCGTCGCATCTCCCGCATTTCATTCGCGGGGTAAATTGTGTCGCTGGAAATTTTCAGCAACTCTCCAATCGCCAGTACATTCGAAGGTTTGATGTGCCCGTGGGTCAAATTCCTTTCGTGCAGATACACCAGAACGCTGGTCACCGTCTTCAACATCTCGCTGGATTCTTCCGCCATCAACGCCCGGTTCGGCAGCACCTGCGCGAGGTTTTCTTCGGCGTACTCCAGCACCACGTACAGCAATTCCGTATCGTCGATTTTGCAAACGCCGGCGCCATAGATCTCCAGCAAATTCGGGTGAGTTAATTCGGACGCCTGTTTCCACGCGGCGATCTGTTTGGCTTGATCGGTGACGTCCGCCGAGACAAATTTAATGGCCGCTTGCCGCAGCTCTCCTTCGTGGAATTCACACAGAAATACGACGCTGTGGTCTGTACTGCCGGCGTAATGCAACAGCTGGTACTTGTGGTCGACAACCTGACCTTCCCACTTTTTCCAGAGTTCGCTCATGCTTCACCTCGAGCTTCGACTTCCATATTCATGGTTTGAGGGCTATTCTGCCGGGCGTCTGGACTAGGTCTTTCTCGGAGGCGCCAGGGGCCGGGCGCTCGTAATCCTCATTCTGCCACGATTCCCTCGGGAGAAAACGCCTTTCCACGTTAATCCTTTGGTGGCGCGGAGTACTATGCGCAACTTCTTCCCCTGCTCCCCATGCCCGGCACTTGGCGGGACCCAGGCCGGTCTATAATTCGCGGGTCGCATGCCCTTAACTTCCGGTACCAAAATAGGTTCTTATGACATCCGATCGCTCCTCGGCGTCGGTGGCATGGGCGAAGTCTATCGTTCGCACGACAGTAAACTTGGACACGAGGTTGCCGTCAAAGTTTTGCCCCCGGCTCTCGCCAACGATCCCGACCGCTTGGCACGTTTCAGCCGCGAGGCCAAAGTTCTCGCCTCCCTGAACCATCCGAATATCGCCGCCATCTATGGCTTGGAGGATTCCGGCTCCCATCACGCGCTGGTTATGGAACTGGTCGAAGGCCCTACTCTGGTATCGCTCCCGATGGCCAGCATCTCGCCGCGTTTCAGTATCCCGGGCGGGGTGCGCACCGGCAGTTCGGAAGCTACCGTAGCTTTGAATTGGCTCGACGAGGTTCGCCGCCAAGTAGTCGCGGGCCAGTCCTCGACGGCAAAGTGATTACCTCCAAACACATTTCACTTGCATTTCGCAAGTCATCTTAGCAAACTAATCCTCCCCGACAGCGGTTGGAACGCAATTTATTCGTCAGGAGAACCCCATGGCAGCAGCACAGAAAAGCCCCATCAAACTGAATCTGGAACCGGAAATTGTGGATTGGCCCGAAACTCATTACGTCTTCCTCGAGAGAGTCGGCCCGTTCATGGAAAACGCCCCGCAAGCCTGGCAGAGCCTGCATCCTTTGGTCTCCGCCATTTCTGCCCACAATAAAATCACTGGCTACATGAGCCTCTATAAGGTTGGGCCACAAATCTATCGCGCGGGAGTCTCGCTAGCGGCCGCTCCCACGCAACTTCCAGAGAACTTGAAATACGAGAAATTCCACGGCGGCAAATACAGCCGTTTCGTTATGACCGGACCGTATTCGAATCTCCCGGAGGCCTCTGGCCGTGTTTTTCAAGCCGCCCAGGAAAAGAAACTCCAGGTTCGCGACGACTTCCACATCGAAAACTATGCCAACGATCCCAGAACCACTCCCGAAGACCAGCTCATCACCGAAATCCTCGTTCCCACGGTCTAACCCAGAAAAGATTGACCCGTCATTTCGAGCGGAGTCCGCGAAGTGAGAACTCTGTCTTCTCGTCTTCGCCACCGCATCGACCCAACAACTCTCCTGCCGGCCGGCGGCACTCTCGCAGCGCCGCTGGCTACCCCTTCTTCCCCTTGTTACACTTTCCCTGTCATTCGTAGTTGTGCTCCGAAGGAATCGTGCATGCCCTCATTTGCCGGTGTCGACTTCATCGATTTTGATTCCCAACTCAACGACGAAGAAATACTCGTACGCCAGACCGCCCGCCAGTTCGTCGATAACGAAATTCTTCCCATCATCGAAAAACACAGCCGCGAGGGCACGTTTCCCATGCACTTGGTGCCGCAGCTTGGCGAACTTGGCTTTTTCGGGGCCAACCTCCAGGGTTACGGCTGCGCCGGTATGTGCAATGTATCCTATGGCCTGATGATGCAGGAACTCGAGCGCGGCGATTCTGGCTTGCGCAGCTTCGTCTCCGTCCAAGGCGCCCTGGTGATGTATCCCATCCACTCTTTTGGTAGCGAAGCGCAAAAGGAAAAATGGCTGCCGCTGCTGCGCGACGGAAAAGCCATCGGCTGTTTCGGCTTGACCGAGCCGCAATTCGGCTCCAACCCCGGCGGCATGCTCACGCGCGCGGTGAAAAAGAGCGACAGCTACGTCCTGAACGGTGAAAAAATGTGGATCACCAACGGCTCACTCGCCGACGTCGCCGTGGTTTGGGCCAAGTGCGAAGACGAAAAAGTGCGCGGCTTTCTGGTGGAAAAGGGTGCGCCCGGTTTCAAGGCTTGGGACGTGCACGGCAAATGGTCCTTGCGTGCCTCCGTTACTTCCGGGCTATCGCTAACGGACTGCCGCATTCCCGCGGAGCAGCTGCTTCCCGGCGCCACTGGTTTGCGCGGTCCTTTGAGCTGCCTGAATCAGGCGCGCTACGGCATCGGCTGGGGCGCCATCGGCGCGGCCATGGCCTGCTACGACACCGCGCTCCAGTACGCCAAAACACGCAAGCAATTCGCCAATAAGCCCATCGCGTCGCACCAACTGGTGCAGGAAAAGCTCGCCTGGATGATCACCGAAATCGTCAAAGCCCAGCTGCTTGCCCTTCATGTTGGCCGCCGCAAAGACCAAGGCAAAGCCGACCCCAGCCACATCTCCATGCTCAAGATGAACAATGTCGCTATCGCCCTGGAATCCGCACGCAAATCCCGCGATATTCTGGGCGCCAACGGCATCGTCGACGACTACTGCATCATGCGCCACATGAACAACCTCGAAAGCGTCTACACCTACGAAGGCACCAACGACATCCACAAGCTCATCATCGGCGAAAAAATTACCGGAATTTCCGCCTTTATGTGAACACGATGAACACTCGCTCCGCCCTACATCACCTCTTCTTCGCGTTTATTTTCTTCGTCCTCCTGGTTTCCTCTGCCTCCGCGCAAAACAAACCGTCCGAGCCCGAACCTCCCAAAACCAAAATTCGCTGCATCACCGCGTTCGTGCGTCTGGATCGCTCCAGCTACCAACTGCAGATTTCCGACGCCGTGCAATTCCTGAAAATCGCGCAAACCACTTTCGAATCCCGCGGCTTCACCGTGCAGACCCTGCGCATTGCCACACAGCCGTTCCCCGAATACACGCAGGGTCTATCCCGCGACCAGGCGCTGCAATTTTTCGAGAATCTCGACGGACTCGCGCAAATACAGAATGTGGTTATCTCCATCGGGCCCGCTTACCTTGCCGGTGACGACGGAGATGCCCAGGCCGATCTCCTCGCCGAAGTACTAAAAAATTCCAAATCGCTCTTCGGCTCCGTGAACGTCACCACCAATTCCGGGGTAAACTGGCCCGCTGTCCGCGCCGCCGGCGGCGTCATGAAAAAACTATCCGACAGCACGTTGCACAGTGCGGGCAATTTTCGTTTCGCCGCGATCGCCAGCGTTCCGCAAGCCACTCCCTTTTTCCCCGCCGCGTATCTCGCCGGTCTGGGTCACCAGTTCGCGGTTGGCCTGGAATCCGCCGGCGAAGTTTCTGCCGCTGTTCACGATGCGGCAGACGTCTCCATCGCCAAGCGCCGCCTGGACGATCTTTTCTTCCAACTTGCCTCCAACGTGGAAAATGTCGCCCGGCGCATCGACAGCGAGCGCGGCTGGATGTATCTCGGACTCGATCTCTCCCCTGCCCCCTCGAAAGACGCTTCCATCGTCACTGCCATCGAAAGCATTTCGCACCAGCCGCTCGGCTCCAACGGCACACTTTCCGCCGTCGGCATCATCACCTCCGCCATGAAAGATGTGGGCCTGCGCAAGACCGGCTTTTCCGGTGTAATGCTTCCGGTGCTGGAAGATCCCGTGCTGGCCGAACGCTGGAGCGCCGGGCTCGTTTCTCTCGATTCGCTACTCAACTATTCTTCCGTGTGCGGCACCGGCCTCGATACCATTCCTCTCCCCGGTAACACTACACTCGAACAGCTCATTCGCATCATCGGCGATGTCGCCACGCTCTCCGTCAAATGGAATAAGCCCCTCACTGCACGGCTGCTTCCGGTTTCCGGCAAAGCCGCTGGCCAGCAAACCGATTTCACCGACACGCATCTCCTCAACGCCACCATCCAGCCCATCTCCGGCCCCGAACCGCACTCTGCGAACTGAGTGCTTCCCGGCGTTGCACATCGCGAACTCCAATTTTCCGCCATCCTCGACGATAAGCCTAGCTTTGCCCTACTATAAGCAGAAGCAGAGGGGTGTCCGGTGGAAGAGCGTCTCAGTCTGGAATTCCTGCGCGTGGTCGAAAATGCTGCGGTTGCCTCCGCGCGCACCATGGGGTTTGGCGATCGCGAAAAAGCCGACGAAGTCGCCGTCGAGGCCATGCGTAAAACCATGGACCAGGTGGAAATGGACGGCACCATCGTCATCGGAGAAGGCGAACGCGATGAAGCCCCCATGCTGTACATCGGCGAAAAGGTCGGACTTGCCACTCATGCGCCGAAATCCCTCTTTCCCCAAGTCGATATCGCCGTTGACCCCCTTGAAGGCACCAATCTCTGCGCCACCGGCGCTCCCAATGCCATCACCGTTCTTGCTGCCAGTGAGCGCGGCGGCCTGCTTCATGCTCCCGATCTGTACATGGAAAAAATCGTCGTCGGCCCGTCCTGCAAAGGCGCTGTTGAACTCGACGCCTCCGTTGCTGACAATCTGAAATCCGTCGCCAAGCGTCTGGAGCGCGACGTCGAAGACCTGGTAGTGATGGTTCTTGACCGCCCTCGGCACGAACAACTCATTGGTGAAATTCGCGCCGTCGGCGCTCGAATTCGGCTCATCGGCGATGGCGACCTTTCCGCCGGCATTTCTGCCGCGGTCGTCGGCACCGGCGTGCACATGGTCATGGGCACTGGGGGCGCGCCCGAAGGGGTACTTACTGCCGCGGCCTTGCGTTGTCTCAACGGCGAAATCCTGGCCCGCCTGGTGGTCAGCAAGCCAGAACATCACGAGCGCCTGCAAAAAATGGGCGTCAAGGATCCCAAGCGTATTTACTCCACCGAGGACCTGGCCCCAGGAAAGAAAATGATCTTCGCCTGCTGCGGTGTTACCGACGGCAACCTCCTCAAAGGCGTGCGCTTCTTCGGCGAAGGCGTGCGCACCTCCTCGATGATTCTGACGCTCGACGAGCGCCAGGTGCGTTTCATCGATTCCGTGCACCTGGAAAAGCGTCCCGACATTAAAGTTCGCTTCGCCTAACCTGCTCAGTTAACAAGCACTTTGTGTTATCCAACAGGATAACGGAACAGTTGCCCTCATTCTGGTCGTTCGGCCAGTGGCTCGAATCCGCCAACCCCCGTACCCTTCTCGAACCAGTCCCACCGCCGCAAATACCCCGCTTCCTAAGAAACAGCAAGGGGGTGTAGTCACAGGGCCCTATAAGCGCGGCGAGAAAGAGAACGGGGGAGCAGCCGTGAAGCGTTCAGCGTTCGTCCTGCTGTCCATCTTAGTGGTTGTTCTCGGCGGTTGTGCCCAGGCAAATATCCCGGGCACCGGCGGCTCGCAAGGCTATGTGGTCCTGGTCACTCCGTCGACAGCCACACTCCCCGGCCTCACCACCCAGCAATTCACCGCTAAAGCAAACGATGGCTCGCGGCCCGCCCTTCTCTGGTATGTCAACGGAATCGCTGGTGGAGACGCCACCCACGGCACTATCTCCTCCGCCGGAACGTATACCGCGCCCGAATTCCCGCCCGCCCCGAACAGCGTCACCGTGACTGCCACCGATAACGTCGCCCCCACAAAGACGGGCAGTAGCGCGGTCACGCTCAATAATCCAATTCCGATACTCAATACCGTTGCCCCCACCACCATTCCGATTGGTCCCTTCACTCTCGCCCTGACCGGTCTACATTTTGCTCCGGGCGCTACTGCCTACCTCAATAACGTGGCCCTCACCACCACCGTGGTCTCTTCCACGCAAATTACGGCCACCGGCACCGCCACCGACGCGGAAGTCGGCACCGTGAATATCACCGTGCAAAATCCGGCCCCGGGGCAAAACGCCTCTGCCGCCGTCAGCGCTCAAGTCAAAGGCATCCTTGTTCAGGTCACTCCGGCGACCGGCCTACTTCGCGCTGGCACGCAACAAGTCTTCACCGCCGCGGTCACCGGCTCTACGAATACTGCCGTGACCTGGTCCGTAAACGGCATCGCCGGCGGCAACGCCACCATCGGCACCATCGTCCCTAATGGCAATTACCTCGCCCCAACGAATATTCCTACGCCGAATGCTATTACCGTAACCGCCACCAGCGTTGCCGATCCTAACGCCGCTGGGAACGCTGCCGTCACCCTCGGCAATCCCGTCCCGGTTCTCAGCTCCGTCGTGCCAACCGAAATCATCGTGGGCATTCCGTTCAACCTCACGCTGACCGGTTCGGGCTTTATGAACGGTTCCGTGGTAAACCTCGGCGCCCAACAGCTGCAGACCACTTTTATCTCCCCTACACAGCTCACCGCTTCTGGCACCGCGACCGCCGCACAAATCGGCACCGTGCCCATCACGATCACGAATCCGAACCCCGGTTCCGCCACGTCTGCGCCGATCATGGCGCAGGTCGTCGCCAGCTCGAATATCGTCGTCACCGTTGCGCCCAAGTCCGTCACGATCGGCGCAGGCAATACCACGCAATTCCAGGCTACCGTCACCGGCAACACCGACATGGAAGTCACCTGGGCCGTCAACAACGTTCCCTACGGCAACAGCACCGTCGGCAGCATCGACGGAAACGGCAACTACACCGCTCCCGTCAATATCGTTGGGTTAGGCAGCGTCACCATCACCGCCACCAGCGTTGTGGACACCACCAAGTCCGGCTCCGCCACGGTTACGCTTTCCAACCCCGTGCCCAACGTCACGGCCATCACCCCCGGGACCCTTGCCCCCGGCGCGTTCCAGCTCACCCTCTACGGCACAGGCTTTGTTGCCACCTCCACCGCCACATTCGGCGGCGCGCCTATGCAGATCACCTACGTAACCGACACCATGATCACCGCCGTCGGCTCCGCCACCGCCGCGCAAGCCGGCGAAGTTCCTGTCGTCGTCACCAACCCCGTGCCCGGTGGCGGCACCTCCGGCGCCGTCAAGGTTACTGTCACTACGTCCGGCACTCCGGTTTCCTCCGCTGCCGCCGTTCGCTTCCTGGAGCAAGCGTCCTTCGGCCCCGACATGGAAAATGTCAACCAACTCCAACAGTTGGGCTTTGACACCTACCTCCAGAACCAGTTTGCCTCCACCGTCACACCGTATCCGGTGCCCCGTCCGAACGACTCCATCGACAACGTTCAAAATTCTTTCTTCCTCAATTCCATCGCCGGTGGCGATCAACTCCGTCTGCGCGCCTCCATGGCTCTCAATGAACTGTGGGTCGTCGGCGCGGACACCGTCAGCGATCCCTTGGGCTACACGAACTACTTGCGCACTCTGAATAACGACGCGCTGACCAACTACTTCACCGTGATGAACGACGTTACGCTCACTTCCGCCATGGGCGACTACCTCAACATGGTCAATAACAACGCCCCGGCGCCCGGCCAGCACGCCAACGAAAACTACGCCCGCGAAATCATGCAGTTGTTCTGCCTCGGTCTGAATCAATTAAATCCCGACGGCACTCCGATGCTCGACGCTTCCGGCAATCCCATTCCAACCTACACGCAAAACGACGTCATGGACCTTGGCCGCGCCTTCACCGGGTGGACCTTCCCCACCGCCCCCGGAAAGTCCCCACAAAACAACAATCCTCCCTACTATGGTGGCCCCATGATCGCTGTCGAATCCGAGCACGACACCGGCGCGAAAACCATTCTTGGCCAAGCCATTCCCGCGGGACAAAGTGCTGAGCAGGATCTCAACTCGGCGCTCACCATCATCTTCAATCACCCGAACGTTCCCCCGTTCGTTGCTAGGCAGTTGATCGAGAAGTTGGTTACCAGCAATCCGAGCCCCGCCTATGTTCAGCGCGTGGCAACCGCCTTCAGCACCGGCAGTTTCAACAGTTACGGCTCGGGCAAGCGCGGAGACCTGCAAGCCACCATCGCAGCCATCCTTCGCGATCCGGAAGCGCGCCGCGGTGACGTCGCGGCCACCGCGGTTCCTACCGATGGCAAGCTCCGTGAACCCGTGGTGATGATCGTCAGCGTGGCCCGCGCCTTCCATGCCAAGACGGACGCGAACGGCCTTTCCTACGAAGGCGATCAGATGTCGCAGAACATTTTCTATCCCCCGACCGTGTTCAATTTCTTCCCGCCGGTCAATCCGATCCCGCAGACTACACTCAATGGTCCGGAGTTCGGCATTTTTAATACCGATACCAGCCTCGCTCGCGACAACGTTATCAACGACGCCGTTTACGGCGCTCTCGGTTCCAACACCCAGCTCGATTTCTCGCCGGTCATCAACGCCGGTACCTCCGATCAGATGATCTCGTGGCTAGACACCCTGTTCCTCCACAGCTCCACGCCAGACCAGATGACACAGATCATCTCCACCGCGCTCAGTGCCTACGATCCCTCCGACATCCAGGGGCAAGCGCAAGCCGCAATTTACCTGTACTTATCCTCTTCGATGTACCAGGTCCAGCACTAATGGATAGGAGCACGCGATGAACTACCACTCACGGCGAGACCTGCTGCGCCTGGCCTGCTGCTCGGCCGCCGGTGCCACGCTCGTTGGCGGTCTCAGCAAATTCGGCCTGATGAGCGCGTTCGCCCAAGGCACCACCGATTACAAAGCGCTCGTGTGCATCTTCATGTTTGGTGGCAACGACGCCAATAACGTCGTGGTGCCCATCGATTCTCGCTATGCAGCCTACCAGCAGGCGCGCTCCATCCTGGCGCTCCCTCAGGCGCAACTGCTCCCTCTTCAATCCGGCAATCAAGCGATTTACGGTCTGCACCCCAACATGCCGGAGATGCAGGGCTACTTTAACAATCAAAAAAATCTAGCCGTTGTCGCCAATGTCGGCACTCTGGTTCAGCCCACAACGCAGGCTCAGTATCAGGCCTACACCAATCTCCCGGAAAATCTTTACTCCCACTCGGACCAGCAGAACCAGTGGCAAAGCGCGCAACTCTCCGGCACTCCCGTCTCCGGTTGGGCTGGCAAAATCGCGGACTCCGTCCAGAGCGGCTATAACACCGGCGCTTTGTTTCCCCCCATCCTTTCCATCAGCGGCAATGCCATCTTTTGTACCGGCGTCACTTCTCAGCCTTTTACCATGAATCCAGGTCAGGCCCCCGGCCTCCAAGGATTCGATCAGTCCGCAACATCGCAAGCCCGTTACGCCGCCACTCAACAATTGCTCACCTTCGACAGCGGCTTGAATATGGTCCAGGCGGCCAACTCCGTTACCGGGCAGGCCGTGCAATATGCCCAGGTGCTTTCCGACGCCCTGAAGAACATCGCGCCGCTGCAAACCAAGTTTCCAGACAACTATCTCGCCCAACAGCTGCAACAGGTGGCGCAGGTCATCTCCGCGCGCGGCGCCCTCGGCGTCAATCGCCAAATCTTTTTCTGTTCCTACGGCGGTTTCGATACCCACGGCGATCAACTCACGCAACAAGTGCAGTTGCTCACCACCGTCAGCCAGAGCATGTCCGCCTTCTATCAGGCCACTCAGGAACTCGGCGTATCCAACTCCGTTACCTCGTTCACGTTGTCGGAGTTCAGCCGTACATTCCAGCCCGGTTCGAACGGTGGTTCCGACCACGCTTGGGGAAGCCACCATCTCGTTCTCGGTGGCGCGGTGCAAGGCAACGCGATTTACGGCACCTTTCCCACTCTGGCGCTCGGCGGTCCTGACGACGCCGACCAGAACGGGCGTTGGATTCCCTCTACCGCCCTAGATCAATACGCTGCCACGCTCGCCACTTGGTTTGGCGTCGGCGCTGCCAATTTGCCTTCCATCTTCCCCAACTTGGCCAACTTCTCCACCAGCAATCTTGGTTTCATGGGGTGAAGCATAGGGTTCCTCAACCTCAAGATCTCCACGACTTTCCCTTGAGCACGCAATAATCTCAGGAGAGAGCACCAAGAGAAAAAGGGCGCCCCCATCGGAGCGCCCTTTTTCTTTTTGTTTGCTTGCTTACTTTGTTTCGCCAGGCATCGCCACCAACACGCGGTCATCCACCGGCACTGTCACGGTAAATACGGTCGAAGTTTTTCCCGCCGCCAGGGCTAACTGCTTTCCATGCCCGGCGAGAACCGGCCCCGCCGGTGGCACACCCGGCGTCACATCGCCCGGCTCTAAGGAAATTCTCGTCGAAGTAGGCGTGCAACTCGCTGCGCCCAGGCAAGTATCGCGCACGAAAACCTGTCGCAACCCGCTGTTTGGCGTCACCGCAGCGCTCTGCGTCGCATTTACCGCCAGAAATGCGATATAACGCCCCGTCTCGCTGATGGAAGGCAGAATCCCTTCGGTGCTCGTCAGCTTTCCTTGTTCGTCGGTGGATACCAGCATGGTACTTGCCAGACACCCGGTGCTTACCCCCGCGCACGTATCGCGTACATACACCTGCCGTCCCATCGGCGCATCCTCAATCAAATTGCTCGCCGCTGAACTGTACGCGATGTAGCGTCCATCCGCGGTCAACACCGGGTTGTGGCTCGCCGCGTTCCCCGGGACCCCATCGGCGCTAACGGAAATCGTTCGGGCCGTCGCTGTACAACCGTTTCCAGCTGCCACACACGTGGCGCTCAGCAGCACTTGCCAATTACCATTCTGCGAAGCCGTGTACGCCACTTGCTGGCCGTCTGCGCTGATCGCCGGAACTTCTTCTGCCACAAGAGCGATTCCGGAACCACTGGAGACGCGCACCGCCCGGGGGGTGCAACTCGTCGCCCCGATACATGTGTCGCGAACAAAAATCTGCCGCACTTGACCGTTCGCTGCGGCAGCATTCGCGCTCGCCAGGGTCCCTGCCGGACGCGCTATCTCCGCCACGAACGCCACGTATCTACCCCCGGTGCTCACCGATGGGAGCACCGCCGTCAGTCCGGTAAGTCTTCCGGCCTCATCGACGGACACCAACTGTGTGGTGGCCCTACACGAACCGCTCGCGCCAATACAGGTATCCCGCAAATATACCTGCTGGCGAGCCTCTGCGTTCGCCACCAGATTGCTCGCTGCCGAACTGAAGGCCACAAAGCGCCCGTCCGGTGACATCGCCACGTTGTGGCTGTCTGCATTGCCTGCGGCTCCGTCCGTGCCTACGGACACGGTCTTCGTGCTCGCAACACAATCCTTTGCTGCTCCGAGGCATGTATCTCGCATAAGAATTTGTGAAGTCCCGTTCTGCACCGATGCATACGCCACGTACCGTCCGTCCTGGCTGATCGCCGCAGTTTCCACCGCCGCCGTCGTTCCAGGCGGAACATTCGCCGGGCAAGTGTTCACCGTCGTCGAATTCGTAATCGTGAAGGTCTGCGGTGCTCCCGGCTGCGTGTTGTTCGTGTCTCCTCCGCCCAGGTTCGGGCAGTTCACCAGGCATATCGCGCTCGGCGGGTTCAGCACATTAATCTTCACCGTGTCGCTGGCGCACAGCAGCGTTCCCGGGATCGTCGCCTTCAATTGCGTCGAGGAGATGCTGTTTACCGGGATGGCCATCTCCTGCCCATACGTTGCCACGCCTGTAAACGTTACTGACGATCCGCCATTTTGCGATACCGGGATATAGCTCGACCCGGTCAGCGTAATGGGTATACCGGCGCAATTCGTCGACGTAGAATCGCAGTACGCTGCCGTGTTGGGCGAGACCGAAGAAAGGCTGGGCACTGGATTTGGCGCGCCATAAATGATGAACGTGAGGGCATTCGACAGACCGTTCATGCCCGTTCCGGACTGCGGCTGGTAGGTATTCACCGCCACGCTTCCCGGATTCGCGACATAACTGTAGGGCACCTGCGCGGAGAGGTTCGTGGTGTCTATGAACGTCGTGGGCAGCTTCTTACCATTCCACTGCACCACCGGCAATGTCCCGGTGCTCACAAACGGGTTCGACGAACTGGCGATGACAAATAGCGTGAAGCACGGAAACGTGGGCCCATTCGTGCCGTTCTGACATTGCAACGCGGTGGGTGGCGCCTGGGATGTGGCGGGCATTCCTGAAGGAGAGATGTTCGTAAGCGTCGCGCCCGTGCTGTACTGCACGGAATTGTTGTAGTCGTTGCAACCCGCGAGCATGCCGAGCGCGAATATGCCCGCTGCCGCTGCCATCAAGAACCGCTTCATCGATTCTCCTTCAAGACACGATCGCTATGCGCCCGATTCCGACCATAGTTTTCCCCGATCACGACGGCGCAATGGTTATAGGGTTGAGATGCAAGGAATCGCGTTCGCGTTGATCCGCTCAGTGCGGAATACCCCAATCGCGGGCGCCCAAACCCAGCAGATATTATCCCTTAAGCCGAGGCTCCCGCAAAGTTCCCGCCCAGCCGAGCAGTGGTGTCATTTGGATTCAGAAATACGAGAGGTGGTCTGCCGGACCTTGTGCACGATGCTGTAGGGTGGGAGTGAATGAGAATGTCGAAACCGACTTGTTGCCGGTGCGGCGCGACACGGGTTTGCCGGACCTCCAAGGACGGCATCAGCAAACCGGAGGACACCAAAGGCACTGCCGGAAGAGTGCTGCTGGCGCCAGAAGTGAATTCGTCGGTGAGTACCGAGAAGTACGCGTTCACGAAAACGAGTGTGAGAAGAAATATCTATCGGGTGTGGGTGGAGTGAGAAACAAGTTCACAGCCCATCGTCTACGTTTTGCGAATCACCCCTTAGTTCCGTTCCAAGGCCTCCAACGACTGCTGCGCCAATCGCTTCATCTTCGCCCGGCATTCCGCATCGGGCAGCTCGCCAGCCGCCTTCTCCGCGGTCTGGTAGTAGCTTTCCGCCAGTTGTTTTCGCCCCAGCTTCGCGTTCAAATCGCCCTTCATCAGTTGAAACACAGGATTCCCAGGGTATTTCTCCGCCAGTGGGCCGATCACTTCCAGCGCCCGTCCATATTTCTGGTCATAATTGAAAAGATTGAGCGCCAGATAAAACCGTGCCAGCGACGCGGTCAACTGCCCTTCTTGCATGCCCCGTTCCAGCTCGCGAATCCCTTCTTCCTTGCTCCCCCCGGGTATCCCCATCAGAAAGCGCAACGCCTTCGCCAGCACCGACAGCGTATCCACGTAATAGTTGTATAGTCCCAATCCCGTGTAGGCATCCTCCAGCGTCGGATCCAGCGCCAAGGCCGTCACGAAATTCTCACGTGCACGAACTCCGGCCCGGGCGCCTGCCCGATATTCCGAGCGCATCGCGTACAACCGCGCTGCCAAAGCATCCGCCATGGCTGCATACAAGTGCATCTCTCCGGAATTGTGCTCGCGCAGCTGCGTCTCCGCCAGTTTGTACGCCTTGGTCGTCAGCGCAAAATAGTGTTCATCCGCCGGCGCTTTTTCGCTGCGCCGGGCCACGCTCATTCCATATTTGTACTCTGCGGACACGCACCAGATTCGCCACCATTCCACTTCCGCTTCTAACAAATAGCCCAGAGGATCTTCCGGCGACTGCTCTTCCAGCTCGAGGACTTCTTTCCGGGCCAGATCGCTTCTTCCTCCATAGATATGATCCAGAATCGCCGCGGCATTCCGGCTCACCGTCAGTTTCGCCTCGGGCTTCCCAACCACCTGTATTGCGGTGAGCGAGCACACCACTGCGATCGCTACTCCGCGTAGAATTTGAAACATGGCTGTCCGTAGGAACCTGACCTTTATACCTTCCTGGGCACGAGTTTAAGCTGTTCCCCCAATGACGCCAAACGAAATGGTTCCTGGAGGAAGACTGCCCCTCTCGGAACTTGCGCTTCCGGCAGACCCGTACCCGCAGTTTCGGCCCGTCCAGCACCACGCCCAGAAAGCCGCACGGGCTTTGCGTCCTCTTCAAAGAGTACGCCAGCAGCGCCCCAACTCCCGTTAGGCGCGCGCCATGTCCTTTGTTATTCTCGCTGCGAATGCCATATCCGGCCCCACTCAACAGCTCAGTCTCCCAACCTCAACTGGAGCGCGGTCTCGGCCTGAAGGAGGCCGTCGCGCTCAACATGATCGAAATCGTCGGCATCGGTCCCTTCGTCGTTAGTTCCCTGGTGATCAAAGCGATGGGCGGCCCGCAAGCACTCATCGCCTGGCTGGCCGGTGCGCTTCTCGCTACACTCGACGGATTCGTGTGGGCTGAACTTGGCGCGGCCATGCCCAAAGCTGGCGGCACCTACGTTTTTTTGCGCGAAGCATACGGCCCTCAGAAATGGGGCCGCCTCATGTCTTTTCTTTTCGTTTGGCAAACCTTGATTCAGGCGCCCCTCTCCGTGGCTTCCGCCGCGATCGGCTTTTCCGAATACGCCAAATTCATTTACCCCTTCAATCGCTGGGAATCCAAAGCCATCGCCGGCAGCCTCGTCATTTTGCTGGTGATCCTTCTCTACCGCCGCATCACCACCATCGGAAAAATCTCGGTGCTCTTGTGGATTGGTGTTGTCGGCACCATGCTCTGGCTGATTTGGGGCGGCGTCCGCCACTTCGACGCGAAACTCGCGTTCGACTTTCCTCCCGGCGCGTTCCACTTATCTTCCCTCTGGTTTGCCGGACTCGGCGCTGCCATGGTCAGCACCATTTACAGCTACTTTGGCTACTACAACATCTGCCACTTGGGCGGAGAGATTCGCGATCCAGAAAAAAATATTCCCCGGGGGATATTTCTTTCTATCCTCGGCATCACGGTTCTCTACCTCGCCATGCAGACCAGTATCCTCGGCGTCGTGCCCTGGCGCGAAGCCCAGAATTCACCCTTCCTGGCCAGCCTCTTCGTGGAACGCTTATATGGTCACGGGGCCGCCCGTTTTGCCACCATCATGGTCCTGTGGATCGCCATGGCCAGCGTCTTTTCGGTTCTACTCGGCTATTCCCGCGTGCCCTATTCCGCCGCTCTGGACGGCAACTTCCTCCCGGTCTTCGCCCGCGTTCATCCCACCAAGCATTTTCCGCACGTCTCTCTGCTTTTCCTCGGCGTGCTCTCCTTCGTCTTCAGCCTCACCCTCCGACTGAAAACCGTCATCGCCGCCATCCTCGCCATGCGCCTGCTCGTCCAGTTCATCGGCCAGGCCGTCGGTGTAGTCCTTCTCCACAAGCGTTGGCCGCCCGAAAAACTGCCGTTCAAAATGTGGCTTTATCCCGTTCCCGCAGTATTCACCACCGTCGCCTGGGCTTGGCTTTTTTGGCACACCGGACCCGTCCGCAAATGGGGCCTTCTGGAAGTCCTTCTCGGCGTGATTGCGTTTTTGGTTTGGACCAGGGAAATGCGACAATGGCCATTCGCCGTTTCGACGCCGCGTGAACCTTTTATTGACTGACTTTGGAGTGCGGCGCTCTGACGCCGCTTTTACGGTTCAAACTCTAGCGCGAACGTTCCGCTCGACAGAATTTTTTCATATCCGCGATGTAGCTTCACGAGCGCCAGCGCACTGGCGTTGCACTAAACCAAGTGGAGGAGATGTGACAATCTTGCGGTCTGTTGCTGCCTTTGCTTTGCTAACCTGCCTCGGCCTTCTCCCTCCCGCTCGCGCGCAATTTCCTCCTGCTCCCGGCAGCGGCCCTGGCCTTCCGGAAACCATCGACGCCATCGACAGCGCACGTGTGACCACCCGCATCCTCTATATCACCGCGCATCCCGACGACGAATCCGCTGCGGTCCTCACCTATCTTGCGCGCAGCCTCCACGCCGATGTCGCTCTTCTGTCTGTTACACGCGGCGAAGGCGGCCAGAACGCTCTCGGTCCAGAGCAGGCCCCGCAACTCGGTCTCATTCGCACACAGGAATTGTTGGCCGCCACTCGTGGCTACGGTGTCAAACTCTACTTCACCCGCGCCCGCGATTTTGGTTTCTCCAAAACTCCCGAGGAAACCGAGAAAATCTGGGATGGGCAGGTCCTTGAAGATATGGTGCGGGTGGTTCGTGCCTTCCGTCCGGACATTGTCATCAATCACTGGGGCGGCGTTCACACCGGGCACGGTCATCACCAGGCGACCGGCCTCCTCACTCCCAAAGCCGTTCAACTGGCCGCCGATGCTTCCTACAATCTCAGCGACCCCACCGGCAGGCTACCCATTCCGGTGGACGAAGCTCCTTGGAAACCGCAAACTCCCGTTCTCATTCTGAGGCTCGATCGCAGCGATTCTCCCAAGGGTTATGTACTACCGCTCGACGACATCTCCCTGCTCTACGGCAAAAGCTGGCGCCAGATTGGGCTCGATGCTTTCGTGAATCACCACACGCAAGGCATCGCCGGCTTCATCAATTCTCCCTTCTTGCGCCGCCCCATTGCTCTGGTTCCGGAACAGGGCGGCGGCACCTTTGATCCAGCGCTGCTCGCGCAACCCCTCACCGCTCTGTACCCCGGATGCAAAGCCTTTGCCGATGCTTACAAATTGCTTGGCCAAGCCCGCGAGTCCACTTTGCAGGGTGACGTCTCCACCGCCGCCCGCCAACTTGCCGACGCGGCCGCTGATTTCAAGGATTGGACTGGCAAATGTGGTTACGCGGTAGCTATGGATCCAGTTCACTTGGCCTACGCGGAAGATATTGCACGCAGTCGCATGCGTATCGAAAAAGCCTTAGCCCTCGCCGCGGGCATTCATCTCACCGCGGACGCCGATACCGGTGAGCTCGCCGTCGGCAACTCTTTCAAGGTCGAGACGCAAACCTCCTGCCGCAAGGAAGCTGCCTGCTCGTTCGATCCGGTTACACTTGATCTGCCTTCGACGATGGAGCAGTCCGCCAAAAAGGCCAACGCGGAAAATGGCTTCGACTTTACGGTCGCGTTCACCGGCAAACCACCCAAACCCGATCCTAATGACGCGCTCTTCCCTCGGCGTCCCGACGCACTCTTGCCTTTGCTTCCCGAGCCGTCTCCGCTGCTTACTGCCCGGCGGGAAGTTACCGTGGCCGGCTACAAATTGGATCTCACCCAGCCGGTCACTCACGTTCAAGCTACTTCCACCAGCGTTGTTCGCGTCCCTCTTCGCGTTGTCCCCGATTACACCCTGGCAGTCGATCCTCAACAGGCCATCGAGGTTTTAAGCGCCGAGCACAAACCCTTCGATGTGTTCTTGCGCGTGCACTCCTACTCCACCAAACCTGCCAAAGTTAGCGTCGGCCTCGATGTACCGGACGGCATTAAGGCAAGCGCGCCAGTAATACTCGACTTCGCCGGCGCTGGCGATCAGTATGCCCATCTCACCGTTACGCCTCCCGCCCAACTCGACGCGGGCAATTTCACCATCATCCCGTATGTCGAACACGCGGCCGAAAAATTCTCCACTTCCCTTGAGCCTCTTCCTTCAATGTCCACAATTCTTTGGAGTGCGCCTGCGCAATGCGTCGTCCACGCTTTTGCCATCAACGTCCCGGCAAATCTGCACGTAGGCTATATCTCTGCCGAAGGCGAGCCCATCCCCGACGCGCTCCGCCGTCTCGGCATCAATGTCGAAATGCTCGATACCGCCTCCCTCGCATTCGGCGACCTCTCCAAATTCAACGCCATCGTCGTCGGCGTTCGCGCTTATGAGCTCCGCCCTGAGCTGGCCGGAGCCAACCAGCGCCTGCTGAGCTACGTTTCCAACGGTGGCACCCTCATCGTCCAATACAATCGCGATTCTATTTGGGACAAGCTTCTGCCCGCACCGTATCACGCCACGATTGGCACTCCCACTCCTCGCATCACCGACGAAAACGCCGAGGTCAAATTCCTGAAGCCGGACGACCCCTTGCTCAACCGTCCAAATAAAATCTCCGCTGCCGATTTCCGGAACTGGATTCAGGAGCGCGGCCTCTACTTCTGGAGTGATTTCGATTCCCGCTACACGGCGCTCCTCTCCATGCACGATCCCGGCGAAAAAGACTTAACCGGCGGCCTGGTATATACCAAATATGGCCAAGGCACTTACATCTACACGGGTCTCGCCTTCTTCCGCCAACTGCCCGAAGGCGTCCCCGGCGCCTACCGCCTCTTCGTCAACCTCCTCGCTGCTTCTCAAATGTAGCGACCGCCTTCTGAGGCGGTCCGCCATTCCCGCCACATCCCCGCCTACTGCTTAAGAACGTTCTCTCATTTCACGGTACAATTCTGGATGGACCAACTAAGCACATCCTCCTGCCGAATCTTCCACACTGCGCTATCCTCATCTCTGTCCATCGCATGAGCACACTATGGCGCTTCCATTCTCTTTTCATCGCTTGGAGGCAACCTTTCGTAGGAGCGTATCGAGCATGATCAGCAAGTCATCCGCAGCTTACCGCCAATCCGCAATCCATCGGTTCGCCGGTGTGCTGCTTCTCCTGGCCTTTTGCCTCACCTGCGTCGGCAACGCTGCCGCCCAAAAGAAAAAGAAAGGCCAGGACGATTCCCAGCCCACACCGCCTCCCAGCGTTATGGCTTCTGCTCCCGACGACACCAAAATCGACTACGTCATCGGCGAGTTTCTCGGCGCGTGGCAGCTTGGCGATATCGAAAAGATGCACAAGAATCTCGCGGATGATATTTCCGTGGTCGCCGGTACGTGGACGCCTCCGGCGGTAGGTTGGACGAATTATCTAGCCGCTTACCAGCTACAACGCTCGCGGATGCAGCAGGTGCGCCTCGATCGCTCGAACACACTCATCCGCATCGCACCCGGCGGCCAGTTTGCCTGGGCTTGCTATCAGTGGGACTTCAGCGCGGTGGTGGACGGCAATCCCATGGCCGCCGAGGGCCAGACCACCATGGTGCTAGAGAAAAAGAACGAAAACTGGGTCATCGTGCACAACCACACGTCGCTCGTCCAGGCTTCTCAACCCCAATCCCCCGCGAGCCCCGCTCCGCAGTCAGCGGAACCCGCACCTACAAAGCCCTGAGCTGAAAAACTTCTTACCCGGCGGGCCTAGAAATTCTTCAATCCGTGGTACATAAACAGCCCGGCGATCAGCAGCAGCAGCACGCCCGAGGTAATCCCGCTGGTCAGGATTGGCCGGGACAGCATATTGATCTTGGAGATCAACTCCCGCTGTTCCTTGGCCATGTGCTCTTCCGCTTTGTCCAGGAATATTTGGTCGTCTTCGTGACTTGAGAGCACGCTCCGCCAGGCGATCAGACCGAGGAAAACGGCGGTCACGAGCCCCCAAGCTATCAGCAGGTACAGCAGTGGTCCCGTGAAGGCATTCGCCACATCAGGGTTCATAATAACCTCCTGTTGGCACCAGATCCCGGGGTTACCTGCTCTGCGGTCGCAGGTAAGGCTGGTCTTCTGCGCGGAGTATAGCACCGCGCCCTGAGAATACTAGGGGGAGACTGGCGTGCTCGTGGGCGCTTGCCTTCAGCCGCGCGATATTCGTCTTATTTTCGCCGTAACAGTTTCCGGCTTGCCCTATCGCGGCAAACTCTTATCCTTTGCCTTCTAATCCGCTCTTCGGTCGCAAGCCCTGGAGACCATCGAGGTGCACGTCAATGTCACAAATCCATCCCTGGTTGGCACTCGGCGTATTTGTCTCCACCGCTGCTACGGACGCCGTCTATGTCTTCTTCAACGCCGCGGTTTCCGCGCCTAAACGGATTGCCGCCGCAACCTGGAGCAGCGTGTGGTATCTGCTCTCCGCTTTGGCGGTCATCAGCTATACGCAAAATTGGATTTACGTCGGCTTCGCCGCTTCCGGTTCCTGGGTCGGCGCATACCTCTCGATGACCTGGCTGCATCGCCCTTCGGTCCAAAAGCCCTCGCCGCCATCACTTACCTAACGCAAGAAGGGCAGGGCTAGCAACACCAACGCGCCGAAATACGCCGTTGGATAAGCCCATCGGCCTGCCGAGTGCACCCGCGCCGTCGCGTTGCTCTTGCCATGCTTTTGCATCAGAAATACCACCGTGATCTCGATCATGCATAGAAAGCAGAATACAAAGCTCAGTAGGAATACCGCGTCGAGAAATGTCAGGTAACCGATCTTTGGAAGATCCCGGGCGATCGCGAATTCGAACGCGACCATCGCCAGCAACATGGTCATCGGCACTTTCAATATCCAGTCGAATTGATGGACGTCGATCCAGAATACGACTGCGGGAACCAGCGCCGTCATCATAAGCGGCAAGAAGATTTTCCAGAGATAGAACCCCGACCGCCGCTGGATGGCGATCGCGCGAATGCCTCGTCAGCTTCCGCGCTTCCCGCGGGCTGAGCGCGTCAGAACACCGGGAACTTTGCCAGCAGTTCGCGGCGTAGTTTTGCGCCATGGGCCTTGTCGAACGACTCCGGCGGCAGCTGCCGCAGGCTCTTGATCGTTGCTTCCAGCGTGCCCAGGAAACTCTCGCACGGTCCACAGCCCTTCAGATGCTTCTCCAGTTCGTCGCACAGCGAAACATCCAACTGCTCATCCAAGTAATCAGAAAGCTGTGCGAATAATGTCTTGCACGAGGCCTGACGCGGATGCCCTGGAACTAACGATTCCTGCGCCGCAATCCTTTTTTCCCCTGCGCGGCGCTTGTTGCTTTTTTGTACCAGCCCCTTGCGCACAAACAGTCGCGCGCGGTGCAGCCGCACCCTTACGGTACCCGCCCGCAATCCGGTAATCTCCGCCACTTCTTCGTCCGTTAATCCCTCCATATCTCGCAGCACCAGCACGATCCGGTACTCCGGCGCCAATTTATGAATCACTTCACGCACCTGCTTGGCTTGTTCCCCCCGAATCGCCAGTACTTCGGGATTCACCGGGCCTTCTTGTTTCAGTCGCGCCAGCTCCGTACGGTCTGGCATCAATTCATCCAGCGAAAGCTCCTGCTTGGGCGCGAACTTGCTCTTCCGCCGGCTCATCAAGCAGCGGTTTTTCGCCACCCGATACAACCACACCAGCAGCGCACGCGGGCTTTCGAATTTCGCCAGGTACGGCATGGCCTTCACCAACACTTCCTGCATGGTGTCCTCGGCATCCTCTCTCTGCCCGCACACTTTCATGCTGAATGAATACACTGTGCCCTGCAGCAACTCCAGCGCGCGCTCCAACGCCTGCGGCTCCTTGGTCTCCAGCAGTGCGACCGCCTCTTCAATCTCTTTCCGCATCACTGCTCCTAATCCGAACCTCTTGCCCTATGTAGGGACCGCCTTCTGCTGGCCTTGGGCCAACTCGCGAAGGGCTTGCCCTGAGTCGCGCAGGGAGACGGCTGCAACCAAAACTCCGGACAAAGCACTGGTTCCACAGCTCTTTATTCCCGCCCTGGGAATCCCCTCATCCTTTTCGCGTTTTTGCCGATTTTCACTGTAACAAATTTCGCGCTGGTGCATTTCTTCCACGAAGCAACAAGACACTCGGTCCAAGGAGCCCTGAAATGACCAGTAACGTCGGTGCTGTGGATCGCGCCATCCGCCTCGTCCTCGGAGTCGCGTTAATCGCACTGGGCCTCACCCATGTTCTTACCGGCACCGTTGCGATCATCGCCTACATTGTCGGCGCCATCGCTCTACTCACCGCCGCGGTTCGTTTCTGCCCGGCATGGACCTTATTGGGCATCCATACTCGTGTGCTCAAATCCACGCAACCGAGGTAATCCGGCTGGGTTCTGTTATCGCACCAATCAGGAGGAGCTTCTCATGATTTCCGCCAAAGTATCTCTCACGCAGCCGCTCCAAGCCCAACGCCAATTCATCGTGGAAAGCGGCAGCGGCCATCATTCCATTCTCGATGACGCCGCCGGCGCTTCCGGCCCCAAACCCATCGAGCTCATCGCCATGGGTTTGGCAGGCTGCACCGCCTTCGATGTGGTCACCATACTTCGCCAGAAGCATCATCAGAAACTCACCAGCTACGAAGTTTTTGTCGAAGCCGATCAGGCTGAGCGCCCTCCCCAGGTCTTCACCGCCATTCGCATCCGGCATGTCCTCGCCGGCATGGCCATCGACAAGACGGCCGTCGAAGAAGCCATCCGTCTGTCTGAAGAAAAATACTGCTCCGTCGGCGCCATGCTCAAGCCCAACGCCGCCTTGCAAACTACGTTCGAGATTCTCGAAGACACCACCTCGTGGTTGCAAGCCGCGCCTTCTTCGGAGCGTGTTTCCGTTTGAGGCCAACAATGACCCCCGGTTCCCTCCCAGGCCCGACCAAATTTCTCCTTTCACTCTTGCTGGTCCTTTATGCCTCGCCTCTCCTTGCACAGGACTCGCCTCGTTCCATCACCCTGCAACAGGCAGTCGATGCCGCGCTCAAGCAAAATCCCGCATTCCAGGAATCCGCGGACGATTTCCATGCCACCCGCGCGCGATTGCAACAGACGCAATCCGCCTGGTATCCTCGGCTCGATTTTCGCCAGGACTTCACTCGCAGCAACAATCCCGTGTATGTCTTCGGCACCAAACTCACGCAGCGCCAGTTTTCGAACGCGGATTTCGCTCTCAATGTTCTGAACACACCTACCCCCCTCGATAATTTCCAGACCCGCTTGGACGCCCAGTGGCGCATCTTCGATTCCGGCCAAACCTTATTCCGCCAACGTAGCGCCAAGCGCCTCGTGACCGTCGCCGATTTCGAAACGGAACAGGCTCGCCAGGATCTCATTCTCGAAATCGTCCGTTGCTATTACGGTGTCCTGGTTGCCCAGCAAAACGCGCAGGCTGCCGATCAAGCGGTCAAAACCGCCGAGGAAAGCGCACGGCGCATGGAGAATCTGCACACTGCCGGGCTGCTCGTCGATTCCGATCTGCTCAGCGCCAAAGTCTTCCTCTCCCAGATGAAAGACCGCCAAATCCGCGCTCACAATGATGTCGCGCTGGCACATATGCAGCTGGCTCGCGAAATGGGTACGACTCTGGATTCCGCGTTTGATCCCCTCGAGACCCTGCAAGCGCCTAGCACCTCAACGAAACAACTTGACGAGTGGGTCCACACCGCCCTTGCGCAGCGCCCCGCACTTCGTGCCGCCCAATTGCAGCAAGTCGCCATGAACGACGAAACCAAAGCCGTCAAAGCCGAATTCGGCCCCAAGATCGCCCTCTTCGGTTCCACCGAACGCGATGCCCTCACCCTCGGTGGTCCGTCCGGCACCAACTGGACTGCCGGTGCTCGCCTCGACTTCAACCTTTTCGCTGGCGGCGCACAGAAAGCGCGCCTCGCGGAGGCCTCCGCCAACGAAGACAAAGCCAGACATACCGTGGAGTGGTTTCGCTCGGGCGTTCAGCTCGAAGTGCGAAAAGCTTTTCTCGATGGCGCATCCGCCGCACAGCGCGTTGCCGCGGCACGCGATTCCGCCGACCAGGCCAAAGAAAGTCTACGTATCGTGCAGAACCGCTATGAGGCCGGCCTCACCACCGTCACGGAACTTCTCCGCGCACAAACCGCGCAACTTGATGCCATCACCGTTTACCTGGCCGCGCTTCAGGATTGGCACGTGGCGCGCGCTCAGCTCGAACGCGCCGCCGGCGTCCTCACGCCGGATTCCGCGCTTATCACAGGAGCACCCACGCCATGATCTTCCATTCCAAATCCGCTCTGCCTGTCACTTTAATCGCCGTGCTCACAGCGCTGCCCATAGGCTGTGGGGGCAACCCCGAGCGCACCGCGCAGAAAGTCGACATCGTGCAAGGCCTCCACGTCCAAAAAATCCATTCCCAAATCGTCCCCGACGAACTGGAAGCACCCGGCACTGTGATCGCCATCTCCACCGCGCAAGTCTCTCCCCGCATCATGGGTACCGTACTGCAAGTCGCCGTCCGCGAAGGCGATTCCGTCAAGCGTGGCCAGTTGCTCGCGTTACTCGATGAACGAGAACTCTCCGCGCGCCGCAATGCCGCGCAGGCCGCTTCGCAAAGTGCCGCAGCGGGTGTCACGCACGCCACCAAGGGGGTCGCCGCCGCTCAGGCCCAGGCCGACATCGCCCAGAAAACCTACGATCGCTATGCGCTCCTGAAGCAGCAAAATTCCGTCAGCCCTCAGGAATTCGATGAGGTTTCCGCCCGCCAGCAAGCCGCTCAAGCTGCGCTCGCGCAAGCGCAAGCCGCTTTGCAGCAAGCGCAAGCCGCAGCCTCCCAGGCCGATTCCGAATCTCACGCCGCTCAGGATGTCGCCAGTTACGCCCGCGTCACCGCTCCCTTTGACGGCCGGGTCCTTCGCCGCTCCGTGGATCCTGGCTCACTAGTCTCGCCGGGCGTCCCGCTCTTCATCATCGAAGACACCTCGCGTTATCAACTGCAGGCCACCCTCCCTGCCGAATCCGTCGCTATTGTAAGGACCAATTCACCCGCGCGTGTGCAACTCGATGGTTTCGACGAAAAGTTCTTCTCCGCTAAAGTTGCCGAAATTGAAGCCGGCGCTGACCCCTCCTCCCACACGTTGAGCGCCCGCGTGGATCTTCCCAGGGACCCCACCATCCGTTCCGGCCTCTTTGGGCGCGCCTTTTTCCCGCGTGGTGAACGCCAGGCCTATCTTGTCCCATCCTCAGCGCTAGTGAATCGCGGGCAACTCACCGGCATTTACATCGTGGATAACGACACCCTCATCCACTGGCGTGTCATCACTCTCGGCAGAAAGCTTGGCGAACAAATCGAAGTGCTATCCGGCCTGAACGATGGCGATGCGGTGATCTCCGCTCCAGGCCCTCAGGAACTCGACGGCAAGAAAGCGGCATCTCTGGCTACCAGCACGGAGACTCGCCCGTGACTCGCGGAATCGCCGGAAAAATCGCTCGCGCTTTCATAGATTCGCCACTCACCCCCCTGGTGATCGTGGCCGCGCTGCTTCTCGGTCTCTTCAGCATCTGGCAAACTCCCCGCGAAGAAGAGCCCCAGATCGTGGTCCCTATGCTCGACGTCTTCGTCAGTATGCCCGGCGCCTCGTCTCAGGAAATCGAACAACGCGTCACCATTCCCATGGAGCGCCTCCTCCAGGAGATTCCCGGAGTGGAGTACCTCTACTCCACCAGCCAGTCCGGCGGCAGCCTCGTGATCGTCCGCTTTTACGTCGGCACCAAAGAAGAGGACGCCATCGTCCGCACTTACAACAAGCTTTATTCCAACTTCGATCGCATCCCGCAAGGCGTCAGCCAGCCGCTCATCAAAGCCCGCTCGATTGACGATGTGCCCATCCTGGCCATGACCTTCTGGGGGAAAAACTACGATGCCTATTCGCTTCGCCGCATCGCCGCCGAAGTGCAGGAGCGCATCAAGCAGGTCGAGAACGTTTCAGACACCACGCTGCTCGGTGGGCAGAAGCGTGAGCTCAAAATCACTCTCGACCCGCAAAAACTAGCCGCCTTCCGGCTCAGCCCCGCACTTATCGCTCGCGCCCTCCAGACCACGAATCAACGAAGCAGCGCCGGTTCTTTTGCCGATGGCCTTCACGAAATCGCCGTCGAATCCGGCACGTTCCTCCATTCGGCCGAGGAAGCCGGCAAAATCGTCGTAGCTGTCCAGAACGCCCGGCCCGTCTACCTCGCGGACGTCGCCACCATCAACGATGGTGCCGAAGATCCCGCCGACTATGTGTACTTCGGCACCGGTGGCGCCCATCCCGACCCTAGTGGCACGTTTCCCGCGGTGACGCTTGCGGTTGCCAAACGCAAAGGCGCCAACGCTACCAACGTTTCCAACGACGTGCTCGCCAAAGTCGATTCCCTGCGTGGCTACGCTCTTCCTAGCGATCTCCAGGTCACCGTCACGCGAAATTACGGGCAAACCGCCAAGCACAAATCCGACGAGCTCCTCAAGCACCTCTTCCTCGCCACCATTTCCGTAACGCTCCTCGTCGCCCTCGCTCTCGGATGGCGCGAATCCGGCGTGGTTCTTCTCGCCATTCCCGTCACTCTCGCTCTCACGCTCTTCATCTTCTACGCCTATGGCTACACCCTCAATCGCGTCACCCTCTTCGCGCTCATCTTCTCCATTGGTATCCTCGTCGACGACGCCATCGTCGTGGTGGAAAACATCGTCCGCCACTTCCGCCTGCCGCAAAATCAGGGCCGCCCCTGGGGCGATGTCGCCGTCGAAGCCGTCGACGAAGTGGGCAATCCCACCATTCTTGCCACCTTCGCCGTAATTTCCGCCATTCTCCCGATGGCGTTCGTACGCGGCTTGATGGGCCCGTACATGCGCCCCATTCCCGTCGGCGCTTCCGCCGCGATGCTGTTCTCGCTCATGGTCGCCTTCGTCGTCTCTCCGTGGGCTGCCCTGCGCCTCTTGCGCGGCCACACCGGAAAACACGCGCAAGGCGAGGCCGAAGGTCGCACCACCCGCCTCTACCGTTCGCTCATGAACGCCCTGGTTCGAAACTCTAAAAAGCGTTGGGCCTTTCTCGCTACCGTCGTCGTCCTTTTTCTCCTCGCCTGCTCTCTGGTGGCCTTCAAAGCCGTGCGCGTCAAGATGCTGCCCTTCGACAACAAAAGCGAATTCCAGATCATCGTGGACATGCCCGAAGGCACTCCCCTCGAACAAACTCTCGCCCTCGAACAGGAAATCGGCAGCTATCTTCATTCGCAACTCGAAGTCCTGAACTATCAGATGTACGCCGGCACTTCCGGCCCGTTCAACTTCAACGGCCTCGTTCGCCACTATTACCTTCGCCGCGGCTCTTACCAGGGCGACATTCAGGTCAATCTGCGTTCCATCGACGATCGCACCCGCCAGAGCCACCAGATCGCCAAAGAGATGCGTGTGCCCATCCAGAAAATCGCCGAGAAATGGAATGCCCGCGTGAAAATTGCGGAAGTTCCTCCCGGTCCGCCGGTGGTTTCCACGCTCGTTGCGGAAGTCTATGGTCCCGACTACCAGCGGCAAATCGAAGTAGCCCGCCAGATCCGCACTATCTTCGACCAAACTGCCGGAGTCGTTGACGTCGATTGGTACGTCGCGGCCGATCAGCAAAAACTCGATTTCCAGGTGCAGCAAGATAAAGCCGCTCTTCGCGGCATCTCTCCCGCCGACGCCTCGCAATCCCTCGCCATCGCCCTCGGCGGCACACAAGCCGGATTGCTCCACCAGCCCACCGAACGCGAGGACATTCCCATTCGCGTGCAGCTCGCGCGTGCCAGCCGTTCCAGCGCCGATGCCCTTCGCGGTCTTTATCTCAACGCCCCGGATGGCCCGATGGTGCCCCTCGGTGAGCTCACCCATGTCCGTCAAACCACCGTCGATAAGGCCATCTATCGAAAGAATCAACGCGAAGTCGTTTACGTTATCGGCGATGTGGCTGGCGCGGAAGAGAGTCCCGTCTATGCCATCGGCAAGCTCGGCGATCAAATTAGGGCGCTAAAACTCCCCGAAGGCTACAAGATCGACCAATTCACCGCCATCCAGCCGCCCGATGCGAAAAAGATAGGTGTGAAGTGGGACGGAGAGTGGCACATCACCTACGAAGTTTTTCGCGACCTCGGCCTGGCCTTCGCTGCCGTCCTCGTTCTCATCTACGTCCTGGTCGTCGGCTGGTTCAAATCCTTCAAAACGCCGCTGGTCATCATGGCCCCAATTCCGCTCACTCTCGTCGGCATCCTTCCCGCGCACGCGGCCATGGGCGCATTCTTCACCGCTACTTCCATGATTGGGTTCATAGCGGGTGCGGGCATCATCGTTCGCAATTCCATTATCCTCGTCGACTTCATCAAGCTTCGCCGGGAACAGGGCATGCCCCTGGAAGAAGCTGTTGTGGACGCCGGGGCCGTGCGCTTCCGGCCTATGCTGCTCACCGCCGCCGCGGTTGTCGTCGGCGCCGGCGTCATTCTCTTCGATCCCATCTTTCAAGGCCTGGCCATTTCGCTGATGGCTGGCGAAGTAGCCTCGACGTTTCTTTCCCGCATGGCGGTTCCCGTCCTTTATTACATGAGTGAACGAGGTGACAAATGAGTATGGAACGCTCCATCCGCATCATCGCCGGCACCTTTGTGCTGGTCTCTCTAGCTCTCGGCACCTGGGTCAATCACCACTGGTACTGGTTCACCGCCTTCGTCGGCGCCAACCTGCTGCAGTCCGGCTTCACCAGGTGGTGCCTGATGGAAGACATTCTCCGCAAAGTCGGTATCGCCAGCCCCACCCGCGCCTAGGGATGCATTTCGCCTAAGCTAGCCTCTTGCTCACAAGCCTGCTTGCGCGAAACGGCGCTCCATACCATATTAGTTACTGTTCATTAGACAGTACACAACGCCTATGTTCATGGGTCATTGACTCCTCCCCGGCCCGGTCTTACTATCCGTCTCAGGGTGCGCTCCAACCTGAAGCTTCCCTTTTCTTCAGACAGGAGTTATCACTATGTGGCACCGCCCTCGGCTGTTCCTCCTTCTCGCACTTTGCGTTTTCCTGTTTGCCTGCTCCAACGACCAGAAAGTCTCCACCGGTGAACAACAGTTTATCGACGCCAAAAACAATCTGAAATCCTCCGATTTCAAAGCGGCTCTCGACAATCTCAACGCCACCATCAAGGTCACCACCGACGATTCCGTCCGCCAGCAGGCCGCTCTCCTCCGCGTCGCCCTCGTTACCGCGCTCGCTGACGCCGACCAGCAAATGGCGGAAGGCTATCACCTGGGCGCCAAGCAGCCCCCCGCGCAATCACAAACCGCCGCGTTCTCCAGAGAGCGCTCCGATTACAACAATGCTGCTCGCACCTACCTGATGGACGCCATGCAGTACGTCATGGACCAGCGCTCCAAACTCAGCAGCACTCCCGTCGCCGTCGAAGTCGCCTTTCCCGGCTTTACCGGCGGCACCGATCCTGGCTTGGCTAAGATCAAAAGCGGAATTCTCATTTCCGACAATGAGCGCGTCAACACCGAGCTTCAGCTCGACCGCGACGCCCTCGCGCAAGTGCTTGCCGGACTGGCCGGAGCGGACCAGAACCTCAACAAGGGCCGCGACCTTTACGCCGCGGGCAAAGTCCAGGTCGATCCGCGCGTCTACCTCATCGTGTTTAGCGACGAGTTTCTCCGCATCGCGCAAATGTTCGATGTCCGCGGTGTCAACGATCCCGCAAAGTTCCGCACCTGCAACGAAGTCGTTCGCGGCAATCTCGAAGTCGCCTCCAAAATGCTGGAAGCCAAGCCCGACAAGGACCTGGAGACCCGCGTCAAGAAAATGCAGTCCGACTGCGACAAGTGCCTGAAAAAGCTCGGCGCGTAAGCCGCATCCAAATTCTTACTCCGCAGCGGGCGCACTCCTTCGTGCCTTGGTAGCGCCGGCATCCCTGCCGGCCCTTGGGTGTCTGCTCGAACTGCCTTTCTTCCGAATTGCGTCCCTAGTCCTCCAACGCGATAATAGCTGGCCCTGCTGTTCCCGGAGCCTCGAGTGTCCACCGCCATTCCCGTCGTCTCGGATGCAGCACCGGACTCCGATGACCGCACGACCATCGTTGCGATTTCCGTCATCGCTTTCGTCCTCGCCGATATTGCTCACGAAGTCCTCGGCCACGGGCTTGGTTTCCTTATCGCTGGCGGCCGCTCCGGCATTTTCACCACCACACGCCTCATGGCCACACAGAATCTAGGTGACTCTGGCTCTAAACTCTTCGACCTTGGCGGCCCCGCGGGAAATCTTCTCTTCGCCGCATTACCGTGGCTCGCCCAACGCGGTCTCCGCCAACCTGCTCCACATTTGCGGCTGTTCCTCTGGCTGCTGATGGCCTCCAGTCTGTTCTGGGGAATCGGCTACGTGATCTTCAGTGGCGCTCTGGCCCGTGGCGACTGGTTCGCCCTCATCCGCGACAGCTCTAACCTCTGGATCTGGCGCGTCCTTTTCGTCATCGTTGGTATCGCCCTGTATCGCGCTTCCACGCGGCTGGTCGCCGCCGAGTTGCACTGGATTATTCCCAAAAGCGATCCCGCGTCGCGCTTTCGTGTTCGCCGTCTTGCTTGGCTCTCTTACATTGCTGGTGGACTCATCAGTTGTGCCGGAGCGGCTCTCGATCCTCGCGGCGCCATGGAGATTCTCAATTCCGGCGCACTCAGCGGTTTCGCCTCTGCCGTTGGCCTGCTCTGGGTTCCCGGCCTTTTCCCCCTGTATGGCCAGGAACACGACACCGCCGGGCATGCCGTCTCCCGCGGTTTCGCGTGGATCGCCGCAGGCCTCGCCGTCTCCGTCTTCTATATCGCCGTCCTCGGCCCCGGCATCAAGTTCGCCTTCTAATCTGGACGCTTCAACGCCAACGACGCGCTCCATCCCTCATCCCTGCATCCCTGCCATCCCTGCGTGCTTCGTTGACAAACCCCCACTCCAGCCTCAAACTTATATTCGCCTCATTGGTTGTGCCCAAGTGGCGGAACTGGCAGACGCGCTAGCTTCAGGAGCTAGTGGCCTTACGGTCGTGGAGGTTCGAGTCCTCTCTTGGGCACCATTCATTTCAAAGTATTTACGCTGTAGCTGCAACTTGGGTTGCGGACGTGGCAGTTTGTCCGGTGCTAGTTGTGGTGTCAGTTGGCTTCTCTGTAAGGCGCTCGACGGCATTGTGCAGATGGGTGTCTCCCAGGTGTGAATAGCGCAGCGTGGTTTCGATGCACTTGTGTCCCATGAGCACTTGGACGGCCCGCAGCGGTACACCGGCCATTACCAAGCGACTCGCAAACGTAGTGCCGGAGATCGTGCCTGCGGAAGTTATAAACCTGGGCCTTCACGACTGCGTCCTCAAACCAATGCCGCCCG
The DNA here is from genome assembly GCA_963776365.1 of Candidatus Acidiferrales bacterium. Lineage (GTDB taxonomy): Bacteria > Acidobacteriota > Terriglobia > Acidiferrales > UBA7541 > Acidiferrum. The sequence goes on along the minus strand of CAVZMQ010000006.1, from coordinate 144,853 downwards.
TCTCGCTTGCGCGGTCCCTCGTAACCGGCGCAAACGTACCCTATGCCGTCTCCGCGCTCGCGGAGTCCGTGATGATTCCGCGCTTAAGGTCAATGTCCTGCCAGCGCAGTCGATACTGCTCGCCCCTGCTCATCCCGGTGTGAAGGGCTAGGTCAAACTCGGCCTCGTGTTCCGCGTGAAGCTCAGCATGCCTCCGACAAAACAGGATTTCGGAGGAATCCTTGCACAATTCGTGGACTCGGAAGGTCGCCGTTGCAGCGTCGCCGAGCAAACGTCAAGCGCCGCCAATCAGTACTAGCAGGCTACATGCGTGCGGCGGCGCGAGCAGCGATATGGCCGTCGGGTGTGCGGAGAATGATTACGAGACTGTCTGTGACTGGTACCCCAGCGCTGGGTAGATCGAGTTCGAATTCCCATCCCAATCGTCCGGAGAGTTGTGTGACGAGTCCTTTGGCGTGGGGCGTGAGGCGGTGAGTTTTGAAGTGTTTGGAAATAACCGCGTTGGCTGGGCGCATTTCCACTCCGCGTTTCCAATAACAACTGACGCGGAGGGTGCTGACGAGCGCATCCGTAAGGGAGGTGCGCACGTCGCCCTCAATCTCGTCGGTGCAAGGGAGATCATACAAAAGGAAGCTGAGGTGTACCGTGTCGGGGAACTCAGTGACCATATACTTGCCTCGATGGATAGACGCCCCCGTTTTGGTATCGACACGCTTGAGATTCTCGAAGTAGTCGGGAGCAGTGACGTGGCCGTTAATGCTGAAACAGGGGCCGGAAGGAATCTGGCCATCGGTCATCATTTGAAGTCCGCCGTCATAATTCCAGACGCGTGTTTCATGATCGTGCTGTGCCACCAGAAAAGGTACGAGGGGCGGAAGCAGTAAGAGCACCGCGAGGGACAGGGAAATGCTGTGTCGAGCAGACATTGGACAACACTCGCATGCGTGATTCGACGCCGGCACGGTGGATACTATCTTTGGTTGGGTCTTCGCTCAAGTTCTGATTAACGCGATGGTCTCAATGGGTCGACGCAACACTTAGGTCGAACCCCACTTGCAGTGAAAACAAAGGCTAAATCGCTCGCTAGGCTTAGCTACTTATAGGGCCCCAAACGAGAATTCCGTTCTCGCGGCGGTTACATTTCTAGGCTGCTTTCAAACCGATAACATCGACGAGGTCGTCCAGAGCCTGAATCACTGCGGTATATCGTTGGTCGAGGGCGGTAATCTTTTCTCTGGGAATGGACTGGTCCGCGGCAAAGGGCTGCAGGATGCCGGCCGTCAGTGGGGCATAAATCTTTTCATAAAGCTTCAGGAAAATCAGGCAGATCTGATAGCCGTGCGCGAGGAGCCGGTAGCGGCGGGAATGAGGGATCTTTTCGACTAAGCCCTTGGCGCGCAGCTTCCAGAGGTCATAACGGAGGGAAGCAAGTTTGTACTGTTCCGGTGTCATGTGCAGGGCCTGCAGGGTTTGTGGATACAAGTCGCGGGTGGTGAAGGTGCCTTCGGCGGCGAGGTAGCAGAAGCGCACCAGGGAGTGCATGACGGCCAACTGTCGAGGCTGATCCAGCTTCAGACCAGGAATGCGCCTGCCGTTGGGAAGAATCGTAGGCTGCGTGAGATGGTGAAGTTGCTCACGGTCCACGAAGGTTTCCAGAATATCTTGCTGCACCTCCAGATAGCGGTCGATGATGCCGCTTAACGTCTGGCGTAATTGAGGAAGATTGTCCACGGCCTTGCCGATGCCGTAATCAGTGGAGATATTATTGGTCGCCGTTTCCGTGCGCAGGAGGAAACGATCGCGGACATATTGCTTGAGGAAGCCTTTGCGGTAGTGGCTGCGAATCACCGGGTTGGGTAGGTTCATGTCCTCGATCACCGTCTGGAGCTTGCCGCCATGATGCCGCGTGATGCGGCGGCCGAAGATCAGTGTGAGTTTGTTGGGTTGACCGATAGTGCGGTTGGCGTCAAGGAGCCGTTGCTCAAGGGCATCGACGGCAGCGCGACGACGGAAGATCAGATTGTCGGAGTACTCTACCTGGGCAAAGAACAGGCGATGCTGAACGCAGGCATGGCTGCGCTCAGCGGAAGTGAAAAAAGGCGTGAAGCGGGCCAGCCACTTTTGAGCACAGGTGATCATCTCGTCGGCGGTGAGGGAATCGGCCAGTTTTTGAAGAGCTTGCGGATCGGAACACTGCAAGAAGGCGTTGGCGCACTGTTGAAAGTGAATGCCACGCTCCTGCAGGCGCCGGGCCAGCCAGTAGTGCTGATTGAGACAGACGCGCGCAGAGAAGGGGAAATAGGGACAGACGCGCACAAACAGCTGTCCCCAGCGGGAGTCCTGAACATAGAAGTTGTATTGCTCGACCCAGCGCCGCTTCATCTCCAGATGCCAACGGTCGTCTTTCCCGATGGCGGTCATGATGGTAGCGGGTTCGCGGGCTTTGATGATGGCCACCACCTGATCGGGTTGGGCACGCCGGAAGTAGCGATCCACGAAATCATCACGTCGTCCAGGAGGATCTTCTTGAACGGGTACACCCCATTTCTGAGAACGGTTTTTGGCCCAGTTGTGGTATTGCGTGGCGATGTCGCGCAACACTTGCCGACTCACGGGATAGATCTGGCGATAGCTCCAGAAAAATCCCACGGCGCGCTGTTCCTGTTGAAACGGCTGGATCATGGCGTGCAGCAGGATACGATCGAAGCAACGATAGGCGAAACGGATGTTATCCTTATGGTGTTCGTAAAAGGCGTTCATGGGGTCCTCCAGTGGGGTGAGATCCTTGGAGCATACCCCACTGAACGCCTCTCTGTTTTATGCCTGTCCCCAAAACTCCGGCACGAACCTTTCAGGATCTCGTGGTGTGGCGCAAGGCGCACGAGTTGGTGTTAGCGGTGTACTCGTTCACAGCGGCCTTTCCGAAGGAGGAAACTTACGGTTTGACGTTGCAAATGCGACGGGCTGCGGTCTCCGTCCCTGCCAACATCGCGGAAGGATTTCGTCGGCGTGGAAAAGCTGACAAAGCTCGCTATATGAATATGGCCGAGGCTTCCCTGGAGGAGAGTCGCTATTACTTGATCTTGGCGCAAGATCTTGGATACGGTGACACCAGCAGTCTCACAACTTCACTCGAGCAAGTCAGCCGCTTACTCAACGCCTATGCAAAGGCCATTCTGGCTTCGGACTCCTGACTTCCATATCCCGAAGGGATATCAAGGGCGAAGCCCTTGCCTAGTTAGATCAGCCGGAGCACTACCCTGGCTAGGTTTTGACCGAGTACAACCAAACAGACGGGTTCCTCCCGGGAACAATTGGCGGATCAGGGCAATAGATAGTGTTGCGTCGACCGTCTGAGATGGCAGGACTTATCAGGCTCATAGGACAGGGTCACAGCCCTGAAAAATTATTTAGTGATAGGTTTTTACCTATGCTTTGGGACTTTGCATTCCCGTGACCGCGCTCGCAGCCGAATCACCGCCAAGATTCCAGAGCGCCCCCGGACAGAGCAGATTGCCCTGCGCTTCATCCTACGTGAAGAAAACCCCGTTTTTCTCACGCCCTAGCACAGAAACCAGGTTCGCTTTCGGGTCGGGCGGCGTTTCTGAGTCGAAGTGGAAGCCGGGCCCGTCGGCCGACCACCTGATCGTGGCTCCCGTGCTGAGGAACGATCCCTTGAACTTCTGCACGCTGTTGTTAATGTCTGCCATCGTGACGATTCCGTTCCATTGCACGTCGAACGAAACGGTCGCGCGGATGGGGGCGACACCTGGAATTGCCGCCGGGCCCACCACGCCGACGGGAAGCCCTAACCCTTGGGTCAGCGAATTGGCGAGGTCATGGTCATCGTAGACGTCCAAGTGTTTGACGCAAAGGCGGGCCCACCCCTCGTTGAAGTTGACCTCGAGGGCATCGTGTTCCACTTGCACCATCCAAAACACGTCGTTCGAGTCGATGTGCACGTTGAAGTCGTGAACTTGTGCTGAGACGGGGAGGCTGGCCGTTCCAACCGGAACGGTGTACAGGTCAAGTCAAACAAAGACGAACGTGCCCCTATGTACCTGACCGTCGATACCGATGAACTTGCCGCGGCCAAAGCCCATGTCCGCTCGGAATGCTAGCGTCGTGGCGACGCTTGTGTTTGTGTCGGTTCCAGTCCCGCCCCCTTGGATGTGCGTCAGACCCACCAACCCGTCGAAGTCAGTGATCTGCGACGGATCGCTGATGTCGGCTAGCGCGGTGGTGGGACTTAACGGGTTATGGTGCACGATGATGCCATAGGGCTTAAACGGAGCGCCCCCGCCAGGAATCGGTTTGAGTCTGGGGCCTCGGCATCCCTTATCGTCATCCTCCTCGCCAGCATAGGCCGAGCTTGGACGTAGAAGGCCCGTTCCAAGGGCTGCGCCGGCCGCGCCACGAATTAGATTGCGACGGCTCACCGAGTTCTGTTTATTCATCGTTGTACTCCTTCAACGCGCTTGCAGACACGACAGGTATGACCCACCGACGGGTGATGGCCCGGGTCCCGAAAATGCCCGGCGAGAAATCATGAGGAAAAGCTAGAAAGAAAGATTGGGAAACCGAGGTGACTCTGGTCTTATGTGCGCCACAAGTCAAGTAATAATTCAGTGAAAGCGGCTTTGTTCTACGCGCTAACCTCCTCAAGTACGTATCAGTACCCAGCTCTTGCCTTCGATTCGGTAGGAGGCGGCTCGCGGCCATCAGGTCTCGACCCGCGAACCGTGGAACAAAAAGCAGCCGATAATGATTAGCAAGGATGCGGCACCGATCATTTCGTTTCCGCTGAAGAACCCCACCATCGGAACGGTGAATACAGCCTGAATCAACAGAGCGAAGCCGCAGATCAGGGCGATAGGCTTGCCCAAACGCGCTTCCCAGAACGTGACGAGCAGTACAATCAGTGCAAGGACGATCCAACTCCACGCCATCGAGAGAAAGGCAACCTCGAAAACAGATTGCAGAACAATCGGCAGATTCGACGCATGCACCGCCTGGGCGGAGAACTTTAGATATGCGAGGCAATGCACGGTGGCAGCCACAAGCAGCACAACGCAACCCAACGTTACCAAGGTGCGCGACACCGTACGGCGAGTAATCATCTGATTCGGCATTTCATCGTCAGGAAGAATGCATTCGTAGTTGCAGGACGAATGGAAGATGCCTTAAGAGCGCGACTGCGTCAAGGGTGGCCAAGGCAAGTCGGAGATAACGATAATCGGAAAAGTGAAGTACCGGAACGCTAGGTGCCCGGTAAGATGAATTAGGACCGCTGTAGTTGTGACCCCTAACGCTGTTAGCGAGAGCTATCTTTTGGGCATGCAGCAGAAACAGAGACTGTTGCCGTCTGGATCAGTCACCGCAAATTCACGCCGTCCCCACGTCTGATCAACTGGTGCGGTGTGAATCGGAGACTCAGGGCGCTGTGTCGTGTTCAGACCCCGGGCGCGAAAGGTCACGTAACGCTCATCAACGTCTTCGACAAACACACGATGGACGGAGCCGAAGACACCGTCGCCTGAATGACGTGAAAGCTGTAATTCAGCCCCGTCCCGAACCAGGTCAATGACTCCGTTGGCGATCTCGCGGTCTTCATGTCCGGCCCACTTACGCTCAAAGTCAAGAACTTCGGTGTAGAAGTGTAATGATCTTCGCAGATCGCTCGACTTGATCACTGGCACTATCTTCATGACATTCTCCCGGGTAGCAGGCCAATAGGATACGACAGTAATCGCTAGCTATAGGCCCGATGCTGCGGGGTGCTGCGCGGATGCGAGCAAAACAGAAGCCGCATAAGACTGGCGATTTCGCAATCATGCGAGTGGCCCCGCTCTCATGCGTGATACTGCGTAAATGGCGAAATATAGATTCAGGAGCTAGTGGCCTTACGGTCGTGGAGGTTAGCCGCGCAGAACTGATCGTGGCAGCAGGCGAAATCATTGCAAGCCAGCAATACTGCGCGCTCATTACGGCGAGGAAGGGCGTTCGCAAGCGGGGATTAAATCCATTTCCTCCAGATGAAAACATGCTCGTGTGGGTTGCGACGAGCACGCGCAAGGTGCAGCAAATTCGCCGTGACTCTCGAGTGACGCTCTACCATGCTGACGCCAAGTCTACCGGTCTTGGGCACCATCCTTCCCGCCCATTCTAAACACCAAGCCTAGCCTCTTACGCCTTTCTTGGCCTCTCGCTTTGCACTAATCACCTTGGCACTCTTGCCAAACTCTTCCCCTTTTTTAGCTTTGAACTCCACACTTGGAACCACTTTCCCACTCACCCTGCCGCCATATATACATACCTCACAATGAACAGCACGGTCAGCACCCACAGCAGCGCGCTCACCTCGCGAAACTTGCCCGCCGCGATTTTCGCCACCGTATACGTGATCACTCCCAGGCTTAATCCGGTTGCGATGCTGAACGTCAACGGCGTCGCCACCAGCGTGACAAACGCCGGAAATCCCTCGCTCAAGTCCTTCCACTCCACCTTCGCCACCGATTCTGTCATTAGCGCTCCCACCAGCACCAGCACGGGCGCCGTCGCAAATTCCGGAATCGCCGCTGCCACCGGCGAGAAAAACATCGCCACCACAAACATTCCGGCCACCATCACATTGCTCAGCCCCGTTCGCGCCCCCGCCGCCACTCCCGCGGCGCTTTCGATATAACTGGTCACCGTCGATGTGCCCGTCATGGCTCCGAACATTGTCCCGATTCCATCGGCCAGCAACGCCCGCCCCACCCGCGGTATCTTCCCGTCCTTCACGAATCCCGCTTGTTCGCACACGCCCACCATCGTTCCCACGTTGTCGAACAAATCGACAAACAGAAAAATGAAGATGATCTCCACTAGCCCAAGATGCAGCGCGCCCTTCACATCCATTTTCAAAAAAGTAGCCGACGGATTCGGCAGCGCCAGCAGCGCCGTGGGCCAGTGTGCCAATCCCCGCACCATCCCAAACAAGGTGGTTCCCAGTATCCCCAGCAGCATCGCCCCGCTTACCCTCCGCACCATCAAAGCCAGCGTCAACGCTATCCCTAAACAAGCCGCCTGCACCGCCGGATCGGCAAAATTCCCCAGGCTTACAAACGTCGCCGGATTGCTCACCACCAGCTTCGCGCTTCGTAATCCCACGAACGCGATGAACATCCCGATGCCGCCCGCCGTCGCATGCTTCAACCCGCTCGGTATCCCGTTTACGATCTGCTCGCGCACCCGCGTCACCGTCAGCAGCACGAACAGCACTCCGGACAGAAACACCGCGCCCAGCGCCGTCGTCCACGGCACATGCATCCCCAGGCACACCGAATAGGTGAAATATGCGTTCAGCGACATTCCCGGCGCCAGCGCAATCGGATAGTTCGCATACAATCCCATCACCAGCGTCGCCACCGCCGAGGCCAGGCACGTCGCAAACACCACGCCATCGGCCGGCATTCCCGCCTGCCCCAGGATTTGCGGGTTCACCACGATGATGTACGCCATCGTCAGGAACGTCGTGAATCCGCCCAACATCTCTCGCTTTACGGTGCTTTGATTTTCTTCCAGCGCAAATGAACGGGACAACCAAGATGCGTTTGCCATATCTCGATTCGTTTTTTGAGCCGCAGAGGCTGCGTGTGCTGGAGTGCGCTCCCTCATCAACTACCTACGTGGTCATCCGGAGGAGCGTTTTTCGCGACGAAGGATCTCAAGCGACCTTTACCGAAGCTTTGCCTGCCTCGTCCTCTACCGGAACGCCCCAATTCCAATCCTCACCTGGATCGTGTTGATTCCCGGGTTCGGTGTCGTCATCCCCGCATTCGAAATGTGCTGAAACCGCACTTCCGCACTGAAATTGTGTTTCTCTCCCAGAACATGTGCCCCGAATCCCCCGCTGGTCGTGAAATTAATCTGCGAAGTCCCTTCCGGCACCTTCGTGTTCGTAAACAGCGCGCCGCCTTCAATCTGGAAAAACGGCTTCACCTTTTTCGGCGAACTCAATATCCATTTGAACGCGAAGGGGTCGACGCTCCCTCCATACGCCGTATTCGTCTTTTGCGCGATCACCCACACCGGCACCACGTCCACCGCATACTCCAACTGCCCCCGCAAAAATCCCGGTCCATGCGGCGCCGTCAAAATCATTCCGTAGCGCAACCCCAGATTCCATACACCGTCACCCGACTGGCTCCCGTTAATCCCGTGTCCTCCTCCCGTCCAGATCTGCCATTCCCGCGACGAATTTTCCGGACTCGCCTGCGCTCTCGCTGCATAAGCGTTCGTTAAACCCACCAACGCCAAAACCACGATTGCCATCGCCTTCTTCACGGACGCCCCTCATCGACACACCTATATCCGAATTCAGCACGATATCCGAATCGCGCCTCACACACAATCACCCATAACAGTCCCCCACCTTGGCGGCTTGTTCCGCTAATCAAATGTCTTTCGGTCCACTTTATGGCGTCATGGCGCCTTGAGTTTCTTCAGCATCGCCACACCGTTGCCGTTCTTCGGGTTGAGCTCCAGGGATTTTTGATAGTTGGCGATGGCCCGCGCTTTGTCGCCCGCATTCATGTACCCCTCTCCGAGACTGTCGTACACGTTGCTAGATCGGGGGTAAGCTTCCACGTTGAGCTGGAAAACCCTGATTGCTTCGTGGAACTTCTTGGCGCGAAGAAGTTGGTAGCCTAAATCGTTGAGTTCCTCTTCATCGAAATTGTAGTTGCTGGGTTGAGCGGCCTTCAGTTCATAGTACTGCTGAGCCGCGACGTCCACGTCTCTGGACGCTATGGTCGACGAGAGCGCCTCCGCTATGGAGGTGCGCTGGTCGTAAGCCCTTCGGATTTCAGGCGCCCACGTGCTCACGGTGACGGCAGAAATCCCAGCGCCCATCGCCAAGGTCAGCGCGAAAAGGCCGGCTGCCATCGCCATGCGTCGCACGGCACCCGGCCGGCTCTGTGCGCGAAAATACAATTCCAGAACACCCAGCGGCACCAGGTATTGCGCGAAGGCCATAAACGTAATGAAAGGTCCCGTGAATGTCGTGGGATCGAATCCAAATGGCCCGTGATTCAGCAGAATCGCCAGGAATGTTCCCACCCGGATGAACAGCGAGGCACTCACCACCAGGTATAGCCGGAGGGCCCAGCGGCGATGCGCTTTGAAATCGCGGGCAATTGCGTACCGCAACGCCATCACCGCGCAGACCATGATCAACACCGCCATCAAACTTGTTCCCAAATGTTGCGATAGGTCCCCAATGGTTCCGCGCGCCCACATCAGATAAAGGCCAGCCAGGCTGACAGTGAACGCCGTGACGATGTACACACGTCCGGTCCAGCGATGAAACAGCGGGAACCGGTTTCGCACCTGCGGCACAAGCTGCACCGCTCCGGCGAGAATAATGATGACCGCCGAGATGAGATGTGCCGCCAGCGCGAAATTGCCCATGCCATCGCCCACGATGATTCCGTGCGTCAGCACCTTGTTCCAGGCGTGCACATCCCCTCGCGCTGCCGTCATGCCGTAAAACGAGGCTACCGCGAACGCGAATATCAGTTGGCCGATCACCAGCACGACAAAGCAGAAGCGCACTGCCGCTTTCAATGCGGTCTCCGGAAACTTTTCTAGGAACCGCTGTTTTGGCTTTGGCGTGGCCGCCGCGGCAGGAAATGTCATTTGAAGTTCCGCGCCCATAGCGGTCCTCCTTATCGCTCGTGTGAAAAATTCAGGCCCGCCTCGAAATCAGATTGGTTCCCGATAACGCCGCAGGCGCACCGCTGCTCCCAGGAATATTGCGGCGACCAGCAACCCGAGCCACACACCGGGCCTGCTCAGGAATTTCCACGGCGTGAGCCGAGTCGTCAGATCCATAGCCATGGTTCCGGGCATGGTGACGGCTTCCATCCCTCCGATGAGCCGGTATTTCAGCAGGTTGGCAAAATGCATAGAGTTGAACACGATCTTCTCGAACGCAACGATCGCGAGCGGAGGCAGGACCGCCCAGAGAAGCGGTGCGCGGCGCGCCCACGCGGACACCAGCAAAAACCAGCAGTAAATTGGCGCATACCAGAGCGCATGCACGGTCACCAGGTGGTAGAGCAGCAGCAGCGACCGGTGGAAAAAGCCCAACTGCGTCCATAGGATAGTTACCCCCGGACCTGGTCCCAACAGGACTGCCGAATTGACCAACAACATGATGCTTTGCGTGGCAACGGTAATCGCAAACGAAAGCAGTTGCAGAATCACGATCGGAATGAACGCCTTTGCGAGCACCGTGGTGAGATCGGAAACCGGCATCGATTTCCAGAACAGGATGCTGCGATCGCGCCGTTCGACGTTCAGCGCCCCCAGGCAGTAAAACACCGCGACGATCACAGCGGCGAGCATGATCGCCCCCGCCGCGAAGTTATACGGACCGGCAATGGCTGCCTGCTGCTTTGCTGGATCGGCGGATATCGCGGCACGCAGATGATGTGGCGCAAAGACCGCGCTGATGAAAAATCCAAACAGTACGACACCCGCCGTGGCCAACAGCGCGACATAGATCGAGCGGTATTCCCACAACTCACGCCGCACGGACCAGTAGAATGGCGACGTGGGGTTCACCTGCGTTTGCGCGATGGCTTCCGGGTTCTGGGCGGATCCCACGATGGTGTCCGATGGAGTACTCATCGCGCCACTCCTTGCCCGGCCGCGCCATCCCCCATCACCGCCACAAACAGATCCGCGATGCTGGGTGTGTGCACGTCCCCGAACTCCGCCAGCTGTTCCCGGCCCACTCCGTCGAACAGCAGCGCGCTTCTTCCAAACACTTGCCGCTCGTAGATCGGCCGCAACGCCCGCGCGTTAACGATCTGCTCCGGCTTCACGGTCACCTCCACATAGCGCCGCTCGAATTCCTCCATCGTGCAGTTCAGCACAATCCGGCCGTGGTTGATGAACAGCAAATCCGTCAAGACGTTCTGCACCTCTTCCACCTGATGCGTGGTCACCACAATCGTTCGGCTGCGATCGAAGTAATCGTTCAGCAATGAATCGTAGAACTGCTTGCGGAACAGAATGTCTAGTCCCAGCGTCGGTTCGTCCAGCACCAATAACCGCGCGTCAATCGCCATCACCAACGCCAGGTGCAACTGCGTCACCATGCCCTTCGACAATTCCCTCACCTTGCTGCCTCGCTTGATCCCCGTCTTGGCCAGAAAGCCTTCTGCCTTTGCCCGATCGAAGCGTGGGTGCACCCCCTCCAAGTAATCCAGCGAATGCGTCACGCGTAGCCACCGCGGCAACACCGCTACATCCGCGAGGAAGCAAACATCACGCATCAGTTGATCGCGCGCGCTCCACGGGTCTCGTCCCAAAACCTTCAGCGCTCCCTGAAATGGAATAAGTCCAAGAATTGCGTGCAGCGCCGTGCTCTTCCCAGCCCCATTCGGCCCGATCAATCCCACAATGCGGCCTTCTTCCACGCACAGGTCCACCCCGTCCAGCGCCACCGTTGTTCCGAAGACCTTCCGCAGGCCGTGCGCCTCTATGCATGCCATCGTCAGCGCTCCCCCTTATCTGCCTTCGACGAAGACCGGCGCTTTTCTCCTGCTGCCAGTAGTTCTTCCGGTTCCAATCCCAGCCGCCGGATGGTCGCGTAAACTCTCGGCCATTCTTCGTCGAGAAACTTCTTCCGCTCGCCCTGCATGAGCAGCTGGCGCGCGCCCTCTTTGATGAACATGCCCAGCCCGCGCCTCTTCTCCACAAGTTCCTCGTCCACCAATTCCTGGTAACTTTTCAACACCGTAAGCGGATTCACGCGAAACTCCGCTGCCACATTCCGCACCGACGGCAACGCATCCCCTTCCTTCAGCACCCCGTCCAGGATCATGGCGATGACACGGTCTCGGAGTTGCCGGTAGATCGGTTGACTGTCGTTCCATCCGCGATCCATCATGCGTTTCTGATAACCCTCACGAAAAATGCCTCCCTCTCACTTGCTGCGCGTCAGATCGAAGTGCGCCTGGATTGGCGTCTTCCCATCCGGGGCCATAAACGTCCAATCTTCGATGTGATGGTTTGCGTCGATCAGTGTGAACACTGCGTGGTGCATGTGTCCGTACTGCGTGCCCCCGGCCACATCCACGAACTCGAATTCAATCGTCTTGCCATCGGGCGACGCCTTGGCGATCATCCGTGGTCGATTTCCGGCGTCGCAGTAATGGGTCAGAGTTAACTGACCGTTATCCATGTACAGCATCGTGATCGGATCGTCCGGCCTGCCCTCTATCTTCAATTCGTGCATCAGCGCGTTTCCCATGGAAGTCACCCGCAATATGGCTAGCGCGCGCTTCCCGTCTGCCCCCGGTGTCGGCGGGAAAGTCTTCAAGATGCCTTCCCATGAACCTGCAAGTGCTTTCAGTTGGTCGAATGACTTTTCCGCGTTTGACTGGGTCTTCGGCATATCAAACGGCGCGAACGTCACGGTGGCTAGTGACATCAGCAACATGGCCGGCCGCATTATGCGAAGAGATTTCATGGTTTACTCCTTCACCGTCTCGATGGGGCTCAGCGGGTGCTCGGGATTCGGCAGTGAGTTACGAACGCTAGTCCATCCATAGTGTTATAGTTAACTATAACAGTGCATCACGCGCAAGCCTTTTTTTTGCCCCCTCCGATACCGCACCAAGATTCTTCAAGCGTGCGCAACTGGGGCCCGTGAATGCTTCGCCCCCAATGCCGCAAGCGAACTCACCATTGGCGTGCGCGTTTCGAACGCTTCGAAAATGTAGGTGCCGCAAAAACGACGATCCAGGTAGCAAAATAGGCGCTCGATTTTCAGGTGACGGTCGCGCTGGCATCTTTGCCGGCTTTTGAGCGAGCGTGTAGCTCACGCCTTCAGGCGGGACGCCTTTTCCGCACCAGGTTTTAACGAAGTACGCTGTACCACTCGAAACGAACGGTGGGTCGCATGGAAGTACAACGGGGATGAGGGCTGGGTTGCTGGACAAAAGAAGGGAGGCAGGCCAGGTCTTCCCGCCTCCCCGTTATTCCCCTTTCGGGGAATTCCGATTAGCCTGACGGAGGGCGGCTAATCGGTCGTGTGTTGGCCTACGTGTGTGACTATCCCGAAACGAAATTGGTTTCATGTATTTTTAAAAATGCTTAGAATAGACCGGTTTCCTACTCGCTCCCAGAAAGGCGCGTGGTATGCCTCGCCCTTCTCAGCTCAGCCTTGATAATGTCCTTCGTTTTCTTCAACTTAGAAATGATCCCGTAGCGTTCGACGATCTTTCGCGCTCCCTGCGCCTGAAAAAAAATGAACGCCGTCCGCTCCTCCAGATGCTCGAAAAATTAAAAAAACGCGGCCTCGTTGAGGAGCTTACCCGCGGCCGGTTCCTCTTCCGCCAGTCGCCCCGCGCGCCCTCACCTTCGGGCAATCACAAGCCCGCCGCGCGCGAACCTCAGGACAAATTCTCCCAGCATAAAGCCGTTTCCCGCGACGAAATTAAAGGCCGCCTCGTCCTCCATCAAGACGGCTACGGCTTCGTTGTTCCGGATGTGGCTCTCCCTAATATCGACGGCGACATTTTCATCCCGCGCGATTTCGTCGAAGATGCCATGCACGGCGACACCGTCATCGCCCGCATCGTCCGTCTCAGCGGGTCTCTCGGAGCCCGTCGCGCCGAAGGCCGCATCGTTCGCATCGTTGGTCGCGCTCATCCTTCGATCGTTGGTCTTTTTCGTTACACCTCGCGCGGCTGCGTCGTTGTGCCATATGACCCTCGCGTCCAGCACGAGATCGAACTCCTTGACGGCGACGAACTTTCTCCGGCTCTCCGGGAAAAGCTCCTCAACGGCAAAAAAGATCAGCTCGCCCGCGGCAAGCGCTTTCCCCACATTCCGAAACTCGACGGCGCCGTCGTCAATGCCGAGCTTTTGGACTACGGGCGCGGTGGCGCCGCTCCCATCGGGCGCGTCACCGAAATTCTCGGCCGTCCCGGCGACCTCGGTGTCGACACCGAAATCATTATTCGCAAGCACCATCTCCCCTACGCCTTGCCCGCCGAAGTTCTCGAAGAGAGCGCACGCATCGCTCATCCTGTTTCCGAAGCCGATCGCGCCGGCCGCGAAGACTTTCGCGAACTCCCCATTGTCACTATCGATGGCGAAACCGCCCGCGATTTCGACGACGCCGTTTACGTCGAGCGCCGCGACGACGGCGGTTGGCTCCTGCAGGTCCACATCGCCGACGTGGCCCACTACGTTCATCCCGAAGCGCCTCTCGATCGTGAAGCCCGCCTCCGCGGCAATTCCGTTTACTTCATCGATCGCGCCGTCCCCATGCTTCCCGAAGCGCTTTCCAACGGCATGTGCTCCCTCAATCCCCGCGAAGAGCGCCTGGTCATGAGCGTGCTCATGCATTTCGATTCCGCCGGACACCCGCTCACCGCCGCCATGGTTCCCGGCGTCATTCGTTCCGCGGAGCGCATGACCTACACCAACGTCAACAAGGTGCTCACCGGCGATTCCGAAATGAGCGAGCGCTACGCCCACCTGAATCACCATTTTCGCGCCATGAAGGGGCTCGCTCAGCTGCTCAATGCTCGCCGCGCCGAACATGGCTCGATCGATTTCGATCTTCCTGAGCCCGTCATCGAATTCGACCAACAGCAGCAAATGACTAACATCGGCCGCAGCGAACGCAACGTGGCCCACCGCATCATCGAAGAGTTCATGCTCGCCGCTAACCGTGCCGTTGCGCACTACTTCATCGAACGCGGCATTCACGCGCTCCATCGTGTACACGAAAAGCCCGATGCCCGCAAGGTCCTGGAGTTCGAAGAACTCGCCCGCGCCTTCGGCTATTCCCTCGGCGTAGAAAATCTCTATCAACGCGAGGTCACCGTTCGCCACGGCACGGTGCCCTCTCCCGCCAAAGGCGGCCGTCCCGATTCCCGCGGCAAGGGGCGCGAACGCCAGCAGCGCGTCGCCCTCCCCGGCACGGACATCAACATCACTCCGCAGCACTACCAGCGTCTCGTCGAAAAACTTTCCGGCCGCTCCGAAGAGCGCATCCTCTCCTACCTCATGCTGCGTTCCCTCAAGCAAGCCCGTTACTCCGCCGAGTCCCTGGGCCACTTCGCTCTCGGCTTCGATGAGTACACCCACTTCACCTCGCCCATTCGCCGCTATCCCGACCTCATCGTTCACCGTATCCTCAAATGGGCGCTCGCCAATCCGAATGCCAAGCCACCCTCGCACATCAAGCCCGCTGTGGACGCCGAAGCCACGCTTTATTCCCACAATCATTTAGAGGAAATCGCTTCCGAAACTTCCGAAACCGAACGCCGCGCCGCGACCGCCGAGCGCGAACTCATCTCCTGGAAAACCGCTCAATTCATGGAGCAGCATCTTGGCGACGAGTACGAAGCCCTCATCATCTCCGTGCAAAAGTACGGCTGTTTTGTGGAACTCTTCGACATCTTCGTCGAGGGCCTGATCCCCATCAACGCCTTCGAAGACGTCGCCGGCGCCCGCTGCCTCTACCGTGAACGTGACCACGCCATTGTCGCCGTCCCCGGTAACGAAGGTCGCCGCACCCGCAGCCAGCGCAAGCAGGTCAACACGCTCATCTGGAAACTTGGCGATCGCGTCCGCGTCCGCGCCGAACGTATCGACCCCATGCGCCGCCGCGTCGAATTCGCGCTAATCCCCAGCGCCTCTACCGCCTCCGCCTGACGCGCTGCCCGATTGTCCAAGACGTCCGGCAGTCTGAATAGCGCGTTAGTGCAAAAAAACAAAAATAGAAATTAGAAAATGGAACTCGAAAATTAAAATTAGAATCCATTGTTTGTGCTAACACCGCTGTTCGCTTTTCCAATTTCTATTTTCTATTTTCTGATTTCACCTCTCAGCCCATTCACACCGGCTTCACCCGCGCCCCCGCCCGGTTCCTGCCGGCAAGCGTGCGCCTTTGGCGCTCGCTACTACTCAGTGCACCAATTCGGTGCACCACGCACTGCTCGCCCCAACTCATATCTGCAAGACCATTGCCATCCAGCTAACTTTTGCGTTTTCCACGTAGGGGCGCAGGACTCCGGCGCCCCCTGTCCGCAGCAAAACGCCGATCTATTTGCATTACCCCAAGCCAAAAAAAAAGCGTGGCGACCACGCACTGTGATCGCCACGTCTACAGAAACTCCCGATATGCTTTACCCGTTCTGTGCCGCCACGCGCAGGCACAAGAGCAGCCCGCCGTCCGTCGGCTGGTAATCCACCGCTACCAGCGTGCCCACCTTCACTTGGCCTTGCACTTGCGTGTTCTTGTCCACCACAAACTTCATCGTCTGCTTGTTACCGCCTTCCGTCTCCACCGTGAACGAGTGTCCCTGGTCTCCAATATCCGTCACTTTCCCGCTCACCGATTTCGTCGCCTGCGGGTTGTCTGGTTGCGCCTGCGCCGCCCGCGCACTCTCTTGCGTTCCCAATAGCATTCCCGGGGCTCCCACCAACAACAACCCGCCCAACGACGCTGTCACCAGTACCTTGTGCATCATCGTACCGTCCTCCTGTTGATTTGGCCGGTCGACTCTCTCAAGCACTATCGCTGCCATTCCCTCCCTGTTTCTCCCGTTTCCCGCTACTGCGCTCTCCCCGCTTCATTTATTCCTTCCACTCCAATGCTCGCGCCCGCACCACCCCTCCTGCCAAGCGCACATTTTCCACTCTCCTTTGTCATTCTTGCTCTTCCAAAATCCCGCCTCGGCCCGCTAAACCGTGGCACGCGTCCTTATCCTTACCTGCAATTCAGACACTAACGGGCTATCGCATGCGTAGCCGCTTAAGTAGGGGCTGCCGGTAACCCCCTCTGTCATTTTTGCGTCCAGCCTACGATTTTTGGTATTGACTGACCCTCACCTGCATGCGATATAGTATGATAGCATGCAGGAACGAAAGCACGACGAAAAACTCAGCCGTTTACGCGTCACATTGCTCGCGCTTTTGGAGCAGCTACGAGAGGTGCTGAACGTGGCGCTTGCCCGCACCCCTTTGGTCAAAGGCAATGTCTACGAGATCGCCCGTCGTTGCAGTACCCCCAACTGCAGTTGCATGCGCGGCCGGTTGCACCGCAACATGGTCCTGACCTGGAGTGAACAGGGACGGTCCCACATGCGCTCTATTCCCCCGGCCCAGTTAGCGGAGTTACGTAAGAAGAGTGCAGAGTATTTGCGCTTTCGTCGGGCCCGCGCCGAGGTCTCGGTGCTGCACAAGAAGATTCTGAAGGTGCTCGATCAGATCCAGGAGTTGCGTCGCGAGGCTCCTTAAGATGAGTGAGTCGGCACTGTCGACATCCGCCGCCATGCTGTTTGAGCGCAATGATGCGCGGGTGCTCGAAGCGTTTCGGCGAGGCGAGTTTGATTATGTCGATGCCATCGGCGAAGTCAGCGAAGCGGACTTCTTCCGGGTCATCACCGAGCGGAAGATCCTGGACAAGCTGGCCGAGAGCTACCCCTCCCCCCGCGAGCGGCACGATGTGCCCTTGTGGGTCTATATGGCCAGCAACCTGTCCATGCGTTTTCATGGCGAGCATCACTTTCATGCCTTTCCCTTCCTGGTGCGTTCGAGCAGCATGATCGAAGCTTTTGGTCCGGCTATGGGCCACAAGGCCACCCATCCGAAGACCGGTGACATCTCCCTGCGCTGTGCGGGATTTAATGAAAAGAATGACTACGATCGCCAGACCCCTTGCGACCAGGACTATTTGCGCAAGCTGGCGGGGGATACCGATGCGCAGTTACTGCAGACCTGGTTCAACCGCGAGGTCGTGGGAATCTTTAAGCAGCACCACGCGTTCGATGCGGAAGGGATCTTTATTGGCGATGCGAGCTATCTGTTCGTGCCGGACAACGAGAGCTACGAGGGCTCTTCGCGGCTCCTTTTCGATGAGCAGAATCATCCGGTCGATTCCGCAAAGCTGACGCAAGAGCAACAGAAAGCCTACGACTGGCGACGCTGTTACAAGCTGGTGACCCTGCTGCATACCAATCGTGCGGGAGAATTTTTCCTGTATGGCGGGCTGCGCCTGACGGCCGGCAAGGACCATGAAGCTCCGGTGCTCTATCAGCTGGTGGATGAGTTTGTGCAATATCATGGCCGCGGGGTGATGAAGCGTTTAATTCTGGATCGCGGCTTTTTGGACGGGGAGAAGATCGGCCATTGCAAACGCGATCTGGGGATCGACGTGCTGATCCCGGCGCGCAAGGATTTGGAGATCTATAAGGACGTGGTGGGCCTGGCCGAAGGTGGGTTGTTATCGTTCCAGTCGGTGCCGACTCCTTCCCCAGGTGCGCCGGCGGTCCCCGTGCACCGTCCAGAGAAGATTCGCAAACGGGAAGAAGCTCGCCAACGCACCTTAGCCAAGAGCAAAGCCGAAGCAGCGCAGAAAACGCAGGAAGTGCAGAAGGTCCCCAGGCCGAGCCTGGTGCGCACGCCATCCCCGGAGCGGGCCCGCAGTGAAGTGGCAGCGGTGCTGGACCTGCGAACGTTGAGCACTTGCCCGGTGCCGCTCCATGCGGTGGTCCATCGCGAGATCGACCGTGACGGTCACCGGGAGCACTGGGTGTTGCTCGATACCGCTGCTATCCCCGAGCCCCTGGCCACTCGTGAGGAATATCGGCTGCGCACGAGCATTGAAGAGCGGCATCGACAGCTGAAATGTTTTTCCGATTTAGCGGGGTTCACTTCGCGAAGGCTTTCCCTGGTTGTCAATCAAGTGGTGTTTGTGTTGCTGATGTACAGTTTGCTGCAGTGGTACTGGCAGCGGATCCGACGGCCGGAATTCAATCCGCGAACCACGGCTCGGGCCTTGGACCAGTTACGACCGGCGATGACCGTGATCCTAATTTTTTATCAGGGTTATGTGGCCCGGTTAGCTCCACTCGAATATCAGGAGTTGTTGCTAACACTGAAGGAAGAGGCGCGCCTAAAAATCCTGGCGAAGACGCGGCGACTTCGTCGCGGCCTATCGCATCAGCTCGATCACGCTCGCGCTCCCTAGGCTCACTGCGTATCCAGAAGCGCGCTCCGAAAATCTATCACTCCCTCAGGCAAAGGCTACGCTTTCTTCTGCCGTCCAAGTCTTTCGCTCTCGCGACTTGTGACATCACGGCCGCGACCCTCCCCCCTTGCCTCGAACCCGTTCCTCGCTTATGAAGCCTATCGCTCATCCCGAAGGGCCCCACCCGCTCGCCTTGCTCCCTCTTATGTCTGAACTGCAGTTATCCTTACTTCTTCACTTCCTTGCTTCCCAGCTCACTGTTATCCTATATAGCGGTCGATTTCCCCAGCTGCCCGCTACGGACGCACCGCAAATATACCGAGAGGGTTTTTCTACCGTGAGCACAACGGTCACTGCGCGCCCCCCGAAACGTGCCTTCAACTTCAACGCGGGACCTGCCGCTTTGCCCCTTCCCGTCCTCGAGCGCATCCGCGAAGAGCTGCTCGATTATCGCGGCACCGGGATGTCCGTGATGGAGCTGTCGCACCGTTCTCCGGAATTTGAAGCCATCAACAACGCCGCCGAACAGAATCTGCGTAAGCTCCTTGCTATCCCCGAAGATTACGCGGTGATCTTCATGCAAGGCGGCGGCAGCTTGCAGTTCTCCTGCGTCCCGCAGAATCTCGCGCTCCCCGGAAAGCCCATCGACTTGCTGCACACCGGCGCCTGGACCGCCAAGGCTCTCGGCGAACTGAAGAAAGGCTTCCTCCACAACATCGCCGCGAGCACCGAAACCGAGAAATTTACTCGCGTTCCACGCCAGGACGAAATCAAGTTTTCAACCGACGCGTCTTACACTTACCTGTGCACCAACAACACCATCGAAGGTACGCAATACCACGCGTTGCCCACCAGCGCCGCGCCTCTCGTCGCCGATATGTCCTCGGACATCGCTTCGCGTCCCATTGATGTTTCGAAGTTCGGCCTGATTTTCGCCGGCGCGCAGAAAAATCTCGGCCCCAGCGGCGTCACGGTCGTGATCGTGCGCAAAGATCTTGCCGAACGCGCCGACAAGAATCTTCCCGCCGTTCTTCAGTACCGCACCTTTATTAAGGAGAAGTCGCTCTACAACACCCCGCCCACCTTCGCCGTCTACGTTCTTGGCCTGGTCAGCGAATGGATCGATTCCCAAGGCGGACTTACCGGCATTCAGAAGCGCAACGATGCCAAGGCCAAGCTGCTTTACGACACCATCGACAACAGCAACGGCTTCTACCGCTGCCCCGTCGAACAATCCTCGCGCTCTCTGATGAACGTCGTCTTCCGCATCAAGAAGGATGAAGCCCTTGAAAAGGAGTTCGCCCTGGGCGCAGCCGCTGCCAATCTTGTGGGTACTCCTGGCCATCGCAGCGTCGGCGGCATGCGCATCTCTCTTTACAACGCCGTCGATCAGCCAGCCGTCGAAGCACTGGTCGCGTACATGCGCGAATTCCACCGCACTCGCGGCTGAGCTTGCCGCACGCCTGTAATGAAAATTCCAAGCACGGCGTGGAAGCAGTCCGCTGTAGACTAGACCCGCTATGACTGCTTACGCCCTCACGCTCTTCACGCACTTTTTGGGATTAATCGCGCTCTTTGTTGGCTACGGCCTCGAATGGGCCGCTTCATCGCTTCTGCGCCACTCCACCACTTCGGACCAGGCTCGTTCCTGGTTGCGCATCTACCGGCTCTCCCTGCCCCTCTCCGGCCCGGGCCTGCTCATTCTGATTGTCAGCGGGGGCTATCTCGCCTCCATCACCGGCACTATGAAACAAGGATGGATTTCCGGTTCTCTGCTAGCCATCGTGCTGGCGCTGGGCATCGGCTTCGTCCTTATCTTGCCGCGTGTGAAGCGCATTCGCGCTGCGTTGCCCGAAGGCAATCTCACCCTTCCAAGCGCCATTCTGGCTCGTTTACAAGACCCCATGATCATCACGCTGATCCGCGTGCGCTTCCTGCTCGCCGTCGGCATCGTGCTGCTCATGACCTCCAAGCCGCAACTGCTTTCCACTTCGCTTTTCATCTTGCTCGGCGCCATTGTCGTCGGCCTGCTCTGCGCTGCCACTGCCTGGACGTCTCGTCCCAAGCTCTCGTAAGCCGCTCGCAAGACCCGCACCGTTCAATGCGCTTCCGTGTATGACTATGCAAATGTAAAGAGGGCAGAATGGTTCTACCCTCTTCAACCTGTTGACTGTTCGCACTTCACTTAGGCGAGATCGAACAGCAACACTTCCGCATCCTTCACGCCGGTGAGCTGCAACGATGGTTCCTCGGAAATCGCGGCGCCATCTCCCGTTTCGAGCGTGTCGTCATTCAGTTTCACCCTGCCGCGAGCCACCTGCACGTACGCGTGCCGATTCGGTTTGATCTTATGCTCTACCGAATCGCCCGATGCCAGCACCGTCGCGTACAGCTCGTTATTCTGGCGGATCTTCACCGAGCCTTCGCGCCCGTCGGCGGAAACCACTAAGCGCAACTTGCCGCGCTTCTCCTCCTCCGAGAAGTGCTTCTGGTCGTAAGTCGGTGCGTAGTTCTTCTGATCCGGAAACATCCAGATCTGGTACAGGTGCACCGGCTCCTTGTCCGACGCGTTGAACTCGCTGTGTGCCACGCCGGTCCCGGCACTCATACATTGCACATCGCCTGGTCGAATCACCGAGCCATTGCCCATGCTGTCTTTGTGCGCCAACGCGCCCTCCAGCACGTAGGTCACGATTTCCATATCTCGGTGAGGATGCGTCGGGAAGCCGCCCCCTCCGGCAATGCGGTCGTCGTTCATCACACGCAGGGTACGAAACTGGATGTGTTCGGGATCGAAATAATCGGCGAACGAAAAGGTGAATCGGGAATCGAGCCAGCCGTGGTTGGCGTGGCCTCGGTTGTTGCTTTTATGGATGCGAATCATGGGAACTCCTTGAAGACGGCATCAGTGTAGTCGTTATCACGACTATTGTCAAGAGGTGGTCTTGTGCCCTGCTAAGCCCTTATTCATTGCGCGTTTACGTCCCCGCTCCCCCGGTAGGTTACGCGCAGGCATCTCACGCATCTCACCGCCCGATTTCCTCCTCGCGTTTCTTTGGTGTAAAGTGGTAATTCTACGGGGCTACGCTCAGGCCCAGCCGGATCGAGGTACTTTGCATGGACTCTGCACTGCCATCAACGCAAATCAACAACTCGGAGACGCACGCATCTTCTTCTCGCCGGGAAACGTTGACCATTACGGACAATCGCACGGGAAGAACCTACGAAGTACCGATTACACACGAGACCATTCGCGCCAGTGATTTACGGAAAATCAAGGTACAAGAAGCCGAATTCGGGATGATGAGCTACGATCCGGCCTTCAGCAATACAGCCTCGTGCATCAGCCGGATCACCTATATCGATGGTGACAAAGGCATTCTGCGTTACCGCGGATATCCGATCGAGGAACTTGCCGAAAAGTCATCCTACCTGGAGACCGCTTACTTGCTTTTGTACGGGGAGTTGCCCAACGCCGCACAACTGAAGGATTGGCAATATCACGTAACCCATCACACGTACATTCACGAAAGCATCAAGAAATTCCTGGATGGATTTCACTACGACGCACACCCGATGGGAATGCTGATTTCCACCATTGCGGGCCTGAGTACGTTCTATCCCGATTCCAAACACATCTTCGACGACGCGTCGCGGAAAAAGCAGACGTATCGGCTGATTGGAAAGATGCCGACGCTGGCAGCATTCGCGTACCGGCATACCCTGGGCATGCCCTATGTCTACCCGGACAACGATCTGAGCTATACCGGCAATTTCCTGAATATGCTGTTCCGCACCAGCGAAACTAGATATACGCCTAACCCCACGCTGGAGCGTGCTCTGGACGTGCTGTTCATCTTGCATGCCGACCACGAGCAGAATTGTTCCGCGAACACCATTCGCTGCGTGGGCAGCAGCCACGTCGACCCGTTCTGCGCATCGGCGGCAGCTACTGCAGCGTTATATGGCCCGCTGCACGGCGGCGCGAACGAAGAGGCGCTGCGAATGCTCATGGAAATCGGCTCAGTGCAAAAGGTTCCGGAGTTCATTAAAAGGGTCAAGGCCGGAGAAACCCGCCTGATGGGATTCGGCCACCGAATCTACAAGAATTACGACCCGCGGGCACGCATCATCAAGAAGATCGCTTATGAAGTTTTCGACCTGATGGGTAAAAATCCTCTCCTGGAAATCGCTTTGGAATGCGAGCGCATCGCGCTCGAAGACGAATACTTCGTGAAGCGCAAGCTTTATCCGAATGTGGACTTCTATACCGGCTTGATCTACCAGTCTATGGGCTTCCCCATGACCATGTTCCCCGTGCTTTTCGCTATCCCGCGTATGTCCGGCTGGGTGGCACAGTGGGAAGAGATGCTGCTGGATCCGGAGCAAAAGATAGCGCGTCCGCGACAGGTTTACCTGGGCTATGACACGCGGCCTTACGTACCGATTGTCGAGCGCATTTAAGCCCAAAACAGGTCGGTGTAAGTATTCTGTAATGTGCGGTTTGGCTTAACCCGCATATCCTTTTTGCATACGCTCCTCTTGGTTCCGTCTCGACACCGACAGCCTGCGCGGTATATTGGAAGTAAAGAGGTCCCATGGCCACAACTTCGAATCCCCCGAATCACCCCAGTCCTCGCCGACGGAGCCAGCGAGTACTAATGCAAGTGGCCGTCAGAGTCCGTGGAAATGACGCCCAGAGCAAGCCATTTGAAGAAGAAGCCGCTACGTTGGCAATTAACGCCCACGGTGCATTAGTCCCCTTGCAAGCGCGGTTGACCAGCGGCAGCAAGGTGCTAATGCAACACAAGCAGACGCAGGAAGAGCAGGAATGCCATGTCGTGTTTCTCGGACCAGTGCGCTCCGGGAAAGCGGAAATCGGACTGGAATTCACAGCAGCTTGTCCAACCTTCTGGCGTGTGGCGTTTCCCCCCGAGGATTGGAGTCCGAAACACCCGGAAGCCCGCACGGTGCTAACAACGACTGTACCCGCCGTAAAGAAGTGAGCCGGCCAAAATCTTGATACAGTAAAGGGCCATGAGATGGATTGCGCGCAGTGCCTTATTCATTTTGACCGCAACCGCGTCCTGGTGGTCGGCACATCCGACCGGCACGGATGCGAATCTCCGCGGACTCGCGCTGGTGGTTAGCCACGGCAGCACCGTTGTTTGGGCAACCGGTGCGAAGGGGGTGATTCTGCGCTCACCAGACGCCGGGACAACCTGGGAATCTGTACATATTGCCGGCGGGGAAACCCTTGATTTTCGCGGAGTGCAAACGTTCGACGGGAAAACCGTGTATGTGATGTCCAGTGGAGAAGGAAATGCGTCCCGTATTTACAAATCTTCCGACGGCGGGGCCACCTGGAACCAGCAATACACGGACCAGCGTAAGGGATTTTTTCTGGACGCTTTGGCCTGCGCGGACGAGGAAAACTGTTTCGCGCTAAGCGATCCAGTAGATGGGAAGTTCTTACTGTTGGCGACCACGGACGGAGTTCATTGGAAAGAAGTGCCCCGTGACCAGATGCCCTCCGCCATTCCTAGAGAAGGCGCATTCGCGGCCAGCAACTCCAGCCTGCTGTTATTCGGAAAGACTGAAATTTATTTTGTGACCGGAGGATCACGGGCCCGAGTGTTTCACTCGAAGGATCTGGGAATAACCTGGACCGTGAGCGATACGCCCATTTCATTCGGGAAACCCTCGCAAGGCATCTTTTCTATCGTTCGTGCGGGCGATACGGTGGTGGTGGTTGGGGGCGACTACGAAAACCCGAACTCCGGAGAGAAAGCCGCAGCGTACTCCGACGACGAGGGCAAAAGCTGGCGCTTGGCCGAAGGGATGCCTACCGGATACCGTTCGGCCGTCGATACGTTTGATGCGGGATTCGTCGCTGTGGGTCTGAACGGAGCGGAAACCAGCCGTAATGGAATCCGGTGGACGCACATTGACTCGCCCGGCCTGAATGCGGTCACGTTTATCCACGGAAAAGGCTGGGGAGTCGGCCCGAAAGGAATGGCCGCCGAATTCCTGGATCAAACGGAATACGGATCGAATCCCTAGCTTCCAGGACTTGCCTGCTGACTCCTTAGAACATGGCAGCAGGGTTAGCCCCACTAGATATCCTTTCATAACAAAGTACGTCGGGTCTATTGCCGGGGAACACCATAGAGCGGATTCTGGTGGTGTTGCTGCGCTTCCCAGCCGCCTGCCCGGACAGATATACGAGCTGATGCCGGCTAGGGAACATGGAGCGGACTCGTGGCCATGATAAATCGGCAAGAACTCGACCGCTTGGAACGCAGGGGCCTGCAACTGACCGTTTTCTCGGCCGTGTTTGTGGTGATTCTGGCCAGCGGCTTGGCTACGTTTATGTATCCGCTGGTGTTTGTGCATCCTGAAGGAAACAAGTGGACATTGCGTGTAGCGTTCTTTGGCTTCTGCGCACTCACGCTGCTCTTCATCGGTTATCTATTCGACCGCCAGCGCACCTTCGCCAAGCTCAAAGAACAGTTACAGGCGGAGTTGGAACGAAACGTAGCGCTGCAGTTGCAAGCGAGCGCGGATATCCTGAAATCGATGCCGGACCAGAAATATTTCTGGGACCGGTTGACCATGGAATTCCGGCGGGCGATGACCATGGAGAAAACCATGTCATTAGTGCTGGTCAAAGTGAAACCCGGAGCCCGCGCGTCTGCCAACGATCAGAAGACGGCTCTGAGTGACGCAGCCAAAGCCATAGCCAAGAAGCTGCGGCCCTCAGATTCGATTTACCATCTCTCGGACGATCTGTTTGGAATTGTGTTGCCGGAAACGGACACGTTGAACGCCAAACGAATTGCATTGCGCCTGCAGGAAGAACTTCAACCGGTGCGGGCAGGTTACGGCTCATCCTTTGATTTGAGCGCACACAATTATCCGGATCATGTGAAGAGTTCGCATGAACTGGAAGACATCGTGAAGTCGCTGCTGCCAGACCGGGAAGAATGGGATGTCCCTGTGGAAGCACCGGCAAGCTAAGCAGGCACCGTCCCCGAATCGCTAGCGCAGCGCCTGCTGAAGATCGCCGATCAAGTCCTGCGCGTCTTCTAGGCCAATAGAGACGCGCACGGTGCCAGGCTCGACGCCTGCACCACGTAACTCGTCTTTGTTCATCCCGTAGTGCGAGCCATAAATCGGAAGAATAATCAGGGATTCCACGCCACCGAGGCTGGCCGCGAGCAAAAATAGCTTTGCGCGGTCACAGAATTTTCTGGCTGCCGGCAAGCCTCCCTTTAAATCGAAGGCCAGCATGGAACCAAAACCGCGCATCTGTTTTTTGGCCAACCGGTGATCCGGGTGAGACTTGAGCCCGGGATAATGCACCCGAGCGACTTTGGGATGCTTTTCGAGGAATTTCGAGACGCGCAATGCCGTTTCGCATTGACGAGGCAAGCGGACCCCGAGCGTCTTCATGCCGCGCACCAACAGGAAGGCCACCTCAGGATCCATGCAGCCGCCGAAACACGAAACCATATGGCGCACGCCGGCGATGAATTCCGCTTTGCCGGCGGCTACGCCACCCAGCAGGTCCGAATGTCCTGCGAGACCCTTGGTGACGCTGTGGACCACCACATCGAATCCATATTCGATGGGATTCTGCAGGATGGGCGTGGCGAAAGTATTGTCTACAATGCTGATGAGGTGATGCTTGCGTGCGAAGGCCGCCGCTTTGCGCAAATCGACCAGGAACAGCGTGGGATTGGTGGGCGTCTCGACGTACAGGCATTTGGTTTTCGGCGTGAGCAGCGACTCTATGCCTTCGAGGGAGGATTCCACATGACGAACGGTAATGCCGAAACGCGGGAAGATATCCCGCATCATGCGGTACGCGCCACCATAAACTTGCGACGTGGAGATCAGTTCATCGCCCTTCCCGAGGAAAGTGAGCAGGGTGCTGGAGATGGCAGCCATGCCCGAGGAGGTGACTACGGCGTCGTCCGCTCCCTCCAGCGCAGCAAGTTTCTTTTCGGCGATAGCGAGCGTGGGATTGCCATCCCGCGTATACATGAACGCTTTGCTTTTTCCTTCGGCCCAGCGCTTCAGTTCTTCTGTGGAGGCAAGGGTGAAGGTTGAGGAGCGGACGATCGCGGAACTGACTGGAGCGCCTACACCGTGCTTGGGCGGTTCACCGGCGTGGATAGCACGGGTTTGTGCATGGTAGTGTGGCGGCGCGTCTTTTTTCATCTGTGGGATTATTGGCCCGGGAACGGTACCGCGGCAACCTCCAAATTGGCGCCGCCGAGCAGCAACCGCCAGCCCGCAAATTGAAATCTCGGCTGATTTCACACGTATATACTCGTGGCGGACTAAACTGACTTCGGACCCAGGCACGGGGAAGGAACCATGGATTTGAACTGGATCACAGCCGACCAAGCCTCGGAATGGGCAGGACGCTTCTGGCTACTGCTGCTGGTGGTGTGGGTGATGCTGTGGTTTGGCATGAAGAAAGCCAAAAAGCTCGAGCGCTGGGGCGAACGGGCGCAGCATGGAATTCTGGTGGTCGCGGGGTTTTTCCTTCTATTCGGGAATGGAGTGCCTTGGGGTTGGTTGAATTACCGGTTGGTGCCGAATGAGCCGGCCGTGTGGCTGGCTGGCCTGGCGATGACGGCGTTAGGTATTGGAATCAGCATTTGGGCGCGGTTGAGCCTGGGCGCAAATTGGAGCGGGATGGTGACGCTGAAAACCGGCCATGAACTGGTGCGCACCGGATTGTATCGCTGGATTCGCCACCCGATTTACACCGGAATTTTGTTGGGCATGGTGGGAACCGCGATGATTAAGGGTCATCTGCGAGGCTGGATCGGCGTGGCTGTGGTGCTGTGCGCGTTTTATTTCAAGGCACGCAGAGAAGAGCGATTCTTGCGCGAAGAATTCGGTGCCGGATTTGATGAGCATTCCCGGCGAACCGGGATGTTTCTGCCGAAATGGACGTAAATGGCCGGATTTTGCAGGCTGATAGCCCGGCAGACCGAAAGGTCAGGTCGTACAGGTACCGCACTCGCCTGCAAATAAACCACTTAAAAATTGGCCCTGTACCTTTATCGCGTTGAAGCGCCTTTCGAGCGCTGCCTATAATTTACTACCCAAGCCGCGGTGCAGGACCTAGCCAAATTCAGCAGACGCCAAGCCCGGGGGCCGAGTGTCTGAGCGGAGGCACGGAAGCTACGCTTCCTGAGGGACTCATGAGAACGACACTGAAGCTATTCCTGTTTCTAATGCTGATTGCGCCGGCGGCGGTCCGCGCGCAAGGCCCCATCGCCGGAGGCATCGCACCGGTGCTCGAGGCAGGTGTCGGGTACACCTACGTCGACGCCAGTGTGCCGTCCGAAAGCCGCTTGGGGATGAATGGCATCCAGTTCGTGGGGAACGCGGATATTTCGCGGCGGTTCGGCGTCGCGGCACAAGTGGGCTACGCGCGCAACTTCAATGCCTACAGTTCCAATCACACCGCGGATTTGCTCACCTACATGGCCGGCCCGGTGTTCTATCCGGTGCGCAAGCGCAACTTGAACGTGTTCGCCCATCTGCTTCTAGGTGGAGCGCGCGAAACCGGCGTGAATTTTGAAAGCAATGGGCAGATCGTGCTGGGCTACGCTAACCAATTTGCATGGGCTGGTGGAGCAGGCGTGCAGTACCGCATATCGCGCATCTTCGCCGTGCGCTTCGGCGTGGATTATTTGCGCACCAAGTACTTCAATTCGAACGTGGTCCTGCAGGGTCAGACGAATCTACAGCCGTCCGTCAGCTTGATGTATACATTCGGCGAACGACGCTAGTAGTAGCTGCGCCGAGACTGGCGCGCATCACCAAATCGCTTAGGGAAAAACGAGGGCAGCGTTTTCCGGTGGATATTCGTTTTCCACCGGCTGAATCGCGCCAACGGAAGCAAACGTGACTACGACGGACGTGTCGGCGTTCGGAATGTCGATCCTCGAGCTGCTGCTGAATCTCGTGAATTCGTACGGCACACCTTGCCCAGAGAGAAATTGTGGCCGGTCGATCACGTGGAAATGCAAATGCGGCTCGCTGGAGCTCCCGGTGTTGCCCACATGCCCAAGAACCTGCCCCTCGGTGACCAGCTCACCTTCCTTGACCGCGACCGAACCAGGACGCATATGCGCGTAGAACGCAAATAGCCCGTATCCGATATCGACCACCACGTGATTGCCGCCAGCATTTTGCCACGTCAGGTCCATCGCCAGCTTACCGGAATGCGGAACATTTTCCGGGAGGCCGTCGAGGACTTCGATGACTTTTCCCGCGGCCACGCTGTGAATCGGCTCGTCGTAACAGTAGTAGCTGGAGTTTTTGTCCGCAGGTCCCTTCCAGGTGAACGCTTTTCCATCCACCATATGAAATTTCGCAAAATCGATGGCGTAGCGCTGCGCCAGCCAGGCATGACCGCCTTCCACCATGAGCGCGCGGCGGTGATACGACTTCGGGCCGGTGGCGCCCATGGCGAGCCAATCGGACCCGCGCAGTGGGGGAGCAACGATGATCGGAGCGCGTTGGCGCACATTTAATTCGGCGGAAATCGTGTGCGCCGATTTGTCGTCCGCAGTGAACTGGATGGTGTGCTGCAGGGTGCGAGGAATTTCGCTGGCGCGGTCGAAATCCAGCGTGAGGAACACGACGAACGAGCGGCCGGGTTCAAGGATCTGATTGGGCGTACCGCCGGTCTTATCACCGAGGAGCCGGATTTGTGCTTTGAGATTGTCGCCGGAGAAGCTGGTGGTGCGATCGCCGGCTTTCACGTCGACACCGTCCAGAGTGTAACGGAGTGAACCAAAATTCGTGAGGAGAAGTTCGTAAACGAGATGCTGTGTGCCAGCCTGGAGAATCGGACTGGGAGGAAAAACAAAATCCGCTATCACCTGGACAGGTTTGGGATCGACGGCTTGGGCGAATGCAATAGGAGAGAACAGAGACAACACCACAAACAGGAAAGCGCACTGGCGCGAATTGCGCATTGACTGGAACCTCGCGTGGAATTGTGGGGCGGAAACGCTGATTGAGCGGGGAACGTTAGCGCAAGTCGTGGGAAAGGTCGAGGAAAAAGAAAAGTGAAGGAATCACGCAGAGGACGCGGAGGGCGCTGAGGGTTGGAGACAAGGCGCATCGGTTGTCGAGATTAGTCATTGATCGCTTGATACGCGAGTTCGTGGACCTGGCGATCTAATTGGAGGTCGCCCGAAGGATGCAGCTGGCCCATGAAGACCACGATCATATCTTCCTTGGGATCGATAGAAAACGCGGTGTAGAAAAAGCCGCCCCAACTGTAGGACCCGGGAGTGCCGAGTTCAGTTAAAGGTGTCTTCACTCCCTCAATACCGAAGCCTAGGCCAAAGGCTTGGTCTGGCGCGATCCTGCCCAATTGATCGTGGGTCATCAGCTCCACGGATTTGCGGCTAAGGACGCGGACCTTGCCGAGCTTGCCGCCCTCCAGCATCATTTGGCAAAAGCGCGCGTAATCCGCGGCGGTGGAGTTCAGTCCGCCGCCACCGGAGAACAATTTTTTCGGGGCGTGATAAGGATAATCGGCGGAATACGAGAAAGTGCCTTCGACGATGGGTTTATCCGGAAAGCGCTGCAAACCCTTATCGGGATAGTAGGTGTAGGCAGTCGCGAGTCGAGCGACCTTATCGTCAGGCACGAAGAAATAGGTATCCTTCATGCCCAGTGGCTCGAACAGGCGCACGCGCAGGAATTCATCGAACGGCATGCCGGAAACAACTTCGACCAGCCGGCCAAGAACATCCACGCTCAGGCTATATTCCCAGCGTTCGCCGGGATTGAAGAGTAACGGCTGCTTGGCGAGACGCTCCACACTATCGCCAATCGCGCCGTCGTAGGGAAGCAGGCCGCTGGCGACATTCGCCTTCTCGTAATACGGACCGAGGTCTGGGTTCCACTGATACGTGAGGCCGGAGGTGTGGCGCAAAAGATCGCGAATGGTAATTTCGTGCGTGGCGGGTATGGTGTAGGGTTCGCCACCATTGGCCGGCTTGACGAGCACCTTGGGATTCTTGAATTCGGGAAGATATTGGGAGACAGGATCGTCGAGCAGGAAGTGGCCTTCTTCGTAGAGAATCATGACCGCCGCGGTGGTGATGGGCTTGGACATGGAGCAGATGCGGAAGATGGCGTCCTTCGGCATGGGCTTGGAAGCTTCGCGGTCCTGCATGCCTTGCGCTCTGAAGTACGCCACCTGGCCGTGACGTATCACGAGAGTGACCGTGCCGGCGATGCGCTTATCGTCGATATTCTTTTGCACCGCTTTGCTGATGCGCTCGAGGCGGTCCGAGGAGAGGCCGACCGATTCGGGCTTGGCATCGGGAAGTTCCTGCGCAGTGACGTGGGCAGCAAAAAACACCACACACGCAAGCAGAAAGATGCTCAGTCTTCGGGTCACGATTGGTCTCCTTCGAGTGCGCAACGTCGACGATGGCTGGATTTTACATCGAATCGGGATCAAACGAAGGGACACCAAAAATCACAAAGCCCCCGCGCGTGGTGAGACGCGCGGG
The DNA here is from genome assembly GCA_963776365.1 of Candidatus Acidiferrales bacterium. Lineage (GTDB taxonomy): Bacteria > Acidobacteriota > Terriglobia > Acidiferrales > UBA7541 > Acidiferrum. Next base: position 113,236 of record CAVZMQ010000006.1, on the reverse strand, counting down.
GCTCCTCTAGAACCAATTGCGCCACTAAGCTTCTTCTTCGACCAGGGCTTCGCCGTGAGCAGATTTGTGAGCGGCGATGACCTTCTCGGCAAGCTCATTGGGAACGTAATCATAGTGGGAATATTCCATGGAGTAACTGGCGCGCCCTTGCGTCATGGAAGTCAGGTCCGTGGCGTAAGAAAGCATTTCGGCCAGCGGCACCTGCGCCTTGACGATGACATTGTGACCGCGAGTCTCGCTGCCGGCGATGCGGCCGCGGCGGGAGCTGAGATCGCCCATTAAATCGCCGGAATACTGATCCGGCGCAAAAACCTCCACGTGCATGATGGGCTCGAGAAGCGCCGGCCGCGCCTGTTTCATTGCTTCCTTGAAAGCCAGGGAACCCGCGATTTTGAAGGCCATATCGGAGGAATCGACGTCGTGATACTTTCCGTCGTACAAAGTGGCGCGGAAATCGGTGACGGGAAATCCCGCCAGGTAACCACGGGCAGCGGATTCGCGGATGCCGCGTTCGACAGACGGAATCCAGTTCTTGGGAATCGCGCCGCCAAAAACGTCGTCGACAAATTCGATACCCTTGTTGCGTTCGGCAGGTTCGAACTTGACGCGGCAGACACCGAACTGGCCATGTCCGCCAGACTGTTTCTTGTGCTTACCTTCGGCATCGGCTTTGCCGCGGATGGTTTCACGGTACGGCACCTTGGGCGGTTTCAGCGTAAGGTTCACGTTGTAGCGCTTCTGCAGCTTGGCGACCACCACTTCGACGTGCTGCTGGCCGTTTCCGGCAAGGAGAAATTCCTTGGTCTGCGGATCGCGGGAAAAGCGCAGCGCGGGATCTTCTTCCATGATTTTGTGGATGGCCACGCCAATCTTGTCTTCATCGGCGCGCGATTTGGGCTCGACCGCAAAGGTGATGGAAGGCTCCGGCAGATTTGCGGGCGCGTAGAAGATAGGGGAATTCTTGTCGCCCAGCGTGTCGCCCGTGACGGTTTCCTTCAATTTGGCGATCGCGCCAATGTCTCCGGAATGCAACTCCTGAATCTCGGTGAGCTGTTTGCCCTGCACCACCATGGTGTGCTGGAAGCGTTCGGGAACATTGCGATTGAAATTCTGCACGGTGGCGTCGTTTTTCAGGACGCCGCTTTTCACCTTGAAATAGTTGATGCGCCCCGCGAAGGGGTCAGCAAGTGTTTTGAAGACGAACAGCGAAGGCGGCTGGCCATCGTCATACTTGCGGTCGATGCGATCGCCCTTGCCATTCGGCTCCTGGTAGCCCACCTGCGCGTGCTCGTCGGGATGCGGGAAAACGTCGGCCAAGAAGGTAAGCAAGCTGGCGCTGCCGACATTGCGCGTGGAAGAAATCATCAATACCGGCACGATTTTTTCCGAGACGATGGCTTTGCGCACCGCAGGGATCAGGTCGTGAACCGGAATCGTGCCCTCGCGGAAAAACTCCTCCATCATTTCGTCGTCGCCTTCGGCAATCATCTCCACGAGCTTCTCGTGCGCTTCTTCGGCGTCATCCTTCAGAGCGTCCGGAATATTTTCGATTGTGGCTTTGCCATCGCCGTCGGGGGTGTAGAGATGGGCTTTCATGGAGACAAGATCAATTACACCGCGAAAACCTTTTTCACTGCCGATGGGCATCTGCAGCGCGACTACCTGGCGGCCGAACAATTCGACGAGGGATTCCATGGAGCGCTCGAAGCTGGAGAGTTCGCGGTCCATCCAGGTGAGCACGAAGGCGCGCGGAATGTCGTACTCGGCGCAATAATCCCAAACCTTTTCGGTGGTGACTTGCGCGCCAACGTGAGCATCGACGGTGATGAGCGCCGCATCGGCCGCGACCAGAGAAGCTTTTGTTTCCGTGATGAAGGTGGAATAGCCGGGGAGATCGAGGAGATTGATTTTGACGGTGTTGCCGGAGCAGAGCGTGCAGGGCCACTCGGCATTGGCAAGCCCGGTTTGAATGGAAATTTTGCGGGCAATTTCTTCTTCGTCCCAGTCCGTGGTGGTAGTTCCTTCCGCAACTTTGCCAAAGCGCTGGGTCGCTCCGGCGGTGAACAGTAACGACGACACCAGTTGCGTCTTTCCGGTGCCGCCGTGACCTACAATGCCAACGTTTCTGATGTCCTTGGTGGCATAGATCTTCATGACAAACCTCCGCGTGGGTGGCTTGCAAGGTCACCGGGCGACGGTCCGCCGACGAAAAATCAGGCGCGGGCCCGCGCCTGGCGAAGTTGCAGTCTTTAATTTGAAGGAGAGCGCGGCCGTACCTTGGATCCCGTCAAGCGGGGCGAAGGAGAATCGAACAAGTCCCTGGTCCGCTCTTCTTAACGAGCCGATGCTAGCACAGCGAATGGGACGGAGCAATGAGGGTAAGTCACTGCTGCCGCGGCTCCGCGTCGAGGATGAGTTTTAGAGCGCTTTCGTGTAACCGGCGCAGCGCAACACGGGCAACCGGGGGTATTTGGGGAATTGCGGATCGGATTGCGAAAGCTGGCAAAACAGAAATTGTGAGCCGCGATCGGAGCTGATGCGGCGCGCGTGAATGCAATCTGCGCAGAGCCCCAGAGTGGCCGATGGGTTTTGCTCAGGAGTCTGCGGGGGCATGGGTGCTAACTGCGGTCAGTTCTGCTTCGGAGGCTCGCTAGGAGGAGCCGGTGCAGCAGCGGGAGGAGCGGGCACATTGGGTTTTTCGAAGTGCGCGTCTTCAATGGGAATATTGGCTTCGATTTTCTCCGCCGTGATGCGCTGAGTCTGGTCCGTGCCCGGCGCGTCGGATTCAATCAGAAACGGATACTTCACGCCATTCACGTCGCGGAAATCGTGGAAGAAGGACTCCCACGGCACATCCTTGTCGCTGATCTTGCGCGAGCCTTCCCATTTCAAAAGGAGTCCGGTGGACATATCGAAATAAAAAAGGCTGACATCGCCATTCCTGCTGGTCAGCTTGACCTTGTAGGCTGGTCTGCCCAGGATCTCCAGCTTTTCGACGAATTCAATTTTATTACCCTTTTGCTGGTAGTCGATAAAAGGACCGTCGAAGTCGGCTTCTTCGAGAATGCCATGAAGTTCGTCGTCGGTCATGGGCTTCACGGCGGGATTCTGGGTAAACGGATTGTAGACCCATCCTGACGATTTCCCGTCGAAACTGCGAATCAGGGTCTGGCCGTTTACGGTTATTTCCATATGCAATTTCAATGGGCGCTTGCGTTCCAACACAAACGAGCTTTCCGCGTCCGCGCCCAACGAGATCGTGCCCGTAACCCGCTCGGTGCTGACCGCCTTGATCTTGTCCAACCCACCCCGCGCGGTGATGTAGTTCGAAACAATCTGGTCTACGGTTTGCGCGCCAAGTGGGGTGGAGGAAGAAGCCAGCACGACGAAAAGGACCAGTTTGCGCAGCATAAGGAGATGGTAGAGGGAGAGGGGGTGGGGGTCAACCGGACAGGCAAATGGCCCTGCAGCACCGGCGTCGAAGCTTCAAACACCGGTGATGAAGCCGGCCTCCGCATTGGCAACACCATATGCCATTCGTGGCGTGTTGTAGGCGTAGCCGGGATTGCCGTTCTTGTCGAGAAGGATGAGGCCGCCGGTGCCTTTGCCGCGTCGCGAGAGGAGCTGCAGCGCAGCTTGAGCCGCACGCATGGGATTCGAACCAGCAGGACGAAGAAAATCGCACGCGGTCTTGGCGAGGACCACCTTCATGATGGCTTCGCCGTAGCCGGTGGAAGAAACCGCACCGGTTTCGCAGTCAGCGTAGCAGCCGGAGCCAATCAAAGGAGAATCCCCAACACGTCCGGGTAATTTGCAGCATGTCCCGCCAGTAGAAGTAGCGGCGAAGAGACGGCCCTGTCCGTCAAGGGCGACAGCGCCAACCGTGCCCTGCTCGTGACCGCGGTGATGCTCGGCAGCGTGGGAATCCCTGCGGCAACGGTCCCAGGCTTCTCGTTCCGAGGGCGAGATCAAATCCTCGGGATCGCAGAGCGGAATACCGTGATCGAAGGCGAACTGCTCGGCTCCCTCGGAGATAAGCATCATGTGCGGGCATTTCTCGAGGACTGCGCGAGCGGCTTGAATGGGATTTTTGATCCGGCGCAAACCAGCGACGGCACCTGCACGAAGCGTGGTGGCGTCCATGATGATGGCGTCGCACTCCACATGGCCATCGAGATTAAGATGCGAGCCGTATCCAGCATCGAAGACGGCATCATCTTCAAGGACAGTGATGGCGGCTTCAATGGCATCGAGAGCGTGTCCACTGTTGCTGAGAACGGCATAGCCAGCGTGTAGAGCGCGAAGGCAGCCGGCTTGGCAGGCTTCCATGGCATCGTCAGGGATATCCCAGGCGCCGCCGTGAACGATGAGAGAGGGTCGCATTTTAAGGAGGATAGCAGAGAACGGATATCAGATATCGGATCGCAGCGAAGGCAGATTCCGCACTTCGCGGACTCCGTCCGGAATGACGGGTATTTGTAGCGAGCGAGTCAAACGAAAAAGTCCAGGGCGAAGAGCAAAATGCCGACGAAGAGAAGGAAGGCGCCCCAGGAGAAGCGGCGGCGGGGCAGTTGGACCACGGAGTGGACGAAGCCCGCAGGAATGACCCGCAAACGCGATTCGCCCCGGCGTTCGTAGAACGGCCCTGCAGGAACATAGCGGGAAAAATTACGACGCAGCGTGGAAAGCTCTTCATCGACCCAGAATGTAAATTCCGCACGATGCCGCCAGAACAACGAGGCGCCCAGGACGAAAATCGCGTACCCGAGACATGTAAGAAGACCGAGAGTGGAACCGGAACCCCAATAAAACATAAGACCTCACCGCTGCGGAAAGAATCAAGCTTCGTCGTGAATGGTGACGAGGCGAACGACTTCGAATTCTTTTTTGCCAGCGGGGGTGGCAACCTGAACTTCATCCCCAACCTGCCGATTCAAAAGAGCGCGGCCAATGGGCGAAGTTGTGGAGATCAAGCCTTGTTCGACGTCGGCTTCCTCGCTGCTGACGAGTTTGTATTCCACCTCAATATTGCGCTGCACGTCAAGCACAACGATGCGGGAACCGTAGCCGGAGCGGTCCTTGGGGATATTCGTGAGATTGAGCATCCCGAGGTCGCCCATGCGCTTCTTGAGCTGGCCGATTTTGGCATTCACGTACCCCTGGCGCTCTTTGGCGTACTTGTATTCGGCGTTCTCCGAAAGATCTCCATGTGCGCGAGCCACGGCGATTTCCTTGGGAAGCTCGACGTTGAGCTCGTGCTCCAGCGAGTCGATTTCCTTCTGCAACTTTTGTTTAATTTTCGCGAGAGGGTCAGTCATTCTTTCGCCACGTGTTTAGAAAAAGATACGGAGCCCGGCTAAGCCGAACTCCGCTAGGAGGACATTATAAGGGGGAGCCAAATCGCGGGACAAGGGGGACTTAGAGGGGAACTCGGCCTGATCTGACAAAGCCCTTGTTCTTAGCGGCTTACGGGTTCATCGCACTTTCAGTTCGACGCTTTGCGACGCGGATTTCCCGGTGGAATCGGTGATGCTGAGCGTATAGGTAGTGGTCTTCTTTGGAGCAACATCCACGCAACGGTTGTGCGCAGGCCAGACCTCCCCGGCGGGCGGGTCGAGCGTCACCGTTTTAGCGTTGGCCACGTCGTAACACAGTTGCGCGGTTTCTCCCGGACGAATGATTTGGGGTGCCACGTACAGGGCACGAATGGCAAGTTCGGAGCCGCCAAGCTGCTCGACGGCCGCACGATCTTCCTCGCGCTGTTCCTCGGCAGCTTTCTGGGCGTTACGGCGGTCGAAAGCGCGGTCCGATTCATGGCGAGAAATCAGCAGGAAAGCAACGTAGGCGAGAACGGCGGCGAGAACAATAGCCGAATAGAAATAAGGCTTCTTAAAAATGGATTTCGAACCACGATTACGCGCGTCCAAAGTCGGCTCCCCGCAGTAGTCTCCGCTGAACAATATAGGATCCCAACCCCGCTGTGCCATCCGAGAAACTAACTAGAATTCGAATCGGGGGCGTTTAGGGTGGAGATCAGCTTGTCCGCTTCTTGAATCGAAGAATCGATGCTTTTGGTGAGGGCGGTCACGTCCGTGTGCATTTGTGCGGACGTGCCTTGGAGCGAACCGATGGCGCGGGCATTCAGATTGTGTTTCAGGAAAAGCACCTGATCCTGGAAGGATTTCAGCACCGGCGTTAGTCGCGCTTCCGTTTTGCGCATGGCGGCCATGTAGGCAGCCTGGCGTTGTTTGGAATCGCGGAGCATTGCGGCGCTCTGCGCTTTGAGTTTGGCGTTGCTTATCTCATTGATCTCCGACTGCCATTCCTTGAAGAGATCGCTGCTGACTTGATCGATGGATTGGATGCGGTCGTGGAGCTTGTTGGCTTGCGATTGTGCGGATTCGTATTGGGAGTTGAGTTTTTTGTAGGATTTCTCGAGATTCGCCGCCCCGAAATCCAGTGAGCTCCTGGAAAGATTCGAGAGTCGTTTTGACCTTTTCTTTGGTTTCTTCCTGGTCCTTTTTGGATTCGATGACGCGCTTGACCAGGATGTCTCGCTTTTCCTTGCCGAAGGTTTTCATGGTCTTGTAATAAGCCGACTGGCAAGCAGCGAGGGCAATGCAGAAAAGTGACAACGACACAATCAGCACACGACGGCGAGGCATTCAGATCCTCCAGGTGGGCGGGGCGGATGGAGGATTATTGTAACCGCTCCAACCGGTAGACAAAAATCGCGTAGGTTGTGACTGCAGCAGCGTTAAGTTTGAAGTGCGGCCAATAGAACGTCGTAGAGTCGATCAGCGACGATGGAATCTTCCCCGGGTTGCAACATCCAGACGCCCACGATGATGGTGTTTGGTCCACCGGGAAGTCCCGCGCTCGCCGGCGCGCCACCGGTACCGGGGTTGAGTTCGATCCGTGGAGCGCCAGCGTGCATTTTTTGCATCACTTCGCTTGCGGAGATTTTGATGCGGTTGGGATCATAGGTGACCAGCAGGTGCGGGACGTGATTGGCAACCTCCGGGATGAAGGTTTGCGTCTTCACCGTGGGGAGAGCCTGCAATTTCGCGGCGATTAGGTCCGCACGCTTCTGGAATTCCGCTTCGAGCGCGGCGTCCTCCTGGTTCAGAAACCAGTCGACGGCCGCAACCAGGCCCACGATTTCTTCTTTAGCGACCTTCATTCCACGCCCAACGGTATTGGAGTACGGCGAATTGTTCAGTTTGGCGGCGTCTATGAGATCTTTGCGGCCCAGCAACAGTCCGCTGCATTGGGGACCGCGGAGCCCTTTGCCACCGGAGAAGGTGACCAGGTCGAAGCCCATTTGCGTGTAGTTCCAGAGATTGGAAATGGGAGGAACGTCGGCCGCGGCGTCATTGAAGCATGGAACACCATGCTTATGGGCCACGCGGATCCAATCTTGGCGCGAAATTTTGCCGCCCTCGGCCGCATTGAAAAAGTGACACATCACGGTTTTGTTGCTGAACGCTTTTTCGTAGTCTTCTATCGATTCCACTTCGACGAAGCGGGTGCCACAGTTGCGAAGAGCGTGGTCGTAATCGTAGCGATGCGCTTTTTGCACGATGATTTCGTTCTTCAGACCCGTCATAGCGGTTGGAATGTTCAGGATGGCGTCTTTATTGCCAAGCGTGACGCAGGCAGCCACACCAACGGTAAGGGCGCCGGCAGCCCCGGAAGTGACGAGCGCGCCTCCGCACTTCAACCGCCTTGCCAAGTAGGCACCCGCGGCATCCTGCAGTTCCAGCAGATTGACGGGATGCAGCGAGGCCAAGGCAATGGCCGCCTGCACTTCATCCGGCATGGTTGAAGCGGAGAGAACCGTGTAGGTGCCTGCGGCGTTGATAAAAGGAGTGACACCGAGTTTCTGATAATAGTCGACGCCCTTTGCCGGTAGGGCAACCGCAGGAACTTCACTAGCTCTGAGAGCAGGGGCGGCGCAGGCTCCGACCGCTCCGGCGATGGCGGCTTGAGCGCCTTTGCCCAGCATTTTGCGCCGACTGATTTTTTTGGACATCGGAGCCTCCTGACTATCAGAGAACGGGCCGCCTCAGAAAGCGTGCCCTACAAAAACAAGACCGGAGCTATCAGTGCCGAGGGATATCGTCGGCAGTAGAGGGTTTGTCGCCGCCCAAAACCGGAGAAGTGAAGTACTGTTTGCGCGCTTTTTCCCACTCGACCATGCTGAGCCCCGAAGGATCGTAGACGACGCGTCCAGCGCGTACGGTCATACGCGCGATAACGCTGGCGTTCCCGTCCATGCGCGCCCAACCGCAATCGATGAAACTGAATTTACCATGCTGCTCCTCCAGAACAGCGATGTCGGCTTCCTTGCCAACGGAGAGGGTGCCGAGATCAGGGCGATGAATCTCCCTCGCCGGGTTCACGGTGGACCGGGTAATGAGTTCGTTCAGAGGAACACCCATGGAAAGGAATTTGGACAGCACGTTATCGTAGCTAAGGATTGTGTAGTTTTCGATGTGCAGGTCGGTGGAAATGGAATCGGGCAGGAAGCCCTGCTTGACGGCGGGAACGGCATTGCGGAACCAAAAGCTGCCGGCGCCGTGGCCCACATCGAAGTATACGCCGCGCTTACGCGCTTCGAAAAGGATGGGATTGACCTTGCCGTCGGGAAGAATGATTGGGAATTGCTGGGCGAAGACGTGCGTGTGGATATCGCCGGGGCGTGCTTTCTGGAGAATCAGGTCGGCATAGGTGCGATCGGGACGCGGCCAGAAATCGTACATGACGGGGCGATTGGTAGCCGCGGCACATCCGACGGCGCGATCGACCGCAGCCCAGGGCGTGTGCTCGGCGTCCCAAGGCTTATCGGCCCAGTAGTGCGCGGTTTTCACGCCGACGATGAGATCGGGATACTTGTTAATGGTGTCGGCGCACCGTTTTACATCCATTTCATCGACATCCTGCTCGAGTCCGCCGCTCATGCCATTGGCCACGATATTCAGGAAAGCCAGGACACGCACCTTGGCGTGATCCATCACGCTTTCCTTCTCCAGTAAAAAGGATTCGGCACCAGCGGTACCCGCGTCGACTATGGTCGTCACGCCGGACGTGAGGGGCAGATCGGCGGGGATGGCATAGGGCTGCGTGTGAGAACGCGCTTCGGGATCAAACCAGTTGAGGGGCGCGCCGCCATAGGTGATGTGCACGTGGATGTCGATGAGACCGGGGGTGACATAGAGACCGGTGGCGTCCACAACCGTGGTGGCTGAACTGGCGGGGATGTCTTTCTCGACAGCGGCGATTTTGCCGCCGGAGACCGCTACATCCATATTGCCGTCAATATGATTGGCCGGGTCGATGACGTGACCACCTTTGAGCAGAAGATCGTAGTGAGTTTGTGCCGGGACGGCGGAAACCAGGAGTGGGAAAGCGATGATTGCGAAGAGGTGACGAACCAGTTGCGCGGAAAATTTCATACAGGTCCTTTCCTTAATGCTTCAGGAACGAATCGCGAATCGAAGGCCACACTTTCCTGGCATGAAATAAATCCACTATTAAAACGAATCAAGGAAAGTCTACTCACTCCGGGAGGGATTGTCACCCCCTCGTCGGAAGAAGGAAATGGGAGTAAGCTGGAGGGTAAAAAAGGAAGCTGCGTTTTGTGTTGAGCAGAGAGGCTCGCAGCCACCATGGGCATGGATCGAAGAACATTTGTGAAGAGGACGTGCGCTGGCAGCGCGGCACTGTTGCTAACTGGAGTTCCGGCGTTGGGCAAAGACGAGGTGGTTCAGCCCGCCGTGCCACCGATTAACGTACATGAAGCGCCGTTGGCGAAGAAATCTCCATTGCGGATGCCGGGACTATTCCCGGGGCGGGTGGTTGAAGTGGCGGATTCGCGGTCCATAGTGGCCAATCGCGTCTCGCAACCGGTCATCCACGACATGTTGGAGCGGGGATTGAAAGAGTTGACCGGCGAGAATTCGGCGAAGGCCGCATTCGCGAAGTTTATTGAACCTAGCGACGTGGTGGGAATCAAGATCAATCCATCTGGCGCGCCTGCGTGCTGTTCTTCTCCCGAACTGGTACGGGAAATTATTGATGGCGTGCGGTCAGTCGGCGTGCCGTTGCGAAATATTCTGGTGTACGACCGATTCGGCTATGAAATGGACCTGGGAAGTTACCAGGCGCTAATGCCACCGGGTGTGGACGTGATTGGAGTGCAGGATGGGCTGCTGGATGCCTCCGGCTATGATGCCAATGTTTACGTGGAGATGGACTTTTTTGGTGAGTGGGAAACGCGGTCATATATGGCCAGCATCGTAGCAAACCGCGTGGACAAAATCATCAATGTACCAACACTGAAGGACCATTCAGCATCGGGCGTTACCGGCTGCCTGAAAAATGTGGCGTACGGGACGTTCAACAACGTGGCGCGCTCGCACAAGGAGCCGTACTCGTTTACGAATCCACTCATCGGAGTGATGTGCACCGTTGAGCCACTGCGATCGAAAGTAGTGCTGAACATCATGGATGGAACCCGCATGGTGTGGCACGGCGGACCACTGACGCAAAACCAGAAGTTCATTTACCAGGCGGGACTGCTACTTCTGAGCACCGATCCGGTGGCCCTGGATACCATTGAACTGGAAGCGATCGAAAAGAAGCGCCGGGAAGAGGGTGCGCCTTCCGTGTGGGAACACAACCCAAAGAGTCTGGTGAGGGACAGCCGCGAATTTTTTGAAGACGCCAGTACAAACCTGTTTTACCGTCAGCCAGGGCACATCGCGGCTGCGGGTAAATTGGGGCTGGGCGAAGCCGACTTGAAAAAGATCGACCTGAGAAAACTGCGGATCAGTTAACTGCGATGACAGACGAACCGGTGGTGCCGGAAAGTCCGGCAAATTCCGACAGCGATTGGGTAACGCTACTGAAGGATAACGCGCGAACGGGTGGGCTGGGCGCGGCGGCGTTGCCATCCCCAAGCAAGGCACTTTGGCAGGCACGCGTGAGCGGCCCCATTCGAACGGCACCCGTCCTGCGCGCCGGAACGCTATACGTGACGGCGGCGCGGGGAGAGTTGCATGCGTTCCAGGCCGCCACGGGGCGAATGCGCTGGAAGTTCGATGCCAGCGGGCAAATCCACTCGACACCATCGTTGAGCGGCGACCTGGTAATGTTCGGCTGCGACGACGGAAAAGTATATGCCGTTAAAGCGGATACTGGAAAAAAGGCGTGGGAAGTGGCAACGCAAGCAGAAGTGTGGGCTTCGCCGGTGGTGCGTCGAGGAGTGGTGTTTTTTGGAAGCGCCGACGCGCACGTATATGCGGTCGAAGCGCAGAGCGGGAAACATGTGTGGAAGACGGAACTGCGTGGCCGTGTGTATGGAACAGCGTACGCAGCGGACAAAAAGATTTACGTGGGCAGCGGGGATGGAAACGTGGTCTGCCTGGAGGCGATGTCAGGCAAGATTCTCTGGAGCAGGCTAACGGGCAACGGTATTGATTCTTCACCGGCGCTGGCGGGGGATACCCTGCTGATCGGGTCGCAGGACTTCTTTGTGTACGCGTTGGATGTAAACAGCGGCGCGGTGCGTTGGAAATATGAAACGGGATTGGGAGTTTCTTCATCCCCGGCGGTGTCTGGCGATGCTCTCGTGGTCGGAAGCAAAGACGGCTACTTGTACGCGTTGGAAGTGGGAACCGGCAAGCTGCGATGGAAAACGGAAGCGGGACAAGTGTTGACCGGCCCGGCGGTGTTCGGGGATTCGGCCATTTATGTGCAGTCGTGGGGATTGCATGCGCTGGACCCCGCCACCGGCAAAATCTTGTGGCGCGCGGGCCTGGGCACCGGCGTACAAAACGCCCCGGTGATTTCCGGAAAAACGATGTACCTAACCAGCGGTGACGGTGACATCTATGCGCTTGAATAAGGCGCTGGCTGCGGCCGCGCTGCTGTTCTGGATTCCACTCCTACAGGGACGAACAGCTCAAGACAACCCGCCGGTGGTTCACAAGACGAGATACATCATGGGCACGGTGTACGAAATTGCCGCGTACCATGAGTCTCCGGCACGCGCATCGCTGGCCATCGACAAGGCCTTCGCGGAAATTGTCCGGCTGGACGCGATGTTGAGCACCTACAAACCGGAAAGCGCTCTCAGCAGAGTGAACCGCACCGCCCATTTTCACGCGGAAAAAGTGCCCCTGGATTTGTACCGCGTGATTGAGGAATCCGTGGGGTACTCGAAGCTATCCGAAGGAAAATACGATATTACGGTCGCCCCATTGGTGGATTTGTGGCAGGCGGCATTGCGCGGCGACCGCGTACCTTCGCAGGAAGAACAAGAGAAAGTGCGCGGGTGTGTAGGCTATCAAAGAATCGAACTGATACCGCCGGACATGGTCGAGTTTCATTCGTCGTGCATGCGGATTGATGTTGGGTCAGTTGGCAAAGGGTACGCCGTAGACCGCGCGGTGGAGATTCTGCGGGGGAACGGAATCCGGAACGCGCTGGTGGACGCGGGGCAAAGCACGATTTACGCGATGGGCGCGCCGCCGGGGCAAAGCGCGTGGCAAGTACATTTGCGCGACCCGTCCCATCGCGTGGATCCCACGGTGATGCTCAGCAACAACAGCGTGTCTACGTCTGAGCAAACGCCCCCAAGCCTGTTAGGCAATGAACCGGCCGGACACATCATTGATCCGGACAATGGCAAACCATTGGAGACGAAGTACGCATTGAGCATCGTGGCGAAAACGGGAACAGCATCGGACGCGCTTTCGACGACGCTGCTGTTGGTTGGCCCGGAAAAGGGCAAGGCCATTGTACAGCGCATTCCCGATGCGGCGGCAATCTGGGTTTCGGCGCGGGGTGAAACGGAAACTGTCACAACCGGACCAGCGATTCGGTTGTCTGGTAAGCAGGATAAAGCGCAGTCGCATGAGGAAAAGAATTTCTCCGTGGGGCCAAGGGAAAAGCCATGAGGACGTTAAGAGGAATCGGTTGCTTGCTGTTGCTCGCGCTAATGCTGGTGTTACCCACCCGCACTTTGGGAAAAGTGTACATCCGATGGACGCACAGCACATTACCGCCAGCCAAGATTCTTGGCGCGGATGAAGTGGTGATTCCGTGGAGTGAACATGCGCAGCGCCTGATTGCGGTTGCGAAAAAACAGGGCTACCGGGTGTATCTGGAAGTCACCCTCGAGCAATCAGCGGCAGTCGCGGCGGCCGCTAGTTCGGGCGCGGCGGGAGTCATTGTAAAGGGCAAAACCGCGGAACAGACGCAGTTAGAAGGAAGCGCCGAAGAGTTGCGCGCAAAATATCCAAAGCTGAAGGTCCTGGTAGTGAGTGGGGGCGGCAAACAACCACAAATGAAGGGATGGCTGGTGTTCCAGAAGAATGGAATCCTGCAAGTGTCCAGCCCAACTTCACAACCGTGGTTGGATCAGAACCTTGCGATGGTGCGTCACGAACGGGCATTCGAAACCAAACAGGCGCCGCTGTATAGCTTCTCGTGGGACGAGAGCGATCCATTGGTAAAGACTAACGGTCCGAATCCCGCCGACTATATGCTGGCGGTTGCGGAAGCCGGCGCCTTCCACGCGGACGTAATTCTGGAATTGCACGCGGCACAGCAGAAGGGACTGGCGAGCGGGCAAAAGCGTGCGCTGGCAGATTGGGAAGCGGTAAGGCGGACCATCGCGTTTTACGAACATCAGAACGATAGCGAGAAGGAAGCTTCTGAAGTAGTGGTCTTGACGAACGATTACGACTCTTCCTACGAAGCGCTCAACTTGATGGCGCGCCACAATATTCCGTTTCGCGTAATACACTCTGATGACGTTAAGGCGCTGGATTTGTCGGGATCTGACGTGCTGATTGCCTTCGCGCCACTCGGCAAGCCGTTAATTGAAGAGGTGCAAAAGTTCGCAGAGTTGGGCGGAGTGGCCGTGTTGGTGAATCTGCCGGGAAGCTATCCATGGGACTCGCCATCCTCAGGAAAAACGAACGGGCATTCGGTGACGTATACGGTAGGAAGCGGGCGAGTGATTGAACTGGCGGAACCGGTCTCGGACCCGGAAACATTTGCGCAAGACGTGCGGCGGCTGATGGTGAAGCAGCATGTTCCGGTGAGTTTGTGGAATTCGCTGACAACCCTGGTGGTGGAATATCCGGGGAAAACCGAGGCCGAAGCGACGGTGGAACTGGTTAATTATGATCAGGAGCCGACGCAGGTTCAGGTGCAAGTGAAAGGCGAATTCGGGTCGGTAAGGTATGAAAGTCCAGAGAAGGGCTGCTGCGAAACGTTGAAGCCCGAGTATGTGGATGGATTCACGCAATTCGTGGTTCCGGATTTACTGATTGGCGGGCGCGTTCATCTGACGAAGCCGGTAGGTACCACGAACGAGACGAAGGCCGGAGATTGAACCGGCCCAGGATCTCCACACCAATACGTGCCGTTCGCCTTTACGCCCGGCCCGGCGGAGAAAACCGCGCATTTCTGGCAGCCAACGCTGGCATTAGCTCTCAGATTTTGGCCGGGCCTGCATGGCCATGGCCACCAAAGCACCGATAAGAATGGCGGGAAACAACTGGCCGACGATGGCTTCGAAAATGGCCAGCGAGCGCGCAAAGGGATTAACAGGCAGCACATCGCCGAAACCTACCGTAGTAAGAGTAGCGAAACTGAAGTAAATCAACTTGGAAGTAAGTTGGTCCGGGTCGGTGGGCGCCGAGACAAAATGGAAGGATCCGGGATGCAATTGTTCCACTAGATCGAAGGCGGAGGCCCAGGCCATGCCGACGAGCAGATAGGCGCAAATCCCTCCTTGGATGCGGCTCCAGCTGACCGGCCCCTGTCGAAACATAACGAGCAACACAATGCGCACGTAGAGCAATGGAATCACGATCGACAGCACGCTGCTGAGGTGACGAAGAAACGGGGAGGGATAAAGCCGGGCGGCCCATAACCCGCAGCCGCCCATCACAACGATAGCAACGGTAACGATAGTGACGATTCGTTTCTGTTGCACGACCAGCGCACCAGAGATCATCAGAGTGACCATGACAACGTCCAGAAAAAATCTGCCGGAAAGACCGATTTGGCGCATGGGAAAAATCACAAAAATGAGCACGCCGAGAGAAATGGAAACCAACGTCAGCCCAAGGTCTCCGGACCAGAACTCGCTCATATTCATGTGGAGAATGGCGGTTCGCGAAGAATGCGTAGTGTTACCCATGCAAGCTAGCTCCGAGTGAGAAATGGGCGTGGCGGAATTATAGTCGGGAAGGGGCGCGGGCCGATGCCAAATTTTCCAAGTTCGTATCGACCGGAGCAGTTTGCGGGGCTGCCACACGGGGAGAAAGCAGGTCCATCGTAATGAGCACCGCTGGCATGAGATTCACAAACGCGCCCAAGACCCACATCAGCGCACCGGCAAGAACCTGGTCCGCCAAAGGCGAGATGGCAAAAACAGAAGGCGTTTGTTGATAAGAAGGATAAAGGACGCGATCACAAAAGACCAGGAAGGCTCCCAGCGCGCCACCGGGAAACATTCCGACAAAAAGGTAGACCGGAATAGCCCAACGGGGCCAGCGTGCCTCGCTGGGAAACGGTTGAATAACCGGCCACCAGAAAAGAAAAGACGTGAAGAGGAAACAAAGATGTTCGACTTCGTGCCAGAAATCGGAGCGAAGCGCGAGTTCGAATGCCGATGGGATATGCCAGCCGATCAGCGCTACCGCGGCAGCGAACCAGCAAACAGCTGGGCGCGTGATGAATCGTCCCACCTGTTGCATCGGCATGCAGCGAAGGAGTGGACCGATGACCAAACGCACAAACCCTTGAGGTAAGCCGTGGAGAAAAGGCATGGCCGGAGCGCCGAGGAGCACCAGCGGCGGAACCACGAACATGAGCAGAATGTGCTGGACCATGTGCGCGGTAAGGGAGACCTCGTCGAAGGCGGAAAGGGGCGAGCCGATCGCAAACCAGAGGCAGAGCATCCCAGCCAAAAACGCGGCTAAACGCCAGATGGAGAACAGGAACGAAGCGCGGCGAAGAGAAAGCCAGCCGCGAAAATAGATAGCCATAGTGATGGCGATTGCGGCGTCAAGTGCGATGGGTGGCGACCATTCGTTCAGCAAAGATTGCGCTTCGGGAGACATAGTTCGTTATTCTTTGCCACCAGCAGGGCCGGGCGACTTTCCGGAAATAATCTGGTCGGCAGCAACCTTGGCGGGCAACTGCCCGGGAGGATGAAGCGTTTTCAGAAACGCAACGAGAGCGGTAACTTCCGGCGGGCTGAGGTTTTTGCCATAAGCGGGCATATTGCCGCCGCCCTGAATGACTTGTCGAATGAGCTGATCCTCTGTCTGGATCAAAGCGACGTTATCGAGAGCGGGGCCACGTTTGCCGCCTTCGTTGCCAAGCGAATGGCAGTTGTGGCACTGCTTGAGTTGGAACACCAGCGCGCCCTGACGCTCGAGCGCCGAACGATGCTGCAGAAATTCGGCAGGAACAGCATCCGCACTCCAGGCGTTCATGACCGGACTCCACGGCGTGAAACTGGCCAGATCCGTGAAGGTTCCCAGGGCTACGGCGATGAGCAGCACGGAGAGGACCGCCACGGGTCGCCGACGCCAGCTCTTTTCGCCTTCGCCCCAAATAAAAGGCAACGCCAAAAGGCCGAGGATGACCAGAACCGGCCCGATGAGGAGCGCGGGTGTTTCCATCTGTGGCGGCAGTAACGAGAGCAAGGCATAAAGCCACAAAAAGAAATAGTCGGGCCGCGGCACGGTCTGAATGATGGTGGGGTCGGGACGACCCGAAGGGCCGAAAGGCCCGAAGTATGCGGCGACGAGCGCGAGGGCGAGAAGCAAGCAGCCACTGAAGAAAATATCCTTGTAGATGGCGCCAGGCACGAAGGGAAGGCCATCTTTTTGGGTGAGTTCCTGATACTGCTTCTCGTAAGTGGATTTGCGAACGATGCGGCCGGGCATGGGCCATTCATTAATGCCCAGCTTGAGGACCATAAGAAGATGCAGGCTGACGAACGCGATGAGCAGCCCGGGGATAACAAAAACGTGCAGCGCGAAAAAGCGGGAAAGCGTGGCGCCCGCGATGATCGGGCCGCCCAGGAGGAGATGAACGGTCCAGGGACCTACGATAGGGACGCGGCTGGAAATGGAAGCGCCAATACCGATGCCCCAGAAAGCATCCTGGTCGAAGCGCAAAACCTGTCCAGAAAAGGCCATCCCCAGAGTCATCAGCAAAAGGAACACGCCAATGATCCAGGTGAGTTCGCGCGGAAACTTGTACGCGCCGAACAGAAACACTTGGACCATGTGCAGGAGCACTATAGCCACCATGAAGTTGGAACCCCAGCCATGAAGGGCGCGGATATACCAACCCAGCGCGATGGAGTGATTCAAGGTTTGCAGGCTGTTCCAGGCTTCACCGGCGGACGGGACGTAAACCAAGGCGAGCAGGATTCCGGTGATGACTTGGGTCATAAACAGTACCAGCGCCCCACTGCCGAAGACGTAAAACCAGCTCGCGGTTTGGCGAGGCACGCGGTGCTCGGCAGTTTCCCGTATGGTCGCGCCCAGTTGCAGACGCGCATCGAACCACTGGCCAATTTTCTCAATCAGGCGCATGGAAATTTGTCTCGCAGGTGGACCAATGCAGTGGGATTGCCCGGCGTGGGCAATTCACCCGCTTTGATGAAGAGCTTGCCGTCTTCCACTTTGTAGGGATATTCGAACAAGCCACGCTCGGGCGGGCCAGATGCACGTGAGCCGTCCTCGTAATAAACGCCACCGTGGCAGGGACACATGAACAGTCCGGATTGCGGGAACCAGCGCACGGGACAGCCGAGATGCGCGCAATTGATGGCGAACACCTGGAACTTTTGATCATCGACGCGACGCACCCAGCAGGCACTGTCGGCCGTTTGGCCGTCCCACGGGGTAGTGTCGGGATTGCGGAAGGTGGCCAGGCGCGTTTGCCCGGCCGGGAATTGATCTGCAGCTCCAAGAGTGAGCCAACTCGTGTAGCTGGTTTTTCGCCCGCGAAGCAAAGGCGATAAAACGTAACGCAAAATAGGCACTGCCAGCGCAACAGCGACTAACCCGTTGAAGAACAGGCCAATCTTCATCAGCATAGCGCGCCGCGAAAGACTGTCGGGCAGGGTCATGGATGCTCTCCGAGGACATTTGCGGTATGCGGATAGGCGCGGCCAGGAAACTGTGGGCGTTGCGCGGAAAGCCACGCAACCACATCGGAAATTTCTTCTGGAGACATGGGCTTGCCGGGAACATTGTTTCGCCAGTCAGGAGCGCCGAGATCGGGACGGCCAACGATAACCAACGAGCGCAACTCCTGATCCGTGAGTAGCGCGAGAAACGAACCGTCCACAATTGAACTGGCTTTCGGACCACCTTTGCCTTCCAGACCATGACACGAAGCACAAAATGTCTGATAAACCGCAGCGCCACGGGCCGCGTTGCCTGGCTGGGATGCAGTGTAAGGAGGTGCACTGACGCCTTCGAGAGCATTGGGTTGGGAATAGGCCTGGCGTATTCCGCGAATGATTGCGTCCACTTGATCAGCTGTGAGCATACCTCCCGCACTCTTGGCAAACGCGGGCATCGAGGTGCCGGCGATGCCATTGGTCACGATTTTGTGGAGCGTGTCATCATCCACGATTGCCAGATACACCGGATCGCCAATCGCCAGAGCTGCTCCACCTTTAGCTTCTCCCCCGTGACAACCGGCGCAGTTTTCCTTGAAGAGAGTTTTGAAGTCGGTGATCCTGTCGGGATCAACGGGAATGGAATTCGGCGCAGGGCGACCCGGCAAGTCGCTGCACGCGGCTAAGGAAAGCAAAACGGGCGCCAGCAACGCGCACATGTGCCAACGATTCCTCACGGTTTGCGGTCCTCACGTTGCTTCTGTGCCATCGCGCCCGGAGTTTCTATACCCGCGCGCACAGAGAACGGAATGAATTGTTTCACGGGAACCCGCTGCTGGCGCGTGACCACCAGGCCGGCAACAATGCCGAAGGCAAATTGCGAGGCAATGAACCACCACCAATCCACGCGTTGTCGCAGCAGCGGATTGATTAAGTCGAGGATACTGCGCAACAGACCGGACCACAGGATGGGCGCAACAACGCCACCCAGGAAAATCGGATGGCGAGGAATCATCGGAAGCATCGCTCCATAGAGAAGCCCGACCAAGATCGAGGTCGTCAAATGGATGAGCACGGCCAGCAGGAAGCTATCAAGGTGGAAAGATTTCAAGACGTCCGGGCCCATTTTCAGGGTCTGGGCATAAAAGGTGGCGGCGAGCAGGTTGATGGGATACCAGATGCTGCCCTGCTTCAGCACGCCGTAAAGGCAAGCCAGAGCGGCCATCGCGATACTGCCGGCCAACCCGCCCTTAATGCCCGCAGAGACCGGATAGGTTTCCAGAGGAAGCAGCGCGCGAGGAAGCTCCGGAGCGAACTCCACGCGCTCGACCTTTTGGCGCGTGCTGGTGATGGTGACGGACACATCGACAATTGGTACCTCGACATGCTTCTCGTGTGGGAACACATCGAAGAACCAACCAACGCTGCCGGCAATGGCCAGAATGGCTCCGAGCATGGTCACGGACAAACTCGTGATCAGTCCAGCAAACAGCAAAGTGACGCCGAAAGCCAGAACGATGGGCCACGCCGTGGGCGCCGGTAGCGCGACCGCGTTCGGCCTGTTCTCAGCGGATTGTCCGATCGGAGCGGTCATGCCTTTTCCCTCTACCGGCCAATGATGTAGACGACCGTAAAAACCACAACCCAGACGGCATCGACGAAATGCCAATACATTGCGAACGTGTCTACATTCTTCGAATGCTCTTGCCCCACTGTACCCAACACGGCCAAAAGCAAAACAATAAGCAGGCCCACCAGACCCACAGTGACGTGGAACGCGTGCAGGCCCACAAGCGAGTAGTACGTCGTGCCAAAAAGATTCGTGGAGATGGTCAGCCCTTTGTCATGGATCAGGTGGTGCCACTCCCGCCCAGTGGCAATTAGGAAGATTGCGCCCAGTAGTAAAGTCACCAGCCACCATAGACGGAACGCGCCATATTGCGCCTTGCGCAGCGCGCCGACCGCGGTGTGAATGGTCAGGCTGCTGGAAAGCAAACAAATCGAAGCGAAAATGGGCAGCTCGAGAACTTCCTTCGGAGTAGGTCCCGAAAGGCTCTTGCCGATGTAATAGATGTAGGCAACCACAAAAATCGTAAAGATCGAGGATTCCGCAGCGATGAGCGAAAGCATGCCGACGTGACCCTTATAGGGAAGGGACCATGGCGTTTCGATCGGCGCCGGTGTTGTGGCCATGCTGCTCAACGAAGCTGCTCCTTGCTTCTCACTGAGAATCGGTCATTCATATTGCCAGTCCGGATCCTCGGGATGCTTGATGTCCCAGAGCGGACGCCTGCTGTTTACGACAGGAATGCTGGGGAAATTGTATTCGGGGGGCGGCGACGCGGTGGACCACTCGAGTGTCCAGGCATCCCAAGGATCGTTTCCAGCGGCTCTGCCCTTGAACATGGAATAGAGAAGATTGGCGACAAAAATCAAAACGGCAACACCCTGGAAGAAAACGCCGATGGTAACGATAAGGTTCCAGATTTCCCAACCGCGGCCAGGCTCGTAGGTGTAGATGCGACGAGGCATGCCGAGAAGACCAGGGATGTGCATGAAATCGAAGGTAAGGTGGAAGCCGATGACGAAGAGCCAGAAATGAAGTTTGCCGAGGGTTTCATTGTAGAGACGGCCGGTCATTTTGGGGAACCAGTAGTAGAAGGCGCCGAAGATGGCAAAAAGAATGGCGCCGACAATGACGTAGTGGAAGTGAGCGACGACAAAATAAGAGGCGCTGAGTTGCCAATTGAAGGGGGCAGCGGAAAGCATGATACCGGTCAGGCCCGCGATCAGGAATTGGAACAGAAAACCCACACAGAACAGCATGGGACTTTTGAAGATGAGCTTTCCGCCCCACATGGTGCCAAGCCAATTGAAGATTTTGATTCCTGTGGGGACCGAGATGATCATGGTGGTAAGGGCGAAGAACGTGTTGCCGTAGGAAGTCATACCAACGGTGAACATGTGATGAGCCCAGACGCTCATGCTGACGAATCCGATAGCCACAGTGGCACCCACCATGATGGGGTAGCCGAAAATCGGCTTGCGCGAAAAGACAGGGACGATCTCAGAGACGAAAGCGAACGCCGGGATAACCAGGACGTAGACTTCCGGGTGGCCAAAGATCCAGAAGAAATGCATCCACAGGACGGCGGATCCACCTGCTTGCGTGTCGAAGAAGTGCGCGCCGAGGAACCGATCGAGGCAAAGCATGACTTGCGCGGCAGTCAATGGGGAGATGACCAGGAGCACCAATCCACCCATCACCAGGTTGAGCCAAGCAAGGAGTGGCATTTTACCGAGGGTCATACCGGGACAGCGAAGGCACAGGATGGTGGCAATAAAGTTTACGGCAGTGCCAATACTGCCGAACCCCGAAACGAGGAGGCTGAGGGTCCAAAAATCGGTACTGTGTCCGAGAGAAAATGTCTTTGCTGTGAGTGGGGCATATGCGAACCAACCCACGTCCGGCGCGGCGCCGGCACCGTACAGACCGTTACCGCCAATAAAACTGAAATAGAGAAGGAAGCCGCCGAAGGCGGTGAGCCAAAAACTAAAAGCATTGAGGCGCGGGAAGGCCATGTCTCGCGCGCCGATCATCAGGGGGAGGAGGTAATTGCCGAAACCAAAAAGGATGGGCATGGCGACGAAAAAAATCATGGTGGTGCCATGCATGGTGAACATCTGGTTGAAGAACTGAGGGGAAACGAAATGATTGTGAGGAATGATGAGCTGAATACGCATGACGGTGGCTTCAATGCCACCGATCACGAGGAACAAGAGGGCGTAGAGGATATACAGGAGGCCGAGACGCTTGTGGTCAACGGTGGTGACCCAGGAATAAAGGAGATCGCTGAAAGGGCGCGAAGGTTCGTGGACACCGGCGAGGGCCATGGATTCAGAGGACATGCAGCGAAGACCTCGGGCTCATCTCAGGGACTCCAGATAAGCGGTAACGGCTTGCAGATCGGGGTCGCTTAAATTCATGGCGGGCATGAGGGAGCCCGGTTTGATGGCATCGGGATTACGAATCCAAAGTCTGAGGTTTTCATCCGTATTGGTTGCAGCGCCTGAGGCGATGGTGTCGCGGCTCATGAGGTGCGTAAGATCGGGTCCAAAACGGCCGTTGGCCACGGTGCCGGATATGCCGTGGCAATTGATGCAGGCGGTCTTTTCGAAGATTTGCCGGCCAGCGGAAACAGCGCCGGTTTCTGAACCGCGCGCGGGCTGTTTTTGGGCGGTAGCCCAATGGGCGAACTGCTCCCGGGAATCGACGTAAACGCGTAGGAGCATCTTGGCGTGCTGTGTGCCGCAGTACTGGGCGCACTGGCCGACGTACATGCCAGTCTCGTGAGGATCAATCCAAATGGAATTGATGCGATTGGGAATGAGATCGGTTTTTCCAGCGAGTTGTGGAACCCAAAAACTGTGGTCGGTATCGGCGGAGAGAAGTTTGACGAAGGTGGGCCTGGGAGCAGCGCGATCGCTTACGGGAACGTGGAGTTCGTTCGCGGTGACGATTCCCAACGCCGGATAGCGGAATTCCCACCAAAACTGGTGACCGATCGCCGTGACCTGGAGAGCATTGGGGGGAGGAACGGCGTCCTGCACCGATTGGATGACCCGCGCGGTGGCGAAGAAAAGAACCAAGACGATCAGCACAGGAATAACAGTCCACGCCAGCTCCATTTGATTGCTGCCGTACACCTGAGCCGGTTCCTGGTTATCCTCCGCGGAGCGACGACGGAATTTGCCGACGGCATAAACCAGCAGCGAAAAAACCACGATGAAGATCAATCCCGTGATCGTCAGCACGAATAAAGACAGCCGATGGATCGAATCCGCGGGAGTCGAAACCGTGTCAAAAATGCTGGGAACCGGCGATGGCCCTTGCGCCAGCGTGGCGGAAGACAAGCAGATTGACGTCGCGAAAAGAAGTTGGCCTCGAGCAGTCACGGTTCGGAGGGGAGAATCAAAGACGGTTTGAAAATCGCGCCAAGTCATCGCGGTCCCGTAGAACACTCCCAGACACAAAGCAGCCCAGCTTCGGGCGTAGAGGTCAGATAACCTAGCACATCTGAAGGCTACATTTAAACTTTATTGACAACAGTCGGAGGAAGGTTCGGGCGCGGTCGCCGCCCGATTTAACACAACGTTAATGTCAAGGGCAAAAGGCACTGGACCGAATCGAACTAGGTCACAGGAGCGCAGCCATTAGCAGGGGTTAAGGTTTTCTGGGCTGAGTCTCGTGAGGAGGAGGCGCCTGGTGCTGTTGTTGCTCGTGTTGCTGCACCGTGTGCTGCTGCTCCTGGGCGTGCCGTTGCTCCATTTGCTGCGTCTGCTGTTGATGGCGCGCCTCCATCTGCTGTTTTTGGGCCTCGTTGGCCTGTTGCTTGGCCATCTGTTGGTGTTCTTTTTCTTGTTGCTGCTGCAGATTCTGATGCTCTTGTTCCTGGCGTTGATAGAGCTTTTCTTGTTGTTGCTGATACTTCTGGTCCGCTTGGGCATTACCCGTATGCGCAGGAGCAGGCTTTTCGTGGGGCGCCAGGTCGTTCGGGTGAACCGCCGGTTGCGCGTGGTTATTGGCCATTCTTGCAGGCGGATTGTATCGCGCTGCGGACTGAGCGGGCACAGCGCCTTCGCGAAAGTCGGCGGGTTTGGCAGTCGCGGCAATCGGCGGCTTGCCGTGGTTTGCGGAGGCACGCAGTTGCGGATTCGAGCGCGCCTCCTGGATGTGTTGCGTTTGCGCCGCAACGGTAGGGACGTGTCTTCCGCGGTCCGCAGCCTCTTCCTGACTCGTGGGGCGCGCAGAGATTCCGCCGCGGCCACCGTTATAGCTGACGTGAGTTTCTGTACGGTTCGTGATTCGTTGGGTGTAGACATTGTGAATCACGGTCACATTCACATGATTCACTTCGCGGTTGTAGTAGAAGTGGCCATGATCCCAGCGCCCGCCTTCATAGCCGTGACCGAAATAGCCGAACCCGTAATCAATACCACCATAAAAACCAACTTCTGGTCCCCAATAGCCCTCATGAAAGATGTAGGCCGAGCCTTCCCAGCCCCAATAGGGCGGGGTCCAAAAAAATCCAACTTCCGGCGCGAGAACCCAGGTCCCGGGCACCCAATAGTAATCATCCCCGTCCCAGGCCCAGTAACCGGGCGTCCAGAGGTATCCGTCGGCGGGACAAACGGGCTGCTCATAGACCGGCAATTCTGGAGGCGGAAAGCCAACGGAAATGCCGATACTGACCTGGGCAAAGCCGACGGTCGCCAGAATGAGGGAACCAAACAGGACAGACAAAGGGCGAGACCACAGAGAGTTGAGGCAGCGCATAGTCTTCCTTTTCTTTTTCAAGATTCCAGGGTCTACATTGCTTGAGAGCCGGACGTTCCGACCGAATTCCAGCGGCTTCCTACCGGTCTGAAGGCACAATATTCCGGGAGAGTAATCTTTACCATACGGAATCGAATGTAGAAACATAGGCGAAAACCCATATTCGGACAGCAGGAAGAAAGGTTTTCAGGGCTTGTGCTTGTCGGAGGAGAGATGCTTGTCGATCGTTTTGTGAAAAACAGTCACACCGAAGACCGGCTTGTCGCGGGTCCCGGTAATGCGTATGGGCAGCACGGCGCCGACGCCGTGCTTCTCAAACAGGGGATCAATGGTTTTGAGGAAGAACGATTTGGGTCCGCTCATGGTCTGCGAGAGCTTGGCCTGAAGAGTGAGATGACCGGCGAAATCGAGCGTGCCCTGGCGTAACGCGTAGGTGCCAATCAGGTCAATGGCCGCGCCCTCGAGGCTAAAGGTAAGGTCTCGAAACCGAATTATCCCGTCCTTCAAGAGGAAGGTGCCTTTTAGATCGGATACCGCGCTGCCCACGTCTTCGTCCCGCGGCTTTCCCAGCGCGTGGCGGCTAAGAGATTCGAGTTTCCCGCGAAGTTCAGGATTACTCCAAGTAGCGTCCTCCACCCCAAACTGACCGTCCAGTATCATTTTATCGATCATGTGTTCCTGGCCGGGAGGAATGATGAGTTTAGCTTTGATCTGCACCGGGCCGCTGAGAAAGGGTTTGTCTGAGTTGACAGCAAGATTGAGGAAGTCCTGGATGCGTCCGTTCGGCACGGTGGCCTCGATGGAAATGAAATGCCCCTTCTTTTCTGGCACACGGACCACCTGGCCCACGGCAACAATAAGCGAGTGAACGAGTGTCGCGTTTACGGGATGAAGGTATGTATCGCCATCGGTTCCGTCGACGGTGGCCGAGAACTCCGTGTGAAGCGGCACCGGCTTGCCAACCTTATCAAGGGAGAAATCCGGCGTGTCTGTGTGCCCCTGCACCTGAAGTTCGGCAAGCAATCCATCATATTTGCCGGAGGAGGACAGCATGCCGGCAATGCCCGGAAAGGGACCGAGGTCGGCATTGGTGAAGTCGTACTCCCCCGATACCGGAGTGCCTCCCGGGTCGTCTGCGTTCCAAGGTCCAAATCGCCCCCTAGTAACGATTTCGCCCACGGGCTTACCGTTGGTCAAATCCCCGTGGAAAGCAAAAGGCTTGAAGAGGCCGGCGGACGTGAGGACAAGGTTGTGGATTTCCCAATCGAGAGGTGCCTTATCTGTTTGTTTCGGAAGGATACGAACCTCCATGTTGTCGCAAATCACTTCATCTACCACGATTTTGGGAGCGGGAGCCAAAAGTCGGGGAGCGGTTTGTTGCACTTTGCTGTGTTCGCGAGGAGGAATCGTAATCAGAGCATTCTGAATGCGCAGCAAGGAAATGTGCTTGACGGGGCGAAGCAGGCCCACAATTCCGGTGGAGAAAGAGAATCGCTCGATTTGAATCAGCGCCGGCACGTCTGCGCGAGCGTGATTGTGGACAGTGAGTCCTCTGCCAATCACACTCGGGGTGGCAAACACCCGGACCTGCAGATCCTGGAGGTCTACATCGGCGTGAAAACGCTCCGCCAGTGCTTCCGTGACGGCCCTGCGAACCCGATTCTCAATTCGTTGCGGCCAGAAGTAAACATAAGCAGCAATCAGCAACAAAAATACGACGACGGCAAAAGGGAATATCAGCCACCACTTGTGAACCATCGAACGAGAGAGCGGCATAGGTTTCATCCCGCATTGCAGCGCGAGTCTTGGCCCAATTAATGCCCCAACAAGCGGGCACCAGGGGGCGTTTCCGGTGACTGCGCTGACTGCGAGGATCTGTCCGGAAGGCTCTGCAAAGTTTTCAGTTCCGCGTCAATCCGCACAGCCGATTTCTTGTGCCGCCGGAAGGTCACCAGAGTATCGCGATCCGCGTAAAATTGCAGAAGTTGCATTTTCAAATTTGGATCGATCTCCGTAACCTGGCCATCGCTGAGGCGCCGCAGGAGTTCAGCGCAAGTTTTGTCCTTGAGCTTGTATTCCCCGATGGGACTAACGGTTCCTACATCAAAATTGTCGTTCTGAACATCCACGTGTCCTTTGCTCGCCTGGACCAGAAGTTGGCGATAGCGATCAACCGACTGATTAAAGCTATTCTCAAATAGCTTTTCCTCCGCGGGGGTAGGAGTTCTAAAAGTCAGAATGCGGAGAGGGCCGATTTTGGGAAGGATTCGAACCACGAACGCGAGCAACTCATCGCCGACCGTGGGTCGCGTGTAGTCTTTTCCCCACTGCTTCTCATAACTGGAGCGGCGCATATTGTAGAGGAATTTGTTGCGCGTGGTTCCCGGCAAATCCCGCTGAATGTCATTTTTCTTGAGATCCCAGGCCACGCGCGTTGCTTTCGGTATTAGGGTGCTGATGCTGTAGCGATAGGAGTTGGCGGAACGGGCTTCATTTTTCACAATGGTCTTCAGATCAATGCCATAAGTGTCGCGAAAGGCGCGTTCCACAAGCGGCAACGAAACTTCAAAACCAATGAAGTCATGGTAGCTGTCGGGAGCATAACGGCCCTTGGCCACCTGGAGCACATCGAAGGCAAATTCCGTCTTTATGTGCGCCAGCGGATTATCCTCATAGGTCATGACATTGCCGAATTTTTTTGCTAGCTCAGGATAAAGCATGGGAACCACCAGGTTGGTTGCCAGCGGATGGCCCTCATTGTCGGCCGCGTAATGGGAAAGCGCGCCTAATGCGAATGCGTACTCGTTGAGATCAGATGATTCTCGCAAGAGCGCGGCGATGAAATCCCCGCTCCGGAAATAATGAGTCAGGTCGCTCAAGAACTTGCTGCCCGAGGGATAGTAGCCCATGTCTTGAACAATCGCTCCACCGTAGGCGTATGCGTGGGCTTTGACTAGATCTTCCTTAGTGGACTTTGGAAATCGCTTAAGGAGCAGCGGGCGGACATTGGAATCCCACACCACGTCAATGATCGCTTCATGGGTAAGAACGGAATAGGCAGGCGCCGAACTGGGGAAAAGAATAAGGGAAGCAATTAGAACAGCGAGGGCACGTCGAAGCATGAGGCTTTTATGGAAGTTACCGCGCACGAAATTTGCCAACGACCAAGCTCATATATTACAAGGGGATGGGCGCCAGACGCTGTTAGCCTCGCGCCCATCCGGCATCCTAAGGTGACCAGAACGGGAAATTAATGCCCGATTCGACGCGCTTTCGCCGTATCTGTATGGCCGACCGAAGTGGTGAACTCATCGACTTGCCGTTCCGCTTGGTCCTTCGCCATGCCATAGCGCTCCTGCAATTTGCCGATCAACTGATCACGCTTTCCGGCGATGGTGGTGAGATCGTCGTCCGTGAGTTTTCCCCACTTTTCCTTGAGCTGCCCCGAGTACTGCTTCCACTTTCCCTCTATCTGGTCCCAGTTCATCACAGCCTCCTTGAGCCGAATTCTCTTAATTCCCTCCGCACTGGCTGAAAGTAGCGGACCATCCGACAGCACCTTCATGAGAACCGATCGCGTGGCTCGCGCCCATACAGCGATGTCCTGGGAAAAAAAAGAGTCGTGCCTGAGAACTATGCGCCGCACCGACATTTGCGGTAAAACCGCGTCCCGAATACAGGTGACGAGGGATGGTTCAGCAGCGCTGGCTCCCGTGAAAATGACGTTGGTCTCACAGGCAACCGGGCAACCTCGAATGATAAAAACTTGTTACCGGGCCAATCAGGAGGTTCGCGAATGAGCGGTAAAACACTGCTGGGAGTTGCACTGATCGTACTCGGCATCCTTGCTCTGGCTTACCAGGGATTCAGCTACACGATGCCCAAGAAGGCCGTGGATGTTGGTCCGATCCATGTCACCAAAGACGAACACCACACGGTACCGCTTCCGCCCATATTGGGCGCCATGGCCTTGATCGGCGGAATTGCCGTCCTGGTGGTGGGCGGCCGCCGGCCTTAAATGGCCTGCAGAACGAGCAGCACTTAAATCCAAGAAGATGATGCATAGAATATTTTCGGTGGGTGCAGGGAGAGCGATCTCGCCGGCCCGGACAAAGTAACCGATCGACTCACGGTGAAGTCGAGCTCGTTGCCGTAAGTCTGTGCACATCCCTCCGCAGTGGCGATCGGAGCGGCCCAGAGACTCAACTGCCGAAATACAGTGAATCTGGTATTCATCGATTCCGCGTAAAAGGTAAAACTCGACGTATTGACAACTGGAGGCTTCGCTTCTTCTGGGAGATAAAATATCATGCGGGACTTGGGAGCACACGAATCAGCAGCTTCGCCGATTTCTAGCGGAACCGATATGGGCACATTAAGCATTCTGGTGGCCGATGACCACGACATCATACGCCGGGGGTTGAAAGACCTGCTCGCCGCCAAACCGGGTTGGGAAGTTTGTGCCGAAGCGAAAACGGGCAAGGAAGCCGTTGCCTTGGCGGAACAGCTCAAGCCCCATATCGTCGTCATGGACATCAGCATGCCGGATCTCAATGGTCTCGAGGCTGCGCGTAGGATCCATAAGACGCTCCCGAAAACGGGCATTTTGATCCTGACGATGCATTTCTCAGACCAGTTGGTACGAGAGGTTGTGGAAGCCGGGGCCCGCGGCTACATTCTGAAATCGGATGCGGACCGGGATCTGGTGACCGCCGTCGATTCCATATCGAAGCGGCGAACTTTCTTCACTTCTCGCGCTTCCGAAATGCTGCTGGGGGATTTCTCTTGGCAATCCTCGGGTGCCGAACCGAAGTTGCCGCAACGCAACCGGCTTACGGCCCGCGAAAGGGAAATCGTGCAGCTTCTCGCTGAAGGAAAAAGCAGCAAGGAAGTTGCGGTAGCTCTGGGAATCAGCGTAAAAACGGCAGAAACTCACCGCGCAAATATTATGCGCAAGCTGGAGATTCATTCGGTGAGCGAACTGGTGCGCTACGCCATCAAGAACCAGATTATCGAGGCCTAGAGCATTACAAATCGCTGTCAGGATCGCGCCACAGAAAGGTACGTCAGCCCATAACTGCGAGTCGTGAGCCCGGCTTTCCATCACGGCTCCAGGAGACTTCAATCCATGCCCAGAGTTCTGATCGTTGATGACCACGCGTTCATCCGGCGGGGCGTTCAGACAATTTTACGGTCTTCTCCTGAGTGGGAATTTTGCGGCGAAGCCAGCAACGCCGCTGATGCCATTCGCCTGGTGGAGCAACTCCATCCCGAAGTGGTGCTGATGGACGTCACCATGCCGGGAATGAACGGCATTGAGGCCACGCGCATTATTCGAAGTTTGCATCCCGAGGTCAAAGTCATTCTGCTAACGCTGCATGAGTCCTCAGAAATTCTCCGCACCGGCTTCCGGGCAGGTGCGAGCGGTTATCTGTTGAAAGCCGACGCGGAGGAAGAGCTGATGAAAGCCTTGCGCATCGTAATCGGCGAAGGCTCTTATATCAGCCCGAAAATTGACCAACGCGTGGTCAACCAGGTAATCAGCGAGATGCAGCCCGGGCAGGGTCACTGAACGCACCGATGCCACAGCCCCGCAGTTGACGTTTCCCTACAAACCTGATTCAGACTGTCTTCGTTGTTATTTTTTTGAGAGGAGGGGACGCCATGAAGACGTCCCCACTTGGTCAGGATGAGAAAGTTGAATTGCGCCTATTCTCCGCGTTGAAGACCCGCGAGACCATACGGGGTTTGCTGTAAGATTGCGGGAATTCCTACCCAGCGCGGCTGCCGACTTTCTGCATGTACTTGATAATAGGACATAACAGCCGGGTGCTGACTATACCGCCGCCTTAACCTCGGGTGCCGCTGCCAATCGCCGTAAGGATTCGGTGTAGGGAGTCTGTGCCACGCCGCGCTCCGTAAAAATGGCCCGAATGTAACGCTGGGGCGTCACGTCAAAGGCTGGATGCGCGGCCGGAACATCAGGAGCGATGCGCACTCCTTGAAAGTGTGTAACTTCTTCCGCACTGCGCTCTTCGATGGGAATGTGCTCGCCATCCGGAATGGATAAGTCCAAGGTAGAAATCGGTGCGGCAATATAGAACGGAACATTATTTTCCTTTGCGAGTACGGCGATCTGGTACGTGCCGATTTTGTTCGCGGTGTCTCCGTTGGCGGCGATGCGATCCGCACCCGTGACAATCGCTCCCACTTTGCCGGTTTTCAGAAAATGCCCGACCATGTTGTCGGTTATCAAGGTTAGCGGGATCCCGCCGCGGTACAATTCCCACGCGGTAAGCCGTGCTCCCTGTAGATAGGGGCGCGTTTCGGGAACGAGAACATGCAAATTGTGCCCTTGTTCGAAGGCCACGCGAATCACACCGAGGGCCGTACCAATTCCCGCCGTGGCCAGCGCTCCCGCGTTGCATTGGGTCATGACCTGGCCTTCCTTGGGCATAAACTGCGCGCCAAAATGGCCGATCGCTTCGTCCGCAGCGCGCTTCTCGCGATGAATCTCTTTGGCTTCCGCAATCAGGGATTCCCGAATTCCCGCAAGGTCGCTGTGAGAGCGCAGCAATTCATCGAAGCGGCGTTTCATCCGGTCCAAAGCCCAAAAAAGATCAACGGCAGTTGGGCGGGTTTTCGCCAGGGTATCGCAGATCTGGGAAAATTCGCCTTTCAATGCTTCGACCGAGCTGGCGGACGATTTTTGTACGCCGAGCGCGACTCCCATGGCCGCCGCAACACCGATGGCCGGCGCGCCGCGGATGACCATTTCGCGGATGGCTTTGGCTACGTCACGATAGTCCGTGTAGGTGTAGCGGACTTCCTCGGCAGGGAGCCGGCGCTGGTCAAGCATCACCACGCCTGTATGGGTCCACGCAATCGGTTGGGCAACGAACATTATTCGACGAGTCCTTCCATTTCGCTTTACGTCAGCAATAAAAAAACAGGTTTCTCAGGGGCTCACGGGCGCTTGCGTGAACCCGTGGGTGGCCAGAAGCACACTGACGCCAATCAGCGAATTGTAGCCCAGGTGCATCAGGTAGCTTGCGAAGACACTGCCGGTTCGCGCGCGCACCGTGGTGAAGATGATGCCCACGAGCGACATGATGGCAATCAAACTTTTCGCTCCGCCCAGTTGCGGTCCATGCATAAGCCCGAATAGTACGCCGGTGATAACAATGCTGGGCACCACGCCGAACCAGCGCGCAAACATCGGGTATAAGTAGCCGCGGAAGATGGTTTCCTCCGCGAGGGGAGCGACGAGCACGGCCGTAAGGATAAACAGGATGGCGGTCTGTTTATATTTGAAAACCTGCTCGATGGGAGTATTCTCCGGCGTCTTTACGATGGCGGTCATTGCAAACACGAGCAGGGAAACCGCGCAGCCGGCGAGGAAAAAGATCAGGGGATTTCGAGGCTGCCCATCTTCTTTCGGCAGAATTTTACGCCACCCCAGAGTTTGCCAGAACGGCTGACCGCGAAGAAGCGCCAGCGTGACATACAGAAAGAACAGCACCAGTGCGTAGACCACAATCGTGCTGCCGATGGCTACCTGGGGTTTGGACAAGATGTAATCTTCCAGTTGCTGCGTGGTCAGTTTCTGGTGGGGTAAATAAATCGTGAGGAAAATGGTCTGAACGGTGAGCAGACTGACGAACACGAAAAACAAAAATAAGGTGAGGTGCAGCCAGGACCAGGAAATCTGCAAGTCCGGTGGATAACGGCGAGCGGGAGGAACGGCAGGAAGCTGCTCCGCCGCCAAAAAGGGCGAGCTATCAAATGGTGTGAGCGGGCCGGGGGTCAATTCCGGCTGTGAGCTGGGCTTTTCGAGATTCGATTCCGGCTCTTGGGAAGGCGGGGTTTCGTCGATTGGTGTGGTCACTTGGTGCGCTTTCCCCCGGCCGGCCATCCCGCGAGTAGCCCTGCGGCAAGCAGCGGAAGCAGAAGTTCATGGTGACCGGTGATCGCAAAGCCTCGGGATAATTCGCCATCCTTTCGATTCGATGCCATCGTGGGGCGTTTTACCACATTGCGGACCGCGCGATAGTGCTGGATAAAATCGAAGTTCGCGGTGGTGATTGGGCGCAAGGGCACGCCGAGATTGCGCACCACGGTCACCGCCTTTAAGAACACCTCGGGCAAAAGCACTGCGGAACCCCAGTTCAGATACGCGCCGCCGCCGTGCATCTCCCGCACCAGCGCGCAAAACAGGCGAAAGTCGTAGAGTGAAGCAGAGCCAAGCGCCGCGCCGTCTGCGGAAGCATGCATGTGCGGGATGTCCGTGCCGATGGCCAGGTGAACTGTGACCGGGATGTTTTTTTTGTAGGCGGCGACCAATACGCTAAGCTTTGGATACTTTGGCGCGGCGATTCCACTGGTTAGATACTGCCCAGCGGCTTCCCCATAGCCAATGCGAATGCGGTAAGCGAGCTTGGCGATTTCGTTGATTCCCGATCCCGTTTCTTCGGCCATGCCGAACGCGCCTTTTTCCAAACCGGCGTCCACATCTTCCGAAGTGTTACCAGCCATGGCCATTTCAAAATCGTGAATCAGCGCGGCGCCATTCATCGCAATTCCGGAGACGTAGCCTTTGTCCATCAGGTCCATCAGCACAGGCGCAAGCCCAACCTTG
Source organism: Candidatus Acidiferrales bacterium (assembly GCA_963776365.1). Taxonomy (GTDB): domain Bacteria; phylum Acidobacteriota; class Terriglobia; order Acidiferrales; family UBA7541; genus Acidiferrum. The sequence goes on along the minus strand of CAVZMQ010000006.1, from coordinate 80,086 downwards.
ATGACATGGCCGCCGATACCCCAAAGGATCGCTTTCTTGCGTTTACGCGCGGATTGGATGGAAGCGGCGAGGTCTCGCAGATCTCGCGCCGCCAGGATATTCGGAAGTCCGTCGAGAAACTTTATGATGCCCGCGCCGCGCGAGGCCGGCTTTGCGAAATCCCGCCCGTTCACTTTGCTCCTTCGCGTCGCGAGAGGATAGGTGCGAACGCCACCAAGAAGCACGGGTTGAATTGGATAAATGCTCATGCAGGCTTATTTACTGTACGAGGGAAAAAGCGGCCACGCAAGCCTAAGCGCCCGCCACGTCGGCGGATTTGCCATTTTTTTGTTCGCTGTTGTTCGGCGTCGCCGACGCCCCGTTCAGGTGCAGGACCCGCGAAAGGGCCTGACCCGTGTAGGATTTCTTTGTGCGCGCCACGTGCTCGGGGGTTCCCTGAGCGACAATGCGACCGCCGGCTTGCCCGCCCTCCGGCCCAAGGTCGATGATCCAATCTGCCTGTTTAATCACGTCGAGATTGTGTTCGATGATCAGAACGGTGTTGCCGAGGTCCACAAGACGCTGTAGCACGTCGACGAGTTTGCGCACGTCGTCGAAATGCAAGCCGGTCGTGGGCTCGTCGAGGATATAGACGGTGCGCCCGGTCTGGCGCTTGGAAAGTTCGCGAGCCAACTTGATGCGCTGTGCTTCGCCGCCGGAAAGCGTAGTGGCAGACTGACCCAACTGCACGTAGCCCAAACCAACTTCCACCATGGTGGCCAGTTTCTGCTGCACGTTGGGTATGTTCTCCAGCAATTTCAGCGCATCCACCGAAGGCAGATTGAGCACGTCATTGATACTGTGGCCTTTGTAGCGCACCGCCAGGGTTTCCGCGTTATAGCGGCGGCCGCGGCACACTTCGCAGGTCACATAAACATCTGGGAGGAAATTCATTTCAATGCGCCGCAGCCCTTCGCCCTGGCAGGCTTCACAGCGGCCCCCTTTTACGTTGAAACTGAACCGCCCGGGTTTGTAGCCGCGCTCGCGCGATTCGGGCAGCATGGCAAACAGCTCACGGATGGGCGCGAACACGCCGGTGTATGTGGCAGGATTGGAACGCGGGGTGCGCCCAATGGGCGCCTGATCAATCTCGATCACTTTATCGATGTGCTCGATCCCCAGGATCATTTTGTGCGCGCCTGGCGGTTCCATGGAGCGGTAAAGCTTTTGCGCCAGGGCCCGATACAGAATGTCATTCACTAACGTGGACTTACCTGACCCGGACACGCCGGTCACCACCGTCAAGAGACCAAGGGGAAGTGTGATATCCACATCTTTCAGGTTGTTTGCGTGTGCACCGAGAATCTGGAGGGCTTTCCCATTCGGACTGCGGCGTTTCCCCGGCACGGCAATTTCCGCAGCGCCGGAAAGATAGCGGCCTGTCAGCGAATCGGGTGCGGCGGCAATTTCTTCGGGCTTACCGGTGGCAACCAGATAACCGCCAGCATTCCCAGCGCCGGGACCGAGGTCCACGACGTAATCGGCGCGGCGAATGGTGTCTTCATCGTGCTCAACCACCAAAACGGTGTTGCCGAGATTGCGCAGCCGCTCCAGCGAATGCAGCAGACGATCGTTATCCCGTGCGTGGAGCCCGATGGATGGTTCGTCCAGGACATAGAGCACGCCACGAAGACGCGAGCCAATCTGCGTGGCCAAGCGAATGCGCTGCGCTTCTCCGCCAGACAGGGTAGCGGCCGAACGTTCCAGGCTCAGATAACCCAGACCAACGGCCAAGAGAAAGTCGAGTCGTTCTGCGATTTCCCCTAACGGCCGCGCTGCCACTTCCTTCTGCCTGGGCGACAACTGCGAAAGGATTTTATCTACGGCTGGACGAGCATCGCTGAGGGCCAAGGCGGTAAAATCCGAAATGGACCAGCCACCGAGTTTGACCGCAAGCGATTCGGGACGTAGCCGGCGGCCAAGACAGGCGCTGCACAATGTCGCCGACATGTATTGCGTCATCCACTCACGATAGGAATCGGAACCCGACTGCTCGAAGTTCTTCTCCAGGAACTTCAATACTCCCTGAAAACGAAATCCTTTCTCCGCTTTCCCCGGCTTCGCAGGCGCTTCGCCCGCCGTTTTCTTCGCGTCCGATGGTGGATAGCCGTACAACAACAAATTCTGGACACGCGCCGGATACTTATCGAACGGGGTGTCCAGGTGAAACCCGTGCGCGTATGCCCCCAGCTCCAGAGTGCGCTTCAGGATAGCGGAGCCCGAGCCCGGCCCAAGTCCGCCGTCGAACAGCGGACGCGTCCAATCGACAATGACTTTGGCGGGATCAAAATCGTACTTTGAGCCCAAACCGTGGCACGCCGGGCACGCTCCGTAGGGAGAGTTAAAGCTGAACGAACGTGGTTCGAGCTGCGGCACGGATAATCCGCAATCCGGGCAAGCCAGTTTCTCAGAAAAGGTGTGCTCGCTTCCCCCGACGACCGCGACCGTCACCAGCCCCTGAGCCAATTTCAAAGCGGTGGCAATCGATTGCTCCAGCCGGGAGGCGATCCCCTGCTTCACAAGCAATCGATCAACCACCACCTCGATGGTGTGATTCTTCCTCTTATCCAGCACCGGAGTCTGGTCCAGAGGTAGGAGTTCTCCATTAATTCGTACGCGCACGAAGCCGTCTTGCGCCAGTTTCTCCAATTCCTTGCGATAGGCGCCTTTACGGCCGCGAACAATGGGAGCAAGAATCATGATGCGATCGTCAGGCTTGCACAGCTCCCCATGGAGAATCGCCTGCACAATTTGCTCGCTGGATTGCCGGGTGATGGGCTTCCCACAATTGGGGCAGTGCGGCACGCCGACGGAGGCGTAGACCACGCGAAGGTAGTCGTAGATTTCCGTGATGGTTCCGACTGTCGAGCGGGGCGACCGCGTGGTGGTCTTCTGCTCGATGGCGATCGAAGGCGACAATCCTTCGATGACGTCCACCTCCGGCCGCTCCATTTGGTCCAGGAACTGCCGTGCGTAGGCGGAAAGGGACTCCACGTAGCGACGCTGCCCTTCAGCATAGATGGTATCGAACGCCAGCGACGACTTCCCCGAACCAGACAAACCGGTGATAACCGTGAGCGAGTTACGAGGGATCTCGAGGCTGATGTTCTTCAGGTTGTGCTGGCGCGCGCCACGCACCACGAGCTTGCTGAGAGCCATAAAAAAGCGCTCCCTCCACAGGAGCCCTGGCACCCAGTGAGTAGAATGGGCCCAGTATAGTCTTTCAACATAGCAATTGAGACGCGCGCCGGTCAAGGCGAGGGCTAGGGCGGAAAACGGCGAAGCGCGGATATATTTGCACGGCGCGATAGTACCCGAGTACCAGATGAATTTTTTCCCCGGGAGTAGTGCATTTTTACCAACGTCCCAGAGATAACGCACTGAAAATAATAAACTTAATATTGGCGAAGCGCTTGCACGCTACCGCGTGTGGGGGAGACGAGCCGAGGATCCCTTTAGGGGATTGAGGGCTGGGCCGGTTCGTTCTTCCCCGCTTTTCATTTCTGCCGGAATGTTCTTCACCAGGCGGATTTCCCCACAGGTGCGGGAGTGTTGAATTTCTCAGCGACGGGGCAGAGCTGCGCCCGTCTTCAGGACCTAGGATTTCAGGTTTTGCCTCGCCGGCGCTGTGACCGGACCTTACGCGCGTTGGTGCCAGGAAAGAGTGCTGTTCTGCGTCATGGGATAGCGAACACCACGATAGTCTACCCGGGAAACGTAGTCGCTCAGGGTCATAAACAGCAGAATGATCAGCCAGAAAATACCGGCCAGAATCACTAGCTTGGTACGCTTGGGGCTGAATTTGGCGTGCATAAAGAAGAGCACGACGAATGTGGCCTTTAAGGTAGCGATGGCCAGCGCCACAACGATATTGAACTTGCCCAGATTGACGTAGGCAGCAGCGACCGTAAGAGCCGTCAAGCAGAGCAGCGTAAGGATAATCGCGATATAGGTGCTTGGCGGGACGATGTGTTCAGCGTGTTCCTGTTCAGCCACGGTTTCTCCCCTACTTATGCCGGTCAATCAGGTAGAGCAACGGGAAAAGGTAAATCCACACAATATCGACGAAGTGCCAGTAGAGGCCCACAATATCCACGGGGGTATTCCATTCCGGCGTGTACATTCCAGTCAGCGAATTGCGCAAGAGCCATAGGAGCAACCCGACGCCGATGACCATGTGCAGGGCGTGCAAGCCGGTCATGCCGAAATAAGCGGAATAGTAGAGTTGCGCGTGGGCGTTGAGGTCGGGGTCCGCAGCCATGGCTTCGTCGATCTCCTGGCGTTCCTTCTCGAGGTCATTGGCGCTTATGTCCTCACACTTGGTGGGATTGTTCACGCAGTAGGTGATATCGAAATTTCTGCCGGGCACCAGATGGTGATGGAATTTCTGGGCATACTCGACATATTTGACCCCGAAGAAAATAAACCCCAGTACGATCGTAGCCGTCAGCAAGATCGGGATCAGCCGCTTTTTGCCGACCTGTGCGGACCACACGGCCATGGCCATCGTGAAACTGCTGGCCAGCAAGACGCCGGTGTTGAGGGTGCCGAGTTGAATGCTAAGGGTGTTGCTGCCCATCGCGAAGGCATGGAAGTAGGTGTGGCGATTAATGGTGTACGCCAACATAATCCCGCCGAAGAACATGACTTCGGTCACCAGGAAAATCCACATTCCGAGTGACGCCGTATCCTTCTGCTGCTCCAGGGTATTGAATTGTCCGTACAGCGCTCCGGTGCGATGCACTCAGCACTCCCCTATCCGTCTATTCAGGCGTCAACTGCTGCGCCCGTGTCCGATTCTAGAACCCCGGATAACTTCAGTCATGCCCATGAGCCGGCACAACCACACCGTGCCCCGCAGGAACATCAAGACCGAGATCCGGGCGGTTGTGAAAGTCGTAGGCATCCCACGTTACCACGGGGGTAACTTCGAAATTCTCGGTCGGCGGCGGCGACGCCGTGGTCCACTCGAGGCCTGTTGCAGGCCATGGATTGTTGCCGGCGACCTTGCCAAAGAACGCCGCCCAAGTGAGATAAATCATCGGAAGCAGGTAGCCTATGGCAAGAATCGAAGCTCCGGCTGTGGACATCACGTTGTAGACCTGGAATTCCGGGGGGTACACGTGATAACGCCGCGGCATGCCCAAATAGCCAAGCAGGAATTGTGGGAAAAACGTCAGATTGAATCCCACGAAAAGAACCAGGGCGGCGATGCGCGCCAGCCACTCGGGATACATGCGCCCGGTGATCTTCGGCCACCAGAAGTGCAAGCCACCCAGGTAACCCATAACCGCGCCGCCAACCATGATGTAGTGGAAGTGCGCTACGACGAAATAGGTGTCGTGCACGTGCATGTCGACACCCAGGCAGCCCAGGAACAATCCGGTGAGCCCGCCAATGAGGAACAAGCCCAGGAAGCCGAATGCATAAAGCATGGGCGTGTCGAACGAAATGGAGCCGCCGAACAGCGTGGCGGTCCAGTTAAATACCTTCACGGCTGATGGAATGGCCACCAGGAACGTGAGGAAAGAAAAGGCCAACGCCGCGTAAGTGGATTGGCCGGTGAGAAACATGTGGTGCGTCCAGACCAGAAAGCCGATGACCGCGATCGCCAGACTGGCGGCGGCCACGAAATGGTAGCCAAACAATTTCTTCCGTGCGAAGGTGGGGATCAGTTCGCTGATCACTCCCATAGCGGGGAGAATCATAATGTACACAGCCGGATGAGAATAGAACCAGAAAAGATGCTGAAACAAAATCGGGTCGCCACCCATGGCCGGATTGAAGAAGCCAAGGCCAAAGAGGCGCTCCATGGCGGCCAATCCTAGAGTAATGGCAATCACCGGAGTGCCCAGGATCATGACTACGGAAGTGGCGTAGTGCGCCCAGACAAACAGCGGCAGGCGGAACCAGGTCATGCCCGGCGCGCGCATCGTGTGCACCGTCACGAGAAAGTTGAGCCCTGTAAGAATCGAGGAGAAACCGGTGATGAACACGCCGACGACGGCGGGTGCCACCGCCGAATTTGAGTACACGGTACTGAGCGGCGTGTAGAAGGTCCATCCGGTGTCCAAGCCACCGCTCACCATGGAATAGAGGGTGAAAGCGCCGCCGACCATGTAAATGTACCAACTCAGCAAATTTATTCTGGGAAATGCCAAGTCCTTCGCGCCAATCATCAGCGGAATCAGGAAATTGCCGAGAATGGCGGGAATGGAAGGGATCAAGAAGAAGAAAATCATGGTGACGCCGTGCATGGTGAACATGCGATTGTAGGTATCGGCGGACAGCAGATAGCCGCTGGGCGTCAGCAGGTGCAGGCGAATCATCATGGCGAAGAAGCCGCCAATGAAGAAAAAGAACGTGACCGAAGCGAGATACAGCAGCGCGATGCGCTTGTGGTCGGTGGTGAGCAGCCAGGAACGGATGCTGTACGTGGCGTTCAGATAATGTTTTTCCGGAAGCTTCAGGGCCGGACCCGTATGGACTGTACTGGTCGCGCTCATAATTATTTCTTCCCCGCCGTTGCCGGCGCCACACCGGCACCCTTCGCGGGCACCGGTTGACTCTGAAGGGACTTAATGTAGGCGGTGAGATTCAGGATCTGCTCCTCGCTCACCAACCCTTGGAACGTGGGCATCACCGGTTGATATCCGGCCACAATCTTGGCTTTTGGCTGCAAAATGGATTCCCGAATGTAGGCGTCATCCGCGGTAACGATAGTACCGTCGGCGAGAAGCACCCTAGCTCCGTACACGCCGTTGAGCGAAGGTGCACGGCCAGTGCCATTGCCGAGGTGGCAAGTATTGCAGGCCAGTTGCGTGAAGAGTTTCTCGCCAGCCGAAACCGGATTTACGTCTCCTGCTTCGTCGGAGAGCCACGCCGCGTATTCGGCGGGGTCCATTACCGTTACCCACCCGCCCATCACCGCGTGATTCGTGCCGCAGTATTGCGAGCAGAAGAAATGGTATTTGCCCAATTTCGTGGCACGGAACCACATGGTGTTGTAGCGCCCGGGCACCACGTCCATCTTTACGCGGAAGGCGGGCACATAAAAATCGTGGATGACGTCCTCACTGCCCATGATGAGCTTCACATCGCGGTTCACGGGAATGTGCAACTCGTTAATTTCGCGTTTACCGTTGGGCTGCTGCAGCTTCCACATCCATTGCTTGCCGACCACATAAACGTCCAGAGTATCCTTCGGCGCGGTCCGGTAATTGACGTAAAGCACCGCGCCCCAGGCGAACATAACGAGAGCGATGAGCAGGGGGATGACCGTCCACCCGATCTCCAGAAGCGTGTTGCCTTCGGTCGTGGCGCCAACTTCCCCGGGGGAAATCCGCCGGTATCTAAAAGCCGCATAGATCGCCAGGAACGTGACCAGCAATGCAAAGAATAGACATGTCAGCAAAATAAACGAGAAGAGGGCGTCCACATTTCCTGCGAAATTGGAGGCCTGCTCTGGAAAAAATGGCAGCGGTGACTGCACGGCTCTAGTGTGCTCCTTGCGTCGGCGAACCCGGCCCTAAATTTCCACCGCTGGGTCCGCGATGATCGCGGCGGCGGAAAATGACAAAACCGATGGCCATGCACAGCAGGGTCACGACTCCGCCCATGCGGATAACCGTGAGAACTGTGGCGCTGTAGCGGGCCTTGGTCGGATCGTACTGGTAGCAGAACAGCAATAGGTGATCGACCGGAGTACCGATCTTTCCAGAGGAGGCGTCGACCAGTCCCAGCCGCACATGGCTTGGCGGATATTCCACGCCGAAAAAGTACCGGGAGATCCGTCCGTCGGGCGTGAGCAGAAGGATACCGCTGGCATGACCAAAAAGTTTCGTCTGGGGATCGTACGTGAAGCGGAAATCCGCGGCCTTGGTCACGGCATTGATGGATTCCTGCGTACCGGTCAAAAAATGCCATCCCGGATCGGTGGTCGGACGTGCGAAGCGCGACAGTGCTTCATGCTTCTTTTTCAGCGCTTCGTCGGGTTTATCGTTAGGGTCAAAACTGAGGAACACCACCTGGTAATCGGTCCCGGGATTGAAGGAGATCATCTTCAACGTGCCCACCAGCGCCTGTTCCACCTGGTTGCAAAGCATGGGACAGGTGAAATAAACAAATGCGAGCACCACAGGCTTTTTCTCGGCGTATGCACGGATAGTCGCCGGCTGCCCATATTCGTCGACAAATGGAGTATCCAGGGGAATTTGCGCGTTCAATTGCGGATCAAAGCCGACATGAACCAATGCGGGCGGCAGTCCATTGGAAGACTGGCCCACGTTGTCTGGAATCATCTGCGCATGGCTGATGCTGCCGCAAAGCAGCAAGGCCGCCACGAGCAAAACACTCGGTCGTACGTTCATGGTTTCTACTTCTTTTCCGCCGACGGTGGTGTCACCGCCGGCAAACCTTTTTCGACGATCAGTTGCATCGCGTCTTTCACCGGAATCTGGGCGATACCCGCTTTCTGATCGATCCAAGCCAACTTGTTGTTGGCTTCGCTATCCGCCTTCAGTTTGTCGCGCATGTCCTCTTGCGGATCCACCAAGTGCCCCGGCATGCCTTGCAACCGCGGCTCTGGCGGCAGGGTCGGTCCCATTTCCACACGCGAGGGCATGGGTGGCGTGTAGGTGCTGGCCCAATAGTTTTTCAAGCCTTTGTAAATCACAAAGGTGAGCAGGTAAGAAAAAACCACGCCGATTCCGAGATAGAAGAGAAATTTAATAATCGGCGACGTATGAACGTCGCTCTTTTCAAATGAAACATCCTGGTGAACGGGCCGGCCGTTCGTACTTTGCCCGTGGCTGAGATGCTCAGTGCTCATGATGCGGTACCAAGACCTCCTCCAGTTGCGGATCGCCCAGCGGCAATACCGGACGCTGCTTCAGGTTCATGGCATAGAAGCCCACCCACAAGCCCATCAATGCAACCGGCACCACGATGTCCAGCCAGTGCGGTACCGCGGACCTCGTGAATTCCGGCCGGGTCATCCAGTACAGGTCCACCAAGCGGAAGAACAGCATCCATAATGCTACCTTCGAAACCAAGCGGGCATTCCGCTTCACGTCCTGCGACAACAACACCAGGAAGGGAAGCGCAAAACTGAAAATCAGCACAATCACCGCGACCACACCCCATTGGCCATACAGCCGGGTGCGATAAAAGCTGATTTCTTCCGGCTGGTTGCCCGACCAAATGATCAACAATTGCGAAAAATCGAAATAGGCCCACAGCATATTGAAGGCGAACAGGAGCTTGCCGAGGTCGTGCAGGTGGCGTGGCCGAAGGAATCCCGCGAAGGGTTCGAAACGCGAGAGCATCACTACGGTAATGATCATCAGGCACATGGCACTGATGGCCTGGCTGCCAACGAAAATGAATCCATAAATCGTGGAGGCCCACTGCGGTGAGATGGACATGACCCAGTCGATGGAGGCGAAGGTCACTGCCAGAACGTACAGAATAATGCCAGGGCCAGCGACACTTTTGATGCGCTGCCGCAAAGCGCCATCGGTGGGGTTCGAGTCTTGCTGCTTCGACCAGGCGTTGAACAAGTACGTCAACGCGAACCAAATCACGAAGTAGATCGCCGCGCGAACGAAATAGCCACCGGTAGTCAGATAGGTTTGTTGCCAGGCGCTGAGCGCGTGCTCGCCGGTCTTCGGCGCGTTCAGCCAGCCATATTCCACGCCGTTGCCGTTATACAAATATTTCATCCCCAGAACGATCGGGATGAACATCACCAGGACCAGCCAGAGGTTGCGCGAGGCCGCTTCCAGCGGGCGACGAATGACAATGCCCCAAATCCCGCCGGTAAGGTGTTGCAGCATCAATAGACCCAAAGACCCTACGGTCAGCCCGAGAACCAGCAAATAGCTGAACAGGTAGGACCAAAAAAACTGCTGCGGAGCAATGAATGCGCCAATGACGGCAAGCACTAACGCCACTCCGCCGATCCCCCAGCCCAGCATCTGCACGCGATTCACGCTGCTAGGCGCGTTAAATTCTTGCCCGTTCATTGCGCGGCTCCTCCGCTCAGCAGCTTTTCCTTCAAGTTTGGGGGCAATTCCGCGACGTGCGCATTGCGGCTCAATTCCAGGGCGCGGACATAGGCAACAATGGCCCAGCGATCACGCGGGGCAAGCTGCGCCGAATAGCCATTCATGGCTCCGAATCCGTTGGTGATCACGTCGAAGTAATAGCCGTTGGGCTCGTTGCGCACGCGGTCCTGGTGATACGAAGGAGGATGCTTCATGCCGCGCATGGTGACCATACCTTGCCCGTCGCCCTGGAGCCCATGGCAGGGCGAACAGAAAATCCTGTAGCGATCCTGGCCGCGCGCCAGCAGTTCCGCGGAGAGCGGCAACGGAAAGGCGTTCGAATCCTTCGGGATGAACAGGGCGTCTTCTTCTACCGAGCCCCGCGCCACGGTATTGTCGATGATGGGCCGCGCCGAACGTCCATCCTGGAAAAAACTGGCGGGTGACAGTGGATTCTGTCTGGGCTGATTGGCCATGTCCTGGCGCAAAGTCCCGCAACCACTCACAGCGAGCACGCAGACGCACAGCCGTCCCAACAGTGAGGATTTATTCTTCATCCTTCACCTCGAAGACATGCCGCGCCGACGCTTCCTGCAAGAACTTGGAACTTTCCGCCAGATTGAATTTCGGATCACGCGCTTCAATCACCAGAAAAAAACGGTCCGTGGAAGCACTGGCAAAGCGGTCCACGCTGAACACCGGATGATAAGGCTGCGGCAATTTATTTAACGCGAGCATACCGACTACCGCGAAAATAGCGGCCCCCAGCACGGTTAATTCGAAGGTAACCGGAATGAACGCCGGCCAACTGTTCAAGGGCCGTCCCGCTACGTTGATAGGATAGCTGATGGCCGAACACCAGTATTGCAGAGCGAATCCGCCCAGGCCGCCGCCTACTCCCCCAATCAAAGTAATCAGGGGCACCGCGGTCCACCGAAAGCCAATGGCTTGTGACAGCCCTTCGATGGGGAAAGGCGTGTAGGCATCCACGTGCTTGTATCCCGCCGCGCGGGTCTTTTTCGCGGCAGCAAGCAACTGCTCAGGACTTTCGAACTCGCCCATAACACCGTGCAGGGGATGAGAATGATGTTCCATCATTCGTGTCCCTTCTTCGCGTCAGATTCGTGCACAAGTTCGCGCATTTCCGCGATGGCGATGGCGGGCAAACCACGCACGAACAGGAAAATCAGCATGACGAACAAACCCAGTGTGCCGATGAACGTGCTGTAATCCCAGAACGTGGCCGAATAGCGGCCCCAGGCCGAGGGCATAAAGTCGCGGGTCAGGGAAATTACGACGATCACGAAGCGCTCCAGCCACATTCCGGTGTTGATCACCAAGGACATGATGAAGAGGGCCGCCACATTGCGGCGCACCTTTTGGAACCAAAGCAATTGCGGCGTCAGGATGTTGCAGAGAATTAGGGCAAAGTAGAAATGCGCATAGGGCCCATGGAGCCGTTGTTCCGCCAGGAACACATCGAACTTGTTGCCGCTGTAAAAGGCCATGAAAAATTCGATGAAGTAGCCGTAAGCCACGATCAGGCCGGTGGCCAGCATCACCTTGGCCATGTTGTCCAAATGGCGCATGGTGATGAAGTCTTCGAGGCCGTAGGCTTTACGAAGCGGAATCGCCAGGGTGAGCACCATGGCAAAACCGGAATAGATGGCGCCGGCGACGAAGTATGGAGGAAAGATGGTGGTATGCCAACCGGGAACGATGGCCACGGCGAAATCGAAGCTCACCACGGTGTGCACGGAAAGCACCAGGGGCGTGGCCAGCCCGGCGAGCAACAAATATGCCGATTGATAACGATGCCAGTGTCGCGCGGAATTGCGCCAGCCCATCGAAAGCATGCCGTAGATCACTTGCTGGTAGCGTTTTTTCGCGCGGTCGCGCAGCGTGGCCAGGTCCGGCAGCAAACCCACGAACCAGAACAGCAAGGACACCGTTCCATAGGTGGAAACGGCGAACACGTCCCAAATCAGCGGGCTCCGGAATTGCGGCCAAATCCCCATAGTGCTGGGGTACGGGAACATGTAGTAGGCCATCCACGGGCGGCCGGTGTGAATCAAGGGGAACAGTCCGGCGCAGGCCACGGCAAAAAGCGTCATCGCTTCGGCGAAACGATTGATGGAGGTGCGCCACTTTTGATTGAGCAAAAACAGGATGGCGGAGATGAGCGTGCCGGCGTGGCCGATACCGATCCACCACACGAAATTAACGATCGCAAATCCCCAACCGATGGGTATATTGATACCCCAGATGCCCACGCCCTTGGTGATCAGCCAGGCGATGGAAATGAACAGCACCATCACCGCCGTGAACGCCAGGGCAAAGCCCGCCAGCCAACCAATGCCCAGCGGCCGCGTAAGCACCACCGCTGCGATTTTATCGGTTACCGACGCGTAGGTATGTCCGGGTTCGAGTACCGGATCCGGCCGGCGGATTTCAGGTGGCGCAGTGCTCATGCCTTCTCCAAGTCCGCATTCGGATTACGCACGGCTGCAAGATAGGTAGTGCGCGGGCGGGCATTCAGTTCACCCAAGATAGAATAATTCCGCTGTTGCGCCTTGAGCTTGGCTACCCGGCTGTTGGGATCATTGGCGTTGCCGAAAACAATCGCTTCGGAAGGGCAGGCCGATTCGCAAGCGGTCACGATTTCCCCGTCGCGAATGGGGCGATTCTGCTTTTCCGCATCAATGCGCACATTATTGATGCGCTGGACGCAGTAGGTGCACTTTTCCATCACGCCTCGGCTGCGTACCGTCACTTCCGGATTGCGCATGAGCTTGAACTGCGGCGTATCCCAATCCTGGAAGCGCAGGAAATTGAAGCGTCGGACCTTGTACGGGCAGTTGTTCGAACAATACCGCGTGCCGATGCAGCGGTTGTAGACCATGTCGTTCAGGCCTTCGGCGCTATGCACCGTGGCGCCTACCGGGCATACCTGTTCGCAGGGCGCGTTTTCGCATTGCTGGCAAGGCACCGGCTGGAAAAAGGTTTCTGGATTATCCAGCGTCGGGTTGTACTCCGAGGGATCGCCCGTAGATTTGCCGCTGGTCGCCGAAATCGTATTCGTGTAGTAGCGGTCGATGCGGATCCAGTGCATTTCCCGCCCGCGCATCACCTGATCTTTGCCAACCACTGGAATATTGTTTTCTGACTGGCAGGCCACCACGCAAGCATTACAGCCGTTGCATTTCGTCAAATCAATGGCCATGCCCCAGGCGTATCCGGGATACGCGAACGCCTGATACAGCGAATCGTCTTGCGGGGGAGTTTCGTCGTGCTCGTGAGCGAAACCCGGATTCTTTTGGTATTCGCCGAGCGTGGCGTTACTGAGAAGTTGCCGGCCTTCCATGTTGAAGTGATATTGCGTGCAGGCCAGCGGGTAACTGTCCCCCGTCGGCTTCAAGTCGCCACCCGTCGCGGTCCACAGCGCGTTCGAAGTGCGCACGACGTAAGCGTTGAATCCTTTATTCGTTCCGGTGTATCCCGCGTGCACGCGCCCGTAGCCCAAGGGCAGCACGACAGTATTCTCGGCCTGGCCCGGCAAGGTCCAAACTGCAGCGGTGACCTTGCTCCCGTTCAGTTCAATGTCCACCAGGGGGGAACGCACCTGGCCGTGTTCGCCGCCTCGCGACGCCACTTTGTGGGCGAAGTCGCGCGTTTGCGCCAGCTTTGGGCTGACCAACGCGGCATTGTCCCAGGTCAGTTTCGTAAGCGGCTTGGGCAGCTCCTGTAGCCAGCCGTTGTTTGCGAACCTGCCGTCGTACACGTTGGGATCCGGGCGGAAAATAAATTCAATCTGGCCGGCGGGTGCGGGTTGAAACGGCGGCAAGGTGGAAGCGTTGAATTTCGATTCCACACTGATTGCGGCGGCCTTCGTCCCCGGAATTATGCCGTCATTCAGCCATTTCCGCCATCCTGCATCGATAGCGGTGGGCAAGTGCGTCGAAGCTTCGGTCCAATAGGAGTGCACCGCATCGTAAGCGGGCTGGCCCGGTTTATCGCTGAACGCGGCAATCAGATCGTGCGCGGAACGCGTGTAGTACAGCGGCGCAATCAGGGGTTGGATGATGCTGGCAGTACCATCGTGGGCGCGCGCGTCACTCCACGTTTCCAGGAAGTGCGACTCCGCCACGTGCCACTGGCAATACATGGAGGTTTCATCAAAATACGGGCTCAAGTGAATGGCAGTGGAAACGCGCTTCAACTTATTCACGAAATCGAGATCGTGTGGCGCATCGTACACCGGGTTGCCGCCCAACATGAGGAGAAGATCCACTTTGCCCGCGGACATCTCCGCGCACAACGCGCGAAGACAATCGAGGTTGCCAGCGTCGCCTGTGAGCGGTTCCGTGTAGTAAAGCGTCTTGCCAACATTGCCGAGCGCCGCGTTCATGGCATGCACCAGCGCGTGCACCGCCGCGGGCTGATATTCGCCGGCTACGATCAGGGAAGATCCACGTTCGGCCTGCAAATCTTTCGCGACAATGTCCAGGAGTTTGCCCGCTTCACCAGAAAGCTCGGCACCTGCGGCAATCCCCAGCTTGCCCGAGAGAGCGCGTGCGAATAGCTCCACATCCGCGGCACCGAGCGGCTGCCGGTGGTCGGCGGAAGAACCAGTCACCGAGGGTGTCGGCTCGACTACATATAGCCGGTTCATCGCATCGCTCGGTCCATCCAACTTGCGGCGACGCGCGAATTGCCTGGCATAGGCGAGGTGCCCTGGGCCGCTGGCCAGAAAATCCGCGTCCAGTGAAACGATTACGTTGGCTTTCTCGATTTCGTAAACCGTGTTGACATTGCGGCCAAACGCCAGCTTGGCGCCATCGCGCGCGCCATCTCCACCTGCGGGTTCCCACTGGTACCACTTGGCCTCGGGCATCTGCTCAAAGAGCTTCTGAATTTGCGCCGCCAAAGTTGGCGACGTGACCGCGCCGGAGAGAATCCGGAAGCCCGCTCCCCTGGTCGCTTTGGCATTGGTGGCGAGCCCTTGCGCGGCATCCAGGAAGGCCGACCAGGAACGAATCTCGCCAGCTTGCTGCACCGTTTGCGAACGATCCGGGTCGTACAGATTCAAGATGGCCGCCTGCACGATGGCGCTGGTGGCACCCAGGCTGGAAGGGTGGTCGGGATTGCCTTCGATTTTCGTGGGACGCCCTTCGTGACTTTCCACCAGCACGCCAACGGTCGACCGGCCAAAGGGCATTGCCGTCGCATAAAAATTCGGGCGGCCCAGGATCATGCCATCCGGCTGCTTCACATAGGGAACGATGTGCGCGATATCCGGCCGCCCGCAGCCCGCAAGACCAGCCAGCGCCAGCGAAGCACCCATCAATTTCAGGAAATCGCGGCGATCCACGGCATCGTCCCACTCCGAGGCATGCCGCGGAAATTCGCGGTGCAACAATTCCTCAAAGTGCGGGTCTTCCGCCAACTCTTCCAAGGTACGCCAATATTGCTTTCCGGTTTTCTCGCGAAGTTTTTCGCGCACGGCGGCCAGGTCCAGCCGGCTCTCCTGTTCGACAGACAACTCCTCGTGATCTTCGTGATCGTGATCCGGAACGTGTACGGCATGGCTGTCCTGCGAGCTCGCCAGGATGCGCAACTGCTTATCGTTTGGCTGATCGTTCATATCTTCCGTTAGCGATGACAGGTCGAGCAGCTTGTGAGCTCGTTCACTGTTCGGATTTTGTACTCCGCCACAAGTTTCTTACCCGCTTCTTCCTGGTTGGCAGGTGACTTCCACTCCATGTTGAAAACCTGATCGCGGGGACGAACATTCTTCGCGGGATCACGGTGGCAATCGAGGCACCACTGCATGTTCAGGGGAGAAGCCTGGAACACCAGGGGCATCTCGTTCACCGATCCATGACAGGTGGAGCAGCCAATCCCTTTGTTGATGTGGATGCTATGGTTGAAATACACGTAGTCGGCCAAGCGGTGCACCTTGACCCATTCGATCGACTGGTCCGAACGATAACTCTCGCGAACAGGCTCCAGATAGGCGGAATTGTTGAAGAGCACGGAGTGGCAGTTCATGCAGGTTTTTGTGGGGGGAATGCCGGCGTAGGCGGAAGTTTCGACGCTGGTGTGACAGTAACGACAATCAATGCCGTCATCGCCGACGTGATGTTTGTGGCTGAATTGCACCGGCTGAACCTGTGACACCCGCTCGTTGGTAATGTACGGAGAGCGCGCGACCAATAGCACAACGCCGAGCCCCAGGTTCGCCAAAACGACCAATGCGAGCACAGAGAACCGCGCAATCAGATTTGCACTGCGGTGAAAAATTTGGGCCATGTCAAACTTTTGCGCCGGAGGAACTAAATCTCCCAAGGCCGTCAATTGCAGGAGAAATGTTCGCTCCTATGCCGGACAGCGCGCATCCGGGTCACGTTGCGACCGCATAGTTTCCACTAAATCCTTTCCGAATGCAACCCTCAAGCAAAGACTCGCAAACAATAGCTTTCCGGCTCACCTGAAGGATTGCTTCGAGATAGCCCCGGCTGCTGGAGTGTTTACGGCGACCGGCGTTTTCCAACAGCGAGTAAAGATTTTTCTCGATGCGGTTGATTTTCTCGAGCAGTTTACCGCGAGCTGGATCGGCGATGGTGAGCAAGATCCCAGCGAATTCGGCAAGGGAAAACAGACAGAATCGCTGCCGATAATAGACCGCCACCACTTGTAATGTGGAGCGAGCAAACCGAAGATGCTGGTGCAAGTGCGACGGTTCAGTTCCTGGCGCTTGCGCAACTGGAGATGGGCCTGGAGCAAAGTGTAGGCCAGCAGCACAAACAAAGCCTGATGGACCACCAAAGAGAAGGCCCGGGAATGCATGTGTGTGAGATCCCAAAAACATTTGTACTGCCGATGCCGCTCTTCGATGGTGGTGCGCAATTCATAGGTGGAACGGATCTGCGTGGCCGTAAGGGACGCGCAGGTGCTGACGATCACCCAGTCTTTGTATTCCCCGTGCTCGTTCACTTCGCGACTGACCACCGCTGTCAAGGGAATCGGGCAGTCATGCCAGCTCCGCAAATCATGTTCGATCCCCAGCAGAGTATGCGGGATGCCAGCCGGGGCCGTCGGGTCTACCGCCTGAGCTTTGCGCTCCGCCAAGGTCTGCTGCCGATTTGCTTCCCGCTTCTGAATGTGCAGAGGCTGTTGTGGGATGGTCTGTGGCCGTGGAGGAGTCGCGGAAGAAACATAGGGCTCCCAGCGGAAGTCCCGCGAGCGGGTCAGGCCGAGGATGTCCGCATACAGGTCCATGTTCGTACGCACGGGAACAATGGTGTCGATGTGGCATTCTTTCTTGAGTCGCCCCATCGAAGCTCCGTCAATCAAGCCCCGATCGACAATCAAAATCTTCATCACCTCGCGTCCTACGGCATTCACCAGCCCCTCGACCAGCTGGTAAAGAATGGGACACTCGTGTCGCCGACCGGAAATCACGCGCGCCCCCACCACGAAGAAGAAATCCAGTTTTTGATTCAAATGCAGCAAGCTGACTAATTTGTAGCAACGGCGCAGCTGATAATGCGGGTCGCTGCGATCGATTTTCTGGCCATCCACCGGGTGATTATGCTCGTCGAACCAGAGCAGGTCGGATCCCTCGTAGCGGGGATTGTCGGGCACGAATAAGTAGGAGGCGTCCCCCACCAGAAGCCCTTCCGGATCGAGCAACTTCAGGGAGCGCAAGCAGCGGGGCACCTCGCGGTTGAACCAGGCGTGCAAGCGCTCCTCTTGGGTGTCGCGGGCAAACTTGCGCAAGAAGTCCTGATCACAAGGAGTTTGGCGGTCGTAGGCGTTCTTGTGGTTGAAGCCGGGGCAGGCCAGGGTCACATCTGCGGTTTCCGGATGCGTGGTTTTGCGACCTCCTAGCTTTGGCCCCAAGGCGTCGATGAGACCGCCCGAGCGCAAGACGCGTGGGAAGGCATGATGACTTTGCGCCCCATGGAGCTTGAGAGAGATCTCACTGGCGAGATAGAGCCAGACAGGAACTTCCTCTTTTTTTCGCGGCGTAGGGTAGGAATCCGCCAGACGTTGCAGCACCTGCCGGTCGATGAGCTGACGAAAGAAATCTCCCTCGACCGCTTCTCCTACATGTTCCAGGTAATCGATCTCGCCGCGGCGAAGGGCCTCCAACACGAAAGGGCGATCGTGTTCGAAGGCCACTAGATCCATCACGTTTTCCGTTTCCGGGAAGCGCGTGGAGGCGGCGGCAACCGCAAGGCCCGCTCCAGGCGATCGAGGACTAGCAAGATCTGTTGCTGGAGCTTGACGAGGCGGGCGCGGGCTTGGCGGAAGCGTCGGTACGATTCCGTCAGCTGGCGCCACCGCGTGAGCTCGGAAGCGGCGAGGGAGCGGAGGTGGGTTTTGCCCGCGTCACTCCAAGACAGGACGTGGGTGGAGTGGAGCGGACCCTGGGGAGCAGCGCAATGGCAGGAAGGTTTACCGCAGCGGTGCACGCAAAGGGTTTGCAGAGTCCGAAGCGCGATGCAAGTTCAAAACTTTCAAAAAAAGAATCGCGAGTTCCAATTCGGGGATTTGCCTGGGCCTGCGGCGTCTGGGAAGATCCGCAGCACGTCTTCCACGCATGGATAAGTGTTTCTTATGACCAACCTAATTTCATCCCGCTTTTGCTGATGCCAAACCGCGTGCTACTCTTGCGTATGTCTTCTGCTGCGCGCTCCGTGGCAAAGCCTACCCTGCTTCGGTTCTGCCGTGAGCAGTCTTACAACCCCGCTGGGGCGTGGTCCAACCGGTAGGACACCTCACTGTTAATGAGGATGGTGAAGGTTCGAATCCTTCCGCCCCAGCCAATCTAACTGATTCTCCAGTGTTTGTTTTTCGTTTTTCTAACAGAACGCGGCTTTCTAACAATTGAAAGCTAATTCACAAGCCGTGTGCTGCGATTCTGTACAGCCGTGCGTTGCTGGTGCACTGCTGAGGGAAGATCGATCAATCCATGCGATTACACCGTAGCCTGAGATGTCACTCAACAATTAATTAATGTATATTCGCCAGAAGCTCGGCGCTAAGCCACTCTTGTGAGTGCCCCCAGGAGGCAGCCGATGGAGTCGAATCAGGACGACCGACTACCTTTGATTGCGGATCTAGATTACCGGTTCACGGGACTGCTCCGTGCGATCCTCGTGTCTGTGCTGTGCTATCTGGCGGCAAAACTCGGTGGAACGTTGATCATCAATGTACCCCAGACGCTTTGGCCGCTCTGGCCCGGCTGCGCGGTCCTGGTCGCCATTGTGCTGGCATCCCCGCGGAAGATCTGGCCGTTACTGATACCAGCGGGACTGGCCGGTTTTATTCTTTACGACCTCACGGTGGGAGTGTCGATTCGCTCGATTGCCATCCTCCAGCTCGCCGACATCGCGGAAATTCTGATTGCTGTTTGGGGAGTTCACTATCTCTTACACGGCGTGCCCCGTCTGGACAGCCTGAAGGCGTTTGGAAAGTACGTCTTAATTACCGTCATTGTCGGTCCGCTGACCGCAAGCTTTATAGGCATGGGGACCTTCGATGCAGACCGCTGGATCGCCGGGAAGATTAATTTCCTGTCTGACGGTCTCGCTTTTCTAACGTTGGCGCCGGCGATCCTGGGTTGGGCCGAGCGCTTTCGGGCAGGGCCGCGCATCATTCGCAATCAATACCTCGAATTAGCGACGCTTTTCGCAGCTCTCTTTTCCTTAAGCGTTGTGCTGTTTGTAACGCGCGCAACCTATGCGTCGCCGGCAGGACTTTATTCTCTGCTGCCGTTTCTACTTTGGTCCGCTCTACGATTTGGCTCTGCCGGTGCCGGGACTTCCGCAAGCATGGTTGCCCTCGTCTCTATTTGGGGCGCGGTTCACGGCCGTGGACCATTTACCGATGCAGATCCGATCAGCAGGGTGTTCACGCTGCAACTGTTCTTGCTGTTCACCGCCGTTCCATTTATGACCCTCGCGGTATTGGTAGAAGAGCGAAAGCAACACGAAGCTATTTTGCGCGAAAGCGAAGAACGATTCCATCTAATGGCCGACAATGCGCCCACGTTGATCTGGGTGTCGGGAACCAACAAGCTGTGTACATTTTTTAATCGAGGCTGGCTGAACTTCACGGGCCGGTCGATGGAACAAGAGGTCGGGAATGGATGGATCTCCGGAGTGCATGAGGATGATGTCGAGCGCTGCGTCAATATTTACAACGTTGCTTTTGACACCCACGCGGATTTCACGATGGAGTATCGATTGCGCCGCCATGACGGAGAGTATCGCTGGATTGCCGACAACGGCGTGCCCAGGTTTGGATCCAATGGGGTATTCTGCGGCTATATTGGCTCGTGCATTGATATTACGGACTTAAAATTGTCCGAAATGTCTCTCCGCAATCTGACGGGGCGCCTGATTCACGCGCAAGAGGAAGAGCGTGCGCGGATTGCCAGGGAGTTACACGATGATATTAGTCAGCGCATGGCCTTTCTGCAGATTGGATTGGAGCAATTCGAGCAGAACATGCCAACGCTAACTCCTACCGGCAAAAAACAACTGCAAGATCTAGCTGACGTAGCGTCGGAAATGTCTACGGACCTTCACGGCATGTCTCACCAGCTTCATCCGGTGAAGCTCGACCTTCAGGGCTTGGTTCCCGCGATAACAGGTTTTTGCAGAGAATTCTCGAACCAGCAGGGATTACCCGTTGTGTTTCTGCACCGCGATGTGCCCGGTCAGAAGATCCCCAAGGATGTGGCTCTCTGCCTGTTTCGGATTGTGCAGGAAGCCCTGCGGAACGTTGCGAAGCATACAGATTCGTCGGAAGCCAAGGTGGAGGTGTACGGTCATGGCGACGGGATCGACCTTTGTGTCTCGGACTCCGGTGCGGGGTTCAATCCGGAGCGTGTTTATGCAAAGGGAGGTCTCGGCTTGATTAGCATGCGCGAACGTGTCCGGTCGATCGGAGGTCAACTCACGGTCGAATCACAGCCTCCGGACGGCACGCGAATCCGTGTTTGCGTCCCGTTACCGGAGGACCCCACGCAAAGCGCGAGCGATTCAAAACACTATGAAACAAATGCTTAGCGCCCCGTCCCACTGCCTTCGAGTCACGAGAGGCGCGTTCCCTCCGCGATATTCGAACGGGCCGCCTTGGACCTCGTCTGCGCTTGCTTTAGCTGAGCTTGTTTCTTCGCCTTCTTGGCCGTCTTTACACTCTTCTTGCTCTTCATGGTCAGCGTCCCTTCCTTGGGCCTGTGCTAACCATAAAGTACATTAACTTATAATAGTATAGGCCGGAGGTGTCGTTCTAATGGGTACGCGGAGAAAGCCACGTCCACATGCCGCACGAATCCCGTACCGTTGAAACTTCGTCTTACAAGTATTTCGGCGTACTTCGGCGGCCCCTCTCGTTGTGTAAGTTGTTCAACGTATTGGTCAGCTAGCCTTTGACACGGTAGAGGTCTGGGGTTCGCGTCCCCACGGGCCTACCATTTCCCCTTTGTTTACTATTACTTAGTAGCTAACTTTAGTAACGTACTGGTTGAACGTAATGATTGGACCCCGCCAATGTCCTCACGTCCGCATGTCTCATCTGACTTTGGAGCACGGTTACAGGCACAGAATTGTCAACCAACTCTGTTGCAAGGCCGTGCCTAAACGCGTGAAGCCCTGTGTTTTCGCTTGGGATGCCGAGCTTTCGCAGGACTGGCTTGAGCCCATTCACCACTACGTTCTTTCGCGTACGCGGCCTACCGTCTTTTTTCGACGGGAATAGGATGCCGCTCGTGTTGGGTTTCCAGATTCGCTGAATGTAATTCCGCAGCACCTCTTCCAGCGCGGACGGCATTGGTAGGAGTGCGATGGAACCTGCTGTTTTTGGCTGGCGAATCTCGCGTGTCGTATCATGCGGCCTTGTTCACGCTTATTGTCTGTCGGTCGAAGTTCAGGTCATCGAGCGTTAGCGCCAGGAGCTCCCCAGCACGCATACCTGTCATCCATGCAAGGGAAAAGATTGTCTGGCTCTGCACAAGAATTCGTAGAGACGCGCATTTTAGGCTGCTTTCTGAAGAACGATGAATTCGGTCTTGGTGACCGCCATGCGTTGGGCCTTGAGCAACAAATAGCCGAGATTCTTGTAGCCACGGCCCCTTCGAAGCAGGGTTTTGACGTTGCCGTTGATGGCTTCCACCACTCCGAAGGGTACTTTGGTGCGGCAATAATTGAGGATCCCGTCCAAGTGGTCCAGCAGCATCCAAGCGAGATCTTGAAAGGGGTTCAACCGTTGCCAGCGCAGTTGATCGATCCAACTTTGCAGATAGCGCAGCATGGCTCCTTCATAGCGGTAGGTCCACAACCGTTCCAAACTTTCCTTCAGAAGGTAGGCTTTCATCACCCGTCGATTGAGGGCGAACAGCTCGTTTAACTGCTGGCGTTTTTGGCTGTTCAGATTCATCCAGCGCGTCAACAACAGCCAGCGTTTGCCCTTCACCACACCGCGCATGCGCCCACCTTTGCGGAAGAACTCCGCCCGGCGCACTTCATCGATGGCTTTGTTGGCATGCTGTAGGACATGAAACTTGTCGTACACGATGCGGCAGTTCGGGGCCCCTTGGGTAATGCTGTTGGTGAATGGCCGCCACATATCCACGCACGCGGCCTCGACTCGTTTCCGTTGCGTGGCACTCAGTTGCGTCCGGAAAAACTCATCCAGGGTTTCCTGTTTGCGGTCCTGCCCAAACCACAAGGGTTCGCCGGTATCCAAGTTGCTGACCACGGTGATGAACTTCATCTGCTTGCCGAAGTAAATCTCATCCACGCCCATTTGCACCAACCGGTCTTTGCGACGCGTTGCACTCCACCGCTGCAGATACCGCAGGTCGATCGCTCGCACCGTGCTGGCGGCCAGCCGGAACTGCCTGGCCACCTGGCGAACCGATGCGCTTTGGCACGCTAACCCCACGGCTTCTTCAAAACGCTTACTGAACGGCGCTTTACTCGGCAACTGCGGCACCTTCTCGATCTTTACCCCGCATTGCGGACAGCACACCCGGTACACTTCGAGGACCACCGTGGTGCGATACTCGCCCCACGGCAGGTCGCGCACTTCCCGTTCGTTGTGATCATGGGCCTCGCTAAACTTTCTTCCGCACCCCGAACAGATCAGCTTGCGGTTTCCTCGCTTGCGCCGTACCCATAAACGCAGCGTCTTGGCGGCTTCATTGATTTCGTGCTGGTAGACTCGGTAGCCCGGCCATCCCAGGATTTTCGTGAATTCGTTGTCGCGCATTCCGCCGAGTCTAGCCGAATCATCCCCCCGACGGAAACCCGCTCTTTTATTAAAGTTGTCGAATCGACAAGTTCTGGTTTTTTTGTAAAAGTAAACCTCGGAAAGAACTGTCGTAGAGGCATAACCCCAATGGAAAACTCTTCCGCCAACACCGCACAGAATCGATTCCTGGCGCTCCCGAGGACGATGCTTGAGCGTTTCGTCCACAGCGAAACGTCGGGTTCGGTACTTCTCTTCGGGGCCACCGTTGTCGCCCTCGCTTGGGCGAATTCGCCATGGAGCGGTTCCTATTTCGCGATTTGGAAGCTCCCATTGAATGTGGGCCGCTCTCTTTTCTCGATGGACCTGCATCACTGGATCGATGACGGATTGATGGTGTTGTTTTTTCTGGTGGTGGGGCTTGAGATCAAGCGTGAAATCGTGAAAGGTGAACTGTCTTCGTCTAAGCAAGCGGCCCTTCCCATCATGGCGGCGCTCGGTGGGATGATCCTTCCGGCGCTTATCTATTTCGCCTTAAATAGCTCCGGCGTGGGGGCGCCCGGGTGGGGCATCCCCATGGCGACGGATATCGGTTTCGCATTGGGTGTTCTCGCGTTGCTCGGCAAACGTATCCCCTCGAGCCTGCGCGTGTTTATGCTTGCGCTGGCCATCGTGGACGATGTAGGGGCGATACTCGTAATTGCGTTCTTTTATACCCCTCAGATTTCTCTATCAGCTTTGGCGGTAGCAGGCGTTTTGTTGGTGGTCCTTGTAGCCGTCGCAATGCGTCAGGCTCCGCTCTCGGTATATGTAGTTGTGGGCTTTTTTTTCTGGGCCGCGGTTCTGAGTTCAGGAGTGCACGCCACGATTGCGGGAGTGATTCTGGGACTAATCGCGCCTATCAAGCCAAAATTCCCACCTGAAAAGCTGGCTGATGGTGCGGAGCCTCTCCTGAAAGACTTCCGAAGCCAAATCTTGAGCAAGGACAAATCATCGGCGGAGGCAACGCTCACAGAACTGGATCAACTTCTCCGTGGAACTGATTCCATCGCTGAGCGCCTGGAAAGAATCGTGCATCCCTGGGTCTGTTTCCTGGTGCTTCCCTTATTTGCCTTGGCGAGCGCAGGAGTTGCTTTATCCGCTGAACAGTTGAAGGCGGCATTTTCAAGCCCAATAGCGCTGGGCATCCTTCTGGGACTGCTCGTTGGGAAATTTGCGGGAATAACAGTGTTCTCTTATTTGGCGGTGCGGTCGAAAATTGCTGGGATGGCCGAAGGTTTGACGTGGGCGGGGATTGCAGGAGTCGGAATTCTTTCAGGCTTGGGATTTACTGTCGCTCTCTTTATTAGTGGCCTCTCATTTCAGGATGAGGGGATAGTCGCTACTGCAAAGGTCGCGGTTCTTGCAGCGTCTTTAGCGGCTGGATCGATTGGATACATCGCGCTTCGGTTCACACTGAAGGATGGTTCGTTGCGATCTTAGCTTCGACCTCCGGCACTTGGCTGATCAAAGAAACGGGACAAGTTGGTCCCCGTGCTCAAGGTACCGACTAACCGCGACTTAGGCTTCTCGAGCGGCCGAAGTCGCTAACTGACGAATTCCACCACGCCATTCGCGACGCTGTACATCGCACCGGTGATCTGGATCGATCCTTTCTTCTCCAGATCCGCCAATACCGGGCTTCGCCGCCGAATGTTTTCGATTGACAATTTGACATTGGTTCGTGCGACAGCGTCGACGTAAGCCGGATTCTTGCTGGACTTCTCGCCTTCAAACTTAGTTTCCGAAATGGCCGGTTTGATCCTCGCCAACAATCCCGTGAGATTGCCCAATACCACGTCATCGATTGCGCCCTTTATTGCGCCGCAAGCCGTATGCCCCAGGACTAAGACTAGCTTAGATCCCGAGACAGCACATGCAAACTCCATGCTCCCAAGCTGATCATCGTTGACCACATTGCCGGCCACGCGCCCATTGAACGTGTCGCCGATCCCAGCGTCGAAAATGATTTCCGCAGGAACCCGCGAGTCGACGCATCCAAGGATTATAGCCGCGGGATACTGGCCGGCAGCACTTGAGCGTTTTTCAGCTAAATAATCCCGAGGAGCCATCTTGCCCGTACGAAATCGCTCATTCCCCTTCTTCAATTCGTCAATAACCTGCGACGGCGTCATGCTGTCACGCTGCTCTCTTGTCAGAGACCCGCTCATGCTTGCCGCAAGCTGCATAGACAAAAATCCAAGCGGAGGACTAATGGCGCAGGCACCGAGAGCCGTGCCGAGAAACCTGCGACGGTCCACAGCTAGGTTATCCTCTGACTCGCATGATGTTCTTTTCATAGCCTTCCTCCTGGTTTTTGAAATGTGCGTCTCGCCACTGTGCATCTTAGGTTGCGCCAGAAGCCCGGTCAACGAAGAGAGAAAGATTGTGGCCCAAGTGACTCTGGTATCCGGTCCTATCCGGGAATTACAATCTCTCCCGCTTGCAGCCCAATTCCCTTGGACATATACTCTTGCCCCGTCAAGGTCTCGTCTGCTTCGTTGTTGTAAGATCACTACTTCCAGTTCTAACTCGCGGCGCTTTGGGCCAAATGAGGTTTGCGCAAGTTCTTGGTTGAGAAATTAAGCGAAAGGATAATCGATATGAAACTCTCGATTCGCATGTTAATGGCGACTCTCTTTGTTTTGATGCTTGCCTCGCGACCCTCTGGCCATGCGCAAACAACAGCTCAAAAGCCAACCAGCACAGCTGCGGCCCCTTCCGAAGCCGACACACAAAAGAAAAACATGCAGTCTTACATAGACCTCCTGCGCAAGGACGTCCGCCAGCAGAAGGATGAAATCATGGGCTCGATGATGCTGCTCAGCGCTGCCGACGCCGCCAAATTCTGGCCCATCTACAGTGACTACGATGTGGCTCTCGACAAGCTGAACGACCAGCGGATCGAAAACATCAAGCAATATGCCCACAGTTACAACGATTTGACCGACGAAGAAGCGGACCGCCTGATTCAGAAATCCGTGGCCTTCCAGAAAGAACGTGCAGAACTCCTAGCTGGTACCTACGAGAAGGTTAAGCAGGCTCTCGGCGGAGTCACCGCGGCACGCTTCGTCCAAATCGAACACCAATTGCTCTTGATCATTGATCTCCAAATCGATTCATCTCTGCCCATCGCTGGGCAGGGTTCCTGAGTCTGGGCGAGAGGACATGCACATGCGAAAGACACTTTTTGGGGCATTGACTTTATTCCTCGCAATCCCGGCTTTCTATCCAAATTCGATGGGCGCGGCGGCGCAAAGTAAGAAGCGCATCACCGTTCCTGCGGGAACTCGCATCTTGATTCGTACCGTCGACGCGATAGACTCTTCGAAGCAAAAAACCGGCTTTCGTTTCACTGCCACCCTCGAAACCAATCTCCAGGCCGAGAACACAGTGGTCGCTCCACGCAGCACGACCGTTTACGGACGTCTCGCCCAAGCCTCCTCCGCCGGCCGAATGTCCGGCAGTTCCGAGCTCACACTCGAGCTGACCGACATCGTCATCAACGGCACTGCCTATCCTCTTCTGACCAGCACCTATGAGGTGAAAGGCAAGGGCGAAGGTGGCAAGACCGCAAAGAAAGTGGTCGGCGGCGCGGGCTTGGGCGCGCTGATCGGTGGCATTGCTGGAGGTGGAAAAGGTGCCGGAATCGGCGCTGCTGCCGGCGCCGCGACCGGAACCGCTGTTGCTGCCTCCAAGAAAGGACAGCAACTCCAGATTCCGAGCGAGTCTTTACTGGAATTTCGTCTCGAGCAACCCGTAGCCCTGCCGGTCGCAAACTAGTCGCGTCGTCAAGCAACTTTCACACTTCATTTGGATCATCCGATCCCACTCGGAACTCCCGTTACCGGACAACGGCATAACGTAATAGAACGTAATGATTAAAAGCAGGCCGTGGTGTGCAACGCCGCATAAACACTGGCTATTTGTGAAAGTACCGTAAATCGAGTCCCACGGGCCTACCATCGTTTTCAATCACTTAGGAAAAATCGCCAGAAAACTTCACCTGTAATTCTTTACCTGTAAATGGTGGATTTGGGCAATTCCGCGAGGGTTCCAAGCATTTCGTAATCCTTGACGCACTTGAGTCGGCCAGAATAGGCTCTCGCATATTGCTTGCGGAACTGGAAATCCTGACCCAAAGTTTTGGAGGGATCGTGATGAGACACAGCGTGGCAGTCCGGGTGTTTCTCGGAGCGATCATGATTTGCGCCTGTGCTTTGCTCACCCATCCCGGTATTGCTGATGACGGTGAACAGCCATTGACGGTTGACCATTATGTCTCCGTGCGTTCTACAGCGCCGTCGATGTCGGGTCAAATCGCTCAAATTTATGTCCGCGAGCGGCTCCGGGCCAGCACGGTTCTTCGGGCTGCGTCCCTAGCGAACCGCGTTGTGCTGTTTATTCATGGAGGGGGCACGCCTGCTGAGGTTGCGTTCGACGTCCCCTATCAAGACTACAGTTGGATGGCGTACCTTGCTCAGGCGGGCTTCGACGTATTCGCGATGGACGTCACTGGTTATGGTCGCTCAACCCGGCCGCAACCGATGAACGATCCGTGTAATCTTCCAACCGATCAACAAGCTGCTTTGATTCCGTCAGTTCTTTCAACGCAGTGTGCGGCAAGCTATCCCCACGCAGTGACGGCACTCGCCTCGGATTGGAACGACATCGGTGCCGTCGTGGACTATGTCCGATTACTACGCCACGTTGAGCGCGTGGACGTCGTTGCTTGGTCCCGGGGCGGGCCACGAGCCGTTGGTTACGTGGCGCAGCACCCCGAAAGTGTACGGAAGTTGGTTTTGCTGGCTCCTTCGTACAACTTAACTTTTCAAACCGACAACTCTGCCATGACCATCCAGTCGAACCAGCAATTCGAGACAAACTGGGATTCCCAAGTCAGCTGTCCGGGTCAATACGATCCTTCGGTGCGTGACAGCATTTGGTCGGAGATGATGAAGTCCGACCCCGTAGGAGCAACCTGGGGTCCTGGTGTTCGGCGCTCACCCGGAGAGTCAGTGGACGCTAAGGACTGGACCGCAGCTGTCGCTGCCAAGGTGCACATCCCCACTCTTATGATCTCCGGTGAGCACGATAAGCAAGTGCCTTCGCCGCGAGTGCGGGAACTGTACGCGGACCTGGGCTCGTCCGAGAAGATTCTCATTGATCTCGCCTGTTCGTCGCACAATGCGTTGTGGGAGAGCAATCACCTACTGCTGTTTGGTGCGTCGCTTGAATGGCTGACCCGAGGTTCGGTCAGCGGAAAAAAGGAAGGAGTGCTGCGCCTCGGATATAAGGATGCGAAAGAATCCAATTGATCGTGAGGTTTCAGACGTCGTGCGATTTTCATCGGCCGTCCAGTCTCGCAACCTAATTGGCCTGCTGTTGACTGCCCGTAATCGCCAGAGCAATGTCTCTCTGCGCCGCCAGCTTTGACTCATCCATCGCTTGCGAATACAGATCAAGAGTGGTGCTCGACTTGGCATGGCGAAGCAAGCCTTTGACTATCTTTCTGGCACTGAGGGGGCCACGGGGCGCGTTTCTACTACCCTTTTGGCGAGTAGTAGGCGTATAAAGACGCTTAAAGTCGCTCAAGCTCAAAAAGGCTCTCTAACGAGGGATTTCTGGCAATGGGGGTTCATTTTCGAATCCTTGCGCCCCAGCCAATCTCTCCCTGTGGCAGCACATGCTGGAATCGTGAGAATTCAGGGCAAAACGGCGGCTCGCTGCGACAGCATTTCGGCGGAACGCTGGTTTGGGGTGAATCCCTGCTGCGCCGTTGATAACCCCAGCGGCGCGCCCTCGTACTTCTCATAGGAGTAGGACTTGCTCCCGCCCGCGTCCTGCTGCACAAATACAAATTCCACGGACTTCACATGATCGGGAATCTTCGCGCCAAACCACCGGTCATCCGGCATTTGCGCCCAGCTCACCCGTGACAATGCGGCCCCGGTTGGGTACTCGTGCTGTGCATGAGTTCTGGCATATTGCACCGCGGCGTCATTGCCGTACAAAGTGGACATGGTGGCATCGTTCGTATTTAGCTCGGAACTGATCACTTTCCACGGCAACGGATTCGCCGGGAGTTTCCCCACGAGAGAAGCATTCTGGTTGAGTGATGGCGAAACGGGCGCTCCCTCATTTGAGCAGGACGCCAGCAAAATGGAAAAGACCAACAAGGACCAGCCTCTCACGGCGTATGTCATTGTTGGCCGCCGATCGGCTGGGTGAACACGTAATTGGTCCTCTCCAATGGGCTGTG
The DNA here is from genome assembly GCA_963776365.1 of Candidatus Acidiferrales bacterium. Taxonomy (GTDB): domain Bacteria; phylum Acidobacteriota; class Terriglobia; order Acidiferrales; family UBA7541; genus Acidiferrum. Next base: position 50,434 of record CAVZMQ010000006.1, on the reverse strand, counting down.
ACAGCCCACGCACTCGTTGGCGAAATGGCTGTCTTTGCCGTATGGCTTAAGATCCGCTCCGCGCCATCTGGCCCATCCCCAGCCTTTGGTCGCGGCATATTTCTTGCTGTCGCGGATCATGAATTCCACTTGATAGAACGCGCCCGGGTGCACCGACCCGTTCGCGTCCGCCTGCTGGAGCCACGCAATCTTCGCGAAGGCTGTTCCGTCGGGCCAGGGATTGATTTTGTTCTCGGCAATCGCTTTGACGGCAATGTCGTTGCCCAGAATTTGCCGCAACGTGTGATTGTCGAATCGTTCGGTGCTGCTGATGGCCTTCCAGTCCTTGTACCCAGGCAAGAATGCGATTCCGTTCGGCGCAGGCGATACGCTCTGCGCCGAGCCGGCGGAGGCAATCCATTTGTCATACTGCGCGTCGGCGGCAGCAATCTCAGCCGGTGTGGCGGGCGTTTTCGAAACACTGGCTAAAAGATAATTCTTGAGCACGGCCACTTGCGCCGGCGTGAGCCGCGATTCCGGATGAAGATGTTTATAAGGGGGAAGCGGCATCGCACCTAATTCAATTTGGCTAATCGATTCGTACAACGCAGCTTGCTGTTGCGCCGCGGGCAGTTTGCCGATTTCTGAAAAATTCAAGTGCTTGCGCCCTTCGCGGACGTCGCGCACCACCAGCCAGTAAGCCGGGACGGGATAATCGAACCAGGAGAGCTTGGTTTCGTTCGAATGGCAGTTGTAGCAGGCCGTTTTGAGGATCTGTTTCACATCCTCGGGCACTTGCAATTCTGCAGTGACCGGCGGGTTGGGAAGGTTTGGTCGAAGAAGTTGCAGGAACAAAAAGGCGATGGCGATCACTACGATGATGCTGACGGGGGCTCGTCCGCGAAGGAAAGACACATTCATAAGTTCGGGAATTAGACTCGCGGTTCGACGGTGTGGTTACGATTTCCTCCGGCCAAGGACGATGCACCGGCGGGACCGCATCAGCCTTTCTTGGTCGGATAACCAGCGTCGAGCCACCCCTTCCAGCCGCCATCCATGGATTCCACGTTGGGGTAGCCCATTTTCTGAAGATTGTCGGCGACGAGCGCGGAGCGAAAGCCCCCTCCGCAATACAAAACCAGCTTTGTATCGGCTGCAGGCACTCGCTGCTCAATGTCTCTTTCGATGATTCCCTTTCCCAGATGGATGGCGCCCGGCAGATGACCGTTGGCCCATTCACTTTCTTCCCGCACGTCGACCAGCACGAATTTCTCCCCGGCGTCCATGCGTCGCTTTACGTCAGGCACATTGGTTTCCTTCACTCGTCTTTTCGCGTCGTTCACCAGAGCCAGAAATTTCGGTGCGTGTGCCATCTCATCCTCCCCCTATGACTTGAAATCAACTAGCATCTTAGCGCAGCGTCGCAAAAAAGGACGCCCCGAAGGGAGCGGGGCCCCGGTCAAATCGTCAGAATCGAACAATGGAACAACTACGGTTTGGTGGAATCGGCCGTGGTTTTCTGCCCGAAAGAGCGGACCAGATTCACCAGATTCCAGCGCACTTCTTCCTTCGTGCGATCCCCCTCGCCGCCGACCATCTTTCCGCGGCCGTTGGTGATGATATAGAAGAGATCGCCGTCGGTGTATTTCGAGATAGTGCTGGCATCGCGCCAATCCCTTAACTCCAGTTTCATGTCTTGCCCCAGATCACCTTTGCCGTCCCCGTCTTTCCCATGACACATCGCACAGTGGTAACCGTATAACTTACGTGCTTCCGACAGACCTTCTGCCGTGGGCTTAACCGGATTCTTCTTAGCCGCGGCGTCCGCAGGAATAGCGGCCGGCGCGGGTTCTGCTGCTTGCCCTTCCTTGGGCTTGTCTTTGGTTTGTTGAGCGAAGCCGAATCCTGCCGCAGCCAGCAAGATGGCGCAAATGAGTAGGCCAATGCGTCGCATAAATACCCCCTGATTGGTAGGACTTTTCCGGGAGCGAAACGGAGAGTAGCTAATGATGATTTTACGCCCCTGAAGGGCCCAAAGATAGCCTAGACGGGCTACTTGAGTATTGCTGTGACCACGCTCATAGCTCTTTACCGGGTGGAATTTTGCGGCACCCGGCAGGCAGGTGCAGGGTGTTCATTGGCGCGCCGACCGGCGGTGAACCGGCTGGATTCGCGAATACGCGTGCGCACGCCGTCGATGATCATGGGTATCGGATTTCGCGGGGCGCCACGCACAACAAAAATCAGCAACGCGCCTTCTCCCGGCGCGTCTGCGCTGGAAGTTACGCCAACGCCCTGGATTCCAGGCTGAGTGATCAGCGCACTTACGTGAGCTGCGTGCACCGATTCGACGCGGGCAACTTCCACTTTCGAGATTACGTTCGCCGCGAGCGGGTTCGTCACTGGCGCCAGGCGAGCAGTAGATTGTGCGTCCAGAACTCCACGCACGCCAGTGGATGTTCCCTGCACGATCCGTGTGGCGATGCCATCCAATTGCGCCGGAATCGTTGCACTAGGCTCTCCGAGGTTCACAAAGATGATCACCGCGGGTTCGCCTGGGTGATCAATGCTGGCACCGACGCCCACCGCCTGCACGTAGGGGTTCGCGAGCAACTCTGGCGCATGCATGTCCCGCGCGTGCTGAGCTGCGGTTAATTGCGCTACGGAAACAGGTGGCAGCAGGGCCTGCGATGATTGCGCGGGGTTTCCGGCCTGGGCGCACCCTGCTACCTGGTGCGGCGCGCTACTGCCCACAAATGCAGGGCGGTTCCCTTGGCTGTCTTGCATCGCGGTGAGTACCTCCGCCACAGGATTGCCCACGGTGTCTTGGTCCGAGCCGCCGTATAACAGCGCCACAGGATCAGCAGTAGTTTGGTCGACGATCAGTGAGCCAGAGTCTCCGGCCCCGCTGAACGTGCCGCCTGCTATGGAGATCTGGTGGGTGTAGGTGACGTTGAAGCTGGGGCCGGCGTTGCAGCCTTTCTGGTAGCTGACCGAAGTAGTCACGTCGATCGCGTCCACTCCGCCGCCTGTCGAGGGAGAGGAACAGGTCAAGCCGGAACTCCGGCCACTCTTCGCGACGCCCTGGCCCAAATAGGCCTGGATTCCAGTCCCGGCGTGGGGCGCCCCTGGATCAGGGGCGTTGCCCGTGATTGTGGCGCCCAAAGACAGGATCGCGCCGCTGGTGTCCACGGTTCCAGGCACCACTTGGGCAATCGCCGCATCTACTCTGGTTCCAGGGTCATCGAGGTTCACATACTGGGTGAGGTTTGCGACCGTGGTGGTTCCGACGGTGGAACAGTTGGCATCGATCAAATCCGGCTGGGTAATGGCATCGCCGATGCTGGCGGAGTCGCTGCGAGCCAAGACATGATTGTTGCTCAAAATGTAGTAGTTGCCGTTGCGCTGGAGAAGTGCGCCTAGCGTCCCGCCACAGCAATAAATCAGAGCCCCTTGTTTGCTGGAGTCATGCGCATTTCCGCCGGAGGTTCCGAGTTTCACCGGGACCTCTTGCGCTGCCTGATTGGGATTGGAGGATACTACCAGAACCGCCGCGCTCTTGCTTTTCGAATTATCAACTTGCGCCACGGCGGTAACCGTCACGGTAGCAGGACTGGGGACCGCCATCGGTGCGGTGTACACTCCCGCGGTGATCGTTCCCGAAATGCCATTGCCGCCGGGAACTCCGTTGACCTCCCAGGTAATCGAGGTGTTGCTCCCTCCAGTTATTGTGGCTTGAAAGGCGGCACTTTGGCCGATGACCACCGTGGCGGTAGCCGGAGTGAGCGTCAATGAAATCCCGGAATTATTCGCTCCAGTATTTCCGCTTTGCGCGGAACTGCCCGTCCCCCCGCTGCAGCCTACCAAGAGAGTTGCAGATATCCCCATGCTTAGCAGGACCGCTGGTAGCCGCATAATACACCCCACCCGTTCCGTATCGAGTTCGTGTCAACACGCGCTTCGGGCAGATGGAAAAACGTTCACGCTCTCGTCATCGACAAATCGTCTGGGTCAGCGGTGAGCTTCGACAGCTGATTGGTAGACGCGTTTAGCGGCTAAGGGGACGTCCGGGCCGCTATGCTAATCGAGGTCGCGCCAGTTCGGCCCAGTGCAAACCTCCACGAGGAGCGGAACCGCCAGATTATAGACCCCTTCCATCTCTTCGCAAACTAATTCTTTCAGCGCCTGCTTCTCCTCTACCGGCGCCTCAAACAGCAATTCGTCATGAACCTGCAGGATCATCCGGCTTTCCAGCTTCTCTTTCCTCAGCCGCTCGTCGATGGAGATCATCGCGAGCTTGATCAGGTCGGCGGCGGTACCTTGCAGCGGTGAATTCAAGGCGGTGCGTTCTGCAAAATTCCGTAACTGCATCTGCGGTGCGTTGATCTCGGTAATAGGACGAATACGCCCGAATAGCGTTTTCGCGACACCGGTCTTGCGCGTTTCAGCCAACACATTATGCAGGTATTCTTTAACTCCCCGGTAACGCGTGAAATAAGCGTTGATGAATTGTGCTGCCTCTTTTTGCTCGATACCCAGTTGCTTCGCCAAGCCAAACGGTGATAGTCCATAGATAATTCCGAAGTTAATGGCTTTCGCGGCGCGCCGATGGTCGGCGGTCTGCGCCAGGGGTCCGACGCCAAAAACTTCTTGCGCCGTGCGGGCATGGATGTCTTCGCCGTTGCGGAAGGCCTGTACGAGGACCGGGTCGCGGGAAAAATGCGCCATGATCCGCAGTTCAATCTGGGAATAATCCGCGGAAAGTAGAATCTTGCCGGACTCCGCTGCGAACGCCGCGCGAATCTCTCGGCCCAGTTCCGTGCGAATCGGGATGTTCTGCAGGTTTGGATCACTGGAACTGAGCCGCCCCGTGGCTGTGCCCGTTTGCGAGAAACTGGTATGCAAGCGCCCGGTTTGTGGGTGAATTAATTTCGGCAGCGTGTCCACATAGGTCGATTTCAGTTTCGCGATTTCCCGGTACTCGATGACTTTCGCCGGCAGCGGATGCTGGCTGCCGAGTTCCTCGAGAATATCCGCAGCGGTAGACCGCTCTTTGCCCTTGCTGCGCCGGCCCGGCGGCTGAAGGTTCAGCTTGTCGAACAATACTTCGGCCAGCTGCGTCGGCGAATTTACATTGAACTCGGACCCGGCCAGGTTCCAGATGTCCTTCTCCAGCCGGCGAATTTCTCTTTCCATGGATTCCGACATCTTCGCCAGCGCGGCGGGGTCGATGCGAATTCCATTTCGTTCAATTTCGGCCAGCACACCGGCGAGTGGGAGATCGATCTTCTCGTAGACGTCCGCGAGGCCTTGATCTTCTACTTGTTGGCGCAGGACCGGAGCAAGTCGTTGCAGATAATCCGCGCGTTCGCCCGCTCCGCCGCCCATCGGCGCGTTAAAGGTGCGGAACACAAGGTCCGCGAAATCGTGCTTGGCGGTCGTCGGACGCAAGAGATAGTCATATAACTGAGTGGCGTGTTCGATGTTTTGCGCTTTTCCGGCGAGTAACTGAAATAATTTCGGATCGTGAACAATTTTTCGCCGCTTCGCCTCGCTGAGGACGGCCTGCAACACTCCCAGGGCCTCGCTTTGTTCGTCAGCCCAAATCGCACGGCCTTCGCCAACTTTCGAGGAAAACTCAATTCCGGTCAAATGCGTTCCGAATCCTTCGGACTCGCGCCCGCCCACGTCCAGATTCAGCCATAGCGCAAGCGGTGCTTTCGCCGGCAATTTCTTCAAATACCCGCGTAGGTCCTCGGTCCCGGCAAATTGCGCGTAGTCTTTCTTGATCACTTCGTTGACAGCCGCGCCAACTCTTCCGTTATCCGTCGCGGGTGTGGCAGGATTTTCCGTTACACCGCTAGCGAGCAGTTCCTTCAGGAGCGAATTGAATCCCAGTTCACGATAGAGCGCAATCAGTGCGGCGGAATTGGGAGCGCACATCTTTAGTTTGTCCAGCTCCAATTCCAGAGGCACTTCGGTTTCGATCGCGGCGAGCTGCTTGCTCATCAATACCTGCTCTTTCTGTTGTTGTAACGCTTCACGGTAGCGCTTGTTGGGCACTTCGTCCGCATGAGCCAGCGCGTTTTCGACCGTGCCGTATTTCTGAATCAGTTCCGTGGCGCCCTTTTCTCCAATGCCTTTTGCACCGGGGATATTGTCGATGTTGTCGCCGAGAAGAGCCATCAAGTCGATCACTTTGTCCGGCGGCACGCCTAGGATCTCTTCGACTTTCTTGGCATCGACGATCGTGTCCGCCTTCGCGCCGCCACTGCCGGTGCGCAAAACGCGCACGCCATCGTTAACCAGCTGCATCATGTCCTTGTCATTGGAGATGACCAGAATTTGCAGATTCTGCGCGGCCGCCTTCTTGGCCAGCGTGCCGATCACGTCGTCGGCCTCGTATCCATCCAGTTCGAGAATGGGCATGCACATGGCTTCGCACAGCCGCCGCACGTACGGCAACTGCACGCTCATTTCATCGGGCATGGGCGGTCGGTGCGCCTTGTAGGATTCGAAGAGCTTGTCGCGAAAGGTGGGTTTGCTGGTGTCAAACACGATGCCCACGTAATCCGGTTGGTAGTCCTTGATCAGCCGCCGCAAGATGTTGGCGAACAGAAACGGAACCTTGGTGGGTAATCCGCTGGGCGCGTTCATGCGCACCATGGGCGCATAAAAAGCGCGGTAGACATGAGCCATCGCATCTACCAGAAAAAGTTTTTTGGTTTCTTCCGTTCTGGCCGCCATCGCGCGAGTATAACGCAGAGGCGAAGCGGTGTCGCTTCGCCCTCCGAACGCTCCCGCTTTCGCGCCGCTAGGAATGTATGCTTACGACTGCGGCGAAGTAATGGGTGTTTGAGTTATCAACAGCAGTTGCGTGCCGCTATCCAAGTGCACGTTCTTTCCTGTGGAGGTGATCACTCCAGCGGTTTCCTGCGAACGGGTGGCCGCTCCCGTCAACCCGAGGTCTTTCAAGCCAAATACCCCACGGCTGTTCGTGGTTAGCCGGCCTGACCCGTTCGTCCCACCCACCGCACCATTTCCGGCCATGGCGTTGCCGGCATTCGTGTTGGCCACCTTATTGACGTCGTTCGGGTTCGCAGCGGAATTTGGATTCGTGGCGCTGTTCATCCCGTTGGGTGAAACTCCTTCGGCAGTCCTCCCAGGCAAGTTTACCGAGGCCACCTGTCCCGGGGGCGTCATGCCGAGATCAGAATTCACCGTGGAAGCCGCCTTGCTAACAGGCGCGGCGATCGCCTGAATTGTTACCTGCAGCGGGACTACTTCACCATGCTTCAGAATTGCCTTGTCAAACACGATGCCCAGCGAAGAGTAGCTGTCGCCCAGCGAACGAGCCGACGCCTGCGTCACGTGCCCCTCGAGTTTTGCGCCACGCGGAATTATGGTCTTGCCGTTTTCTTCGGTCGATTCGTTAGCCTCCGCGATGACCGGATCGCCCTTCTTTACTTTGTGGGAATCAAGCGATTTGGTCAGAACTGCCTCGATAGGAGCGCCGGCCGGCAACATGACGGGTTCCTGCGCCGCACCGGGCGATGCGGTGTTCGGTTGTTGGGCGGGCTCGCTGGTGGACTGCGCCGCGGCGACTCCGACAGACAGAATGCCCACGATGACAGAGATGGCTGCGCGTTTCATGGAACGGTACCTCCTACTTGTTGACTGGGTGGACCCGAGGACGAGCCGCGGGGCAATCGTTGGGGAGCAGAACAGTTGCCCAAGCCAAACCGCGACGCCTGAGCTACTTGTAGAGATAGCTTGGTTTGCGATTTGGTGAGAACCGCCAGCCCGCTCGAAAAAAATACAGGAAAACTCAGGAGAAAACCGTAGCTCGCGTCAGACGATACCAAGCGGCTTGGCGACTTCCGCAAGGGTATTGGCGGCCCGCAGTAGATGGTCGCGCTTGTGTGCCGCGCTGACTATGGCGCGGAGTCGCGCTTTGTCTTCCGCCACAGTGGGATAACCCACAGCGGGCGCGAACACTCCGGCGTCAAACAGCTTGCGTGAAAACTCAAACGCCTTGGCGGCATCCCCCACGTGGATCGGAATAATGGGCGTTTCGCTGGCCTGGAACTCGAATCCCCGTTTCTTTAGTTCGCGTTTGAGGAATTTCGTGTTGGCCCACAGTTTCTTAACCAGCTTTTCGCCGGCCGCGGAATCCAACAAGGCAAATGCCGCCTGACACGCAGCCGCAGTGGCGGGCGGATGCGAAGTGGAGAACAGAAACGGGCGAGCACGGAGATACAGGAAATCAATCAGGTCTCGCGAGCCGCAAACGTATCCGCCCATCGAACCGATGGCCTTGCTGAGCGTGCCCACCTGAATATGCACGCGCCCGTGGCACTGAAAATGGTCCACCGACCCGCGCCCTCCCCGGCCCAACACGCCGCTGGCATGTGCGTCGTCCACCATCATGATGCAGCCGTACTTTTCCGCCAGGTCGCACAGCGCCGGCAACGGAGCAATGTCGCCATCCATGGAAAACACGCCGTCTGTAATGATCAGCTTCTTGCCGGGAAAAGAGGCGTGCTCCTGCAAAATGCGCTCGCAGTCCTGCACGTCTTTGTGCTTGAAAACCTTGATGGTCGCTTTGGAAAGGCGCGCCCCGTCGATGATGGACGCGTGGTTCAACTCGTCGGAGATGATCAAATCCTCTTTGCCCAGTACCGCGGAAACCGTTCCGGCATTTGCCGTGAAACCGGACTGAAACACCACGCAAGCTTCCACGTGTTTGAATTTGGCGATCTGCTCTTCCAACTCCATGTGGATTTTCATGGTGCCCGCGATGGTGCGAACCGCGCCCGCTCCAACGCCTAGTTCCCGGACCGCCTCGATGGACCCCTTACGCAGGGCCTTGTGCGTGGTCAGCCCGAGATAATTGTTGGAGGCGAGATTGATTACCTCCCGGCCGTCAAATACGCACACGGGCTTTTGCTCGCCTTCGAGGACACGCAGTTTGGGCGCTACACCCCTCGAGCGTAGCTCCTGCAGGTTTTCACTCACGTACTGGAGGGGATTGTGTTTTGTTGGCTGTGTCGCGATGTCGCTCATGTCTGTGCTCCCCGTTTCGTCGCTACTGCAGTGGATTATTTTTGTATCCCGTTTGGGTACATCAAAATCTTGCCAGCCAATCCATTTTGCAGCTTTGCGAAGGCCGCTTCGAAGTTCTCCAGTTCCATGCGCTCGCCGAACAACGGCTCCAGATTCAGGCGCCCAGCCTTCAAGAGCGCGGTCATCTGCACCCAGGTTTCATACATGCGGCGTCCATAGATGCCCTGCACCGTCGCTCCCTTAAAAATGACGTCCTGCACCAGGTCCAGAGGTACATTTTCCGTCGGAATGCCAAGCAGGGAAGCTCTTCCGCCCGCGCGCAATGCCTTGAATCCTTGCTGGATCGCAGTGGGATTGCCGCTCATTTCCAGCAGTACGTCAACTCCCGTCCCTCCGGTAGCATCCAATATTTTCCTTACCGGATCTTCTGTCAGGGGGTTCAAGACGTGATTCGCGCCCATCTCTCTGGCCCATACCCGGCGATGCTCGTTTGTTTCGGTGGCAAACAGCACGGAACTTCCGCAAGCCTTGGCCACAGCGATGGACATTAATCCGATGGGACCGCAACCCGTGACCAGTGCGGTCTGCCCGGCGATCGCGCCTGCCAGCACGGTGTGCACCGCGTTTCCCAGCGGGTCGAGAATCGCGCCATAGTGTTCCGGAATCACGGGGTCGAGTTTCCAGATATTCGTCGCGGGTATCTTCACGAATTCCGCGAACGCGCCATCGATATCGATGCCAACGATTCGCACGTTCTGACAGATATGCGACTGGCCGAGCCGGCACTGCTGGCAATGGCCACAGTTCAAATGCATCTCGGCGCTCACGAAATCGCCGGGTTTCACCGCGGAAACCTCTTCCCCAGTGCGCTCCACCACCCCGCAGAATTCATGTCCTAGCGTGACGGGTGGTTTGATTCGCCCTTGCGACCAGCGGTCCCACCCATAGATGTGCAGGTCGGTTCCGCAAATCGAGGTAGCCTTGACGCGCACCAATACGTCGGTCGGACCAATCGAGGGTACCTGGATTTTCTCGATCTGCAGACCCTTGCCAGGCTGCGTTTTGCGCAACGCCTTCATAGTCGCAGGCATTCAGGTAGGCTCCTCGCGCAGGCAGGATACGTTCGCGCAGATATTAATGCTAGCACAGCCACATCCGCCGTTCAGTGCCGCTGCCGGCTTCGGGTGCGCGGGTTAGCGCCAGCCACACCTTCCGTTCCCCAGGCGCATCCAATCAAAACGTAAGATTTTGGTGCGTCCCGACGTATCATGAAATGAGGCTATGCCCGACACACAACCTGCCGTCCAGTTGGATCATATCTCCCGCAACTATCAAATGGGCGAAACCTGCGTGCGCGCGGTGGCTGACGTCTCCTTCCGCGTCGCGCCGCGCGAGTTTCTTGCTCTCCTGGGGTCCTCTGGCTCCGGCAAATCCACATTGCTAAATCTCATAGCGGGTTTGGACCGGCCCACGTCCGGCGCTATCTTCGCCGAAGGGAAAAACCTCGCCGCGCTGTCCTCCCTGGAACTAGCTCGGTATCGGCGCGACACCATCGGCATGATTTTTCAGTCGTTCAACCTGCTGCCTCGCATGACCCTCGAGGAGAACGTGGAGCTACCGTTGCGCCTCGCGGAACTGGAGCGTTCCGAGCGCCCTGGTCGCGTCCGCGAAGCGTTGGAACGCGTCCAACTGACGCACCGTGTCGGCCATCGCCCGTCCGAGCTTTCCGGCGGCGAACAACAAAGAGTGGCCATCGCCCGGGCGCTGGTAAATCGCCCAAAAATCCTTTTGGCGGACGAGCCCACCGGCAATCTGGACTCTGTCACCGGTGAAACGATTCTTTCGCTGTTGCGCGAATTGCAGACCACCATGGGCATGACCATCATCATGGTGACGCACGAGCGCCCGCTGGCCGAGCGTTTTGCCGATCGGTTGGCAACCATGGGAGACGGCAAGTTGCTACACATCACGCCCGCTCTTCAAGGGGCCGCGCAATGAAACCGCAGGACCTCACAGATCTGGCCCTTCGCAACCTTCGTGAAGCTATCCTGCGGAACGCTCTGACTACCGTGGGTGTGGCCGTGGGCGTGGCCTCGCTGGTTGCTATGCTCTCTCTGGGCGTCGGCCTGCAGCAATTGGCCTCCAAACGCCTTTCGCAAAGCGGGCTGTTTGACACCATCTTCGTGACCCCCAAGAACAGTTTTCGTGGCATGGGCCGGCCGCAACGCGAGGTTGCGTCCGATAAGCCCGCGCGCGCGCTAGACGAGGGCGCTCGACTCGAGCTGGAAAAACTCCCCAACGTGATCGAGGTCTATCCTCAGGTTCGCTTCTTCACTGAAGTGCGTTTCCACGATAAGCCGTACGCCACGGTGGTGGCGGGCATGCCGGAATCCTCGCGGAATTCCGGCGCATTTGACGGCATGCAGGGAAATTTCTTTTCGACCAGCAGCGCCAACGAAGCGATCCTGCAGATCGAATTCGCGAAACAACTTTCCGAGAGTCCGAACTCCCTGATTGGTCAGGATTTGATCTTGCGCTACGCCGAACGTCAGGCGATTCCCGCAGCCTCCAGCGGTGATTCTCCAAATAATGAAGGGCCAGGTGGCGGGTTTTCCGTGGTGCCCAAGGAACTCCGTTTGAAAATCGTGGGCATCGTGGACACCGAACCGGCCGCGGGATACGGGGGCATCGGCAACGCTCGGCTGCTCATGCCGCTGCAAACCGCTTCGACCCTTCGTGCGGCACAGGTTAACGATCTGCGCGATATTGTGCGCGGCACAAACGAACCGGACAAGGTCACCTACGCTTCCCTTTCTGTACGCGCCAAATCCCCTTCTCAGGTGGAAGCGCTCGAAGAATCTATCAAGAATCTCGGATTCAATGCCTTCTCCCTGCTCGACGCGTCCAAATCGCTACGCACGTTTTTCTCTGTATTCGATCTCCTTCTGGGTATTTTTGGCAGCCTCGCTCTCGCCGTCGCCACACTGGGCATCGTGAATACTCTGGTTATGGCTATTCTCGAGCGGCGGCGGGAAATTGGAGTTCTGAAGGCTCTTGGCGCTGCCGATTCGGACGTCCAGCAACTGTTTTTTGTCGAAGCCGGAGTGATGGGATTCCTTGGAGGTATTCTGGGCGTGGGATTCGGGTGGCTGCTTGGGCGCGCCATCTCTTTCGGCACGAACGTTTATCTCAAACGCCAGAGTCTCAACCCCATCGACATTTCTTCCGTACCCGGGTGGCTGGTTTTCCTCGCGCTCCTGTTCGCCGTGATGGTCAGCCTTCTCGCAGGACTTTATCCTGCCTCGCGGGCCGCCAAGCTGAATCCCGTCGATGCGTTGCGCTATGAATAAATTTCATTTGCGAGTTCTCCTCGCTCTTCTCTTTGGGCTATCCAATACCACTTTCGCTGCCACTGGACGCGTCGAATGCAATTCGCTGCCAAGCAAAATTCTTTCCCGCCCGGTAAATTACTGCATCGTGCTTCCGGCTTCCTTCGACACGGACAAAACCCGCCATTTCCCGATCCTGTATTTTCTCCATGGACTGGGAGACAACGAGCAGTTCTTCGTTCATTCCGGCTTGTGGAATCTCACCGAAGACATGCGCGAGAAAGGCGAGCTCAAGGATTTCCTGATTGCCACGCCCGAAGGAGACGCCACCTTCTACATCAACTCCAGGGACGGCAAGGATCGCTACGAGGATTTCCTACTCGAGGAATTTTTTCCGTTTATTGAGAAACGCTATCGGGTTGAGCCCGGCCGCGGTCATCGCGCGATGGCCGGCATTTCCATGGGAGGCTACGGCGCGCTGCATCTGGCGTTCCGTCATCCGCAGCTTTTTATCTCCGCCAGCGCGCACAGTGCAGCGTTGATCGAAAAACTGCCTGCGTTTCTGGGTCCCACGCCAAATTCTCCCCGTTCCCGAGTTCTCGGCGCGGTATTCGGAAGTCCGCCGGACGCGGCCTTCTGGGAGCGCAACAGCCCCATTGCTCTGGCGCGCACCGCGAATCTCACGGGCCTGAAAATCTATTTCGATTGCGGCGATCAGGACGACTATGGATTCGAAGCTGGCGCGGCTGCCCTCGATAAGATCCTGACCTCACGCCATATTGCCCATGAATTCCACATTTATCCCGGTCGTCATGATCCGTCGTATTTCGCCGAGCATCTCCCGGCTTCGTTGCGGTTCGCCTCGCACGCCCTCGTCGATGCGCGTTAATGTTGCCTTTTTCGTTATAGAATGTTCGCTTGCTCATTGGGGGTGAGCGATGCTCAAGTTCGGTCTCCTGTTCTGGTTACTTGCCGTGCTCCTGAGCGCCCATACTCAAGCGCCGCAAAAGCCCCCTGAGCGTCCCACGGTGGTTGCCCCTACCGCGCCGACTTCGGGGGCCCGCTTCGAATTTCTGGACGAGATTTCCTACTTCGAGCAGCGCTTCGAGCGCCTCGCCGAGGCCGTCCCTCCAGAAAAGTACAATTGGCGTCCCGTCGAAGGCGTTCGCTCGATTGGCGAGGTGTACATGCACGTGGTGGGCATGAATTACAACATTGCGAAAATGCTCGGCACGCCGGTTCCCGCTGGTATTGACACAAAGGCAATGACGTCTTACGCCACAGACAAGCCCAAGGTGCTCCAGGCATTGAAGGATTCCTTTGCGCAGATGCGTACGGCGATCCTCGCGCTGAAGGACGCCGACCTTGACAAGGAGATCAAGACACCACGCGGCCAAACCACTATGCGAGGCAGCTTCTTCATGGTAGCGGGTCAATACGGTGAGCACCTGGGACAGTCCATCGCCTATGCCCGCTCTATAGGAATCGTTCCCCCATGGACCGAGGAGCGCCAAAGGCAAGAATCCGAGAAGCCAAAACCGTAGATAGAAACTTGCGAATTGAAGTGGCGATGGAGAAGGTCCCTGGAATCGGTGGCGTCTTCTTTCATGCCCGCGGACCAAAAGTACTCGCGGGGTGGTATCACCAGCATCTTGGTATTGATTTTGGGCCCGAGGACTACCACGTCCTCCCCTGGCAGCAGCAGGCCCACCGTTGAAGTGGATCCCAAAGAAGATCCAAATGCCCGCTTCGCCCGGCGGTACGATCCCGAAGGGAACGCCATCGAATTGTGGGAGCCTGCGGGACGAGATGCGCTACAACGTCAAGCCAGAAAATAAATATCGGGCTTGTCGACAACTCCGGACTCCCCCTGGGCATTGGGCACCTCTGGCGAGAATACGAAGCCTCGTGCCTTGGCCAGATCAATGACTTCGAAGAACAGAAAGACCTCATTCGGCTCGTACAAGTTTCGCAGCACCCGTTCTATTCGCAATCCCGCATCGCGTTGCGCATCCTTGTGCGCATCGAAAACTCGCTTCCACTCGTGGAACTCCCTCACCTTATGACGTACCAGTAGGTACCCCATGGTATCCCTCCCTGCTCTCCCGTGGATGCGGCTGAACCGGTCCGCTGCACGCAGAGAAACCTTACCCTGCAGCACAGCCTTTCGGCAATGCCGGGGTTCTGCGTTACGGGCTATGGGAGCGATGGACATTCCGGGGTATCTTGGTGGCGGCCCGGCGGGCAGCGCGAGGAGAAGCCATGAAACGTCGCACGGTCCTATGCATATCGTGGTTGGCGGTCGCAGCCACTTCCATACTCGTCGCCTGCAACATTCGCGTGCAAACCGATTCCGCGCAAGCCGAGATTGCCGATTTCAACAAGAAATTCATCGCCGCACATCTGAAAATGGATAATGCCGCAGTCCTGTCCCTGTGGGCCGACGACGGAGTGAGCCTCCTGCCGGGAATGGCTCCGTTAAGAGGCAAGCAGGCCATTGGAAAGTTCTTTGATGATGCGGTGGCGCAACTCGCTGGTTATCACCTGGCGACCATGGAACTCGATTTCCGGCAGATGCAGACCATGCATGACTGGGCCTACGAATGGGGAATCGAGCACCAAGTTCTGCAGTCCTCCGAAGGTAAACCTACGATCGAGGGGCGCGGAAACATTCTACTCATCCTTCACAGAAACGAAGGCGGCGCATGGAAGATTCAGCAGGAAATGTGGAACGCCGCACCCCAACCACCATCCGAAACCAAATCGCCATGAAGCTACACCTGCAAGTTCGCGCGGCTCGACGGCAACGACGTA
This sequence comes from Candidatus Acidiferrales bacterium, assembly GCA_963776365.1. GTDB lineage: Bacteria > Acidobacteriota > Terriglobia > Acidiferrales > UBA7541 > Acidiferrum. Next base: position 35,246 of record CAVZMQ010000006.1, on the reverse strand, counting down.
GTATGATTCGCGAATTCAGTGCGACGGAGGCGCGATGAGCTTTGCGCAGCGGCTACAAGATGTGAAGCAGGGGTTTGAGCGCGCCTTCTGGGTTGCCAACATCAGCGAGCTCTTTGAACGGCTTTCTTACTACGCCGCCTTCGCCTCGCTCGCACGCTACTTGCACGAAACACTCAGTTTTCCCTTAGAAAGAGCCGCCAATCTCGCTGGCTTATTTGGTGGATTGGTGTGGTTCCTGGCGATCTTTGGCGGCGCCATGGCCGACCGCCTGGGTTTCCGCCGCGCGCTTTCGCTGGCTTACTTGATCCTTGCTGGATCGTACTTCTTGTTGGGTTCGCTGGCCTCCCCGTGGATGGGCCCGGTGCGCGCCGCGGTTCCACTCGTGGTGTTGGTGACTCTGGTCCTGATGTTGCCGGCACTGGGAATCGCCCTCGTGAAGCCCAGCGTGGTAGGCACTACCGCGCGAGCCTCAAATGAGAACGTGCGCTCCATCGGATACTCCATTTACTACACGCTGGTGAACATCGGCGGCGCGCTTGGGCCCTTCGTCGCCTCCTGGGTGCACAAAAACCTTAGCGTGGAAAATGTGTTTCGCGTTTCGGCTTTCAGCGTGTTCGTCATGTTCTTTGCGGTGCTGCTCTTTTTTCGCGAGCCTCGTAAGTCCGGCGATGTGGCTACCGAGAGCCTCAGCGTAACGCTGCGAAATTTCCTGAAGGTTCTGGGCAACCCGAAATTCATGCTGTTCCTGCTTATTTTTTCCGGCTACTGGATCGTTTACTGGCAGGAATTCGTCACCCTGCCGATCTACGTGCACGACTACGTGAATCCGACCGCGGACACCGAGCGAATGCTCTCCACAGGCCCGCTGATCGTCATCGCGTTCACCGTCGTGTTTAGTGTGCTTACGCAAAAAATGTCCGCCTTTCGCGCGGTCGTTCTTGGCACGCTGATCTCCATGCTGGGATTTACGGTGCTGGCCCTGCACGCGAGCATCATCGCCGCGTATGGCACCCTAGTGGTCATTGCGGTGGGAGAACTGATCCAGCAGCCTCGTTATTACGACTATATTTCGCGACTCGCGCCCCCAGGCCAACAGGGAACCTACATGGGCTTCGCGTTTTTGCCCCTGGGCATCGGCGCGTTCGCTTCTGGACCGATTGGGGGCTTGCTATTGCACCGTTTCGGAGAGGTACAACATCGTCCGCAGTTATTTTTGTGGGCGCTCACTGCAATCGGCATGGCCACAACACTGCTCTTGTGGATCTACGATCGAGTGGTGAAACCATCCACGGGCGCCGCAGAGAGGAACCTATGAGCGGGTCAGAACTGCAGCCTTGGCTTACAACTGAGGACGGAAAACTAACGACTAGTTGACCATGCGGCGCAGCGATTCGAGCGCCTGGCGTGCCAGCGAGTAGCGCGGCTCCAGGTTCAAGGCCTCCTGGAAGCAGCGCATGGCTTGCCCGTACATTTCTTTCCCTAGATACGCACGGCCCAAATTGTAATGCGGGAAATGCCGCGGCTCGTAGCGCCGGGCTTCCACCGCCTGTTGCAACCAAGGAATGGCTTCGTCGAACTGACCGAGTTCGATCAGGTACGCCCCAATGTCGTTATAAGGGTTGCCGAAATCGGGATCCAGTTCGATGGCGCGTTTGCACTCGGCGATGGCATCGAGCAGCTTGCCTTGAAAATGATAGGTCCAGCCGAGAAAGGTGTGGGCTTCGGCGGTAGGGTGAAGATCCAGGGACGACTGATAGAGTTCGACGGCCCGATCGTAGTCGCCTTCCATCTGCGCTTGATAAGCGTCTTGCAACACCTCCCACGCGCGAGTCAGGGTCTCCTGATTCATGACGCCATTGTGAATGGGCGAATCGCCGAAGGTCAAAGGTACGAAAGTTCTAGCTGTGCAAAAGCACAACCTGTCCCTTCTGACGGGGTGGAGTGGAAATTCGGCCATAGAATAGAGAAAATGAACGAGCAAGACAGGCCGGTAACGGAGAGAATGGGGGAAAAGTGAATCGGAATATAAAAGGTATTCTGGTGATGGCGGTGTGCGGTTCCTTATTGTGCGCCGGAGCCCTATTGGCGCAAAGTTCCAGCAAGAAGGTGAATTCCGCTGCCGTGGCGCGGGGCAAATCGTTGTTTCAGCAAAAATGTTCGATCTGTCACTACGACACCAGCGACCAGAAAAAGATCGGGCCGGGCTTGAAAGGCCTCTCCAAGCGTGGAACCTTTAGTGTCAACGGAAACAAGATCACCGACGAAAGCCTGAAAACCTGGATTGAGAATGGCGATCAGTTGATGCCGCCATTCAAAGACGTCCTGGAACCCGACCAAATTAAAGACGTTATCGCGTACGTCAAGACGCTCTAGGCTCCACAGCCGGAAGTGCCGCAATTCATTCCTGTCCCGTGAATAGCGGCAAAGAAAAATCCCCGGAAGCTGACTTGCTCAGAGATTCCGGGGATTTCTAATCTTCTTTCCTCCCGAGCTGGGAGAAAAAACTACTTGAGGACGGCGTCCTTAAGGACCTTGGCCGGACGGAGGCGAACCACCGTCTTGGCCTTGATCTTGATCTGTTCGCCGGTCTGGGGATTGCGACCGATGCGCGCCTTGCGATGAGCCTTCACCACACGGCCGATTCCGGGAATGACGAACTTACCAGCTGCGCCCTTGGCTTCCTTCACGGCGAGCTTATGAAGTTCTTCAAAGAAAGTCGCGACCGCCTTCTTCGACGTGCCCACTTTCTCGGCGATGTGTGCAACGATTTTGGTCTTGCTCAGTGGCTTAGCTGCCATTTAGTCTGCTTATCCTCCTGGATTTGTCTCTCCACCCCGAACGAATCGAGGCCAGCCACGAGCGAAAAACCCCTATTTTTCGATGGAAAACTCGGGCCGGTTGGAACTATAAACGAACGCAGACAAGGAACGCAAGGGCGAAACCGCAAAAATGAAGGGAAAAATGCGCTTTTTTTAGGGGCATGTGCAAAACCCCAGATTCCATGCGGGTCGCAGCGGTCCGCCCTGCGGCTAACCGCTTCCCTGGCGCATGCTATCCTTCCTAATTCCAAATGCATTAAGGAGAAAAGCTTATGAGCGCGGCGTGGCAGGGTGCAGAACTCGAACGGCAGATCGCGGCAGTGACGCAAGCCGTGCGCAGGCCAGTGGCGGTCACATTCTTGCAAGACATTCCCGCTGCTGAAAAATTTGACGGCATGCAGCCTTCCGGATGCAGCTTTTGGCGACTTGCCGCGGAAGGGCGTACCTTCTATACCGTACCGGAAAACCATTTCAACTGCGCCGTGGGTGCCTACACCCACAATATTCCTCTATCGCCCGCACGGGAAAAGGAAACTGAACAAACGTTGAAAATGATGTTCGAACTGGGATATGTGCAGCCCGAGGAGGTTCCGCAGATTCCCCGCCTAGCCAAGGCGCCCAAGGCCATACTGTACTCGCCGCTGGGGGAGGCAGCCACCGTGCCCGACGTCGTGCTTTTCGCAATCAAACCAGCAGGTGCAATGCTCTTGCAGGAAGCCGCCAATCGCGCCGGTGTCGGCGGCGCGGCTCCCGTGCTCGGCAGGCCAACCTGCATGGCTTTGCCCGCTTCCCTGCAGAACGGCGCAATCACCAGCTTGGGTTGCATCGGAAACCGGGTGTATACCGGGCTGGGTGAGGATGAAATGTACGTTATTTTGCGCGGAAGGGACTTGCCAGCCGTAGCTGAAGCGCTGAAAACCATCACGAGCGCCAATCTGGCGCTGCGCGATTACGCCAAAGGGCGCCGCGAACAGCTGTCCACCCTATAATTCGAGCGTACGTGCCTATAGCGAGGCAAGGCCTTCGTAGAAATGCGCGATGGCCTTGATGCCGCCATAGTAATTCTCAAGGGCAAGATGCTCGTCCGGTGCGTGCGCGTTCTCGTCCGGCAAGCCAAAACCTATCAATACGCAGGGTACCTTGAAGGTGTCATGCATCTGCGTGACGAAGGGAATTGAGCCCCCTTCGCGTATAAATACCGCTTTCTTGCCAAAACCCTTTTGCAGGGCAACTTGCGCGACATGGAAGATCGGGTCGCGATAGGAAGCCACCCAAGGTTTACCGGTACTGAGGGTTTCGAATTTGCAGCGCACCGTCTTGGGAAGAAGCTTTCGGATATGCTGCTCCACGAGTTTGGCGATCTTCGTGGGATTCTGACGAGGAACCAGCCGGGTGGAGAACTTCGCGTAGGCCTTCGAGGGGATCACCGTCTTGGCGCCCTCACCCTGATACCCGCCCCAGATTCCGCTGGGCTCCAGCGTCGGCCGGATCCACAGCCGTTCCACGGTCGTGAATCCCTTCTCGCCAAAATAACCAGGTGCACCCACAGCCCGCTCGAAATCCCTCTTCTTCCACGGCAACGCATTCAAATCTTTCCGCTCCGCCGCTGAAACCTTGTCGACCTGGTCGTAAAAACCGGGAACCGTGACCCGAAAATTCTGGTCATGGAGTTTCGCAAAAAGCTCGGTTAGGACCGTCAGAGGATTCGGCACCGCTCCGCCATAAACGCCGGAATGAAGGTCGCGAGCCGGACCCGTAATTTCGAGCTGGTAATAATTGAGGCCGCGTAATCCATAGGTGATGGAGGGAACCCCTTTGCCGAGCATCGCGGTATCCGAAACGATTAGCGCATCGGCTGCCAACTTGGCCTTATGTGCCTGCACATAGTCCCACAGGCTTACGCTCCCTACTTCTTCCTCGCCTTCAATCACCACCTTGATGTTCATCGGGAACTTGCCCGCGATCTCGTGCAAAGATTCCAGCGCTTTCAGATGAATGTGTACTTGCCCTTTGTCGTCCGCCGTGCCGCGTCCATAGATATTCCCGTCGCGGGTCTCGGGTTCGAACGGCGGGGAAGTCCAAAGATCGAGCGGCTCCGCCGGTTGCACGTCATAGTGGCCGTAGAACAGCACCGTCGGTTTGCCGGGAGCTTCCAAGGATTCGGCATACACTAGGGGGTGAAGATCCGTGGGCACGATTTCGACGGTCTTGAACCCCGCGCTTTTCAGGTGCTCAGCAACCCACTGCGCCGCGCGTTGCACGTCGGGTCTGTGCTCGCTTTTCGCGCTAATCGACGGAATACGAAGGAACTCGTAAAGCTCCTGCAGGTGCCGCTCGCGTCGACTTTGGATTAATTCGGTAAGGTTCATGTACGGCCCTCGGGCACAACGGTTCTCTCCTTCGAAATTAACATCTGAGTGATTTCCAAAAGAGTGCGCGGCGGCGGAATGGATCTTGAGCAAGAACAGGACACCGTTGCCGCTAAATAATCTTACGGCCTGAGCGCGCGGTGCACAAGTTGCCGTTGAGTGCGCAAACCAAAGACTTGCCCGGCTCGAACACCTGTCCATAAGGGCAATTGACCGCTTTTGGGGGTCAGGCCATCATGAGCCATGGTTGAATTGGCCCAATCCTCACATCGCCGTAGCCTGCGTGTATTCCATAAAACGCGCTTGCAGGCGCTTGGTCGCAGCCACGACGGCCGGAAGTTTCGCGAGATTTGCGAAACCCTGGTTGTAAGCGCTCATGGCGGCCTGTTGAACCTTCGCCACGAAGTCGACCATGGTGAAATGCTGGTGCTGGTGAATCCCGAAACGCAGGAAGAGCAGGAATGCCGTATCGTGTTCCTGGGGGATACCGGCAACCGGGGCACGCGAGTCGGCGTGGAGTTCTTGACGCCCGCCCCTCATTTTTGGGGAATCGACTTCACCGCTACGCAGTCTGCATCGGAGCCGCAAACCACCAATTAACCCATCTTCGTGCCCAGCCCTTTCGCCTTGCACTGCTGCCGCTATTCAGCGAAGATTTCATTCTCGCGCTGAAATGCCAGCTTCTGCGTGCGGTTTGGCGAAAAGTGGATGACCCGGATCAATCGCCATAATTCCTATTTACCGGAAGGGGCGTAGCTGAGAGCATGCGTTTGAAAACGATATTGGTTACCGGTTCCAGCGGCCTAATCGGGTCGGAAGCTGTGGAACACTTCGACCACCAGGGACATCAGGTTCATGGCATCGACAACAATATGCGCCGGGTATTCTTTGGGGAACCAGGCGATACGACTTGGAACCTGGATCGCTTGCGCCGCGTGGCGAAGAATTTTACACACCACCACCTGGATATTCGGGACCGCCTAGCGCTCGAAACGCTGTTTCGAGCGCAGCGGTTCGATTTGATCGTCCATTGCGCCGCGCAGCCCTCTCACGACAAGGCTCGCGATATTCCCATTCTTGATTTCGAAGTGAATGCCCTGGGAACCGTCAACCTGCTCGAGACCACGCGCCTCTACTGCCCTGAAGCGGTTTTCATTCTAATGAGCACCAACAAGGTGTACGGCGATGCGCCAAACGAACTCCCGTTAAAGGAACTGGAGACGCGTTGGGAATACGCGCGGCCCGAGGACTACAACGGGATCACCGAGCATTGCCGAATTGATCAGACATTGCATTCGCTTTTTGGTGCCTCCAAAGCCTCGGCGGATCTGATGGCTCAGGAATATGGCCGCTATTTCGGGATGAATGTGTGTATTTTTCGCGGCGGATGCCTGACCGGGCCTTCGCATTCGGGGGTGGAGTTACATGGTTTTCTTTCATACCTCGTAAAGGTGGCGATAACCGGCGGCACCTATTCCGTATTTGGGTATAAAGCGAAGCAGGTGCGCGACAACATACACAGCCATGACGTGGTGCGAGCGATTGAGGAATTTGCGGCAAGTCCGCGTCCCGGCGAGGTCTACAACATGGGAGGCGGGCGTGAAAACAGCGTGTCCATGCTGGAGGCCATTGCCAAGACCGAAGAGATGTCCGGCAAGAAGTTGAATTGGAAATATGTGCAAGAAAACCGCAAGGGCGACCACCTCTGCTACATTTCGGACTTATCCAAGTTCCAGGCGCACTATCCCAATTGGAAGGTGACCATTGGCCTACATGAGATTTTTCAGCAAATCATCGCCGACCATACGCACCGACTGCGGAGTGTGGGAGCCTCGTGACCGGGGATCACTTATGATGGGCGGCCGGAATTGCGCTGCGCATCGGTCTACCACTCGCGATCAGGAGGCTGCTCTAGGTTCTCAGTCGCAGGTGTAGCCTCGTCCGTGCCTTGGGCCTTGGCGCGTTTTTCGAGCTTCTTTTGAGCGCGGCGCTCTTCCTTCATGCGCTGTTTTTCCAACCGTTTCATTTCCTTTTGGCGTTTCTGAAAAGTGATGGACATTCGGCCTCCTTGGGCTGGATGCTCGTCGTTTTCTTTACCCAGCAGCGAGCCAACGGATCAATACGCGTTTTGCACAAACACACGAAACTTGCTGGACCGCGAAGAATGCCGCAGCTTTCTAAGGGCTTTGGCTTCAATCTGCCGGATACGTTCGCGGGTCACCGAAAATGTTTGGCCAACTTCCTCCAAAGTGTGTTCACTCCCGTCCTCCATGCCGAAACGCATGCGGATTATTTTTTCTTCGCGTGGCGTGAGTGTTTTCAGGACGTTATCCAACTGTTCCTTCATGTTCAGTTGAATGGCGGCATCAGAGGGTGACACGATGCCCTTATCTTCAATAAAATCACCCAAACGCGCTTCTTCATCCTCGCCGACCGGCGTCTCGAAGGAGACCGGTAGTTGAGCAACCTTTTTGGCCTTGCGGACTTGATCAACGGGAACATCCATGCGTCTGGCGATTTCTTCAACGGTGGGCTCGCGGCCAAGTTCCTGGACTAGTTGGCGGCTCGTGCGCATCTGTTTGTTGATGCACTCGATCATGTGCACCGGCACTCGAATGGTCCTGGCTTGGTCGGCAATCGCTCGGGTGATCGCCTGGCGGATCCACCAGGTCGCGTAGGTGGAGAACTTGTAGCCGCGGCGCCACTCGAATTTGTCGGTCCCGCGCATCAGGCCGATGTTGCCTTCTTGGATCAAATCAAGAAACTGCAAACCGCGGTTGGTGTATTTTTTTGCGATAGAGACAACCAGGCGGAGATTCGCCTCGGTCAGTTCGCGCTTGGCTTGTTCAGCCTGAGCTTCCCCTCGTGAGATCAGCGCCAGTGTGCGCTTCAGTTCGGGGAGATCGACTTCCACGGATTGCTCAAGATGGTTGCGTTGCGAGCGTCGCGAATGCAGTTCCCTTCGAGCCGCAGCGGCAGTGTCTCCACCCGCGGAATTTGTGCGCCGCTTGAGCTTAGCGATGTCGTCCTCAAGGGATTGGAACTTTCTGGCCGTCGTTCGAAGCAAGGCAATCAGGCGCTTCCGCTCGCGATCATGAAAATCGATCGAGCGGGTAAGCTGGGATAATTCGACGCGGGTTCGCGCCAACCGCATGGAAGACCGGAAATACTTGCGTCGGTCGGACCTGCTGGTCTGTCGGACCCGATCACCCTGGTCCACCGCGGCTTCCCGCAACTTCTGGATCTTGTCGATAATTCGCAGTGTTTGGCGAGTCTTCTCTTCCACTTTCCCTTCGCTCAGTTCTTCTTCGTCGAAATGGATCAGCGACTTGATCGCAATGCCGCCGCTACGAAGGCCTGCGCCAACATCGATCAATTCCTTCAGGACTAGTGGCGATCGTGACATCGTCTTCATCACCAGCGTCTGGCCACGCTCCATACGCTTGGCGATCTCTACTTCCGACTCACGCGTCAACAGTGGTACCGTTCCCATCTCACGCAAGTAAGTTCGGACCGGGTCGCTGGTTTGCTCGGCAGCATGCGTCGGCTGCTCAACGGGCAAAGCATCCTGAGAGGCTGGCTCGTCCTCGTGGAATCCGTTGTGTGGTTGGGTATCTCTTCCATGGTTGGAGGCAAGCGCCTCCGCGGCATCTTCGTAGATCTCGACGCCATGGCGTTCGAGAGCCGAAAACAGCTCGTCCAGCTCTTCCGAAGTGTCTTGCGAGGTGGGAAGAACTTTGTTTACTTCCTTGGCCAGGAGATAGCCGCGCTCCCTGGCCAGTTGCAAGAGATCGCGCATCTCACCCTGATTTTCCAGATTCGACAAAGAAGTCTCCCCTATAACCAACCCCAGAATTGGTAGCCTTCCTCGAAGAGCCCAGAGGGCAGGGAAGGCAGTTTGGTATTGCGGCTGTGGCGTCCGACGTGCCCGGCCGTCTGGGCGATTATCCGCCTCGCCAAATCACTCGAATCGAAGTTTTCTGGATTCGGTTGTTCCAGACCGACCTCTATAGTGTACACCTCGCGGCACAAAAAAACCGGAGGCGTTGGAATTACGCGCCTTACAGTACATTGCGCTAAAGTGGGCAAATCTTGCGATGCACCCACCTGTCGCGTGCGGAGTCTAGCTTTCCAGTTGGGCTTGCAGAAGTTCGCCAGGCAGACGAACTAGGGTCGGCCGTGAGCCCGAGAATATTCGCTCGTTCGTTCCTCGAATACTTTCGTTGCGCTCAGATTGCTCTTTATGACCGGTCATGCGTTCCATCCGGATGCCGAGCGTGCGCTCAAGTTGAAACAGATCGGTGCGCTGTTCCCTCAGGAAAAAAGTGGAAGCCACACCGCGCTCCCCGGCGCGTCCGGTGCGGCCGATGCGGTGTATGAAGTTCTCGGCCATCTCCGGAAGGTCGTAATTGATGACGTGCGCGATGTCCTGCACATGAATGCCACGCGCAGCCACGTCCGTGGCCACCAGCACGCGATAATGCCCGCGTTGGAAGCCGGTTAGGGCGGAAGTCCGCTGCGATTGCGAGCGATCTCCGTGAATCATGGCGGCGTTGATGCCCTGGCGGTTCAAACTCTTGGCGATCCGCTCTGTCCCGCGCTTGGTGCGCGAGAAAATTAGGCAGCGGCCGCTCTCCTTTTGAACGAGATTGAACAGCATTTCGGGCTTGCCGTCATTGGGTACTTCGAAGGCCTGGAGTCGAACGTTCTCCGACGGCTTCAACGTGGAACCAAACGTCAGCCGCACGGAGTTTCTGGTATAGTCCTTCACCAACTGGGCCACCGCGCTCTCCATGGTGGCGGAGAAGCACAGCGTCTGGCGCTCCTTGGGCAGGTTGCCGACGATGCGCCGGATGGCCGGAAGGAATCCCATGTCCAGCATACGATCCGCCTCATCCAGCACGAGGGTTTTCACGCCAGCGAGTGTTACTAGGCGGCGGTCGAGATAATCCTCCAACCGGCCGGGAGTGGCGACAACGAGGCGAGCACCTTTGCGAAGGGCATCGAGTTGCCGTCTTTCCGGCAGCCCCCCAACGACCAACGCCGCGGGTTGCTCCTGCTTGGTGCGCAACATATCGTACTGTGCGACCACTTGCATTGCGAGTTCTCGCGTGGGAACAAGCACCAGCGCGGCAACGCCCGGAGCCCTGTTCTGCGACAATTTTTCGATCACCGGGATCAGGAACGCCAGGGTCTTGCCGGTTCCCGTCTGGGCCGTCGCGATCACATCCGTTCCCGTGAGTGCTTGCGGGATGGCCGCGGCCTGCACCGGAGTGGGGGTCACGAAGCGAGACGTTTTGAGTTTTTCCTTCAAAGAAGGAGAGATTGAGAGTTCTGAAAAACTTTCCATTTTGCTTTCTTGCTGGCGGAGTTGCTGGGACGCACCGGTATTGGAGCGAACCAAGCAGTCCGGATTTCCAGACTTATGTTTGAATTACGCTGAAGACGAACGGAGGAAACTGAGGGCGGGTGTTCTCAGATGCGCTAAACCAGAGGGACCGCACAACCCAACCGCATGCATTAAGCGTGGGAACAGTATAACACAGGATCGTGATTTGTGTTGAAGAAGAAACCCCTTGGGCCCCTTGGGCCTGATGCGCCATCCCAACCGGGCGCTTGCTGGAGAAAAACTGAGAGGGGCGAACCGAGGCCAATACTAGTTGTTCCGCTTGCGGGGATTCCCCCTGCTTTTTGTCCAACGGCGAATGGCGATCTTACGTGAGGCAAGTTGTCTTTCCTTTTCCATAATGGCAGCGTCTCCTCGCTTGTGTAGCTGAAGCAGTGAGCCGTCGCGGAAATGCAGAGGATCCCGAAGGTTCTGGAGTTCTCTGTAGTAGAACAGGGCCGTGGGGCGTCGTCCCCGGAAACCGAGAATGCGCAGGAATGCTAGTTCCTCCGGCGTGGCATTCCCTCGCAACTCAGGAAGATTCAGAAACTCTTCGAAACCAGGTTCGACCTGTGCGACTTCGTCTCGCTCTACAAATTCGATATGCACCACCCGGACGGGAGACAACAGCCGGTTCAAGAGCACTTCGATCGAGAAAGTCGCCAAGTCGATGTCCCAGGACTCGATCATCGGAGCCAAAAAGGTGGTGCAGTGCGCAATAGAGATATTAAATACGTCGGTATCCAGAAAATCCAAAATGATCGTCCGCGCTTCTTCATACGATTGGCTGCGTAACTTTGCGACGCTGCGCAGCCAGTCTTCATTCTCCAGTTCTTCCCTGGCAATTCGCTTCGTTACATCCAGAAGCTTCTGCGTTACCAGTCGCTCCAACTCGCCGAATGCCTGCTTCTCGAAAATCTCACGTACCAGCTTGTGCCGTTCGCGACGGCACTTTCGCAAGATCACTTCCCGAATCTCCCGATAGAGAGGCCTGGGAGGATCGGCCAGTTTTCTTTTCCATTCTTCCCTGCGCTGGTCTTCGACCGTGGCGGAAAGATGACCGTTCGGCAATTTCAGGAAGGCCTCCATCTTCTCGTAAATGTCCGTGCGATTGGCCGCCGGAGGGGCTTTTTTGCGGGTCAGCAATTGGGAGATGTAGGATTCCGTAACCTGCGCGGCAGACGCGAGATCACGCTGTTCCAAGCCCAGTTCCTTGAGCCGTTGCTGGATTAGCAGGCAAACGTCCATACGATCCTTTCTGATTAACCATAATGGTAAAGCCTATCGTATCGGATCGCCAATCACTTGACAATATGAGTAAAGTACGTCATGCTAACAAAACGATCGAGGCTGCTTTCAGGTCTTCGGACCATCCACTTCACCCTGACGACTCCCTTGGTCTTTACAAGGAGAGTCCCATGTTCGCTCGTAAAGTTTCCGTGCGTTTGAAGTCAGACACTGCCGGCCAATTCATCCAAAAAATGGAAAATGAAATTATCCCTTTGCTACGCAAGCAGAAGGGTTTTCTCGATGAACTCACGCTGATCTCTCAGAGTGGAAAAGAGATTTACGCCTACAGTTTCTGGGCATCCAGCGAGGATGCGCAACGCTACGACGGCAGTGCCTTCAAAGAAGTGACCAACCTTCTCAGCGGCTTGATCGAAGGTGCCGTGCGCATCCACACATACATGGTCGCCCACTCCACCTTTCACCAAATAGCCGCCGCCGCGGCTTCCTGATTTCGATGTTCAAAACATTGCCTGAGCGGATTTTCTGAACGCTGCTGCGAATTTTCGGCAATTACCCAATTCAACACTGCTATCTGATGGCGGGGCGGTCGATCGAGTCAGAACAAAGGAACAGTATGACAAAACTATATGTCGGGAATCTCGCGTTCAGCATGACAGAAGACAGCCTGCTGCAGTTGTTTACCGGCAAGGGCTATAAGGTCGGATCGGCGCGCATCATCACCGACCGGGAAACCGGCCGCTCGCGCGGATTCGGCTTCGTGGAACTAGCGCCCGAAGACGATGCCGCCAAGGCCATAGGCGAATTCAACGGTTTGGACATCGGAGGCCGGGCATTGCAGGTCAACGAAGCCCGTCCGCAAGAATTCCGAGGCGGTGGTGGCGATCGTTCTGGTGGGGGACGCGGTTATTCGGGTGGTCGATCTGGTCGCGGCGGGTCCCGCTATTAGTCGCGGCCGGCCATTCTAGCATTGCCGGCACAGGTCATCACCGCACAGCAGTGTGTCTTTCTCATGAGGAGGATTCTTGGCAACTCTTGAAACCGGCCAGTACATTAAGCACTTTCAGTACGGTTGCGGAGTCATCGTGAAACGCGACTCCGACCGAACTACGATTGACTTCGATGCTCATGGAATGAAGATTTTCGTCACCAGCCTGATGACCATTGAACCCGCCGAAGGAGTACCACCGAAACGCCGCCGCGCCAAACGCGTCAAAGCGGCGAGCCCGGCGCCCCCGCTCAGCTCGCCCGTGTTCGTGCCAGGTGCCAAGTGAGCGAAGGGGTCCTTGTCCAGTACCGCGGTTTCCAGGCGAAGTTGCTGGTGCGCGAGTACACCTTCCAGGTGCGGGAAGCCGGCATGGAGCGCGAATTCACGGTGAACATAGCCAACGAAGCTTTTCTTTCCCACCGCGTCCGCTATCAGGATGCTCCGGATATTTGCGCACAACGACTCCAGGCGGAATTGGCAGCACATGCTAACCATCCGCTCGAGACGCAGTATGTGATCACTACTGCTGAGCTCGACGCCTATCGTGCTGCGCGCGTCGTAAAAGTAAGTCGCTATCCGTCGCGACATTCCGAGATCTGACCTATCACGCTTTACACCTAGCAGAACGCACGTTATCGGTGGCGCGTCCGTTGTTTAGCGCGACAAATGGCAGACGACGCCAGCGCCCACCAAAAAATTGATTTGGTGCTTGTTTAAGTATTGGCTCGGATCACGCCGACCGCAATCATTCTCCGCTCCCGCTCCGGGTACTTCGAACGCGCTTTCTCGGCCAGCTGTTTTGATTTCAGGGGCTTCGACAAAGGCGTGAACTCGCCAGCAACATACTTGAATAACAGCCACTTCTCTGTGGTTTTCGGCATCTGGAATTTATAACACACGCCGGACGCCCATCAAAGACCACTCACATGGTTACTTCAACGGGTCACTGCAGAGTGGACAGCATCGTTGGTCGATGTTTCCTCAAGCACTTCACTTGCTCTGCGCCAGCTTATTTATTCTTGCGACCTCTTCGTCTGCAGGCCGAACCCACTCCTCAAGCTCGCTGTCCAGCAACCAAACATCCGGCAATTTGGTGGCGAATCGGGGGTCGTGTTGAAACAGGAAGCGCACCTTCCCTGCATGAAACCGTGCTGATTTCACGGTTCCTGTGGCATAGGGGGCGACCAACATACGAACGTACTGACCAATCACGGCAGATCCTAAATGGAGGCCCCCATAAACGTGAAGAGTTCTGAAAAGGCGTATCTGTCCTTGCTCGGAGGCTTCGGGGAGATGGTACGGTTGGGCGAACTTCCCCTATGTGCCCTGCGTCACAGGGTAACGGTAAGGCGAACAAGGCGGCAGCTCTAGCTACGACTGAATTCGACACGGGGGTCTGAGTTAGTGGACTTGCCGGGAGCTACCCGTATCCGTCTAAACTACCCGTCGAATGTCAGGCATCCACCTTTTCTTGCGCTGCGGTACTTTCATTAGCCTAACCACCAAAAGGGCAAGCAGAATCACGACAAGCGACCCTATCAATACAATTTGGTACATAAAACCGCCTTATTTCGCCTTCAGGATGGGACGACCCGACTGAAAGTCGTCTGGTTCTTACTAGAGTAGGCCGACCACCGAGCGATGTGCGCAATTACTTGCACCAATGTAATGGGTTCATTAACAGTGCCGAGAGATGCTGGACGCCAGCGACACAAAGCTGACCCTTTCAGACTGACGCCAAACGGACTCCCTTCCTCAATGGAGTCGACCCACTGACAGATGGGAGTGTGCCGAAGGGAAATCCACGGCGCATCCATTTCTGCGCGGACTCGCGACGACCAGCTATCCGTGTCCCGATCTGCAGTCCCTGGGGTGCGGACATATACCGATGCATTTTTGGCAACTATTATTCATGAAATACTTGCTGAGTGTGGCGTGATACTGCCACTCTTGGGTAAGAGTGCACCCTGAGTTCGGCGGAAGCCACATGCACAAGCGAGCGCACCTTGAAAAAGCAGGTTCTTCATTCGCGAAGGCACAACAAGCGGGTTGACACGCCTCAGGGCGTGTGGGTCCTCTGGCGGTGTGGTCGAACGGAAGATACCTCACGGGTTAAAGATTTGAGTGTGGGTGGTCTTTTTATCGAGACATCGAAAGTATGCCCTGTCGACGCGACCGTTGAACTCCATTTTCTCGTAGAGGACGGGGAAATCAGGGCCAGTGCCACCGTGCGGTACGTTAAGACTGGAGTGGGAATAGGTCTACAATTCAAGAGTGTTCGCAGCGAGGATCAGATTCGTTTCTCGACAATGATAAAAAGACTCATCAAGCCAGAAGAACGCGCAAACCAAGCCGCTGAAAACATATCCAAACAATAATCCGATCAGGAAAACCCAAACTCCTAACTCTTTTCTCCTGCTCTCCTCCCCAGTGCTATACTCTC
The DNA here is from genome assembly GCA_963776365.1 of Candidatus Acidiferrales bacterium. Taxonomy (GTDB): domain Bacteria; phylum Acidobacteriota; class Terriglobia; order Acidiferrales; family UBA7541; genus Acidiferrum. The sequence goes on along the minus strand of CAVZMQ010000006.1, from coordinate 19,993 downwards.
TCCGTATTCGGCCGGTCAGGGGGTTCTCGATGATCCGGCGCTTCGCTCCCTTATTTTTCCTTCTCTCTTTCCTATCTCCTCTGCTCATCTGCGCACAAAAATCCGCAACCATCGCCGGCAACGTGTGCTATCGCGCCGACTCCAATCCCGCCAAAAACGTAAACGTAAATCTTTACAGCGAGCAGCGCGACCTTCTGGAAACCCAAGCCACTCTCGACAACGGGCAATTCCGCTTCGGCGGTTTACGCCGCGCCGTTTACGAAATCACCGTCGACGTACCCGGCTACGAGCCCTTCTCCACGACCATCGATGTATCCATCGTTTCCGATCATGGTCTTGTCATCTACCTCAGGCCGCTCCCCGTCGACAAAAAGAACGCGCCGCAAGCCCCCACCGTCTCCGTCCACGAACTTTCCATGCCCCTCAAAGCCCGCGAACTGATGGATTCCGGCAAACGAAAGCTGTATCAGCAAAAGGACGCGCGAGCATCCATCGCCGATTTTCAGCAAGCCCTCGCGCTCGCTCCCACCTACTACGAAGCCGCCTTCCAACTCGCCATCGCTCATTTCACTCTCGGCGATCGCGCCAACGCCGAAACTTTTTTCCGCAGCGCCTTCGAACTCAGCGGCCACACTCTTGCCGACGCTTCCATCCAACTCGGCGGGCTCCTTCTCGATCGCGGCGACGTCCCCGATGCCGAGAAAACCATTCGCGCTGGCCTTCAGCTCAATCCTAATCTGTGGCTGGGTCACTACGAACTCGGCCGCGCCCTGCTAAACCAAAACCGTCTCCCAGATGCTCTCGCCTCCGCCGAACAAGCCCGCACCCTTGCCCCTGGCGTCCCCATCGTCTACCGCTTGCTCTCCAACATCCATCTCCTCCAGAAAAATTATCCCGCCCTCCTCAGCGACCTCGACACTTACCTCACGCTCGATCCCAACAGCCCCGCAGGCCAACGCGCCAGACAACTCCGCGACCAAATCCAGCAACAACTCGCCCAACAAGTGACCCCAGTCTCGCCCCACCCCTAACGCCATCTCTTTTGGAGTGCGGCGGCGTGCGACTGCTCGGGCGGTCCCAGTATCCACTCAGCCTGAGGGTGCACCACTTGTTTCTGGGCCTCTGAGCCTGGTTCGTGCGTTTTTTCTCCTCGGTGCCCTCCTGCGCCTCTGCTTTAATTCTCCTTCTTTTCAATTTCTTCCACCGCAGGGAAGTACACAGTCGCGCACTGTTTTTCTGAAAGCCCTCAACCTAACTCGTTGCGCTCCCTTTTCTCGTTCTTCCGGCACACCCCACCCACTCTCCCAAATCTAATTCCTCGTTGTCCTTGGAATCTACCGAGACGGGAACATATACGATTCCAATAAATCCGCCCGCCCCTTATGGTCCGCCGCCAGCACCTTCAGCAAATCGCTGACCGACAACATCCCCTGATACCTGTTCTGCGCGTCCAGAATAAGCAGGTGGTACACGCCATTTTTCTCCATCGTCCGCAAGCTGTCCTCAAACGTCATCTCTGGCGTCACCGTCAACAAATTCCGGCTCATAATCTCCGACACCTTCATCCATGATGGACACTTATTTTCCGCCGCCACCTTGTCCGAGATGTCGCTCTGTGACAATACCCCTACCAGTTTTCCAGAACTATCCAGTACTCCCACCGAACGCACTTCCTTCTCCCGCAAGTATTTCGCGGCTTCCATCACATTGGTATCTTCCGACACAAAAAACACCTCTTTGCGCGATCCAATCAATTCGGAAACTTTCATGGAGACCTCCCGCTATCCGCAAATTGCGGCCATCCTAGCCCCGCGAATCGTCTCCTGGCAATCAAATTTATTCAGAATTTTCTCATCCTCCTGTGGTGGGCGCCCATGGACGATTCATGCGATTCTTTTGCAACTTTCCACTGCAGGGTCCGGGGACGCTGGTTCTGCGCCGTCTATGCCCAGGATAAGAGCTGGCACACAGGCGTCCTCGAGCCCGGGCGATGAAGGCGACGAAGCTTAAGGTCATAGCAAGCGGCCAATCCCGGTTGAAAGGGCTGCATGATTGACGAAAAACAGACGAGGCTCGGAGCTCGGGCAAGAATCGACATCAAGGACCTCTACGACAGAGGGCATGTCTCATCGAAAAACTATGCAGCTGTATTCCGGCATGTAAAATTTGTTTGGCTCGCGCATCTCGCAGATGCCCAAATTGACGAGTTTGTCCGCAAGGAAATCGGCAAGCTGGAATCCTCATGAATCCCGTATTGAACCAACCATTATGTTTGGCGCGGTTCGAAACCCAGCTACGCTCCCGCTTTTGCTGGACGAGGCGTCAGAACCGCGAGCACGACGGCGATCAGCAACAAAGCAGGCACGTCGCCGAATAGATGGCCACGATGCCCGGGGTAGATCAGCGCCTGCGCTGCCATGATGCCGCCATGCACGACGCTCGACCAGACAGTGAACCAGATGAGGCTCAAGTTGTTGAGCGGGCTACGCGCCGCGAGCAACAGAAAAACGCCGAGCGTCGCGTAAATCCCCAAAATCATCTGCAGGTAAGTCGAAGGGCCGCTCGTGTGCCACGCCCATCCCGACGGCCAGAGAATGGTTAGAGGATATACGCCGACGACGAAGATAATCCCTATCGCCACGAGCGCAACGCGAAGAGGCGTCAGGTTAGTATTATTACCCATGAGAGTTCCTCCGCAGTGTTCCATCGTCCCTGATTCACACGGGAGTCAGATGGTCAGGATTAAAGCACAAGCGATGAGCTTGGGAAAGCATCGACTTCCCAAATAACATCACAGCCCTGCTTTTCCCCTGCCGCCTGCTCGCCTTTCTCAGCCATGATGGCGCGAGAGGGTCCCCGCATCATGTCATCACGAACGTACAGCGTTGGTGGAATCGCGTCTCTAATGTAGATTGTTGCTGGAGGATTCCATGAACATTCTGGCAGCAATTACCCGGGAAGAGAAAAAGGTCAAAAAGCAGTTGGCTAAGCTACAGCATGATTTGATTGGATTGCAATCGGCAGCTAAGGCTCTGGGTAAATCGGCAAACCGAGACCTAACCACTGCCAAGAAACGTGTGATGTCCGCCGCAGCCAGAGCAAAAATTTCAAAGGCTACCAAGCAACGCTGGGCAAAGCTCAGAGCGCGGGCAAAGAAAACGGTCGCTTAGTCGTCAGCGACTTTCCGAAGCGCTATCCCTTCCAGACATACCGACCGCAGGGGCAGGCAACTGTCTCTGTAGGGTTTTTCTTTTCCAAAGGTTTCCGACAGACCGGACAGTTTTTCTGCCACATATTCGCACCGGCTTTTCTCTGACGAACAGAAGACTGAATGAAATTGGCGCGGGCTACCCGTACGGGACCTGTTTAATTTTTCGTCTCCCTTGAGTCAGGCCTTAGAGATTGAGGTGTCCGACGAAATAGCCCGCAGAGGGATGCTCGAGCATATTTGAGGCCAACCGGAGAGCAGAGTTTTGACGATCGCGAACGGAGCTAACTCGAACGAACGAGACCACATTCCGCCGCACCAGGTGAAACGGTGAATCCTCTAGCGGAACATTAAGCAGCTATCTGGAAAGTACTTTCCTAGAGTGCGCAGGAAATTCTCACGTGTTCACGTAAGGAATCTTTTCAGGAGAAGCAATCATTGTCGGCGTGGATATGAAGAACCTGCTTTTTCAAGGTACGCTCGCTCGTGCAGTGGCTCCTGGGGTAATCAGGGACAGCAATGCTCCAGTACAACCAAGAGTGGCAGTGTCAATTCACACCCAGTAAGTGTTTCATGAATAATAGTTGCCAAGAGTGCACCGTATCGCTAAAAGGTGGTCAGGAGTAAACTCGCGAAATGATGAAAAAGCTGCGATTTCTAGTATCGCTTCACACCCGTGAGAACGACTTCCAAGTGGCACAAGGCCAATCCGCCGAAGATGCGGCACGCAAACTGGGGAGCGATGTGGAAATCGTCTTTGCCGATAACGACGCAGTGAATCAGAGCACGCAACTTCTGAAGGCAATCCAAGGCCAGGTTGAGTCTCGCCCCGATGCAATTGTGGTGGAACCGGTTGGGAGCACGGCCATGCCCCACGTGGCCCGGGCCGCCTGCGCTGCCGGAATCGGCTGGGTCGTCCTGAACAAGAGGCCCGATTACTTGTCGGACCTCCGCAGTACGGCAACCGCACCAATTTTTGCCGTGAGTTCCGACCACTTCGAGATTGGACGAATTCAAGGAAGACAGTTCGCAGCATTGCTGCCCGGAGGTGGTTCTGTTCTTTACATCAAAGGACCTTCGCAGAGTCGCGCGGCGCAGGAGCGTGAGTTGGGAATGCTGGAGACAAAACCGTCGAACATTCAGTTGGTGATGCTAAAGGCAGAGTGGACAGAGAAAAGTGCCGAGCGGTCGGTGCGGTCCTGGCTGAAACTGGCTACTTCACAAAGCTCGCCAATCAAGCTCGTCGGTGCGCAGGATGACTCAATGGCCATGGGCGCTCGTAAAGCTTTTCAGGGGGCCACCAACGAAGCGGACCGCTCGCGATGGCTGAGCTTGCCATTCACCGGATGTGATGGTCAGGCGGCGACGGGTCAAGTCTGGGTACGCGAAAAATCGCTCGCGGCGACGATTCACATTCCGCCGCTCGCGGGACAGGCGATGGAGATTCTCGCAAAGGCAATGCAGGACGGAACCCAACCATCTGAGCATTTCTTGACGACGTCGTTCTCAATTCCTCCCCTCGAAACATTGGTTCGAAAAATTCTCCAAAGTGAATAGTCGACTGCTCGGAACTTAAGCCACTCGAGTCATCCGCCCGGGGCTGAAAGGTTGGGGTGTCAGCCACGAGATAGCGTCAGTTTCAATTTGTCCGGATTTGCTCCATTTTCGCTCGGTTTTACGCCACTTTTAGTGACCATTTGGTGACACTCGACGGTTTGGACCTCTGGCACACCTGCGTGTCACACCCGCAGCCTAGGGAGCGCTTAGTTATACCCTTCAACCGTTGCGCTGGCCGGTTTAGGAATCTGCCAAAGAATTTGGGAATCCGGAGCTTGATTGGGATACGACCGCACCGACTCGGCGTTGGTAGGCAGGAGAACAATGTCAACGCGGCGATTGTAAGCCAGCCAGGTCGCACGGGAATCGCGCACCCACTTTTCAGGAGGCTGGTTTGGATTTTGCGCTTGCAGGTTGCTAACCGTGGCCTTGTCCAGCTGTTTCTGCTTGCCGTACGCTGAGGTATCGATTTTTTCCGCGGCGATCCCCTGCGAAACCAGGAAATCCTTGACGCGTTGGACCCTCAGTTCAGATAAGGAATTGTTGGCCTTGTCCGCGCCGCGCTCGTCCGTGTATCCGCCAAGCGACAACTTCGCGTCAGGGTCGTATTCGAGATACTGTTTGAATCCGGTAGCGAGGGTTGTCAACACTTCCTGCTGACTGCGAACGAGTCCGAGCGTCGGGTCTTCCTTGGTAGGATAGGCGGTCGGGAAGAAAACGCTGTGGAGCAGAACAGTGGGAATGGGGTCGACGGAGCCCTTCAGGTGTACCACTACCGTCTTGGTTTCCGAACCACCACAGGCATTGGTCGCGTTCAGAGTGTATTTGAATTCTTCGTCCACTGGGCCAGTGCCGCTCTGCGTTGGGCTGAGGGTGATGGACTTCGTGCCGCTGGCATCAACGGAGCCACCCGGATTCAGCGAGGCCGCGTCGGAGTTGGACGACGACCAGTTCAACGTAGTGCTCCCTTGTTCGATGATCTTGTCGCCGATGCGGCGGTACCTGACCTCCATAGGTGAAGCGTTTAGCGATGATTGCACGACCGAGTTGACTTCCACCGTCGTACTCGGAGTTGCCACGCCACCTGGTCCTGAAGCGGTAAGCTGATACACGGTGGTTTGCCGAGGCGAAATGGTTTTCTCGCCGGACGTCGGAACGGGGCTCATGCCGCTCATGTCGGCTTCGACAGTTTCTTTGGAATCCCAGGCCAGCTGCGTAGTTTGGTTGCAATCGATTTTCGACGGATGGGCAGAGACCGTTCCGCTGACAGGAGCCACAACGACGGTGGCACTGGCAGTGCCGGCCGCAAAGCGTGGCGCTGATACACTCAGGTCGCCGGGGGGGACGCAATTGGTTTTACACGACGACCCACGCGGCCAGGGCTTGATCTTTTCTTTTCCGTTCGAGATGTCGACAATCACGCGCTGATCCGCTGCGACGGTGATCGGGCCCGACCACAGCTCCTTACCATACCGAGTGACCGTCACTTGGTGTGTTCCCGGTGGCACAACCAATTCCTGGTACCAAAGGGGTGCGACGTTGTTGTTGAACTCATCAACATGTCCTACGAAGTACAGGGGCTTCTTGCCGTTCAGAAGAACGGCGGCGGCTGTTGCCCCGTGGAGCTTCCCTACTTCAATCTGGATACGACCACGCGGGCCTGGCACGGTTTCGCCCACGGGTTCTAGCTTTATGTCCAAAGGTACCGTCTTGTCCGAATCCAACGTGACGTCTTGCTCGAAAAACTTGTACCCGTAGTTGGCCACCACCAAATGATGGGTGCCGACATCGAGCTTGATGGTCCGATTGCCGGGACCAATGGCCTTGCCGTCGACAAACGTGTAGGCCTGCTTGGGGATCACTGACATCTTCAGTTTTCCTGGCTTCGCGTCTTGCGCAAAAGTAACCGAGCCCGCTAAAACCGTGGCACCTACCACTAGGCAAAAGGTTTTGATTCTTTGAGCGCTCATATAATTATCTCCTGACACCTATCCGTACGTCGCAAGCTTGGATGTCCAGTGGCGGCCACGCAATTGGCAATTCTGACAGAGGCCGCAAACCCGAACTACTCGCAATCAGCCCCGGCGGTTCTGAAAAACGGAGTTCAGACACCGCCGATGACCCTGGAGTGTTGCGCAAAGGGCCACGGCTAGACCACCGCCGTTGTAGTTGATTATGTAAATTCCTGGTGATGCCACTGTCAAGGACAGGGAACACTGATATGGTTCCAGTAGTTCTGGGACTATCCTGGATCTGCAAGCGCTTTTGCCCAACCCTTACCGCGCTCTTGGCCTCAGCAGTGTGCCGTGTGCAGGCGGAAAACCCTGATCTCCATTGTTTATCAGGCTCAGCTAGCAGGTTGCGCCAATCTTTGGATCCAGATGTCAGAAGGATGTTAGCCACCATGAACTCTTTTCCATGCGCTCGGACTTGTTCATCAAGACGCGCACCTGTTTAGCATCGAGGATTGGGGAAGTCCTACGGCGAGCGGCTGCGCAAATGTGGCACGGAACACTTTTGAGTAGTGGTAGTGTCAATAGATAGCAGCGAAGCCGGTGAAGAGGTTCAATACCCATCGCAGGAGACGCGTCATGCTCAAAAGACCTTCCAATCCTTCGACGAACCTAGCAGTGCTTCTCATCATTCTTGCGGTGGTAGTCTCTCTGAGAGCAGATGAGGGACACACACTCATCATTAATGGGGAGTCCACAAAAGTGCCGGTCATTTTCGTAAGTGGCCATCCTTACGTTGGCCTAGAAGCTCTCGCAAATGCCCTCAAGGGTTCGGTCAGTTCTTCTGGTGCCATAGTGGCTCTCAGTCTCCCTGCCAGTTCCGCTAATCGCGCTCCATCTCCAACAACAGCGTCAGCGGCTCCGGTACCTGCCCCAACCCAAGCGGCTCCCTCTAATCCGGGATTTTCGCGGGAATTTTTGAGCGCCGGCATCGAGGAAATGTCCACACTTCGCGAATGGCACAGTGCGCTGCAGACCGCCATTCAAAGTGGTATTCCGCTTTCCGCGGGTCTGCTCCAGCCCTATCGCGCGCAAGCCACCTCGAATCTTCACCTAGCGTCCGTCGCTGCCACCACGACAGCCGACCGCAATGCCTTCCAGCTGCTGAACAATGTGTATCTGAACTTGGGTAAACTCAGCGATAAATACGTGAACATGCGAGCCAACCTGACCTATATCGCACCAGATGCGCTTCAGAATGATGGGCTGAACCAGCGCCTCATCGCCTGCGGACATTTCCTCGGAGCTATGGCTGCAAGTGGGCAATTCAGCGACGATGGCTCTTGTCACTGAGCATTGGCGGGTGTGGAGTACCGGGAATTACTTTAGCGGTCGATTCGGCGTTACCAGGACTTGGGCGGACGTACGGTCGAAAGTTTGGGAGAGAATTTGCGATAGGAAGAAGTGGTCGAGTTTTTCGCGTCACAGTGACTAGGGATTCCCCCAGTGGCGCGGCATTCATTCCCTTAGGCACTCTATGAGTCCGTCCGGTTTGCTGCTGAGCAAATAGACCCAACCCCGCCCGCCCTTTAGTGCTTTTCAGAGGCGAACAGTGAGTCGCCCCCGCGTTCTATTAGCCGATGATCATGGGGCTCTCCTCGAAGCAGAGAGAGCTCTGCTATCTCCCCATTTTGAGGTCGTAGGAACGGTAGTGGACGGCGCAGCAATGGTGTCGGCAGCTCGCCTTCTCCTCCCGGACGTCATCGTGACTGATATCACCATGCCGATATTGAATGGAATTGACGCGGTGCGCGAACTCCTGGCATCCGGTTCCACATCAAAGATTGTTTTCCTGACGGTACGCCGAGAAAAAGAGTTCGTCGAGGCCTGCATGCAAGCAGGAGCCTTGGGCTACGTGCAGAAGTTCAAAATGAAGCACCATCTGGTGCCAGCGATAAACGCGGTGCTCGCCGGTCAGTCCTACGTTTCCCACGAGACAAGGGCGGCAAGCTGTAGGGCAGATTTTAGGAAGTGGCTTGGGTCAGAGTTGTGATCGAGTTCTAGGACGGTGCAATAATTCGGCAGCCCTGGTCAGCGCGCGGGAATGGGTAGTGGTATAAGTAATTTGCAACGCTCCTGGCCTACCAGGTTCGTCCGTCGAAAAGTGATGGAGCCGCCATGAGTGAATCGCCCTCCTCCGAAGCTACAGAGCCTGGCCGCATCATTACCCCAGTAAATCGAACCGGCTGGATACGCTGGTTTCCAGGGTTGGACACTCTGGGTCATTACAAGTCGTCTTGGCTGCGGCACGATCTTGGCGCGGGCCTGGTAATGACCACGATGCTCGTTCCTGTCGGCATCGCGTATGCCCAGGCATCCGGTGTGCCAGGTATCAACGGCCTTTACGCGACCATCGTCCCGTTGCTCGCGTACGCTCTGTTTGGTCCAAGCCGCATTCTTGTCCTGGGCCCCGACTCTGCACTTGCGCCAGTGATCCTGGCTGTCGTGCTGCCCCTTTCGGCTGGAGAGCCACAACGTGCGGTGGTACTAGCGGGAATGTTGGCAATCGTCTCTGGCCTCGTGTGTATTGCTGCGGGGCTGGGGCGTTTGGGTTTCGTCACAGAGCTGCTTTCAAAGCCTATCCGCTACGGCTATATGAACGGCATCGCACTCACAGTACTGCTGAGCCAAGTCCCAAAGCTCTTTGGCTTCTCTGTAACTGCCAAGGGACCGTTGCGTCAAGCATGGGGAATCGTCGACAAGGTCCTCAAGGGGAACACAAACATTGCAGCACTCGCGATAGGAGCCAGCGCGCTCGTTCTGATACTGTTGCTGAAGGGCCAACCGCGCGTTCCGGGTATTCTGATCGCGGTCGTCGCGGCCACGGTCGCAGTCGCGACCTTCGACCTTGCTACTCGTGCCGGCGTGTCCGTGCTTGGTCCCCTGCCGCGCGGATTGCCCTCGCTAACGCTTCCCTTTGTCCACGTCGAAGACTGGGTATCGATCCTCATGGGCGGCATTGCCGTCGCGCTCGTTTCATTTGCGGACACGAGCGTGCTTTCTCGAACCTACGCGGCACGTCTGCGAATGCAGGTTGACCCGAACCAAGAGATGGTGGGCCTCGGCGTCGCCAACCTTGCCTCGGCTTTCTTTCAGGGCTTCCCGATCAGTAGCAGCTCCTCGCGGACACCAGTGGCCGAGGCAGCAGGTGCTAAGACACAGTTGACTGGAGTCGTGGGCGCACTTGCCATCGCACTTCTGCTGGTCTTCGCGCCTGAGATTCTACAGGATTTGCCGTACCCGGCCCTCGCGGCCGTCGTCATCGCTGCGGCCATCGGTCTATTCGAAGTGTCCGACTTGCGCCGCATCTATCGTATCCAGCGTTGGGAGTTCTGGCTTTCGATGACCTGCTTCGCAGGTGTGGCCGTGTTCGGGGCCATTCCGGGCATTACCATCGCGATCGTGATCGCCGTGATTGAGTTTCTTTGGGATGGCTGGCGTCCGCATTCGGCAGTGCTTGGCCGCGTCGAGCGTGTGAAGGGCTATCACGACATAACCCGTTATCCCGAGGCACGGCAGATCCCTGGCCTCGTGCTGTTCCGGTGGGATGCGCCCCTCTTTTTCGCGAACGCCGAGCTGTTTCACGAACGCGTCCTGGATGCGGTTGCTAAATCACCCACGCCCGTGCACTGGGTGGTAATCGCGGCCGAACCGGTCACGAGTGTCGATGTCACTGCGGCCGATGCTGTCTCCGAGCTAGATGACACCTTGCACGCCGCCAGCATCGAATTGTGCTTTGCAGAGATGAAGGATCCGGTCAAGGACAAGCTGAGGCGCTTCGGACTTTTCACGCGCTTTGGCGAACAAACCTTCTTTGCGACTCTCGGCGAAGCGGTGAATGCCTACCTTGCGACGCATCCTGTAGACTGGGTCGACTGGGAGGATCGCGCGAGGTCCTAAATTAACGAGCAAATCGGGTGCGCCGTGAAAGGCAACCCGCCCGGGACTTGTTTGCTCCACCTGGTAGCAATCAGAACAGCAGTGGAGGCAACGAGACTGCTGAAGCCTCAGGTTAATGTGGGCTAGAAACGAAAAACCAGTCCCGTGGTAACATCCCCTTGGTTTAGGAAATGGTCATTCGAAACCACCCAACAATAGCCCCACCAGTTGCACCAGACACCCCCATTGGTCGAGTACAGATACGTAGGGACATAACGAGCCTGAATGCGAAATCCCACGTGGCGTGAAACAAAAAGCTTTACGCCACCGCCCACAGCCCATGAAAACTTGGTGGTCGAAGACCCCGCGCCATGCATGTCAGTCGCCCCCAAACCAAACAGCAGAAAAGGTTCGATCTTTTTATTTTCGTGTCCAATGAACGAGTACAAAAAATTGCCCTGGAACTGGTCAACTGTCGTACCGATTTTGGTCGGGTACGTTCCTCCGCCGAAAAGCACTCCAGACGCGTTCGTTGGTTGGTGATTCCAAAGGAACTCGACGCCGGTGTGTTCCGAGGGGTTAAACGTGGCGGTGAGACCGTACGCAATGCTGCTGTCGATATTAATATGGCTAATCCCAAGCGCGTTCGCGCCTACGTCGGTACCGCCCCCGAATTTGTATCCGACGAACGGCTGAACTTCAAAACGAGTCTGACCGAATGCGGAAAAGGAACAAAGGGCTAAGAAAATGATTGCTACCGAAAATCTAGAAACGCGGAGAACGGTGACAGCGCACAGAGACCTTTTGTTGCACACAGGAGAAGGGTTCATGGAACCTCCGTTGTTTCTTTGTAACCGCATGCGGTTACTTCACATGTGAGGCAGGAATCTAGTTGCGTTGGAAGGCTCTTTCACCTGCGCTTGTCTTTTAAACTCGGACCCGTTCTCCTACAACTGGGGGAACCCCTAGTAGCAGCAAAACCAGCGCCAGTTATAGATTCCGATTCCTAGGATCGGACGTAACGCGGTGGTCTCAATGGATCGACGCAACACTCAGCTCGAACCCAACTCGCAGTGATGAAAAAAGCTAAAATCGCTGGCTAGGGTCAGATCAGAACACTGCCTTGGCTAGGTTTTGCGACCGCGAACAACCAAACAGATCGGTTCTCCCAGGGAAGCATTGTTGAATCAATGCATTGGTGGTGTTTGCATCGGCCCGTCAATACCAAAATCGGTGCGCTAACCCCGAAATTCCCGCCTAATTATTCAGTTCGGAGGTAACCATGCCATATGTTGGCGGCGAAACTCCCAAGTTCGGCGATCACGTGAAAAACCAGTACGAGCAACCCGGCACAGTAATCAGACTCCACTCTGCGCAAGACGGAAAAGACTACATCAGCGTCAGATGGGATGACGGTGCAGTTGCCCCGTTGGCCTCTGCGGAAGGATTTACGCTCATCTCGCGTGCGGCATGATTGCTGACTGTCAACATAGAAGTCGGAAAGTTGCCTTCTCTCAAAGCGGCGGGAACCGTGATGTTCATATACTTCCATACTGTGAACAGTGCTAGGCTCAAAATGGGAGGATGAATGTATGGCCTTAGCTAAGACGAGGTCTCACAAGCATTTTCAATTAGACGCGGGAAAGCTCAAGCGCGCCCAGAGGGCGTTGCGGGCAGAGACAGAAACGGAAACTATCGAGCGTACGCTCGACGTGGTTATCACCGAACACGTGAGAAACCGGTTGACGGTCCAAGCCAACGACCGCTTCGTCAAAAGCGGCGTCGATATAAAAGACGCATACGGCACATTGGACAAGTAGATGCAGCCGGTTCTCTTCGACTCTTCCATTTACATTACCGCGTTACGAACTGGAGACGATGCCGCCTTGTCGCTGAGGCGGTTGGCCGTCGACTCGCCGGTTTACATATTCCGCGTTCGCGTCGCTGAGCATTAGAGCAAATCGGGAATCACTTGGCGGGACCTCAGAGCAACTCAGAGCATCTTGTGTCACCTCGAAACAACTTGCAGCGGCGGTTCGGAAACCGACGCCAAATGTCAAAAGCAGAGCGCAAACCTTTATGTCTGGGCACAGCCATGAAGGAGTTTGGGCCCAGATGCACGGAAAGCCGGCACGACTTTTCGGTAAGTTACTCGCGATCCGATTTCGATAATTCCCACGATTCCGAAGCTCCTTCGCACAACGGTTTTAAAAACCGCTGCGAATTCAATGAAGCAACTGCGAGATGGTTTGAAATCGGTGCGAGGAATACTTAGCGAGTCCTCGTTTTGCTTCTCTCCTCGCCAAGGGCCCTGGCGCGCTTGCCGGCCTTCTTAAGAACGCTTTCGAGGATTTGAAGCTCTTTGGGGCTAGCTTCGGCAAATACTCTCCCGATTTCCGCGGAATGCTTGCGGAAGATTGGGACAATCAGGTCTTTACCGCTCTTTGTAAGAGCTACGATTCGCACCCTCCGATCGTCGCGGCTTTCCACCCGGCTGACGAGTCCTTTTTCGAGCAAGCGATCGACCGCCACGCTGATGGAGCCGGGAGTGAGGTGGACTTTCGGGCCGATTGTGTTCACAGGTAGCGGGCCCTTATGCAGAAGTGCCTCAAGCACTCGGAAGTCCGTGTCGGAAATGCCCGTTTCCTCGATTCCTCTGTACAGATAGTCGGAGGCCGCCTCGTGGGCTTTCCTCCAAACGAGCCAGCAGTGCACCGGGTCTGAGGGCTTTTTCGTCACAGCTCTCTCATGGTGAGCCTTCTCCGATTAATTGTCCACAAGAATGTATCCATATCAATATACTGTGCATCAATGTATTACGCGACCTGCCTAAATGGCTCGGGTCCTCCAGGAGATGAGCATGAAGATCGCGTCGACAATTTCACGGTATTTGCTTGGTTTGGTCTTTTTGACTTTCGGGCTCAACGGATTCCTTCACTTTATTCCCATGCCGCCGCCTACGGGCGTTGCAGCACAGTTCTTCGGAGCTCTCTTTGTGTCCCGGTTTTACGTGGTGATTTTTCTGTTGCAGATAGTAGCCGCAGTCTTGTTGCTCGCGAATCGCTATGTGCCTTTGGCTCTTACGATTCTGGGGGCCGTGATTTTCAACATACTTTGCTTCCACATCTTCATGGCGCCTGCGGGTTTGCCGCTGGCCGTGGTGGTTACGCTCTTGTGGTTCCTCCTTCGGCGCTCGCCAAAAACGATCCACCTATGCTTTCTTAAAGTGAGCCACCCGAAAAACAGGATTTCGAACAGGATTTGAAGCAGAGGATCTCATTGCTGCTGGGCAGTGGGAATGCGGGAACCTTCGACAGCGGTTTCTATTAAGGATGTTGCCCGTTGGGCATACGAGCAAGCAGATCGTTCAACTTTGTGGTTCTCTCAACGAAGGTCCTTCGATATGGATCGTGTGGCAGCGGTGTCGTAGGCGGCTAAGCATGGCGTTGACGAGATCTTTGTTTGCCAAAATGTTGTGCCACTGATTGTAGTCGAGATTTGTAGTGAGGATGGTTGCCTTCCGGCTGTAGCGTTCCTCCATGAGCTTGAAAAAGATGTTGGTCTGCTCGGGCCGTACGTTCACATACCCGAGCTCATCGATCAAGAGTGTGTCGACGCGAGCCAGGCGCTTGAGGAGCTTACGTGAGGAGCGGTCCGCAAGCGAAGCATACATCTCGTCGAGCAGGTCTTGCGCTTTGATGAACAAGCCACGATAGCCGTTTTGCAAGGCTTTCAGCAGCAGGCCGGAAGCGAGCCCCGTCTTTCCCACGCCGGTTGGGCCGATGAAGACGATATTCTCGGCACGAGGAATGAACTCCAGTTCGGCAAGTTCCTGGATCTGGCGGCGCGAGACACCCGGCTGCTTCTTGAAAGGAAACGACTCCAGGGTCCACTGCTCCGGCAGTCGCGCCTGCTGGATGCGGTACTGCAGACATTTTTCCTGCCGTTCATGCCATTGTGCTTGCAACAGTCGGAGAAGGAACTCGCTGTAGGAGGGTGAGTTCTTCTTGGCATTTTCCAACTCCTGGTCAAGAATCGTGGCCATCTTTTTCAGGCGTAGATTTTCCAGCAGTTGCTGAGTTTCTTCCGTCATGTTCGTCTCCGTAGTCCAAACGGATCTGGAAGTATTCCCGGCCGAGCTTTCTGAGGATCACCGTCTCGACGCGATCGAGATCGTACAGTCCATACTGTGCGGCTTCCTCGAGTGCCTGTCGCAGAGGCTCGCGGGGATAGTCATTTACCATTGCGAGCAAGCGCCGCAACGCCACGGTTCCGCGGCCGGCACTGCGCTCCTTGAGGGCTCGCACGTAGCCGGCAAGTTCAGGCAGTGTTTCCAGCAAGATCTTTTCTTCGGGTGACGTCTCCGGCGGCTTCACTCCTCGACCGCGCGGGCGACGATGCTCGGGCAAGGTGAAGTGGCGCCCGGTGGGTTCCGCGATCCTAGGATGCGTGGCCATCAGGCGCGGTCCCTCATAGATCTCGATGGTGTCCTTGTTCTCGCGCACCTCAACGCGTCGGCCGATCATCTCCACGGAGACGGAATAGCGGTTGGTAGCCACGCTGACATAACCTTCGACATCCACGATGCGCTGATGCAGGAGGTAGACCGGAGGCACCCAGACGGGCAGTGGTTTCAGGTACGCCTGCTCGACGGCAAAGAGTTCTCGCGCGCTGGACTTGAGTTTCGCTCGGAAAGTTCCGTTCACCTTGTCGCACCACTCGCGAGCTTGGTGGTTGGCGTCCTCCCAGTCCGGGAAGGCGCGACCGGCCAGAAAGTTGTTTTCAATATAGGAAAATCTCCGTTCGACGTGAGCGGAACGATTGGCGTCTCCTTTCTCATGGGCTTTGAACGCGAAGTGGTAGCGTTCGCCGAAGGCTTGCATCTCCGGGACGGGAACCATAGCGCGTCCGGTCCCTTGAAGCACCACCAGGTGCGTGTTGTCGATCATGCAGGTGGCACAGCTGCCGCCCAGGTAGTGCAAGGCGTCGGTAAGGAACACCTTGCAGTGGAAGCGCGTGAAGTGGGGATAGAACTGAAAGAAGACCATACGGGAGTAGCACAGAACCAGTGAGGCCGTTTGCACGCGGCGCTCTTTGCCACCGAGGTTGATCATGTGCGGTGAGGTGTCGTGCTGCATCTCCTGGCCCGGTTCGAACGGGTAGCGCCCGACCGGTTTCTTTTCTTCCTGGCCGATTCCTTGACGCCGGCAGAAGGCCGTCAAAGCTTGGTAGGAAAAATCAGCGCCCGAGGCGATCAACTCTTCATGTACACGAACAAGGTTTCCTTTACACGATGCATAGAGCTCCAGAATCGCCTCGCGATACGGAGCAGCTGCTTCCGCTCGTTCGATGCGGGGCACCTCGGCCGAACCGGCGCGGAGAACTTCGCGAACCGCGCCGCGCGACAGCCTCATGACCCGTGCGATGCCGCGCAGACTGTGCCCTTGTTCATGCAGCTTGAGAATCGCCACTCGCGTGCTGTGGTCCAGCATGGCCCATCTCCTGCTCAAAACGTTCTGCCATACAACGGGTCTCCTCCACGGACTGACGAAGACTCCGCGCCAACTCTTCACGTTCTCTTTCCAGGAGATTTTGCAGTGCACCTTGACGAAGCCGCCGGTGCGCCCGTCGCGCGACCGAGCCCAACACTTCGATATCGGTCCGCAGATTCTCCTCGGGACTCGTTGGTGGCGGAGGAGATGCCTGCGACTCCTGGAAGGCTTTCAGGAAAAGCACCGGGGCTTCCAACAAGCGTTGGCGGGTGACCGCGTTTCCGTCACGATAGGCGGCATAAAGAACGGCCATGTCCCGGCTACTCAGCCGAAACGAACCAACCCCTTCGACCAGCCGAAGGCATGCTTGCTGGTTGGCGCGCGCCAAAGGAACCAAATACTTTTCGGCGGCATGCGCCACGATTTCGCCTCGACGCACGCGTTCCTGAATCGATTCCGGCAGTTCGCGCACCAGGGCCAGGCGCCGGCTGACCCAACTAACCGAGCGAGTGAACCGACGGGCCAACTCTTCCTGGGACAGTTGGAATCGCTCGTGGAGTTCCACGAGCAGCCAGCTCTGCTCCAACGCCGTTTCCGATTCCCCCGTGTGCCACAGCCGACTCACCACCAAGGCTTCCGCCTCGCTGCACTCCCAGCAGAAGCTACCGACTGTGTCGCGGCCGAGACGGCGCAGGGAACGCACCCGCTTGTAGCCATCGATCACTACAAAGTGTTCCTCACCATCCTGCTTCACCACCACGATCGGAACCTGTTGGCCGACTTCGGCGAGCGAGCTCAATAGTCGTCGCTCGTGATCCGGGCGCGCGATCCGCAGTCGGTCGTAGCGCAGTTCTAATTGATGAAATTCCAGCTCCATCCCTTCCGCCTTCAACGGAATCAGAACACAACGCGGATCTCGTCTTGCGCGAGGTACCCCCCAAGTATTCCTCTATCCCCAGTAGATTCAAGAAAATAGCCTCATAACTCGTCTTGCGCGGCACTCAGGAGTAGTGTGCCCATAACTCCAATGAAATCAGCACCTTTAACCCCGAACTCGTCTTGCGCGAAGTCCCAGGGAAGTCGCGACAGCGGTGGCCGTAACCTTAATGGTTCCGGCGGCTGTTCTGACAGACTCCGAGCCTGGATCCGCCGAGCAATGAAGTAGTCGGGATTCCGTGCGCACCACTTGGCTTGGGCTTGTTGGTGACGGGTTTTCTGGCAGGAGGAATTACGACAAGCCCGCTGACGAGCACCTACCCGCGCATCGGGTCGGAACCAGCGTCGACAAATACGACAAGGTCTCTTCGATAGGTTTCCCATGGCGATCTATTGTCGCCATCCCTATATTCACCTGCGTGCGCGATCCTATCTCAGCCTGCGGTCTGGTGGGTCAATTCTGCTGAGCAAAGCCGGTCCGTTTTTGGCGAGCGGCGAAGTTCCTCACGACTTGGAGAGTAAAGTACGCTTTTACAGGGATTTTTCAACGTTAAAAAGCACTGGCGGAATTAGCGCGAAGTCGAGAGGAAACAATCATGTCACACTGCATAGCGAATTTGGTGCCCTGCAATCTTGACGTCGTCGGTGGAAGCGACGCCGCAAATCGGCGTGAAGAAGCAGGGTTGTGCAAATCGGAATCGATAGTTTTTTGGCCGCGGTACCGGACACCCTGACGGGGGGGAATCTCGGCCCGGCCGATCGCTTGGGCCATTTCCTCGACGAAATTCAGTTTGCGGATCGCGCTGGGCTGGATGTCTTTGGGATTGGCGAGCATCAGCGAGCGGAGTTTCTTGATTCGGCGCCAGAAACGATCTTCGCCGAAGCGGCAGTCAGGACCGAAAGAATCCGTCTCACCAGTGCCGTCACCGTTCTGAGCGCGAATGACCCCGTGCGCATATTTCAGCAGTTTGCAACCATCGATCTTCTCTCACGCGGACGTGCCGAAATGATTGTGGGGCGCGGATCGTTTGTGGAAGCCTTTCCTTTGTTCGGCCTCGATCTCGCCGATTACGATTCCCTTTTCTCTAGCAAGCTTGAATTGCTTCTGAAAATTCGAGAAAACACGCACTATCTGAAAAGATAGCGACCTATCCAATAGGCGAAACACAACTCGGAAGCAAAGTACAAATCGCAATCTATAGTTAAACCGCTCTGAGCACAAAGGTTCGCTCTCCGCGCGCAGCGTTCACCGAAGCATTAGCAACCTGTACGCGGTGCCGATCGGCTTGTCATCCGCCCGATCTCGTTTTCCCTGACAACGCCGCTAAATCAGAATCATGTCTGGATCTTCTTGAGAAACAGCCCCATGTTGAGACTGCTTCGCGCCCACAATTCAATGCTCAGCTTGGCATCACACATGCTCCTTTTTACCAACGTGAGAAGGTAGAGCACATCGGAACGAGATGGCCCACCAAAATAATTGGCTGTTCTTGCCCGGCTCAACGCTTTTCGATTCGAAGGAGGTTCTATGAAAAACCTACGTTCTATCCTGGCTGCTTTGGCTGTACTGCTTATGGCCACAGCTGCTCACGCACAACAGACAATAACTGCGACTGTTCCTTTCAACTTCGTCGCCGGTGACCGTGCATACCCCGCTGGCGACTATTCAATCACTAGCAATGGTGCCGTCCTTCAGATTACCAACGCCGAAAAGAGGGAGCTGATGTTGTCGCAAGCTTGCGAGAGTGGTAAGCCCTCGGCAGACACCAAGCTCGTTTTCCACGGCATGGGAGGCAACTATTTCCTCTGGCAGATCTGGATTACAGGTAGTTCCCAAGGACGCGAACTGCCCAGAAGCCACACAGAAGCCCGGCTTGCCCAAAACCATGTGAAGTCGGAGTCTGTGATCGTCGCCGCCAATATCACTCGATAGATTTAGACGGCGACCATGTCGTTTAGGCCAAAAGAGGGAACGTGCAAACGCTCCCTCTTTTTTATTGCCAGCGGCATCCGACTACGCTGTGTACGTAAATCGCTAATGAGAGTTCTTGACTGCGTCATTCCATTACGGAACAGGATCACCTGAGAGGGAGGAGTTTTGTGAGGCTTCAAATCTCAACACGGGAATGTGGCGATGTCAGTATATTGGATCTTCGGGGGAGGGCGACTATTGGCAGAGAGAGCGAGCTTCTGAGCAACCAAGTATGCAAACTTTTAGCTAACGATACGCGTAAGCTGTTGCTGAACCTGGTAGATCTAACGCAGATCGATAGTTCCGGCGTCAGCATCATTGCAGGAGCATACGTTTTCCTCAAACGTCACGGTGGCGGCCTGAAATTGCTCAATCCCACCGCCCGCGTGTTGGAAGTGTTGAGTGTGTTGCACCTTAATGACGCTATCCCAAGCTTTGACGATGAGACGGAAGCTCTGCGAGCTTTCAGCCGCGAGCCTATTCCGCAAAGGCCTAAGTGTTGGATTTCGTGACTTGCCGTTCGCTACTCACCACGGATCTTTCATGCGCAACGGGGCTCCCAACGCCGAGAAGTCTCTCAAGACGCGCAAACCTCAGCCAGTTCACGTTGCCTCCACTCAATATCAAATACTCGCGTAGGACACGGCGAACGGGTACTATTAGCCACTTCTCCGGTTTTCCGCGTTAGAATCGAACGCGCGCAGAGCACCGCGCTTCAGTTCCGCCCTTCGTGATTTTCATGAGATTTCGCGGGCCGCAGGCCCTAACCGACACTAGCGTTAACCAGGCCCTACTGAACATTTCAAATTGCTAATCGGATTTCGGTGCTGTCCCTGCATGCAGAAACAGCGCTCTGAACTTTTCCTGACCCAGAACACGCCCTAATTCTCTGAACGCGAAGAACGGGATGAAGGTTAAGAAAATGATTACGCTTCGG
>CAVZMQ010000005.1:0-141278 GCA_963776365.1 Candidatus Acidiferrales bacterium | reverse complement strand
CGAATCCACCACTCGTTCCGCGAAGGAACGCGTCGCCGGCTTTGAAGGCCGGGAAGGTCACCGGACCCCATTCGCCCCCGTTGCTACAATATCATCATTACAAAACGCTTAGTGGAGGTAGGCATCGGCACGAGTTTCGTGAATCGGTTCTGGTGCTATTGGGGTGTCGATTGAGATTCTTGAGACGGCCTCGTGCAGGTTCGCAATGCTTAAGTGCGCGTAGCGCCGGGACCGCAAGTGAGAAGCGCCGGAGCTTTCTACCAGCACCCATCGCAGCCAGCAACCTGTAAAACCATCCGACAGTGCTTCGGCACAAACGAGATCCAGCGCGCGGGTATAAAATCCCCCACATCGTGGGCCCCTATATTGGAGCGAGCGGGTTTGCGAGCGACCCCGTGGCAATGCCGCGCTTGCAGCACTGTGATTGCGTTATAGCTTCGCGCCGGATCCCACCGGTTCGGCCTCAACTGTCACCGCTGCGCTCCAGCGACGCATCAGCGGGCGGCTCCGCTCCAGATTCAATTGTGAGAGCAGGCAGCGCCGGACGGCTAGGCGTGAGTGCGAGGCCCTGCAGTAGCACTAGGTCGCCCGCGATGTTGTATCGATTGCCCTGCTGCTCGGCTAAGTCCGTGCGCTCCAGCCGGCGCCTCCCGAGCGAACCAGCGTGCCGCGATTCGTTCGTCGTAAGTTCTCCACCGCATCGTAGGCCAGGGGGTGATGCGTGCGACCCGAGTGGTGCCAAGCGGTGCCGACTGGTGCTGCGCCAGAATGGCGTCAATCGTGTGACGCCCGATGTGCAAGTCGCGGGCAATCTTACGGTTGGAGTGGCCGAGCGCGACGCGAGCGAGCACTTCTGCCCGCACCACGCCAGCACCAGTGCCGTAATTGCCTATTCGTTCATTGCTATTTTCTTCGCTAGAACCACTAGAGTAATTGTGGCAGGGCTGAATCCCTCTTCAAGCACAACCTTCGGGTCTTCCTTTCCACTCATTCCACTCCACAACGATTGACAGCCGCTTTACGCGGAGTATGATTGCCGTTCCCCGGGTAGAATCAAAAATCAGTCACGTAACGTACGGGAAGCACATCACTCAGAGCGATTGCATTTTGGAGACTCTCGCCATGAAAGCCAAGCGTTCCCTATTTCAGAGCTGCGTTGTCTTCTTAGCCTTTGCGCTCAGCGCGCTGGCTCTGGGACCCTCCATTCCCAAGCCGCCAGAGACCCCAAAGCATCCGGTCATAGACGAGTACTACGGCGTCAAAATGACCGATGATTATCGTTGGCTGGAGAACTGGGATGACCCGACAGTCAAGCAGTGGAGCGCCGCCCAGAACGCTCGCACCCGCGAATATCTCGATCACCTCCCGGGGCGTGCTGCCATCAAAAAACGCATTCAAGAGTTGGTCGCCGCCTCTTCGACCGCCTACTGGGACCTGGAGTTCCGCGGCGGCACTTTGTTCGCCATGAAATACCAGCCTCCACAGCAGCAACCGATGCTGGTTGCGATGCGCTCGGCCGACGATCCTGGCAGCGCCAAAGTGATCTTCGATCCCAATGGCGCAAGCGGCAAGGGCTCACTGTCGATCGAGTTCTATACTCCTTCGCTGGACGGAAAATTCGTGGCTGTAGCGATGTCAGAAGGCGGGTCGGAAGATTGCTCGGCGCACATCTTTGAAACCGCGACTGGCAAAGAACTCCGAGACATGGTTCCTCGCGTCAACTTCGCTACTGCCGGTGGCAGCATCGATTGGAAGATTGACAATTCCGGCTTCTATTACACGCGCTATCCGCAGGGCAACGAGCGTCCGCCGGAAGACGCCAATTTCTACCAGCAGGTTTATTTTCACAGGCTCGGCGATGATCCCAAACAAGACAGTTATGTAATTGGCAAGGACTTTCCGCGGATCGCTGAAATTAAACTCCAGAGCAGCGAGGATGGACGTTGGTTATTAGTAGCTGTCGCGAATGGTGATGGCGGTGAGTACGAGCACTACGTTATGGATTCCTCGGGCCGATGGACCCAGCTCACGCACTTCGATGATGGAATCGTTTCCGCAAAATTTGGCAGTGACGATGATTTCATCTATCTGCTGTCGCGCAAGAACGCTCCCCGGGGGCAGATTCTGCGCCTGGCGTTGGCGAATCTTGCACTGTCGAACGCGAAAGTGATCGTGCCGCAGAGTCCGGGCTCGGGTTCTGACGAATCGACTCGGGCGTCGATAGAAAATTTCGAGCCCGCGCCTGGCCACTTGTATGTGGTCGACATTATGGGCGGCCCCTCACGCGTACGTGTTTTCGATGGCGAGGGGCATTCTCTACCCTCGCCGCAGCTCCCGCCCATTTCGGCCATCGGCGGGGTCGTTTCCATAGGCGGAGGCGATGCGCTCTTCCACACCTCCACCTATCTTGACCCTCCGGCCTGGTACCGCTTTGAAGCGGGCACCGGCAAGTCTGTGCGGACGGCGCTTTACGAAACTTCGCCGGTGAAGTTTGACGATGCCGAAGTGGTTCGCGAATTTGCCGTCTCGAAAGATGGTACGCGCGTACCGCTGAATATTATTCGCCTGAAAGGCGCCAAACTGGATGGTTCCAATCCTGCGCTGCTGGATGGCTACGGTGGTTATGGCATCAGCCAGAAGCCGTTCTTTGTTGGCTCGCAGACACGCATCTGGCTTGACCAAGGCGGTATTTCGGCGACAGCCAATCTGCGCGGCGGCGGCGAATACGGCGAAGAATGGCACAAGACTGGTAACCTCACACACAAACAAAACGTGTTTGATGACTTTATCGCCTGCGCCCAGTCTCTGGTGGATCGCAAATACACCTCGCCGGCACATCTTGCCATCATCGGTGGAAGCAACGGCGGCCTGCTCATGGGTGCCGCCTTTACCCAACGGCCGGATCTGTTTCGCGCTGTTGTTTCGTTCGTCGGAATCTATGACATGCTGCGGGTCGAACTCGACCCCAATGGGGCATTCAACGTGACTGAATTCGGGACGGTGAAAGACCCTGCGCAGTTCAAGGCGCTATACGCCTACTCGCCTTACCATCACGTGAAGGATGGCACTGCTTACCCTGCGATCCTGTTCCTTACCGGCGAGAACGATCATCGGGTGAACCCGATGCAGTCGCGCAAGATGACGGCGCGCTTGCAGGCGGCAACGAGTTCTGATCGTCCGATCCTTCTGCGGACGTCATCCAGTGCTGGGCATGGCATCGGCACTGCTCTGGATGAAGAAATCGAGCAAGGGGCTGATTTCTTCAGTTTTCTGTTTGATCAGTTGGGGATTAATTACGCGGCAGCGGAAAAGTAAGAGATTATCATTACTCGGAGCATCCCAGTTCAAGTCAGGTGCCAACGATGGGTCCTACTTCCTGCACGAACTGAGCTCAGAGCGACTTCACGCGTATGCTACATCTCGCAGAGAATCGTGCGGGAGCGGGCCATGACCTAATCATGGCAGCTTGCAAACCAAATCAAGCACATGTGGCGCCACCCGGGAGGAAGGAGCCGAGCACGCGCTTCTTCGGCTATCAGGAAAGGCTTTGAAGGCCGGGAAGGTCACCGGACCCCTAGGCAAATTGCTGGGGCCTAGTAGTGTTTGGAGACGTAGTTGGTTAGCCAGTCGGAGACTTCATGTGTCTGTTTAGAGCCGTGGAGGTCGGGGGTGGTGACGTCGTGATCGAGGGCGGATTTCACGCTTTGCTTTAACAATTCGGCTTCTGGGTGCCAGCCGAGGAATTCGAGCATCATGCCGGAGGCGAGGACGGAGCCGAAGGGATTGGCGATGCCCTTTCCAGCGATGTTGAGTGCGGAGCCATGGACGGGTTCGAAGAGCGAGGTGCGGCCGGGATGAATGTTGGCGCTGGGGGCCAGGCCGAGGCCGCCAGCGAGCTGCGATGTCAGGTCGGAGATGATGTCGCCGAAGAGATTGTTGGTGACGATGACGTCGAACTGGCGCGGGTCGCGGACGAGTTCCATGGCGAGGGTGTCTATATAAAGGTGGCGGGAGTCGATTTCGGGGAATTCGGCGCGGACGGATTTGAAGGTGCGTTGCCAGAGGTCGCCGGCGAAGGTCATGGCGTTGGATTTGTCAGACATGCAGAGGCGAAGGGGTTTGCGGTGGGGCGAGTGGGACGGCGGGATGAACCCGCCGCTACGTGGGTCGTCGGAATGCGGGCCTGAAGCGGCCGAGGTATTCGTGTCAGGGATAACCCCAAGATGCCGGCCTGAAGGCTCGGCGCTACGGGAAGAATCCGGAGAAGAGCGACTACAGGAGCCGATGGCGGAGCCGCGGGCGTAATCGAAGGCATAGCGGAGGATACGTTCTACACCTTTGCGGGTGTTTACATCCTCCTGGATGGCAACCTCGTCGGGAGTTCCCTTCTTGAGAAAGCCGCCGGCGCCGACGTAGACGCCTTCGGTGTTTTCGCGGAAGACCATGATGCGAACGTCATTGCAGATGCGATCTTTGAGCGGGCCGAAACGGTCGAGGAAGAGTTCGGATGGACGGGCATTCACGTAGAGATCGAGCTTGAAGCGGAGTCCCAGGAGAATGTCGGCGGCGTGCTGGTTGGAAGGAACCCGGGGATCGCCGAGCGCGCCGAATAGAATGGCGTCGAATTCGTCGCGAAGCATTTCGGCGGCGCCTTCGGGGAGCGAGATATTCTCGTGCAGGTACTTGTCGGCGCCCCAATCGAAGTCGACGAATTCGATGGGCCGATGACGCTTGGCGGTAGCCGCTTTGATGACGTTGACGGCGACGGGGATGACTTCTTTGCCTATGCCATCGCCGGGAATTACTGCGATGCGGGCGTTGGGACCGCCGTTGCGAAGGGGCGTGTGGGGCATTTGTGGCCTCGAGTGGAGTACGGGGTAAGTTAGCACAGTTGAGTCGGGCTATCAGATAGTAATCGGATATCGGATGCTTCGGATTGCACATGTTGCCGTGTATGATGCGGGCGATGCGAAAACAGAATATCAGTGAACTGTTGCGTGGCGGGGACCGGCGATCGATCGGTCGAGCGGATGCGGCGGCTGGCTTGGTGAAGAAGGATTCGCGCCTATTCGCGGAGTTAATTGCGGAGCTGTGGTCGGGGGATGCGCTGGTGCGTATGCGAGCAGCGGATGCAGTAGAAAAGGTGACAAGGGAAAATCCGGGGATTCTTGCTGGGTACAAGAAGGAGTTGCTGGGGCTGTTGCTGGAAACGGAGCAGCAGGAGTTGCGCTGGCACCTGGCGGTGATGGTGCCGCGACTGGCGCTGAACGAAAAGGACAGGCGGGATGTGACGAGTGCGCTGGCGTTGTACTTGGAGGACCGCAGTTCGATTGTGAAGACTTTTGCGCTGCAAGGGCTGGCGGACTTGGCGGAGAAAAGTGGACGCGGACGCGACGAGGTGATGGAGATTCTGCATTCCGCTATGCGGAATGGCACGGCAGCGATGAAAGCGCGAGCGCGGAAATTGCTTGGGCCGTTGGAAGACGATGATGTCGAAGATAAGGCGCAACGAGCCAAGAGAGATTCTCTCCGCCAAACACGCGGAAAGAGGCACAGGTTCGCTCTTCGAAGACCGCGCTTGGAATGAGCGCGTTTTTTGGGGGCAAGACTAGAAGACGTAGGGTTGGTTCCGCCAGAGGAGGGGGACGTAGTAGACATCCAGGTACCAGGCAAGCGGAAAGAGGATGAGGAGAGCGCCGAAGGTCCAGAAGAAGAGCGTGACGGGGAGAGTGCGCGCAACGGGAACATAAGGGCGGGAGTGATAGTGGAAGAGGAGTCCGCTGACGAGGGAGATGGCGGCGGCCAGGACTACATGGGAGAGGGAGGCGCACAGGCGCTCGCGCCAGGTGGCGGCCGTGACGAAGAGCGCGCCATGCATCATGGAAAAGAGGGCGAGGACGCTAGCGAGGAAGGATACGAAGCGCGAGAGGTCCAGGAGCATGGTGCCTCCGGGGAATAGAGTAAGTATAGCGCAAGGGAGAGCGGGAAGTCGGGAGTTGAGAATTAAAAAGTTGAAGGTTGAAAGTTGCAGAGAGAATTCCTCACTCCGCGGGCTCCGTTCGGAATAACGCGCTCTATGGTGGGGCGAGGAGTTGGCAGGGATGGTGGCCCCACTAATTAACGAAAGAGCGGAACGCGAAGGGCGCAGCTCCCCGTTCGATTCGCGCACTGCGGCGACGATTATTTTTGGCGGTAGACGTTGGCCAGGCGGAAGGGCTTTTGGCCGTAGTGCTCGATTTCCAATTCATTCTTTTTATTGAATTTTACTTTACAGGCTGGGGCGAGTTGGCCGCTGCCCTTGCCGTCCTTGTCGACATCCAGCGTGGCGAGGGCAATGGGGTAATCGCGGGAGCGAGTGGAGTTGTAGAGTTCGCCGAAGGAGATGGGGCGATCGGTGGCCAGAACGATGTGCAGGCCGCCTTTGCCGTCTGGGCGCATGCGGACAATGCGCATGCCGGTACCGACGCTGCCGGTGGGAGCGAGGCGGCCGGCGTCCTTCATCTTTTCGAGGGCGCTGACCAAGCCGCTCTGTCCGTTCTTCTTCAAGATACCAACGAGTTCTTGGATATCGCTATCGCTGGTGAGGCTGTCGATGTAGATGGTGAGGCCGATGGTTTTTCCGGCAGCGGGACCGGACTGTCCGACAGCCGTGGCGGCATATTGCACAGGTATGTCAGGCTTGGGTTCTTGTGCCGACGCTAGAGAGGAAATCGCACAAACGAGACACAACAGCACTGGTAAAAAGCGGAACTTGAACATTTAGTTTCTCCCTAAGAATTCTTATGGAGGATTGTAATGCGAAACGCGGTTTGTGTCGCGGGGAGCGTGAGTTGGAAGGAAAGACGCAGGGGTGGCCAAATGACTAACGCAGAAGACACGCACCGGAGGGTACGCGGCTGAAGGTGACAAAGGCGGAGCGGAGGAATTGGCGCGCGAGGCGAGGCGGGCGAAGGCCAAGAAGTTGGTGATGTCGAGGAAGGTGTGGAGAAATTGCGAGGGGAGCAGCGTGCCGGAGGCGATGCAAATGACGCCGAAGACAAGGCCGAGGATGCCGGTGCTGAGAATGGCGCTGCGATGTGGGCGAAGCCGAAGAACGTGGAAGAGATGAGCAGGCCGATCCGGACAGAGTGCAAGAACGCACCAGTGAGATTCAGCAGCCAACCGCGATAAAGAAACTCCTCGCAAAATCCTGCGGTGATGGCCAACGAGAATCCAGAGGCGACGTTCGTGCTGATTCTTTGGGACGAGTGTGCGCACGCGGTCGGTGGCATGCGCTGATTTTTCGGGACTGGGCTTGCGCTTCTGTGACTTGTTGACGACGTACAGCGCGCGCACGAGGACGACGAAAACGGCGAAGACGATGAGGGTTCGCGGGTAGGTGCCGAAATCCTGGCCGACGTCGGTGAGTGAGGCCGTGACGGAAGATGAGCGAGACGGCGGCGATGGTGAGGGTCCAGGCGGCGAGAATGTTCCAAATGTAAATCTGCAGGGCGGATTTCAGGCACGCGTAGAGGAAGTAGTCGGCGATGGGGTAGATGACCGCCAGAACAAAAGTGAGGAGCCAGACTTCTGGGCGATGGAGAAGGGTGGGCATGGGTGGAGTGTAGAGGCGCGGGAGAGTGAGTGTCAATTTTGGGAAAGTTCGAAGTTGGGAGTCGGAAGTCGGGAGTTGAAGAGAGATTCCTCGCTCCGCGGACTGCGTTCGGAATGATGGTTTTTTTGTGGGCGCAAAGAGCCGGCAGCATGCCGGCGCTACCAGTCCCAAAAGCGGCGGCGTAAAGCCTCCGCTATGTCACGGCGAAGGCTATCGGAAAAGATAGAGGGGCTATCTGAATGGGTAGTATGTTGCGCTGAAGCGCAAACGCATTTTTGTATGGATTAAGGCTGTGCGGTGAATCGATTGGAGGAGTGTGTGGGCGGGTGTGGGAAATGCGACACGGCGGGAGGTAGGAATGCGCGGGTACCATGGTGCGGATTGGATTGCGTTGGCTGGTGGCAGTGAAGCGGGCACATCGTGGTGCGACGCAACTGCGCCATGTATTCGCTGCAGAGTGAGGGAGATGCGGGATTGCGCGTTCGTTGTGCCAATTTTTTGTAGCGATGGCAGGGGGGATGCTCCTTGGGAAAGCGTAAGACAGGAAGAGCTAGCACCGACGCAACAGTGAGTGAGGACGCGAGCTGCACGGAACTGCTGCTCAGCCTGCGAAAGAAGGAGGGTCCCCATGAAAAACCTACGAATCAGTTTGACAGCGGTTGCGATCCTGTTTGCGGCCACAGCTGCCCAGGCTCAGCAGACGAAAGTGGTGGCCGATGTTCCGTTTAATTTTGTGGTGGGCGATCGCGGCTACCCAGCGGGCCAATACCTGTTGAGCGGACAGCATGCCATGGTGCGTATTGAAAACACCGCAGCAGAATCGACGACCACCGTGTTATCGAACGCGTGTGAGGATGCGAAGCCCGCGGAGAAAACGAAACTGGTTTTCCACCGCATGGGCGGCGCTTATTTCCTGTACCAGATCTGGGTAGCGGGTCGAGATTACGGGCGCGAATTCCCGAGAAGCCAGACGGAAATCCACCTGGCGCAAAATCACCAGAAGGGTGACGAGGTGATCGTCGCCGCCAACCTCGTGAAGTAAAACGACGAAGAATTCAGGTCGAGGAGGGAGCGCTGAGTCGCTCCCTCTTTTTTTGTGCGGAGGTCTTGCGGCCGAGGTTGGTGGAACAGGCGATGCGGACGGCGTGGCGGGACTTCCGTTGGCACCGACAAGAGTGCCTGTACTACGAGAGAGAACCCCAAGAGCCGATGCGGCGATCGGCGTTCCCGAATCGCCGGTTGCGAGTGAAGCGTAAAGAGTGATTCCTCACTTCGCGGACTTCGTTCGGAATGACGGGCTTTTGGGGCAAGGAGCCGGCTGGAAGCCGGCGCTACCAGGTGCGAAAGGTAGGCGGCGTAAAACCGTTCCTCTCTAGAAACGGTGAGAAGGATTAGGCCGCCGGACAAACGGTTTTGGGAACAAACCGTGGACGTGCGGTGGTACACTTCGGCGGAATGGCAGATGCACGCCAGGAATTGAGGAACTGGTGTCGGAGTAGGGATCGCCTGGGTTGCGAATCCACTTTCGTAGATTTTCTCATTCACTACGACCTCGCCGGTTTAACCGGCGCGGAGGAAATGGAGACAATGTCGAAACAGGAAGAGGCGGGGCTGATTTTGAAATTGTACGAACTGCGGCGGCAAGAAACGATGCGCAAGGCGCGGAACTGGTATTTCCAGGAATTTCATCCGCAGTCGATAGCGGATTTTACCGCAGCGCTCTTTGGCGAGCATAGCGGGTATGTGCGAATGGTGATTACTTATTGGGACATGGCCGCAGCGCTCGTGAACAACGGGGCGATCGCGATGGAATTGTTCAACGAGAGCAACGGCGAGCACATCGGGGTGTTCGCGAAGATTGAGCCCCTGCTGGGAGAGATTCGGAGCACGTATGGGCCGCAGTTTGCGATGAGCCTGGAAAAGCTGATTGACGCAACGCCGGATGGGCGGAAGCGCGTCGCGATGACGAGGGAGCAGATGAAGATGATCCGGGCGCGGTTGGCGGAACAGGCGGCAAGGACGGCGTGAGGGGGGCATTGCCCGGCGGAAGCGATTGTGGCGGGGATTCGGTTGGCGCAGGCAGGAGTGCCTGTGCTACGAGGAAACACCAAGAGCCGATGCGGCGATCGGCGTTCCCGAGAAAAGGCAGGAACCCTCCATTATTTACGCTGTGCTTGAATATTGAGTGGGAAAAAAGAGGAAGGCCGCGGACACGGAGAACACAGTTGAGAGATTGCTCACTTCGCGGACTCCGTTCGGAATGACGGGCGGGGCTTTCGTTTTGGGGAAGGGTGACATTCGAAAACCCAAGAGTCACGCTCACACCACGAGGGTGGGCATCCAGGCGAACAGCCGGCAGGGATGCCGGCACTACCAATCACCGAAATAGCGAAGAGGGTCAGCGAACCGCCTCGGAAAGCGGTCCCTATAACGGCGAAAGGCGGCGGCGAAAAGGCTGGCTCTACGCTGGCGAGTTGAGGGATTAGTTTAGAGAGAAGCAGTCTAGGTCGTTGGCGAAGTGCAGTGCGCCGGTGTAGTGCTTTCGGATCTCGGACTCAGTCTGAGATTCTTTACCTAGAGTGCGCAACATCCGGTGCGATAAGACTAATTGTTTGATGTGGGCATCGGCGGCGATTTGGCCGATTACGGATGGCGGCATGTGGAGGCGACGCTCTACTCCGGTGGCGCCTTCGGGGACGGCGTTATGGGCCACAAAGAGGTCGGCATTGGCGGCGAGATTGGTGAGGGCGGGGCCGTCGCCGTTGGTGTCGCCGCTGAATACGATGGATTTGTCGCCGAGTTGCACGCGCCAGGCGAGAGCGGGAACGGCTCCGTGTACAACACGGACAGCGGAGATGGTGAGATCGCCATTGTGGAGGGTGTTGAGGGGAGTGGTGCCAGCTTCCACATTGTGGGGCTGCATTTTATAGCTGCCCTGCTCGTTGGGCACGAGGAGTTCGCTGAGGTAGCCGTAGGCACCTTTGTCGCCGAAAAAATCAGCGACGAATTCTATAGTCGACGGCATGAAGTTGTTGCCGGGCGGTCCGTAGATGGGGAGAGCGCGATTGCGGTCCTCGAACCAAGACGATTTGATGAGCGCGGGAAAGTCGGCGCTGTGGTCGACGTGGAAATGCGAGAAGAGGATGACATCAAGCTGGGCCATTTGCGCACCACTCTCGCCGAAACGTAGGGCGCTGCCACCGCCGGCGTCCACAAGGACGCGGGGAGTGCCCTTTTGCCAGACGAGATAGCTGGTGGAAGCGCGCTTGTCTTGCAGCTCGGGACCGCCGGAGCCGAGGACTTGGAGGGCCAAGGGTTGCGTGGAGCAGGATTGCGCGCTGGCGAGCGGTGGGAGAAGAATGAAGACGATCAGAAGAAGTTTGCAAAGGTGCATCGGTGTTGCTCCTGGGAGTAGGAGAAAGAGTTGAGCTTAACGCAGAGAGGTGGAGGGGCGAAGGAAAGATTGAGGGATGGTTGACAGTTGAACGTCAGCGGTTAGGAGTTGAAAGTAGCGGCGAGATTCCTTGATGCGCGGACTTCGTTCCGAATGACGTGGTTTCTTTTGTTGGGTAAGGAGCCGGCGGATGCCGGCGCTACCAGGCAGCGGAACGTGGAGGAAGTTGTGCACAAGACGCGGGGGTAGAGATCCTTCGCTGCGCTCAGGATGACAATTGGTTTTGTTCCGTTCGCTACGTGCGTGCCCCAAGACCCACCCTCCCACTACGAGGGTGGGGCACCCCAGGCAGAGAACCCGATGCGGCGATCGGCGTTGCGGGGAACCCAAGACCTAGCTTCATCTTGGTGGAAGCGTTGTGACGGGATTCGGGTAGCACAGGCAGGAGTGCCTGTGCTACGGAAGAGATTGAGTGTGAACTTTCGACTTCCAGTCTTCCTTCACCACCCAAATCAAATATCCTACCAAGGCAACATTCACCACCAGCACCACCAATTTGACCCACCCCGGCTTCTTCACTAACTCCCAAACTTCCAGTGGCACCAGAGAACTCGTCAGAACGATCGTCATCCATTCCGCCCAAGGTTTCAGCAGCCACAACCCAATCCCTTCGGTGGCAAACAGTGCCGCATAAAGAAGGCTTCCCACGCCTATCGCCTTGATATGTGTGGAGGTCACGGAGGCCGCCTGCAGCAACCCCCGTCCCACTGCGCGGCTGGCCGGTCCCAATCCCATTTGCGCCACCCACGGCGCGACCGTGGCCACCAAATCCACATTCACGAGCTTTAGCGCAGTGACACCTAACGCAAGCAAGGCAACGGCCTTGGCCATCTTGAAGACCGCGATCCAACGTACCATCCGCCGCTGAGTTGCGTTCATTTGCGCGCCATTCCCGCCTGTCTCTGTTTGCTCGACGTGGTGTTTTTGGTGGCTCGATACATAAAGGCATTTAACGCAGACGTCGCGGAGACGCAGAGCGCGCTGAGAAGAACAACCCTATGAGCGAAAAATTCTTCACTCCGCGACCTCCGTTCGGAATGACGTGGTGCTCTTGCTGTGGAATTACTTCATTACCTGCAGAATCCACCCGCTGATCTCCTTCAACGCCATGGGCGAAATCGTCTCCTCAATGGTTCCATACTCCATCGGCGATCCGGTGGTCGCGGTCTGAAACAAATGGTTCAACCCCTTCAACTCCTTCACCTCGAAATTCTTGTTTCCGCCCGCCTCCAACTCTTTTCGGATGACCGGCAAATTCTGCGCCGGCGGCACCTGCAGATCTTTCTCGCCATTTAGCGCCAGCACCGGACACTTGACCTTTGCCAGTGTCGGTCCCGGATCGTACGCCAGAAAATAACGGAACCACGGCGT
Organism: Candidatus Acidiferrales bacterium; assembly: GCA_963776365.1. GTDB lineage: Bacteria > Acidobacteriota > Terriglobia > Acidiferrales > UBA7541 > Acidiferrum. Next base: position 128,859 of record CAVZMQ010000005.1, on the reverse strand, counting down.
CGTCAACGTTTTCACCTGCGCCCCCAATTCCGGTTCTTTCACTTGTCCTTCCAGTTTGGCCCGGACATCCTTCTCCAGCTCGGGACTATCTCTCTCCTTCACCACCAGCGCCAGCACCGCCCGCTCGTCTGCGGCGTTCTTCTCGGCTTCTCCTTTGCTCATTCCCCCCGCCTCGGAAATCAATTTCCTCTGTTCGACGAGAATGTCCGCGCCCGATACGGCGCTCCCTGCGAGCATTATGATGAACGCCACATCCGGATCCCGCGCGGCCACCATCGGCGCAATCATCCCGCCCTCGCTGTGTCCAATCAATCCAATCTTCTTGGCGTTCACTTCCGGCCGAGTCTTTAGAAACGCCACGCCCGCTTCAACGTCGGTGGCAAAATCCGCCGTTGTTGCCAGACCAAATACGCCGGTGGACTTGGACACGCCGCGATCGTCCACGCGCAGCACTTCAATGCCTTGGCGCGTCAGCCAGTCCGACAGCACCAGAAACGGCTTGTGGCCCATCAAGCTTTCGTCGCGATCCTGCGGCCCCGATCCGGTAATTAGCAGCACCGCCGTGAACGGTCCTTTGCCTTCCGGGATGGTCAGCGTTCCTGCCAAAGTGTCGCCTTGCACCTTGTTCAGGTAAGACACTTCCTCCTCGCGATACGGGAATGGTCTGACCGGATTTTGCGGCCGCTTGCGCTCCAGCGCCGACTTATCTTTTACCTTCGCCAACGCGAGCGGGCGGCTGTTTCCCTTCTGCGTCCACGTTCCCGCGATGCTTGCCAAATCTTCGCCGATTGTTCCTTCGAACGCGCCATCAATTTGTTTCAATTCAATTCTCAGGGCGCTTGCCGTGCGCGTCACGCTGGTCACCGGCAGGCCGTTCACTCCTTGATCGAGGCTGTCCATCGTGGCGGTCAATCCTTTTTTGGTGTTGACGATGTGAAACACCAGCCGTAACTGCCCCGCGCCCGCTTCCAGCGTTCCGAGCCACGCGCCATCAATATCGGAGGGTGCTACTTCCGGTTCGTCCTGTGATCCCAGCGGCACGCGTTTGAAATTCAATTCCATCGGGCGCGACTGCGTCCAGACACCGCGAATCTCGGTGGAGTCCGCGTTCACCGTGCCTTCGTAGGTTCCGTGCACCGCCATCACGATCATGTCTAGCTTGCCGCCCTTCACGGTAATCCCGCTCACGGGAATTCCGTTGGCGCCCTGATCCACACTGTCGAGCAACGCGTGCAGTGTCCCATCGTCCCCCTTCGTCACGTGCAGCACCAAATGCAACTGGGTTCCGCCCGCCTCCAACGCCCCCAACCAATCGCCCACGATCCCTTCGCCTCCGGCCGAAGCAGCTGTCCCTTGCCTTTGCGCCGTGCCTGTCGCGCCTTGCATCGCTCCTGCCCCACCTTTCTCCTGCACCAACTGCTGCCGCACCCCCTCCGCCGTCTTTCCGCACACACTGGCCCCATTCCCCGCCAAGCCCGCCGCAATCGCGATCACCAGCGCCCACCACACCCGCTTACTCATCGACCTTCCCCCTCTGCGCCTCCGGGCTAATCTTTCCTCTTGCCCGAAAACGGGCGACCGTCAACTGTAGAGGACCTCTCAAAGCTCCCCGCGCGCCTGCAACCTTTTATAAAAAATCAACGAATACAGCACCGCCACAAACGCCGCCGCCAGGAGTACCCCAAACACTGGCCAGCCCTGCACTCCCGCCAACGTCAGCAGCAACCCCACCAATCCGCCCACCACAAACACCTTGGCTGCAAACCGGTGCGTCGCATTCCAAACGCGCTCATTCGCCAACGCCCATGGCGTGCGCACCCCTATATAAAAATTGCGCCGCACTTTCCCCATCAAGTTTCCCAGGAGTGCAAAGAGCAAACACACGCCGCCAACGACCGCCCGGCCGACATTCATCGCATGTCCCAGGCCCGCCCACAAAATCACCAACTGGAGATACGCCATGAGACACACCAGGATCAGCATGATTTGCAGATATGTCCGGCGGAACGAATCCACCTCAAAATTCTTCGGGGAAAGCCACGGTAGCGCGGCCATCAGCCCCATAAGCCCGCACATCACACCCGGCCCCAGAACAAAGAGCGACCACTTCGGGCTGTAACCATTCGGCTGATCGTGGAGATTCCAATGAGTCGCCACATAATCCGGCAAACGCGGATACGCGTACACGGTGATAAGAAAGACCAGGGCCGTGAGCGCCAAACCGATACCGTAATATTTCCTGCTCATGGTTTCTTTCCTTTTTTCTTACCGGAGTGCCCCAGCAGCTCCATGCCCCAAGCGAGCAAGTCCTGCACCACCGTGGTATTCAGGCCGTACCAAATCTGCTGTCCATCGCGCCGGCTGGTGATCAGGTCCGCGTCCTTTAGCACTTTGAAGTGGTGCGACATTGCCGGCTTGGTCATATCGAACTTTTCCGCCAACACGCCCGCGGTAATCTCCCCATGCCGCAGCAATTCCAAGATCTCGCGGCGGGTCGGATCAGCTAAAGCCCGAAATGCCTTATTCCCACTCACCCGTAGTTAAGCTCCCATGTAATTAAACAACACTTTAACTATACGGCCGCAAACCACCCGCGTCAATCCCATCATGTTGTTATCGAATGCAGCAGCTCTGAAGCCGCTTTTACGGTCCCGGCGTTTCTAACTGATAGCGCCAGGCATCCCTGCCGGCTCTCGGGATCTTGTTGTGGTCAACTTTTCACTTTTGACAGCTAGGCGCGGAACACCGGCTCCAACTTCCCAATCTTGACCTTCAACCCCTGCAACTCCTCCGCGCTTAGTTCCGGCAGCGGTGCCGACGCCAAGTCCATGGCCATATCAAAAATGTGTTCATCCCCCGGCGGAATCGCCGCGGTCACATCCTGGTTCAAGGTAAACCGCAGCGCCAGCTTCGCCATCTCCGGATCGTCAATCGGCTCATACCAGCACTTCGGATACTTCCTGTCGCTGTCCTTAATCGACGCCGGCCACTTGCCATACGCCAACGCCTTCAGCGCCATGCGCGCGATCCCTTTTTCTTTGGCCTTCACCAGAATTTGCGGACCAAACCCGCCGTTCTCCCACGCATTCGCATTCACAGGGAACATTACGCTGTCGAGTTCGATCAAGTCCATCAACCGCAGGGCCGCCGGCGCATTATGCGCGGAAAATCCCAGGTGCCGAACTTTGCCTTCTTTTTTCGCCGCCAAAAATAATTCCGCAGCGCCTCCCGGCGCCAGAATCTTTGCGACATCATCCATGGAGGTGACGGCATGGAATTGATACAGGTCCACATGGTCGGTGTGAAAGCGCTTCAGCGTCTGCTCCAACTCCAGTCGCGCCCCAGGCGCATCCCGCATGGTGGTCTTTTCCGCCAAAAACACGTTGTGCCGGTAGGGACGCAACGCCTCCCCCAACTTCGTCTCCGCCTCTCCATTGAAATACGACGGCGCGCAATCGAAGTAGTTCAACCCGCGATCGTAAGCCGCGGCTACCCGCCGCGTCGCTTCGTCCTGCGTCATCCTGCAGACTACAATTCCGCCCATCGCGAGGACCGACAACTCAATCCCATTCTTCCACAGGCGCTTCGGCAACATCCCACTCGTCGTGACTGGATTTGCGTACATTTTTCCTCCCCTCGTCGCGCCTGCTGGCGCTGCAACGCCAGCTCCCGTCAATCCCACTGCCACGGCACCCACACCCGCGCCCAAAAATTCCCGCCGATCCATCCCCATACTGCACCTCCCTCGCAATCGTAAGTCTCCGTCGCCGCGCCCGCAACCATATCCCTATGTTTAGATGCGTCTTTCGCGCCGAGCATCCGCGGGTGACCGCCAAGGCGCATGTCGGGCGGTGTCGCTCGGAGGAAACGGTACGGCGGATTCGGTTGGCAGACAGGAGTCTCTGCTACGTAAGAAAAAAACGGCGAACCTAAGCTCGCCGCCCCAAACTTCACGAAATTGTCGGATCGAGATTGCTATTCTCCGGGCTTCGCCTGCGCATCAGGTGCGGGCGGTGTTCCCGGCGTACCCGACCCGCGCTGACCGCCGCGCATCCCAGGTCCACGCCGTCGCGCCCCGCCACGCTCGCTCTGGATCCGTTCGCGAATCGCGGCACGCAACTTCTCCCGCTGTTCCGGGGTAATCGCGTCTTTCATATCTAACCGGAATCCCACCCGTGCCTTCTCCAGCGCCAACTGCGAACTACTGATGTCCTGCAGCTTGCTGTCGATCGCTGCACGGTCCGGCTTATCGGCGCTCAGTAGTTCCCGCAAATCCACGCGCTTTACCGCTAGGTTAGCGCGCTGCTGAATTTCGGTCTTCCGGAACGCCGCCGCTTGCTGACGAATCTTTGTCACCTGCTCGGCCGAAATTCCAGCCCTCTCACGAATCTCCGGATCGTTCAGCAAACGCACCATGGCCATTCCCCTCGTGTGCCCGCCATGTTCGCCGCCCCACCGGCCATCATGTCCCAGCGGCCCGCGTGCATCAGGGCCGCCCGAACCAGCCAATGCCGCTACCGCCATTCCGCTCGCCGCGCCTTCGTCTTCCGGTCCCACTTCAAATCCCAGCAAGACCGCGGCCTCGTCGTCGCCTGGTCCTGGCATGGAAAATCCGCCCTGTCCGCTCGCCTGGGAGTCGCGCGAGCCTTCTTGCGCCCTCGTCATGCCGCAACTCAACGCCAATGCCAAAACCACCCAACCGATCTTTGTCTGTATCCTCATCGTGCACCTTTCTATTTCTTCCCCGGCTTCTTCTTACACTTCCCTTTCTTGCGGCCAAAAGTTCCCGTGAGCGGCACCCCGAGGAAGGAAGAGAGAACCCAAGACTCACAATCACGAACGAGGGTGGGTGCCTGGCAAAAGGAGAAGCGAGCACGAGTTTTCCCCCTACTAACTTTCAACCTTCTACTTTTCCGTATTAAACTATTCCCGACTCTCAAATCGCACTTGGTCGATGCCTCACAATTTTCGCTTCTGGAGATCACCGTGAAACTCTCGTCTCGCACTGCCCGCGCGATTGTCCTCGTTCTCGCCACTCTCTTCGCCCTTCCCGTGCTTGCACAACAGACCGCCACTCCCGCTAGATCCGCTGCCAAGCCGAAACCCACCACAACCAGCAACTCCGAGGCACCGACCATTCCCATCCCCGATATTCCCTACACCAAATTCGTTCTGCCCAACGGGCTGACTGTTCTGGTCCACGAGGATCACAAGGCCCCCATCGTTGCGGTGAACACGTGGTATCACGTGGGCTCCAAGAACGAACAACCCGGCAAGACTGGTTTCGCGCATCTCTTCGAGCACCTGATGTTTTCCGGCAGCAAGGATTTCGACTTTACGTACATCAACGCCATGGAGCGCATCGGAGCCACCGACCTGAACGGCACCACCAACAACGACCGCACCAACTATTTCGAGAACGTTCCCACTTCGATGCTGGACTACGTGCTCTTCGCCGAATCCGATCGCATGGGGCATCTGCTTCCGGTGCTCGATCAGAAAAAACTAGATTTGCAGCGCGGTGTGGTGCAAAACGAAAAGCGTCAGGATGAAAATCAGCCATACGCAGTCAGCGAAGAACTCATCACGGTAAACACGTATCCTTCCGGCCATCCGTATTCGTGGACGGTGATCGGCTCGATGAAGGATCTGGACGCGGCCTCGCTCACCGATGTGCAGGATTGGTTCAAGACGTACTATGGGCCGAATAACGTTACTCTCGTTCTTGCCGGAGACATCACTCCCCAGGTGGCCAAAGAAAAAGTGGAAAAGTATTACGGCGCTATTCCCGCAGGTCCGCCGATCGCCCACCAGGAAGTGTGGGTCGCCAAGCGCACCGGCACGCATCGCGGGTGGGTGCAGGATCGCGTTCCCCAAGCGCGCACCTATCGCGTCTGGAACGTCCCGCAAACCGGCTCCCCCGATGAAGCCTTGCTCGATCTCACCGCGCGCGTGCTTGGCCAGGGAAAAACTTCACGCCTCTATCGCCGTCTGGTCTACAAAGATCAAATCGCCACCAGCGCCACCGCCACAGATTCCAACAACGAAATTGCCGGTCAATTCGATTTCACTCTCACCGCAAAGCCCGACGTCGATCTCAGCAAAGTCGAAGCCGCTGCCGATGAAGAACTCCAGAAATTTCTTACGTCCGGTCCCACCGGAGCCGAACTCCAGCTCGCCAAAACGCAAATCTTCGGTCAATACGCGCGTATCATGGAACGTATCGGCGGCTTCGGCGGCAAGTCTGACATCCTTGCCAGTTGCCAGACCTACGAAGGCGATCCCGACTGCTACAAGACCTACCTCAAGCGTATTCAGGCCGCCACTCCGGCCACGGTCCAGAAAGCAGCGCAAGCTTGGCTCTCCGACGGCGACTACGTTCTTCAGGTTCAGCCCTATCCCACCGATTACAAGACGTCCGAGCCCATCGATCGATCGCATCCTCCCGCTCTCGGCTCCGCCATGTCTCTCAATCTTCCGAAACTGGAGATCGCCAAGCTTTCCAATGGCTTGCAGGTCGTGCTCGCGGAACGGCACACCGCGCCGGTGGTCAATTTCTCGCTCATCCTGCACAGCGGCTACGCTTCCGATTCCATCGGCGCCCCCGGCACTTGCAGCTTCGCGCAGCGCATGCTCGAAGAAGGAACGCCCACCCGCGATTCGCTCCAGATCAGTCAGCAACTCGAGTCCCTTAGCGCCAATTTCAATGCCGGCGCCAACGTCGATTACTCCAACGTGAGTCTCAACGCCCTCAAGATCAACATGGATCAGGCCCTGGGCATCTACGCCGACGTCATCCTCCATCCCGCATTCCCGCAGAAGGAATTCGATCGCCTGCAAAAAGAACGCCTCGCCGCCATTCAACGCGAAAAAGTCACTCCCATCGCTATGGGACTCCGCGTTCTTCCCACGTTCCTCTACGGCAATGGCCATCCTTATGACGAGTCCTTCGTCGGCACCGGTTCCACCGCCAGCGTCAGCAAAATGACCCGCGACGACCTCGTCAAATTCCACGACACCTACTACAAGCCCAACAACGCCACCCTTCTCATCGTGGGCGACACCACGATGGCCGAAATCACTCCCAAACTCAATAAACTCTTCGCCACCTGGAGCTCCGGCGAAGTCCCCGCGATCAACGTGCCCAAAGTTCCCGAACCAGAGAAGGACGTCGTGTATCTCATCGACCGCCCCGGCTCCGGCCAGAGCATCGTTTTCGCCGCGCAGCTTGCGCCGCCGTTCAACAGCCCTGATCAGATCCCGCTGGAGTTGGTGAACGACATTTTCGGGGGGAATTTCAGCTCGCGGATTAATATGAATCTTCGCGAGGACAAACACTGGTCGTATGGTGTCGGATCCCGCATTGTGGCGACGCGCGGTGAACGGCCTTACGTCAGCTTCTCTCCGGTGCAGACCGACAAGACCAAGGAATCGATGGAAGAATTAATCAAGGAATACCGCAACATTGTCGGCGATAAACCCATCACCGAAGAAGAACTCAAGGACGAGCAGTCCAACTCCACACTGTCATTGCCGGGCAGCTTTGAAACGGTGCAGCAGCTTTCCGGCGCGTACGCCAACATTTTGCAATACAATCTGCCTACCGATTACTACAACACCTTCACGCAAAAAGTATTGGCGGTGACGCCGGCGGAAGCCAACGAGACCGCGAAGAAATATATCCAGCCACATCACCTGATCTGGCTGGTGGTGGGGGATATGAGCAAGGTGGAAGCGGGCATCCGCGAGTTGAACATTGGGGAAGTTCACAAGATTGATGCCGACGGGAATCCGGTGAAGTAGTAGACCGATACCGCGTTGACGTTGTGCGGACATGGGGCGCTGCACCCCTGCGAAGGCAAGAGCACAGGCGCGAGCGCGTGCTACGGACCCAAGAGCGCTGGCATAAAAGCCAGCGCTACAACTGCACCCCGCATCATCGTTACCCTTCTTACTTCAAGCTTTGGTGCAACGAGACCAGGTTTCGCGGTTGCACGCGGATAATTCCCGCGCGGGGGCTATCAATATCCGCAACCAATAAAAACGATACGGCCACCACCAGGGGCATGATCACCAGGCGCACCCAATGTCCCTTGGACTGGCGCAAGTAAAATCCGATCATCAAATTGCAACAAATGGCGATAATCCACATGAGCGCCCAAGCCGGCACCGGAATGCGGTTCCACCACGCCGCCTGGGTGTAGCCCTGCGAGTTCAACACATCGTTCATCCCTGACAGCGTCAGCGCCTCCACGGCGCTGTGTTCCACCTGTGCCGGGACCTTCACAGCATTCCACAATTCCGTCTGCAGTTCCGCCGTCTTCGCATTCACCGGCGTCAAGTCTTCGGCCCACCGCAGTTTGTAGAACAGGATTCGTTGGTCCAGATAGCTCTTCAACAATCCGCGCACCTTCTCGGCATTTTCGGGGGGCAGCAGTTCCGCACGCAGATATTCCGTTCCGATGGCGTTGGCCTCTTCTTCCTCAAGATTCTTTCGTTGGTCATATCGACTGATGGCCATCGAAAAAGAAAATCCGATGATCAGCCCCAACAGCGTCAGGGTCGACGCCAGGATGACTCCAAAATCTTCTCGTTCCTCCTGGTTCAGATCCTGTTTTTTGCGGGCCGCCGCTCCTAACTGCTCGGACAGCCACAAAACGACGAACGACAACAGCGCCATCGGGATCGGATAGTTCATCGGATTCGCCATTCTCCCCCTTCGCCAACGCCCTCACACTCTACCTCAACTCCCCCCTTTGGAGCGCGAATGCTCGACGCCCGCCAACCGAAGCAGCTTGCGAGCCTTGAGGACCGAGGCTCGGGAGCCCATAGGGCTGTCCTTCACGGCTCAGGTTAAGCCGGCGCTACCAAGTTCTGGCACGAGTGCGGACGGCCTCCCGCGTTCGCAGGCTAGCCGAAGGCGGTCCCCACGTTGCTGGGTCACGATTTGACGTGACCCGCGGCTGGCTTGGGAGGAGGTTCCTGCGGCATTTGACTTTTGGCGCGGGTCGGGTCTACGGACTCCTGCACTGCTTCCTACAATGTTTTCTTCCCCCGAATTGAGCCACTTACCCGTTATACTTTTTTCATGAGCGAATGGAACCCTGCGGCGTACGTCCGGCGCCCCGGCCTTCAGGAAGCCATGGCCCAGGAAGCTCTGGCGCTACTCCATCTGAGCGGCTCCGAGCGCGTGCTGGACATCGGCTGCGGCGACGGCCGCATCACCGCCGAAATTGCCACGCGTCTTCCCAGTGGTTCCATCCTCGGCGTCGATTCCTCGCACGACATGATCGCTTACGCGGGCGGGCACGATGATCGTCCCAACATCGCGTTCCAGGTCGCCGATGCCGGCCATCTCCCCTTCCACAACGAATTCGACCTTGTGGTTTCCTTTAACGCGCTCCACTGGCTGCCCGATCCCGACCCGCCACTGCGTTGCATTCACGCCGCACTAAAATCCACCGGCAAAGCGCAGCTCCGCGTGGTGCCCGATGGCCCACGCAAAAGCCTGGAAACCGTCATTCAAGAAACCTGGGAATCGCCGTTGTGGATCGATTACTTCGAGGGTTTTCGCGATCCTTATCTCCACGTCACGCCCGAACAATACGCGCAAGCTGCCGAACGCAATGGCCGCCTGCGTGTTGAAAGCATGCACACTTCTTCGCACTCCTGGGATTTTCATACGCGCGCAGACTTCTTCGCCTTCGGCTCGGTCACTTTCGTTGGATGGACCCGCCGCCTGCCCGACGCAGAAAAGCCCGTGTTCATCACGCAGGTACTGGAGAATTACGAAAAAGTGGCGGCGGACACACCGGGTGAGGCCCATACCTTCAAGTTCTACCAATTCGATGTGGCGCTGTCCCCCAGCGAGTGAGGCGGGAGTCTTACCCACAGGCAGCATGCATGGTGTGAGGACCCCAAGAGCACCGGCATAAACGCCACGCTACAATTGCACCCCAAGAGCCCAGGCCCCTCGGGTTCAGGGCAGGAAGCCACCCGTACACGAGAGATTTCGTTACGCGGATTTCATTTTTAACAATTGGACTTGGGTTGCGTCGAGGCGCTGCACCATCACTTCCGCGAAACGCTTTATCAGTTGGTATCCCAACTCGTGATCGCCTTCCAGCTTCGCACGGAGGCAACGCGCATCAAACACAATCGCTTTCGTTCCTTCCAATGCGCGCGCGTTGAAATGCCAATGATATGGGGCTGCGATCCACGACCATCCGAGAATATCCCCTGCGCCCACCTTGTGCACCGACGACGTGGGCCGGTCCGGCACGGTCAGTTCGATCGACACCAAGCCCTCTTCAATAAAATAAAACGCATCCGCCGGATCACCTTCGACAAAAATCGTTTTGCCCGCCGCGAACCGCGCGTTCTTTGCGCATCCCTCAATCACTTTCAATTGCGCGTCAGTCAGCTCTTTAAAAAAGGGATGCTTCTTGAGCATCGAATCCAACGTCTGAATCATGATTAGTGCCTCCTGCGGCGATTCTCTGCGAATGCGGCCAGCCCGGAAAGAATCAACCGCTGCCTCGCTCTATCTCGCCCTCTCTCCTCGTATACTCCTATCCCCCTAGGTGCGCAACGACGGGTATCACTGCGTGGCTGGCCGCCTCGTGCGCGGGAGGGATTGCCTTACGTTGGGCTCTGGTCCATTCAGCGAAGAGGGATCCCCGCACTACGCTCGGGATAAGTGCCTGTGCGCCGAAAGAGCGGATGCTGGCCTTAAAGGCGCGGCGCTACGCCCTATATCTGGCGGGAGCCAAGACGCGGGAAGCGAAGAGGGATTTCTCACTCCGCGGACCCGTTCGACATGACGTAGCTTGGTTGGTTAAAAGTGGAAGAAGTGGGCGGAGGCGATCACCAGAAGCAGGGTGAAGGTGGCGATGGCGATTTCGCCGATGAAACCTACGGCGAAGGGGCGCAGGCCCTGATGGCGCATTTGCTTAAAGTTGGTGCGAAGGCCGACACCAGCGAAGGTGAGAAGGAAGGCCCAGCGGGAGAGGTTGGCGAGAGCAGTGTTCTGCTCTTTAGTAAAGAAGCCCACTGTAGCTAGCAATGAAATCAGGAGAAAGCCCAGGACGAACTTGGGGAATTTTTGCCAGAGGAAGGCGGCTTTGTTGGTGACATTTTGCGCCTGGCCTTTGCTGGCCCAGTAGATGGCGTAGGCGAGAACGACGAAACCGATGAGAGCGTTGCGGCAAGTTTTGGTGAGCACGGCGAGTTTGGCGGCGGCGTCGGAATAGAGCGCGCCAGCGGCGGTGGCTTCGGCGGTGTTGTCGACGGCAAGTCCGGCCCAGATGCCGTAGGCGTGATCGGAAAGATGCAGGCTGTGGCCGATGAGCGGGAAGATGAAGAGCGCGATGGCGCCGAGCGCGAGGATGGCGGCGATGGCGAAGGAAGAGTCTTCTTCGTCGGCATCGATGGCACCTTGCGTGGCGATGATGGCGCTGACGCCGCAGACGGCGGAGCCCACGGCGAGGAGCGTGGTGAGCTTGGGCTTGAGGCCAAAGAGGCGACCGAGCCAGGTCATGAAAGCGAGGGAGCCGGCGATTTCAATGGCGACGAGAAGCAGGCTGACACCGCCGAGTTTGGCGACATCGCCCAGGAGGAAGCGAGAACCGAGAAGGACGATGCCTGCTTTGAGCCAGAATTCGTAAGTGGCCACGCCCGGTTTGAAAATCTCAGCGAGGCCGAAGACGTTGGAGATGACCAGGCCGATGAGGATAGCCCAGAGGACGTACTCGATATTGGGGAATGGGAAATGGTGGGCTTTGGCGTAGGCGTTGATATTCTTTTCGAGGAGTTTGCCCGCGAAGCCGATGGCGGCGAGGAGCGCGACGCCCGGGAGCAGGCGGAGAAATTTAGCGCTGAGGGAGATGGGGGGATTTTGTGGAAGTGCGATTGCGTCGGCCATGGGTTCGTCCTTGTTTTAAGTTTTAGGTTCTAAGTTTTAAGTTCTAGTCGAAAACTGCAGTTCCTCAAGGGCTGAAGCGCGAATTCTTGGCGGGTTTTTATGTCGGATCTGAAACTCCGCCCCCTAAGGGTACACAAACAAGAGCCGACCTAAAGGTCGGCACAACAGACCCAAGACGGCGGCGTGGAGCCACCGCTACTCGTGGAATGGCTGGCAGGGATGCCTCTCGGAGATCGAGGTGGGCCGAAGCTACCAGGTTACCAGGAGACATGGGCGATGATGCCTGCGCGGATTAGGGCTGCGGCGGCCAGGGCTAGTAGAACGGCCCAAGTGTCTAGCGAGAGTTTGCGGTTTGCTGGCGATGCGACTTCCTGTTGTGGCATGGTTCCTCCGTTTCTAATTCCTATGAGATGGAAAGCTTGTCCGGGGATTCGGGATCTTGTTGGCGCGGCCAATTTTCGATGGCGAATGTGTCGGAGTGGGCGGCTACGCGACCGACGAGGAGTAATGCTGGCGCGGGGAGTGGAGCTTGTGCGGCCAGCGCGGCAATAGTGGTGGATTGCGTGGACTGGGTGGGCTGCGAGGCTTTGGAAATGGCGAGTACCGGAGTCTCTGGAGCGAGGCCGGAATCGATGAGCCAGTGGGAAACATCGGCGTAATCGGGGCCAGGCATATAAACGACTACGGTGGTGTCTGGCGCAATAGGCACGCCGGCGAAGGCGCGGGCGTCTTCGGAACGGGAGAAGGTGGTGAAAAGTACGCGAGAGGCGGCGCGGCGATCGGTGAGCGAGATTTGCGCGGCGGCGGCTGAGGCGAAGGCGGCGGAAATGCCGGGAACGATTTCGAAGGGAATGTTGTGGGCGCGCAGGGCTTCGATCTCTTCGGCGGCACGGGCGAAGAGGAGCGGGTCGCCACCTTTGAGGCGGACAACGCGATTGTGTTTGGAGGCAGCGTCGACAAGGAGGGCGTTGATGTCTTGTTGGGTCAGGAGACGGAAACCGGCGCGTTTGCCGACGTCGATGCGTTGGGCAGTGGGAGGGATGAGCGCGAGAATTTCAGTGGAGACGAGGGAGTCGTGGAGGACGATTTGGGCGCATTGGAGAAGGCGCGCGGCTTTGAGGGTGAGGAGATCTGGGTCACCGGGACCCGCGCCGATGAGGAAAACTTTCGGAGAGTCGACGGTCGACAGTTTAGAGTCGCCAGTATTCGAGCCAGGAGAGGCGTTGAAAGTCGAGGTTTGAAACTGGAGGAAGCTTTCGCGGGAGGCGCGGTGATGGAGTTGGAGCTTGGTGGCTTCGGGATTGGTGGAGGTAGCGCGGAGGTGCTCGCGGGTGGCGCCCAAGTGATCGAGCCAAGAAGCATACTCGGGGGCGAATTGTTGTTCCAGTTCTTTGCGAAGGCGCTGGGCAAGTGCGGGGGATTTGCCGTTGGTGGAGATGGCGATTTGGAGATCGCCGCGCTGGACGATAGAGCCGTAATAGAAGTGGCAGTGGTCGATGTCGTCTACGGCGTTGCAGAGAATCTGGCGTTCGTTGGCGGCGCGGAAGACGGCAGCGTTGACCTCGGGGAGCGAGGTAGCGGCGATGACCAGAAATTTGTGGTTGAGGTCATCGGGTTCGAAAGGCTTGGGGAGATTCGTGAGTTGGTGATTGCGGACGCGCTGGGTTAGTTCGGCGTTAAGTGCTGGGGCGACGATGGTGATGTCTGCGCCAGCTTCGAGGAGTGAAGGAATTTTGGATGCAGCGATGGAGCCACCTCCGACCACGAGAACGGGGCGATCTTGGAGTTTGAGGAAGGCGGGGAAAAGGGTCATCGGTCCTCCACGGAGTGGGGAGTGGCGGCGGTAGCGAGGTCGCGCTCGGCGAATTCGGTGGGGCCCCCGGCGAGGATGGCGCGAAGGGTCTCAGTGGAATGACGAGCCAGCAATTTTTGGAGAGGCTCGTTGGCGGAGCGCTCCAATTGGAAAAATTCGAGCAGGCGAGCGATGGCGTTGGGGACTTCGTCGGCAGGGCAACGGTAGCCGATGGGACGGGCGATGGAAGCGATCTGGCCGACGCTGCCGCCGACGCAGAAATAGTAGGCGTCGATCATCTTGCCGTTGGATTTGATTTTCTTGCCTTCGATGCCGATGTCGGCGATCCAGTGCTGGCCGCAGGAATTGGGGCAGCCGGTGATGTGCAGGCGAAGGTCATCCTGATAGTTGGGGAAACGCTCGTCAAGCTGCTCGGTGAGCCAGCGGGCGTAGGATTTGGTCTCGGTGAGGGCAAGCTTGCAAAATTCGGAGCCGGTGCAGGCAACGGTACCGCGGACGAAAGCGGAAGTCGCGACGGGAAGGCCGGCGGCGTTGAGTTCGGCAATTACCGTGGGAACCTGGAGACCGCCGATATTGACGAGGAGGAGATTCTGCATGGGAGTGGCGCGGATGTGGCCGTCACCGTGGCGTTCCGCGAGGTCGGCGGCGACGCGAAGTTGCGCGGGAGTGATGCGTCCGCGGGTTACGGCAGCGCCGATGGAGAACAGGCTGTGCTGCTTCTGCAGGGTGACTCCGAGGTGATCGCGGTGGATCAGCGCGGGAGGAGTATCGGGGACGGCGGAGTCGAGAGAATAGCCGAGACGAGATTCAATGGCGCCGAGGAAGGAATCGGCGGTCCAGTGGTGTTCGAGGAAAAGATACTTGAGACGGGCTTTGTCTCGGGATTGCCGGAGGACCGTGGATTCGCGGAAGAGTTCGGTGATGGCGCGGACGACGGGGACGACCTGGTGCGGATAGATGAAGGCGTTGAGAGGAACGGCGAGGTGCGGTTGGGTGGAGAGGCCGCCGCCTACGCGGAGGGCAAAGCCGAGTTCGTGGTCAGAGTGAATTGTGAGTTGTGAACCGTGATTCGGGTCTGGGTAGGTTGCGGCGTTCGACCCCAAGACCCCATTTGCAGAGCCGCCAAGTGGGGCACCCGTGGAGGACAGGCCAATCCGGCGATTGGCGCTCCCGGGGCGGGTGGTGGCGATGAGGGAGATGTCGTTTATTTCCGGGTAGGAGCACCAGTCGGGGCAGGCGGTGACGGTGATTTTGAATTTGCGGGGGAGATTGTAGAACTCGGGGTTGCCGCCCAGTTCCTTGTCGAGGGCCCGGATGATCGACCGGACGTCGGCGAGTTCGTGGGCGTGGACTCCGGCGAGGGGGCAGCCAGTGATGTTGCGGGCCACGTCGCCGCAAGCGCCCGTGGTGGTGAGTCCGATGGAATAGAGGCGCTCCAGGATTTCAGGAATGGATTCGATGCGGACCCAGTGCAGCTGAATGTTCTGGCGAACGGTGATGTCTGCGACGCCATTTCCGTGTTCGGAGGAAAGGTCGGCGATGGTGCGAAGCTGGTGGCTGGTGAGCAAGCCGTTGGGGATGCGGATGCGCATCATGAAAAAGGGAGTGGCCTTCCCTTCTCCGCCAGAGCCGCCGACGACGCCAAGGCCATCGCCTTGGGTGTAGATCCCCCAGGTGCGGAAATAGGTGCTGAGCCATTCCTGAGGGATGGAGCTGTGGCCGTGGCGGGCGAAAGCGCGGATTTCGTCGAGATGGTCCCAGGCGTTTTTTTCACGCTTGAGACGTTCGACGCGCTGAGCTTTGGTTTCGGTGGTGACGGGCATTTGGAGCGATTCCCTTTCGACGTTTGACGGTCAAGAGCGGACCACCTCAGAAGGCGGTCCCTACAATGCAACGGCCTAACCCAAGAGCCGGCGCTTCCAGGATGAACTGGAAGCCGGCGCCACCAGATCCGGCTAAAGCCTCGGCGACCAACCCAAGACGGAGGCGTAATGCCTCCGCAACAAACCCAAAGCTAACGTCCGGCCACTGCACGGAAAAAGAAAAAGCCCACTTGCAGGAACTCTGGCAAGTGGGCTTCGAAAATCGTCGCTTAGAGCGAATTACATAGGGAAGCACCGGTTGCCAGAGTGGGCAGGCCGACAACAACAGCAGCAGAAACAAGCGGCTTGCGTGGAGATGGTCTGGCAATAGAGCGACATATGGATCTAAGGCTACGCAAGGGCTGGTGGGACGTCAACCAGTACTTGGCCTCAAAAATTGGATGCATGCTATGGGGGGAATGGATACATGTGTAGCGTGTGCAAAGGTGGAAGAGTCCGGGAGAACCCAAGAACTCACATGCAGAGCCGGCATGTGGGGCACCCGGCGGCCCCCAGCACATTAGAAGCCGGCCATGGCTAATTCCCTTTGACGAGCCTTTGTTCCTTTGTTCTTCCTTTGTTCGCCTTTGTTCAGCCTTTGTTCGCCTTTGTTCAGCCTTTGTTCCTTTGTTCCCTTTGTTCACCTTTGTTCACTGGCGCTTGGGAAAGGGCTGGGTCCTCTGCTAAAATTTATGAGCTACTCGTGGGCGAGTAGCTCAGCTGGGAGAGCGCCTCGTTCGCAACGAGGAGGCCGAGGGTTCGAATCCCTTCTCGTCCACCATTCTTCTCAATCACTTCCGAATCGGTGGCGCTATCTGAGCGTGCGTTTGTGCCGTCGTTTGTGCCGTAACTACCCCCTGAACCCCCGCCAGATAGCGCGTCGAGGGCTTTGCGCTTGGCGTCGAGGCGAACGTGGCTGTAGTGCGCGAGCATCTTCGCTGAGACGTGATCGCAAGTCTGAGACGTTCAAACCCACCGAATCCAACTACGGAAACAACCGGAGCCTCTCCCATGACCGAAATCAATCTCGTTAACCAGCAAGACCCCGCGCCTCTGATTCAGCAGCCCACCCGTGCAGCCATCGCGGGGCTCGGGCTCGGGCCGAAATCAATCGACTGGCGCAGGGACTTTCATACCGTCTCGGAACTTGAACAGGGAGAGGTGCGGATGCTGATTGAAAGCATCATGCCCGAAGGCGTCAACTTTATCGGCTCACTTGCGGGCGTCGGCAAGACTTGGGCGGCTCTCTCTATGGCTCGTGCGCTCTCGACGGGGAATCCGTTCCTGGATGTGTTCAAGGTCCCTGAGCCCGTGCCCGTGCTGTATTTGGTTCCAGAGATGGGGAGCCATGCCTTTCGGGCACGCTGCGAGAAAATGGGACTTCCTGAAGGAGATATGTTCCGGTGCCGGACCCTGAGGGACGGACTGATGAGACTGACAGATCCACGACTAATTGCCGCCGTGACTGAAATCAACCCCGTCGTATTTTTGAATTCGATGATTCGCTTCCAAATTGGAGACGAAAGCAGTTCGTCGGCAAATGCGGTAGGGCTCGCGGCTGCAATCTTCGAGTTGCTGCGTTTGGGTGCCCCCGCCGTCCAGTGCTTGCACCATAGTCCGAAGTTCGCAGGCAGGGAGTCCTCGATGACGCTGGAGAACGTCCTGCGCGGCACGGGGGATATCGGCGCCATGTGCGATGCGGTTTGGGGATTGGAGCATCAGCGGCACCGGAAGGGCGCGCGATGGGATATGGCATTCACCGAGGAAAGCAAGCGTCTCACCCGCTTGACCATGAAATGCGTCAAGCCCCGCGACTTTGAGCCCGCCGAGGAGTTTGTGATCCAAGGGCGCCCGTCCAGACGAGCACGCGGACTTCGACACAATTCAAGCACTGGTGCTGCGGCCTGGGAGCGACGCGCACAGGCTGCCGTAAACATCAACAATCAACCAGAGGGCGGCTCCATGCGAGTCGCCCTGTCATTTTGTGCAGCGAGCGATCAAAACACGGGAAATTCAGACGTGGGGAACCGAGAAAGCGAGTATTAGTAAACTAGGTATCCGATTATGCGACCAGGAGTTGGCGTAAGAAAGGGCCAATCCAGAGGAAGCGGTGCGCTGAGGGAGTGAGGTAAACGCCGTCAAGGAGTCACTGAGCCCGTTGTAGAACTGTTCTTGGCACACGCCATTTATCTCGTATAATGCAAACCGCAACCAAGATTGGTAAAGTGCGTTTGGTAGGGCCGTATCGTTATCTAATTTCTAGGTAATTCCGGAGGATATTATGCCCAACAAGCACCTCAAGGTTCCACCCACCGTAGCAAACTGCGAAAAAGACTTTCAAGATAAGCTGAAACTCAATGCGGAGTTCGAGGATTTCAAGAAACTGGTCGTACAGGCATCGAAGTCGTCTCCAGATGTTGAGAAGCTGGTGATCCCGCTGACAAAACTGGAGGAGAAGGTGAACATTGCGGCCCATGGCATGCACTTTGTGGTGAACAAAAAGAAGAAGCAGAGGTCTTAGCGGGCCGAACTATCACCAGGGTTGTCGAACATGGAATAGCTTTTCAAAAAATATGCATCCATTTCACGTCGCGGGCAGTGGAGGCGAGAAGCTACTTAAACGATCCGCCTGTCTCGTGTTCTTCTTCGAGGATGAAGGTCTCCGCTGCACAAACTATCTAACGGGGATAACGGTCGCAAGTACTCCTATATTAGTCGCAGTCATGAACTTTTTCGATCGCTGGAGGAAATCCATAGAAATCAATCACCTGCTCCGCGGTTATAGCACGACTTCCGTTCAAGCTACCCTCCGGCAACTTCTGGACCACACGTTATTGATTGAAAAGGACTCGGCTCAAGCGAATCGCGAAGTTGGCTTGGGGCTATGGAATGTCTGGGAACTTGAGGCGCGTTTTTTCCACTTTGCAACCAAACATGCCTTTCGGTTGGGGGCGCCATTGCCAGATGAAACAAAGTTTACTCGTGCGCTTTTGCGAAAGGGTCCAAAGCCGGAGCTGCTCAAAGGCTACCGCTCTGCCGACCGTATCGCTCTACCGAGCCCAGTCCCTTCTCTGAAATCCGAGTTTCCTCGAGTGCTGCTTAGGCGGCGCACCCTTCGGCAGTTCGGCCGCGGCCGGCTTTCACTCGGACAGCTTTCCGTCTTGTTATGGCTGACATGGGGTGTTACCGGACGGCTGTCGTGGCCGGGCTTAGGGAAGCTAATATTAAAGACGAGCCCTTCTGGCGGCGCTCGCCACCCGATAGAAGCTTACTGCTGGGCTTTACGTGTCACGGACTTGCCACGCGGCATCTATCATTATCGCGGTGATGGGCATTATTTGGAACGGCTACAAGACAGTGCACAATCCGCTCGTGTTGTTGAGTTGTGCGCCCGTCAAGAATGGGTGCGCGACTGCGCTGCGCTTTTCGTGATGACAGGAGTGCTGCCCCGAGTGATGTGGCGTTACGGTTTCTCTCGGGCGTATCGCACTATTCTCTTGGAAGCGGGACATTTTTGCCAGACATTTTGCCTGGTTGCCACTTGGTTGGGACTGGCCCCGTTCTGTACCGCCGCTCTCGTCGACCAGGAAATCGAGGCGGACCTTGGCCTCGACGGTTCCAGCGAGTCAGTACTCTACGCTGCGGGGGTAGGAGTGAAAAACGCTACAGCAGCATCGGCGGACTAAGAAGAAGTAGCGGGCAGTAACGGCGCTTGCGCCTCGTGTCGCATTGCCTCCAGCCAGGTCTGTCGAGCAGATTCCAAGTAAGCCTGGAAATCCCGATCTTTGTGCAGACTCTTGTACAGCGGATTGCGAGCGAGAAATGGATAATTGCGTATACCGAGTTCATCTGCTCTTCGCAGCCAGCGAAGCGCTTCGTCATTCTGATGGGCAACGGCCAGAACTTCTGCGACGTCGACGCAATATCCGGCGTCGGACCAGTACACGTGTTGATGCTGGCCAAGCCATGCGGGAATAGAAAAGGGCCGTCCTCCCAAGACGTCGAGTAGCGTTACAAGGCCTTGGACAGTCGGGTCATGAGGTGACCGGCGCGAGAGAGTGCTCACGATCTCATCAGCTTCAGCAAGTTTGCCGCGTGTAGCCAAAATGCGGGCCAGCATTACATCGCCGAGAAGATCATTTGGATGCAGGTTCAGAGCCTCTCGGGCTTGTTTCTCGGCTCGATCTAAATCAACTTGATACCGAAAGGCGATGGCCAACTCTCGACGGACTAAGTTGGGATCCAATTCTTTGGCACGAAGAAACGCCTGTACACTCTGGTCGGGGAGCCCACGATCTATGTAATAGAAACCAGCTGCATAGTAGGCCAGGGCAGAGCCTGGCGAGCGCGCGAAAGCTTCGCGCAGGTGGACTTCCGCTTGATTCAACTGCCCTTCTTGAAGTTCGATGAGCGCCAGGGCCGCATAAGCCTCGCCGAGGCCAGGATCCAACTCGATAGCGCGATTTGCTTCCTGGCGCGCCATCCGAAGATTTGTTGGAGCGTCCGAGTACCCCCAGAATACGCCAATCCAGTGCAGTCTGGCTAAACTCACTAATGCCAGGGTGAAGTGCGGGTCGAACTCAAGCGCTTGGTCTAGCCGTTGTTCAGCGCGAGAGAGTTGCTCCGCGCTCGGGTTTCTCCAGAACACTTCCATCTCGTAGTTGCTGTGAAGATAGGCTTGAAACGCATCGGCTTGTTGCGTGGGAGGAGAGATAAAACGAGCCCGCTGTTCCGCGTCGGTAGAGGCCTTAAGTGAATCCACGATCTCACCGGCCATCAAGTGTTCAACTTCAATCACTTCGGTAAAGGGCCGCGTGTAGGCATTCCCGGCAATCTGCACATTCTTTCGGACGTCGAGAAGCTCAAAACTGAAGCTTAGAGTTGCGCCTTCGATCTGGTAGCTGCCACTCAAGACCGCATCCACTTTCATGCCTTGCCCCACTCCGAGCGGATCGAGCTTTGAGTCAGCGAGATTCACCGTCACCGGAGGAGGGTGCACTTCAAGTAGCCGCGCGTTAGTCAATTTTGCACTGAGCACATCGGCGAGGCCTGTGCCAAAATAATCATATTCCCCAGGACCACCGATTCTGCGAAAAGGCAGAATCGTGATCGAGCGGATGCGGTTCACATTTGCTACTGCAGAAGCCTCGGCGGGTGGTTGGCGTTGCCGGTGAATCCAAAAGATTCCAGTGGCGACCGCCGAAATCAAAACGATAAGCACAGCGAGCCCCCATCGAAGCAGCCTCACGGGGTGCCGGTCCTTCCATAGGATGGGCATGGATCCAGCGGTCCCGCCCGCAGCCGCGGTGCCGGCTGATTCCGTGTCGCGTCTTAGACGTTGTAAATCTGTGCGAATTTCCGCCGCGCTCTGGTAGCGCAGCTTGCGGTCTTTCTCCAGCGCCTTGTTGATGATTTCTTCTAGCTTCGGCGGGAGTTCCGGCTTGACCCGTGCCACAGGGACAGGTGCTCGATTCAGAATCGCCTCGTGTACGATTGCTGCCGTGTTACCCGGAAACGCCATCCGGCCCGCCGCCATCTCGTAGAGCACCGCACCAAACGAGAACAAGTCCGTACGAGCATCAAGGTCTTCCCCTCGCGCCTGCTCTGGCGACATGTAAGCCATCGTGCCCATCGTGGAGCCGGGGCTTGTGAGCAAAAATTCTCCCGTTGCCGTCGGCATCGTTGAGACACCACCCTCGGCGAGGGGCGCAAACTTTGCTAGACCGAAATCGAGGATTTTAGCCTTGCCCTGCTTGGTCACAAAAAGATTTACTGGCTTGATGTCTCTATGAATGATGCCTTGGGCATGTGCGGCCCGGAGCGCATCGGCAATTTGAATTGCGAGTTCCAGCATCTCCTCGAACGGCAGCGGCTTGCCAGAAATGCGGTGCTTCAGCGTTGCGCCGTCGAGGAACTCCATCGCAATGAAATGCTGGCCGTCCTGCTCACCAATATCGTAAATGGTGCAGATGTTCGGGTGATTCAGCGCGGATGCGGCGTGCGCTTCACGCCGGAAGCGTTCGAGCGCAACGGAGTCGTGGAGCATTTCGGCAGGCAGGAATTTCAAAGCTACCGCACGGTGGAGCCGCGTGTCCTCGGCCTTATACACCACACCCATACCGCCGCCCCCGAGCTTCTCGATAATGCGGTAGTGCGAGATGGTCTGGCCGATCAGAGATGAGGAATCCGGCATTTGGCGCTCATATTAGGTTGCGCCAGAAGGCAAGTCAACGATTCGGAGCTCACGAGAATCGCTGTTCACAGACCGCCAAATGCCGGGAATCCAACATTGACCGACTAGGCTGGCCCTTAATTCTTCAAAGTGGGTGACAGTTATCAAATCGCTGATATGAGGCGGGCAGTTCCTTTGCCTGTGGCTCACTGATGTAGACTGTCAATGAAATCGAGCAACTAATAGGACAAACATGCTGACAGGTGAGATTAGAAGTCAGATCGATGCGATATGGAACGCCTTTTGGAATCCTCCCAGAATTGGCGACAGGCGCGATGATCGCTTCCTACACGCAGACTAATCGCGACTTAACAGCCGCGGTGTGTATTTCCTCTTTGGGATGGCGTGCTGACTATAATTGTTATGAGATGCCACCTGCCATCAGTCTGATCGACGCAAGCGCTCCTCACTAGTGTCCTGCCGATTCATCAAGGATCTATTGGGGGAAGCTCATCCGGCTCAGCAGGTCCTGGAATCGCGGATCCTGACGGAGGGAATCGAATCGCGGATCCTGTTTGAGGAGACTGACGAAAGGCCAGGGGGCGCGGAGTTCAATGGCTCCCTGCAATGAACGGAACGCTTCGTCACTTTCTCCCAGGCCGGTTTGGACGAGGGCGGCACCGAAGGTTCTCCATGGAGTATTCTCCACTTGGTCAAGCATCTTCAGTGCCTCCTCACGTTTACCAGTCACAGCCAACGCGTTGGCCAGCTCCGTGGCAGTGTGATCGTGGAGGGTGGAGGACTTGAGCGCGATTCGAAGTTCTGTGATCGCTTCTTGATGCCTGCCCATTTGCACGTAGGCGGCGCCGAGGGTGTGATGATAATACCATTCGAGATTGGCATCCCTTTCCACCCATTCTCGGCAGCGGCTAATCAATTCGTCATAGCGGCGGGCATACCAGAGAAACGCTGTTGCAGCTCCGTATACTTCAAGCGAGAGTGGGTCCAAGTCCTGCGCGCGCTGCATTTCAACCTCTGCTTCGGTCATCCGGCCCATGGTGATTAAAAGGTTTGCGTACCAAGCGTGGGCCGTTGCATCGCTGGGATTCAGCTCGATAGCCCGCCGGTACTCGACTTCGCCTCCAGACCAATTCCATACACGAAGACGTTGAGCCGCCAGTGTGTAGTGGGCAGTACTCAGTCTGTCGTCCAGCTCAAGTGCCTTTAGCGATGCAGCCTTAGACTTTGCCAATAGCTCCATTTGGTGAGTTGGATCGTACAGTCCCTGGACAAGAAACATTTCCGCCAGACTAGCGTAGGCGGAGGCATAAGTGGGGTCCAATTCAATGGCCCGCTGAAAATAGCCAAGGGCTTTGTCAACTCCCGCTTTCGTCCGCCTGTCGAGGAAATAGCGGCCTTGCAGATATGCTTCGTAGGCTGGCGGGTTTACCGTGCGTGTGCCCCGCAGACGTGCCTCGTCCTCTGGTGTCAGAGTGACCTTGATCTCTTTGGCGACAGCCCGGGCCATCTCATTTTCCAGTTCCAAGACGTCGCGCAACTCCCGGTCATAGCTGTTGGCCCAAAGATGACGCTCCGGCCTGACCGCAATCAGCTGCGCTGTGGTGCGCACGCGGTCGCCGACACGGAGGACAGAGCCTTCGACGATCCCTTCCACATTTAGTTCTTGTGCGATCTGTTCCGCTGATTTTTTCGTGCCCTTGTACTGCATCATTGACTGGCGTGAGATTACCCGCAAAGCGCTGATCTTTCCCAATTCGGTAATCAGGGCCTCGGTCATCCCATCAGCAAAATAATCCTGCCCCGGATCACCAGACAAGTTCGTGAAGGGAAGGACGGCGATGGAAGCTTCAGTGCTCGCGCCGGCTGCATCTTCATTTTCCACCGGCGCAAGAAAGCGGTACCCTCGCCTGGCCACGGTCTCGATGAACTTCGGCTTTTCTGCGGAATCCCCAAGTGCCCCTCGCAGCTTGTTCACCGCTTTATTCAGCCCGTGGTCAAAATCCCCGAAACCTCCGCCGGGCCACAATCTTTGGATCAACTCCTCGCGGCTCACCATTTGACCAGGCTGCTTCTGGAGTTCGCGCAGGACTTGAAGCAGTTGGTCCGACAGCGAAATAGGCCTGGAGCTCCCGGCCTTGCGCAACTCGCCCGCACGCAAGTCGAGCACGAAATCTGCGAACCGAACGATTTTGTGGCGCTCCGTATGCCCCATGGCAGAGTTAGTCCTACTGCGCAGACGATAGCACCGCCCGGCAGGGCCGCTCAAGCCCTCCTTTAGCCTGCTTCTCGGCCCTAACTTCTTTCAAGAAAAGCACTTTCTTGGGGACTGAAATTCAACTCCCTGAGGACCAAGCGGGAATTGAACCTTCACTCCGCTGCGCGCACCTTCGGCTCCAGCACGCTTGAAAGGAGTCAACCTTGCGTTCTCAGTTCATCTGCATTGCTCTCGTCGCTGTCGTTATTCTCTATCCCTCATCTTCAAGTGCCCAGTCTGTCGCCTTGCTCGCCGGCCATTCTCCATATATCCCTTTCTACCTGGCGTCCGGCTATCTTATCGTCGCAGACGGGACCATCGGCAATTCTGACCATCTCAAATTCGTTATTGACACTGGCACGGTACGTACCTGCATCGATCGTCGGCTTGCTCGGCAACTTGGCCTGTCCCTGGAACCGCACGCCGTGTTGCGTTTCGACAGGATGGTCCGTATGAACTCCACGCATTTGCCCAGCCTTACTCTCGGGCCGCTGCGAGCCGAGAATTTTGCGGTAAATGTAGCGGACTTGTCTCATGTGGGAAGATCTGCTACTCAGGTTAGCGGCATTGTTGGCCTTGACCTTCTGGAACCCTTTCCTTTCCAAATTGATTACGAACAAATGCAAATTGCCTTCGGCCCTCTTCCGTCCCTCGCCGAATCTGCCGCGATGGACTCAGTCCCCTGGTTGCCGGTCGTTTCGCTAGGCTTCAACCGCTCTAATTCTCGGTTGCTCATTGACACCGGCGCCCACGACATCGTGCTCTATTACGAGAATCTCCGAGGCCCCACCTACAACTGGAAACTGTTAGGGACTGAGATTTGGGGAGACTCCATTGGCGGCTTGGTCCAGGCGCGTAAAGCAGTGTTCCAGGGCGCGGCATTTGGCTCCGACCGTGGCTATCGCGAGGTGTATCTCATCCATGCGCCGCTCCACGATCCGTTGCCGACGATCGACGGCGTATTGTCGCCGGTGGCATTCGGGATCCGGCAGATCGGGTTCGACTTCGATCGCCACATTGTCACTTGGACTCGCCGACAAGCAGGTACGCGTTGACTCAACTGATCAACGCTTGTGTCTACTGATTGAGTAGTTCCCGGATTGTCGGCATTAGCGGCCAATTTCTGCCCATTCTCGCGCCTCTACCTACGATTAATGTTTTGTGGAGTGACCTGCACATGGTGCACGAGGACAGATCTCTGATAAGCTACGAATCCTTTTATTGGACTTTCCACACCGCCCGAACTCAAAAGATCTTAGCGGGAAACGGAGATCTTTAATCAAGAAACAAAAATCCGACTGGAAAAGGATAACACTTCTCTAACCTTCCCTTAGCGGATTACGGAAGGGTTGCCCGTCATCCGCTCGGAATAGGGTTCGTAGCATTTTTTCCGCGCCTCGTTCGTATTTTTTGAGCAGAGTCGGCCTTGAAGAGAAGAAAGAAGGAGAACACCGAGCATGAAATCACGCATTGTGATTTCGCTTCTGTTCGTTCTGACCGCAAAGCGTTCACCACCAACGGTCACCGCGCGCGGCAACAAAATTCCGCCAGACATAGTCCCACGGCACGACGAACAGGAAGATCACGCTCATCAGGCAGGCAAAGGTTGTGTCCCAGGTGTCTGCGTCCATGGTGTGGTTCTGCCAGGCAGGCAGTGCCACCGCGAGAAGCCATGTGGCCTTCCATGCTATTTCCCAGAACAGAAGCGGCAGCATTTTCAAGGGGTAGCGTAGCCCTAGGACCGCCAGCAGCACTAGAGCGAGCAGCATGGAATTGACCACGCCATGCATCAGCTCCCAAGGCCTGTGATGAAGGAAGGCAGGAACCTTCTGCATTCCCATGCCGACGGCAAGCAAGAGGTATCCGGCCCTCAGAAGATAAATTCGCCACACCGCGATCTCCCGCGCCGGAGTTCCGTTTCGGTCCCGCGTGCCCAAGGCTAATGCTGGCGATGAATCGGTTTTCATTGCGTATCTCCCCATCCGACTCGCACCGGCGGCATCCGTCAAGTTAGCCGACATTCCCCATATGACCTTCGTATCAAACTGAGATGCTGCGTCTGTGATCTACGCAGCGAATTGGTGTCGGGGCCGTTTTACGGAACCGTATATCCATGATAGCTGGCGTAACATCACCACCATAGCTCACAATACTGGATAAGGTCACTTAGTGGTTGGTCGGCCAACCTTCCCTTAGCGGATTACGGAAGGGTTGCCCGTGATGCGCCCACGATCCGTTCATTCGACATTGGTGTATCGAGGAGTGGTTGGATGCATTGGCCTTTTCGCGAAGGCTCCAGGATCGTTCCTGGCGATCAGGCCAACTGAGCGGCTTTATCTTCCAACCGGAAGATCGAGGTAGCTGTCGCTATACCAATGAATGTCCAAAGGAGCCTTGGCGTTCTGGATAGTTTCCGCGCTGACGTCCTCGCCTGTGCCGTAATTGATCTGGCGGCCCGCCTCTTTGATCACTCTCAGTGCTGCGACGATTCGGCTTCCTTGCTGCAGCTGCCGACTCATTAAACGACCGCTCTGGAAATCTATGCGCTGTCTCTTGTCGGCAGTGAGCAAGCGCCGACGGCTGCGATCTCCAACATAACTGGCACGCGACCAGTAAGGCGCAAGCTGGACGTAGTCACCGTGCGGCGTCAGCTCATACAGGTCGATCTCAAAGTCAAAATCCTTCTTATTCGCAACAAAGTCGAGTCTTCCGGAAAACAGACCGCTCAGCTCGGTGGCTTTCGTTAGCGGATCGCTGATGAATTCGATACCGTTCCAGGTGTCCACTTCCGTGTCGAGAACGCCGCCGCCGGAAACCTTGCGATCAGCATCGCTTCGGTCTGCCAGGTCTACGCGCAGATCGATCGATGCGTCATGCGCATCAGTCTGTTCGCTGAGTTTGTAAGCATGATCCGACTTCATGGCACTCAGGTAAAACCGTCGCGTTCCGCCAGCCATCGTCGCCAGCGAAGACGCGTGCTTCCATACGTTCGCGCCTGTGACTTCATAGTTCACTCTGTCCTTGAGCAGATCGGGGCGCGGGGCGTTCTTGAATACGTAATCGAACCACTGGTAGCGAAGATCGGTCAGATCAAGCACCGCGACCGGGTCCAATTTCAATCCCGATAGAGTCGTGACGCTGTTGCCCAACAGGCCGAATGGACCATACTGCGCCTCAATGTGGCCATACGGTCCAATCAAGAGGTAATGATCTGCCGCTGGATTGTACTTCTCATGCTGGCTGAAATAGTAAACACCCGCTCCGGGGCCTCCGGCGTAGTAGCCAATCGTGATCAGGACCGGGATATTGATCCGTGCGAACTCTCTTTGGTAGGGGATCATGCTCTGCCAGTAGGTGTCGTAGCTCGGATGCTCGATCCACCGGTCAAAGATCGGGTTCGGTGTGCCATCGATCTTGTCCAGGTCGCGATACGCCCGCCCGCTCACATACCAGTCGTGATCGAGCTTTTCCCAGCGCTTGCGGTCGTTATAGGTCGCGTCGTCAGCGCCCTTTCCGTTCGCCGTATAGAACGTCCACGGATAAAGGAAATTCCAGAAGACGTTTCCTTCCATCGGCACATCGATGCCCGGCGCAGCAGGTGCTCCGGTCATCATGGCCTTAAGACCTCTGGGCATATGCTTGGCCGTGGCCCATTGAGTAAACCCGTTGTAGCTGCCCTCGTACATGCCGACCCGGCCATCGCTCCATGGCTGCGCTGTAATCCAATCGATTAATGAGGCTGCATCGGCACCATCGTGTTCATAAGGGATCGGCTTGTCCGGGCTGCATGCTTTGCCGCGCGTAAATCCCACGACACCCACATAACCATGCGCCGCAGTTAGCCGCGCATCGTTCAGGTTGTCGGCGAAGTCATAATAGATCGTGAATAGCAGAAGGCCGGGAAGGCGTCCGGTGGAAGCTCGCGGGCGTGCCACCAGAGCACATACGGTGGCTCCGTCCCCGGTCTTCACCTGAATGTCCCTCTCGATGGTGTAGCGCCGACTATCATCCTCAGCGATCAAAGCTGACTGCACAGTGGCAGAAGCGCGGTAGGCCTGTACGGCTTCGTAATCGCTCACCAGCGCCACCGCGGCGTCAAGCGCGATGCTGGACTTGCCCTTTTGCGTATCAAGGTCACTCTGAAGTGCTGGATCCGCCCAGCTCTCATCCGCGACGTTGAAGAGAGGCATCGCCGCAGCCGAGGTTGGATCGTCGAGCTGTACAAACACCGCACGGAAGGCCTGCCTGTAGGCTTCGTCGAAGGGGAAATTCTGTGCGGATGCCACAGCCTTGGCCCGAACATAAACCTCAAACTGGAGATCACGCCAGGCAGCGTTGCTGACGCGGGCAGAGCGGCGAAAGTCACGTAGCGCCGCAAAGCTCTGAACAGCTTCAGGGTACTCGCCCGCTACAGCTTGCAACGCAGACAGGTTGCTGAGATATTTCTCTCGGTCATCGTCTTTATAGACCGCGAGAGCTTGACCCGCCAATCTCACTACCGCTTTGGACAGGGTCGCAGGATCCTGCGACGCAGATTCCGGGAAGGCAAACTGCTGTGCACCAGCGCGGGAAATCAAAACAAGAACCAAAAGCACAGAAAATAGCAGTTTGTACATTCTAACTTCCTCGTCAATACAGGAATCAGTACGACAGGTAGAGCGCGTCTCCGAACAGAGTATAAAACTCGCGCGCTGCCTCAAGGTAAAGGAATGGAGTGGCCGTTCATAATGGGCGGTTGGTCGGCCAACCTCCCCTTAGCGGATTACGGAAGGGTTGCCCGTGACCCGCGCGCAATCGAAGGCAAGCGCGAACGGAGCTTCCCACAAGGGGCTTCTGGCAAGTTTCGCGGGATTCCTATCTACGCGTAGCACGTTTCCCGGAGTGATCGCGCTACAGAGTCCGCGCTTGGAAGCAGGCAGTGGTATACTCGCGCGACGACCTATGAGTTGCCCTGCCTGCGGAAGTGAAATATCTGGCGCAGCGCGATTTTGCCCATCCTGCGGCAGCGCCGTGGAGATCGACTCCGGGCCTACGGTCGAGGCTGAGGCGATACCGCGAAAACGAATCGCATCTCCCAGTGGCAAGATTTCCTCCTCCCCCTCCTCCTCCGATTACGAAGCACGCTACGTTCCCGGAACCACTCTCGCCGATCGATACCGAATTGTTTCTCCACTTGGCAAAGGTGGAATGGGCGAAGTCTATCGCGCGGAAGACTTAAAACTCGGGCAATCGGTGGCACTGAAATTTCTGACACGGTCGCTGGCGCAGACAGAACAGGCGTTGGATCGATTCACGCGTGAAGTTCGCCTGGCGCGTCAAGTTTCGCATCCGAACGTGTGCCGGGTGTTCGACATCGGCGAGGCCGACGGGCGCACTTTCCTCACCATGGAATATGTCGATGGCGAGGATCTCGCATCGTTGCTGCGGCGCATCGGCCGCCTGCCCGCCGATAAAGGGCTGGAGATTGCCCGGCAATTGTGCGCGGGTCTCGCGGCCGCGCACGAACACGGCGTGGTGCACCGCGACCTGAAGCCCGCCAACGCAATGCTCGACGGCCGAGGACGCGTGCGCATCACCGATTTCGGCTTGGCCGGTTTTTCTGGTGAAGACGGAGACCGCGTGGGCACTCCGGCTTATATGGCACCGGAGCAGCTTTCCGGAGGGGAAGTTACTCCGAAGAGCGACATCTACTCACTCGGGCTGATGCTCTATGAAATATTCACCGGCAAGCGAGCCTTCGAGGCCACGACTTACGCCGATATGATGCGCCGCCGTGAACAATGCGCGCCGACCCATCCTTCGCACATCGTCAAAGACATTGATCCGCTCGTTGAGCGCGTCATTCTGCGCTGCCTGGAAAAAGATCCTGCAAAGCGTCCTGCCTCTGCGCTGCAACTGGCCGCGGCGCTTCCCGGCGGGGATCCGCTGGCGGCGGCTTTGGCGGCCGGCGAAACGCCCTCGCCGGAGATGGTCGCGGCCGCGGGAGACGAAGGCGCTCTCTCCTCGCGCACGGCGTGGATCTTTCTGGCGGGGACGTTCGTCGCGCTAGCCCTCGTCGTGGCTATCGCCCCCAAGGCCTCAGACTTGGGCTTAAAGTCTATTTCGAAGACTCCAGATGCTCTGACCGAGCGGGCGCGCGAGCTCGTCAGGCAATTCGGCTATACCGACGAGCCGGCCGACATCGACTCCTCGTTCTTCCGGACCTACGATTTCCTCCGTTACCGAGCTTTGCACGAGACTTCTCCGTCTCGCGTCCGGGACCTTGCTACGGCCGAACTGGGACCCATGAATTTCTGGTATCGGCAGAGCCCGCGTCCGATGGTTCCCGTTGGGCCACCCGACGTCGCGCAGAATGATCCGCCGTTAGATGTTCCAGGTATGGCCTTGGTGGAACTCAGCTCGTCGGGGAGAATGATCAAGTTCCACGCTCTCCCACCGCAGGTGGAAGATTCGAAAGGCCCATCGCCCGATCCGGACTGGGGAGCATTGTTTACAGCAGCGGGACTGGATATGAATCGTTTCAAGATTTCGGGGCCGAAACTGCTTCCTATGGTGCCCTTCGACGCGCGCACCGAATGGGACGGCAGTTCGGCGCAGGATCCAGCAACACCGCTGCACGTAACGGCAGCAGCCTACCGCGGCAAGCCCGTCTATTTCGATGTGCTAGGGCCCTGGAATCTCCCTGGGGCAGCTAAACAGCCCACGTTTGCCCTTGCCACCGTCATCGGCGGCGTGACCTTCGCCATCATGATTGTTTCCTTGCTTGTGGCCGGTGCCATCTTTGCGCGCAGAAACATTCGCATGGGACGCGGTGACCGCAAGGGATCCTTTCAGGTATCTGCATTCGTCTTCTCGGCCATCATGCTCAATTGGATTCTGGGAGGGCATCACGTCTGGGATGTGGGCGGCGAGTTCGCCAAGTTCATCATATCCTTCTGCGTGGCTGTGGGTGCGGCAGTGTTTGTCTGGGTGAACTACATGGCGCTCGAGCCTTATGTCCGGCGACGCTGGCCGGACGAGCTGATCTCCTGGACGCGACTCCTATCCGGCAAAGTCTGGGATCCTCTGGTCGGCCGGGACGTTCTGGCAGGAGCACTGCTGGGAACAATCGCCGCCCTTTCCGGCTACGCGTTGGATGTCTTGCCGTACTGGTTAAATGTCCCGGGTTTGACTCCCATTCCCACGGCGCCCGATTCGCTGGGCGGGCCAAACCGCTTCCTGTCGATTGGCCTTAACGACCTCTTGGTTGCCGTGCTCTTAGCACTTATCACCCTATCACTGCTTTTTCTGGCGCGCGTTTTTCTGCACAAACAGTGGTTGGCGGTCGCGGTCACCGGCCTGGTCCTGACAGTCTTGCAACTCGCAATAACGGGTGAAAACTTTTGGGTGGCGTTGCCCTTCACGGCCGTTATTGTGGCGCTAATGCTGATCGGCTTGATTCGCTTCGGACTCCTAGCGCTGTTCGTCCTTGATGTGTATCATCTCCTGCTCTTGACTCTGCCCGTAACGCTCAACTTCTCCCGCTGGTATATCGGCCGCTCTTTGTTTTTCCTGCTACTGCTGATTGGCCTCGCTGTGTATGGTTTTCGCGCTGCCCTGGCCGGCCGACCTGTCTTCGGCAATCTCGCCCTCGAGGATTGACCACACGCAGCTCCCCAGCAGCGACCCCGCATCGAGGCGTTCAGCTATTTTTGTTGCAAGACAGACGCTGCTCACCAGCACCGCTCCCCTGGAATATCCGGATCTCGGACATTTGGCTCACCGAGCCAAGGGCCTGGAAAAGAGGTTCTGAGAAGCGAGGGACGAGGTTCTGAGCGAATCGTCGGCCAACCTTCCCTTAGCGGATTACGGAAGGGTTGCCCGTCATCCGCCATGAATCTGACGACTCTCAACGAGCCGCCAGAGTCTGGCAGCGACGTGATTTTAGCGGGCCTGTTCTCCGCCAAGATACCGTTTGAAAAACGAAATTGTCCTCTGATGGATTTCAGTAATAGGCGGCGAGATTGGGTTGGGGCCTACCTGTTCGAAATCG
Organism: Candidatus Acidiferrales bacterium; assembly: GCA_963776365.1. GTDB lineage: Bacteria > Acidobacteriota > Terriglobia > Acidiferrales > UBA7541 > Acidiferrum. The sequence goes on along the minus strand of CAVZMQ010000005.1, from coordinate 96,782 downwards.
TGTCCAGCGTTCTTGACCGGCATGAATTCAACTTTGAGCCCGAGGCGTTCATAAGCCTTCGCCATCTCAACTGATTGGTTGAACGGAACAAGGTCGTCCTGGTCTCCATGCACGAGCAGTAGCGGAGGATCGTCTTTCGAAACGTGCATTATTGGGCTCGCCTGTTTGTACAGTTCCGGCTTTTCTTTTTCATTTCCGCGGAAAAGCTTTAGGACCACTTTCCCGGTGTGGTGCTGAAACTCGCGTGCCCCAACGGTGAAATCAGAGACCCCGTAGTAAGCAGACGCTGCCTGAACCTGACTTGAGACGTTCCGCCAACCACCGTCGCCTTCCAGTCCTGCTTTTTTATCCGCCGTCGCGACTAGTTCCGCGAGATGACCGCCAGCAGATGCTCCTGCAACCCCGATACGATCTGGATCGATACCGTACGTCTTAGCATTAGCCCGCAGATACCGAATCGCACATTTGCAGTCTTGAATGTCTGCGGGGAAAGGACTATCTCCGCTGAGTCGATAAAAGATGCTCCCAGTGACAAACCCAGCATCGGCAAGCATGAGCGCGCCTGAATTCCCATTCTTGTCTCCCCGCTCCCAACCGCCGCCATGAAGCCAGAGAACAGCAGGGGTCGGTGTTTTCCACCGCGATATAGGGATGAAGATGTCCATCAACAGCGGTTTTCCGCTGTGAACGGAGCGTCACTTCCGAATCGTCGGCCAACCTTCCCTTAGCGGATTACGGAAGGGTTGCCCGTGATCCTTCCTATGTGTCCCATCACTGACAAATCCGCTTGAACTCGCGAGGATGGGGGAGAAAGAGTTGCAGATCGTAATCTTACTATGCCTGTCTTCACCGCCTTGACGAAGGACGTGTGGTTCGGATTGCGGATTCTGCGCCGCAGCCCTTGGTTTACGACCATCGTAGTTCTTACGCTGGGCTTGGGCATTGCGGTGAACACGACAGTGTTCAGTTGGATTAATTCCGTCCTGCTGCACCCCTTCCCAGGCGTCGGCGATCCGCAGGAGCTCGCACTCATTGAGACCGTGACGCCCACAGGAGAGTATCTGGTCAACACCTCCGTTCAGGACTACCTGGATTACCGGGAAAATCTGAAGCTGGTCTCTGGAGTGGCCCTCGGGCGGTTCACGCCCTTAAGCATCGGGGACAAGGGGGAAACGGCGCGTGCATGGGCCGAGCTCGTCTCGCCAAACTACTTCGATTTGCTGAAGGTGAAGCCCGTGCTGGGCCGCGGGTTTCTGCCCGAAGAAGTACGCCACGAAGGCGGTGCCCCGGTTGCCGTCATCAGCTATGGTATGTGGCACGTCCGGTTTGGCGGCAGCCCAAACGTGCTGGGCAAAACGATACGTTTGAACCGCCACGAGTTGACCATCATCGGCGTGGCTCCACGGGGGTTCCACGGGTCGCTGGCCGGCGTGGTCTTCGATGTGTGGGCGCCAGCCACGATGGCTACGGCCATGGGCACCGGTAACGGAACACTGCACTACCGTGCGACGCGCGACCAGACCTCCACGATTGTGCGCTTGAAGCCTGGCGTCACCCTGGAGCAGGCGCGCGCGGAAGTCAGCGCGCTGGGAAAAAGGCTTGCGGAACTCTACCCTGACACAAATCGTGGCATCGACCTCACACTAACACCGCTGTGGAATGGGCATCTGGGCGCCCAGGGCATCCTGCTTCAACCGTTGCGGATCTTGATGATGCTCTCTGTGCTGCTGTTGCTGATTGTCTGCGCGAACGTTGCCAACCTGTTGCTGGCCCGCGCGGTCTCCCGTCAGAGTGAATTCGCCATACGCATGGCGCTGGGCGCCCAGCGTTCTCGGCTCGCGACGCAGCTTCTAGTCGAGACGCTGCTGCTCACCACCGGCGGCGCGCTGGTCGGGATCACACTGGTCGTGTGGCTGAGACTGGGGCGGGCGCTCTTGTTCGTGATTCCCGTCGTTGACGTTCCGCTGGATGTCGGTGGTGGACTAAACCTGCCGACCCTCGGCTTCGTGTTGCTCATTACCGTGATTACGGCTCTGCTATCCGGCACCGTGCCGGCGTTGCTTACCGCGCGCTCCGACGTGAATGAAGCCCTGAAGGAGGGCGGCCGCACTAAAGCTGGCGGGCGCGGCTCGCGGCATCTACGCAGCCTGCTGGTGGTCGCTGAAATGGCCCTGGTTATGGTGGCTCTGATCGGTGCCGGGCTCTTTTACCGTAGTTTTCAGAACGCGCGCGTCATCGAGCCTGGATTTGACCGCACCAACGTCTCCGTCTCTCAGTTCTACCTCTCCTACGCGGGCTATTCGGCGCACGAGCAGCGGGAATTCTGCCGGAAACTCCGCGAGCGGTTGGAGTCGAAACCGGGCGTGCTCGGAGTAACCTACTCCGACGCCGTACCGATGTCTACAGCTTCCGGTGCGGGCTCCACCCCATGGCACCTCCTCGATGTTGAAGGGTACGTTCCTGCGCCCAACGAGCAAATGATGATCCATCGCGCCACGGTTGCGCCCGGCTACTTCAACGTGCTTGGCATCCGGTTGCTTGATGGCCGCGACTTCACGGAACGGGATGAGGCCGAGGCCCCCATGGTGATCATTGTCAACGAGACCTTCGCCAACCGTTTCTTCCAGGGGAGAAACCCCATCGGCCGTAAGGTCCATTGCGAGGGCAACGAAGCGACGGTGGTCGGGTTGGTCAAAGACAGCAAATATCACACGCCGATCGAGGGCCCGACTCCGTTCTTTTATATTCCGTTCGACCAATGGTTCGCGCCCGGTCTCAATTTTTCGGTTTTCGTCAAATCCGCCGCCGACCCCCTACTGCTGACTTCCGTCCTGCGCCAGGAGGCTCTGGCGCTCAACCAGGACGCGGTTTTTAGCACAAGGTTGTTGTCCAACGCCACCACCGCCTCACTCTTCGCACAGCACGTAGCGGCCAGCCTGTTGGGAGTGGTCAGCGGCATCTCGCTGCTATTGGCGGCCATCGGCTTGTATAGCGTCATGAGCTACGCCGTAAGTCAGCGCACGCGGGAGATAGGGATCCGGATGGCGCTGGGCGCGAAACCAGGCGACGTGCTCGCATTGGTGCTGAGGGAAGGCGTCCTGTTGACCGTCCCCGGACTGGTTGCCGGAGGCCTCATCGCCCTGGCTGCGGCTCGCGTTGTCAGCGGAATGCTGGTGAATATCAGTCCTTCCGATCCACTCACGTTCGCGTCGGCGGCTGTTTTCCTCGAACTGGTGGCCTCGCTTGCCAGTTACGTACCGGCGCTGCGAGCCACGCGTGTGGATCCGGTAATCGCGCTGCAGAACGAGTAGCGGCCGACGGTGATTCCGACTCAGTCCGAGCAGTTCTGGAAAGTGTGGGCTCCGGTTTTCGGCCGAATGGTCGGCAACTCTTCCTTTACCGGATTAGGTAAGATTTGCTCGTGATCCGCCAGGAATCGGCATCCGCCGCGCTTCGCCTTCCCACGACACAGCTTCGGAGAAGTAATTCAAATTGACATGGCGAGTTAGCTTCTCAGTCGTGGCGAGCCTTGGACAGGCGAGCCTTGGCAGGTTGACATCATTGCCTGCAGGGATTACTTCTATCACTACTCGTGGCCTCTCGGCGCATGCGTATTTGCATTCCGAGGATATAAGCTGCCGTGGCCATCCAGCGATGAGCAGCGTCCTTAGACGTTCGGGAAAAGTCGGAATGTTACTGCGCGATGAGTTTTTGACCCCGCTCCGGTAGTACAAGTAAGAATCGATGCTGATCCACCGGCAGCGCTGGAACGGAGGCACATAGTGAACGAGTTCGCTAGCAACGTCGAGCGTCATCGCCGCGAGCTGCTGCTCCACTGTTACCGCATGCTCGGCTCTTTGCCGGACGCCGAGGACGCGGTGCAGGAGAGGTTGCTTCGTGCCTGGCGGTCGCGACAGCGTCAAGAAAGGCGCGCCGTTGCGCCCATGGCTCTACCGCGTGGCTACGAACGCCTGCCTCGAAAGTATGTCTGTGGTGTGGTTCCCAGCATCGTCCGAAACATTTCAATGAAGGCACTTACACTGTCGTAACCGACTGCGATAGCGACCTCCGTGACAGATTTCTTTTGTGCCAGCATCTCAAGGGCAGCAAACAACCGCGCCTGCTGTCGCCAACGGCCAAATGACATGCCTGCCTGAGCCGAAAACGCACGCATGAAAGTACGGCGGGCCATTCCGGCAACATCTGCCCAAGCGTCCAGCGTGCGATCATCCGCAACATTATCCAGCAGAGCATCTGCAACTCTGGCCAGTCTTTCTTCTGTTGGTATGGTCAAACGCAAGGGCTGCTGGTCAGGCTGTCGAATCTCATCACGAAGCGTTGTGATTAAGTGCTTCTTCGCCTGGTTGAGCGGTTGGCGAAGGTCCCAGCCGACCATACGATGAACTATGGCGAACAATAGCTCCGATGTGTTGAACACGCAGGGCGTCTTCGGTAGTCCGCGGCACATCTCCGGAGACAAGTCCACCATCGCGCCAGCAGCGCCCCCGACAGAACGCGCCGCGTGCTTACAATTTGGTGGCGTCCATGCGCAACGCTGGGAGGGAAACAGCCAACGTTCGTTTTCTGTTTCCACGATTAGCAACCCCTGCGTCAGTGCGACGAGTTGCCCGCGGTGGTGACTGTGCTCTGGCGTCCAGCCCTCGACCATCCGCCTCTTGAAGTCATATGCCAGTACTGGCGTATCGCTGTCGTAGAGACGGCGCAGTTCTTCCATATTCTGAACCGAGAACATGGATTTACGAGATTGACCCTTTTCCGACATATATCGCCACTTTCCCGTTAGCGGAACAAGCGAAACTCAGTTAGAGTACGCGGCGGAATGACGAAAGACAACACGGGGGGATCAGGACAATCAATGAGAAAGCTGATCTACACAATCAACATCACCATCGATGGCTGCTGCGACCACACCAAAATGGTTCCCGATGAAGAAGTACTTGACTACGGCGCGCAACTCGTCCGGGATGCCGACCTGCTCGTTTATGGGCGCAAGACCTATCAATTGATGGTTCCCTATTGGCCTGATATCGCAAAAAGCCAGTTCGAGACAAAAGCGGATATCGAATTTGCTCAAACCTTTGTCTCCAAGAAGAAGATTGTTTTTTCACGATCGTTGGCCAGCGCTGAAGATGAAAATACGAGAATTGTTCGTACGAACCTTCGCGACGAAATACTTAAACTGAAGCAAGAACTAGGCAAAAATATTTTGGTCGGCGGTGTAGATGTTCCTTCACAACTGATGGAGCTTGGCCTGATTGACGAATATCGTTTTGTCGTTCAGCCAATCCTTGCAGGAGAAGGGAGACGGTTGTTAGAAGGTGTCAGGCTACAGGAGAAATTACAATTAAGACTTGTTGAGTCACACATTTTCAAACAATCAGGCTGTTTTGCCCTTCGCTACTTAAAACAGTGACAGAAATATCGGCGACGCTCTGCTGCTTACCTTCTAGAATGGCAGGCACGTACTTCACATTGGAAAGGCGAAAAAAGATGAGCCCGAACTTTTTGGAGAAGCAAAGCACACGGCGCGAAATGTTGCGGAATTCCGCCGGGTTTGCCGGAAGCGCGTTGCTGGCGCAACTTTTTCCGGCAAGTCTTTTGAGCGCCGGCGTTCCTGGCCTTCGGCAGCAGGCTTCAACGCCTCCAACTGACTCTCTGGCGGCGATGCGCGCGCAGATGGGCAGTGCACCTATCCAATCGCAAACGCTCGCGGAAAATCTCACCTTGCTTTCCGGGCCTGGGGGAAATGTTGTGGTGTTCAACGGACCTGACGGCAAAATCGTGGTCGACACGTTTCTTATGCCGGCCTGGCCGAAGTTGAAAGAAACGCTCGATGGGCTGGGCAATGCGCCGCTGAAGACGGTGATCGACACGCACTGGCATGTCGACCACACGGACAATAACGCCAATCTGCACTCCGCGGGCGCCACAGTGCTGGCCCACGAAAATACCAAGAAGCGCATGGCGGAGCCACACGACAGTGCGCTTTTCGGTTTGCACTTTCCGGCATCGCTTGCGGATGCTTTGCCGCAGCAGACCTTCACCACCAGCCAAAAACTCCAGGCCAACGGTGAAATCGTGATGCTGCAATATTTCCAGCCGGCGCATACCGACACGGACACCTACATTCACTTCCAGAAGGCCAACGTGATTCACATGGGCGATACTTTCTTTAACGGCTTTTACCCGGTCATCGACGCCAGCACCGGCGGAAAAATCGACGGGATGATTCTCGCCGCCGGCAAAGTTCTGCTCTTGGCCGACAACAACACCAAGATCGTTCCTGGGCATGGCCCGCTGGGCAACAAAGCCGATCTGACCAAGTTTCGGGACATGCTGGTTGTGGCGCGCGATCGCGTGCAAAAAATGAAGACCGCCGGCAAATCGGCCGACGAAATAGCGGCGAGCAAACCGTTTGCGGACCTGGACCCGACTTGGGGCAAGGGCTTTTTCAACGGCGATGTTTTTGTGAAGGTGGTGTATTCGACGCTTTGAGTCGCGATGCTCAGCGCGAGGCAAAGGCGCGGTCGTTCTGCGGTACGCCCCCTGTGGCTGATCTAAGTGAGGCTCCTATGAACCGCTGGTCGCCATACTTTTTGAGCATCGTAAGTCAAACTCTCATGAGCGCGGGCGCGAGCGAGGATGTACTAACGGGTGGAATCAAATTAGCAGCGTCAACAAAGAGAACTGAGTTGTCGGCCAACCTTACGTTACCGGATCATGTCAGGGTTGCTCGTCATCCAGCAGTTTCTGCGATTGATTCGCACAAGCCGACTTGTCGAGACCCATCGCCGAAAGGCTCCTGACTCTTCAAAGGGGAGCGCACCAGCCACATTCACGCCTAAGTGACCTAGGGCGCATCGAATTCACGATTTTGGACTCTAATTCAAGGTGCTTCCATCGAGCGTCTGGATCCCGCGGAGTAGATTTGGTAACCCTCGGAGGGCGACCGGCATCTACCTAATTTCAGCCCTCCAATTCAATAAAGGATAGGGAGGAGCCTATGTACGTCATTACCGGCGCGACAGGACACACGGGAAACGAAGTAGCGGAAAAGTTGCTCGCAAAAGGTGAACAGGTGCGTGTTGTAGGCCGCAGCGCAAAGCGACTAGAACCATTCGTAAAGAAGGGCGCAGAGGCTTTCGTTGCGGACATCACCGACACGGGGGCGCTCACGAAAGCTTTTTCGGGTGCAAAGGGGGTGTACGCGATGATACCGCCGGACGTGAGCGCCCCGGATGTGCTGGCACACTATCAGCGCGTGGGCGACGCCTTGGCCGCCGCGATTGAGAAGAGCGGAGTAAAATACGCCGTCGTGCTGAGCAGCGTCGGCGCGGACAAGCCGGATAAAACAGGCCCGGTGGTCGGGCTGTACAATCTTGAAAAGAAACTTGGGGCGATTCCTGGATTGAACGCCCTCTACCTGCGACCCGCCGCCTTCATGGAAAACCTTCTGTTCCAGGTTGGCGTGATCAAGGCCTTCGGAACAATGGCCGGCCCGGTCAAAGGCGATCTGCCGATACCCATGATCGCAACGCGCGATATCGGCGACGCAGCCGCGGACGCCCTGTTGCAGCTCGATTTTCAAGGACAGAGCACGCGCGAACTGCAAGGGGCTCGCGATGTCACGAACACGGAAGCCGCCAAAATAATCGGCGCCGCGATCGGCAAGCCCGACCTGACATATAAGCAGATGCCCGCGGCTCAGTTGAAGCCCGGTTTCATGCAGATGGGCATGTCTTCGAATATGGCGGACCAGCTGTTTGAGTTGGCGGACGCGCAGAATTCGGGCTACCTAAAGGCGCTCGAGCCCCGCTCCCCAAGGAACACCACTCCCACAACGCTGGAGACTTTTGTAGCCGAAGTTTTCGCGCCAGCCTATCGGGAACAAAAGGCGGCCCGCGCCTAGGCGGCTTGCCGCTCCATGGGCTCGCCTAGCGGGCCCATGTCCCAAGCGCCGATGTTCTTGTCAATTTCCGTGTAGCCCGTGATCCGCCCAGGATGTTCAATTGTCGGCGGACTTGTGGATAAACATTAGGCTCACAGGAGGGGGACGGCCGCTCCTCGATCTTCAACTCAGGCTGCGATGCTCAGCACGATCTTGCCGCGCTTATGCGGCGCACCTGAAAGCATCTCGTGAGCCATGCGAGCTTTTTCCAATGGGAGCACAGTCCCAACGTTCGTAACTAGTTTTCCGCTGTCGAACAGTTCTGTGATCTTGTTCAGCCGTGTTGTGGTCACGTCCACATAAAAAAACACTGTTCGAACGGCAAAGCTTTTTTCAATTGTCTCGGGAACGGGGGACACGACAGAAACCAGGATCCCGTCTGGCTTCAGTACTCGAAGGGACCGCAGCTGCGTGTCTCCTCCAACTGTATCTAGCACGACATCCACTCCATTAATTGAATCTTCGAAGCGCTGTTTCTTGTAATCCACGACTCTCTCAGCGCCGAGGCTTCGGACATAGTCCAGATCGCCTGAAGCAGCGGTGGCGACTACGTGAAGCCCAGCCTGCTTGGCGAGTTGAACGGCGGAAGCGCCAACGTTGCCAGCGGCCCCATGGATAAGTACGGTCTGCCCAACGGTTACGTGGGCATAATCGAAAAGCATCTCCCAAGCCGTGACAGTTACAACCGGAACTGAGGCAGCTTCGACGAAGGTTAAAGTCTTTGGTTTTTGCGCCATCATCCCGGCCAAGGGAACGGCATATTCCGCGTATGCCCCGGTGAATTGCTCGTTCGTTGCCCCGTAAACTCCATCGCCCGGCGTGAATCCCGAAACTTGCGCTCCGATCGCTTCAACGGTTCCTGATAGCTCGGAACCGAGGATTAGGGGCAGAGATTGGTGAAGTTCACTTTTGCCCTCGCGCACGAGGGCATCCCAAGGACCCACCCCTGCCGCATTTACGCGCACCAGCAGCTGGCCAGCGGCGGGTTCTGGCCGAGGCAGATCATCATTTTCGATCACGCTCGGTGGACCAAAACTTAGAATACGTGCTGCTTTCATCTGTCCTCCTCTAATCGGAGCTTTCATGAGGATGGTAGCACCTCCCGTTCCGGCTACTTATATCGGGTCCGCCTGATTTTCAAAGGCATTTTCATCTTATGCTGAGGAGCGTCCGAGGCCCCATTCCCAGATGGTCGGCAATACTTCCACAATCGCCAACTCAAGGATTCGGTTCGATGCCAATGCGATCATTTACGGCTGATCGAATCCGCTGCTTGCAGCCAAGGTATTTCAAATGTGCTGCAGCACATTTACGTTATTATGCGCAGCGGATGGTTATGTAGAGTGGCTTCGGTAAGTGCTTGTCAGTGCGATTATTCCTCTTGGATCGCACCACATAAGATTTCATGATGCGCCTCCTCGGCGGCTACAGGCCGCCGCATTTTCAAGGAGGTCCGTCATGGAGCAAACCAATTTTCCAATTTCGAGGAACTTGCCACTTAAGCGCCTTGTCACTGACGCGCTGGGCGAGATCGAGCGAATGGGTTACAGCCGGAGATCGCGGAACCGATATCGGGCAATTTGGGAGCATCTCATCGAGTTTTCCGAGCGAAACGAACTGGGTGATGAGTTTTCTGAAGATTTGGCGACCCGTTTTCTAAAGGAGTATCGCGTCGGTGATGAGGAGAGGGAAAGGAGGGGCCAGGGGTGGCGCAAGCATACGGTGTGGGGAGTAAGCGTACTTGTAGGTTTTGCTGAGACCGGCCGCATCGAGCGAGCGTTCGCGGACGTGGAGGCGATCCATCTAGTTCCGGCCATGCAGAATACACTTCGTGACTACGTACAGTATTGTAAGGATCGCCTTCACCTTCGACCGGGGACTCTTCATGGGCGTACGACAGAACTGACGATCTTCTTAGATTTTCTCCATTCAAGGAAAGCGCGGACTCTCGATCAAATTCAGGCACTCGATCTTTCCGAGTTCATCTCTTGTCGGGCGGATCTTCCCCTTGGAAAGATCCGTCGGGATCACTGGTTGCAGCCGAAGACAGTTGCGCGAATCGTTTCGGATATGCGTTCTTTTCTCCGGTTTCTGACGATGCGTGGGATTCTGCAAAAGGATTTAAGCACGGAGCTGCCGAAAATCCGCGTTCCCCGGGATGCAACGATCCCATCGGTCTGGGAACAGGAACTCGTCCTCAGGCTTTTGGAGACCGTCGATCGCAGTTCGGCGAAAGGTAAACGAGATTACGCGATTCTCTTGATGGCATGCCGATTGGGACTGCGTGTCGGAGACATTCGCACACTGAAACTCGATCAGCTTCATTGGGAGGATTCGAGCATAGAAGTCACGCAATCGAAAACAGGTGCACCATTGAGGCTGCCTCTGACCAACGAAGTGGGCGAAGCTCTGATCGACTACTTGAAGTCGGGTCGTCCCCAAACAGTGCATCGAGAGGTCTTCCTCAAAGCGAACCCTCCTTTTGATCCTTTCAAGGGAAACAATCTGCACCACATTGTCACGTATTGGCGCCTGCTGGGAGGAATCCGATTTCGGACCGCACAAAAGCATGGCATCCATTCACTACGCCACACATTAGCAACTCAGCTCCTGGAGAAGGGAACGCCGTTTACAACCATTGCGGAGATCTTGGGACATACCAGTTTGGAATCGACGCGGATCTACGCGAAGGCTAATGTTGAAGCCTTGCGGAGCGTAGCATTGGATCCGGAGGAGATGAATCATGCCGAATGATGCATCCACCACCGGGTTCCAGAGCGTTCTGGCTCCCTTCATGGATCAATTCCTCCAGGAAAAGCACGCCTGTGGTTACGCCTATCATGAACCGATTCGCATCTTGCACCGCCTTGACGATTTCCTGGTGCAAGAAGGATTGACGACACTGGAATTGCCTCGATCCGTGGCCCGGAACTGGTTGGCAAAGAAACCACACGAAAGTGCGAGCACCCAACAGCGACGGATCACCCTCATTCGTCAGTTTTCGACGTTCTTGTTGCGAGCCGGCTATCCCGCCTACGTTCCCGACTCCGCATTGGCTGCTCGTAATCCATCGACCTTCGTACCGAGAATGTTGACCGACGAAGAGCTTCGAAAGTTCTTTCAGGCGGTCGATGCGCTTGAGCCGACGGCGCGGTCGCCTTTGCGGCACCTCATTATGCCGGAAGTCTTCCGGCTCCTGTATGGATGCGGGTTTCGTGTCGGAGAAGTACTGAAACTACGTGTTCGAGACGTCGATCTCGATCAAGGCATCATTACGGTTCGGCAGGGAAAGTTCCGCAAAGACCGATTGGTTCCTCCCGCATTGTCCTTGGTAAACCGATTGCGCAAGTACGCCGACCATTTCGCAAACCGCCCGCCCGATGCGATCTTCTTCGCGGGACCGAGCGGAGGGCCTTTCGCTTTACGCACCGTTTACACACTTTTTCGTGAACTGCTGGTGCAGTGTGGGATTCCCCACGCGGGACGAGGCAAAGGCCCCAGAATCCACGATTATCGTCACCTCTTTGCCCTCCATACCTTACGACGTTGGTATCGAGACGGTGAGGATCTCGACGCCAAACTTCCTCTTCTGGCGACCTACCTCGGACATGTGAATCTTGCCGGGACTCAGCATTACCTTCATCTTACCGCCGAACTTTTTCCCGAGATTACGGCGCGAGCGGATGCGGCCTTTGGCGACGTCATTCCGCGGAGGGTCGAGCGATGAAACCGACCGATTTCTCCGTTCACGTCACGAGCTTTTTGACGCACTATCTGGGCGCCCAGCGGAATGTCAGTCCGAACACTATCAAGGCATACCGCGACGTGTTCACTCTCCTTCTCCGATTCTGCCGTGATGTGCAGGGAATCGCTCCGGAAAAGTTACGTCTCGAACAGATCGACGTTTCGCTCGTCGAAGCATTCTTGGACCACCTGGAGCGAGAAAGAAAGTCTTCACCCCGCACACGAAATCAACGCCTTGCGGCCCTGCATGCATTCTTCCGATATGTTCAGACGGAAGAGCCGACCCGTATGCATCAGTGTCAAAAAATCCTCGCGATCCCGCTGCGGAAACATGCTCGGCCAACCGTCAGCTACCTTTCCAAAGAAGAGTTGGCGGAGATCTTGGCGCAGCCAAATCTCCGCACGCCAGAGGGTCGAAGGGATGCGGTCTTGCTGAGCGTCCTTTACGACACGGGAGCGCGTGTTCAGGAGTTGGTCGATCTTTCCGTCGGAGACGTGCGTTTGGATCCACCCGCGCAGCTTCGTCTTCTGGGAAAGGGGCGCAAAATGCGGGCTGTGCCTTTGATGGCCAACACGGTTCAGCTTCTACGCAGTCACAGGCAGGAAAACCACCCTGATTATCCCGAACAGTTCGACAGGCCGCTTTTCCACAACGCGCGTCACGAGCGACTGACGCGTTCGGGAATCCGCTACATCCTTCACAAATACGTCGTCCTGGCACGAAGCAAGTGTCCGAGTTTGAACCGAGCCGTAAGCCCGCACACGCTGAGACATACAAAGGGTATGCACCTGTTGCAGAGCGGAGTCTCGCTCGACATGATCCGCGACTTCCTCGGCCACGTTGATGCTAAAACGACTCAGATTTACGCGAGGGCAAATCTGGAGATGAAACGAAACGCCCTTGAAAAAATCAGCGAGCCTTCACAAGTCCAGACGATCCCATGCTGGCAGCAGAACAAAGACCTTCTCGACTGGCTCCGTTCCTTGTAACCCTTCCCACGGACACACGTGTATGACAACCTTGACCCGAGCTCCGCCAACCAACCGAGGATATTATGCTGGGTCCAGCTATGCGCGCGCGTTTACAATAGGTGACTTAGGACACCCACTGCACATATCTACTGTCTGCACATAGTAGCGTTCAGTAGTTTGGACCGACACGTGGCCCAAGAGGAATTGGATCTTCTCCAACTCCCCGCCCGAAGCATGGCAGAGCGACTCCAACAGCCCGCGCGGACTCCTTCACGATGTGCCAGACAGCCTTCTCTGTGATGCCGTCTCCCCATGGCCTTCCAACTTTGTTGACCCTGCGGAACAACCTTCCTCGATCAATCCCGGCTGCGGCGAGCCAATCGTCCAGTTCGCTTCTCACCCAATCGGGAACCGGAATCGTTCGAACGTGGCCTCCCTTGCCCACTAAATCGATGATGGCCCAGTGTTCCTCTCGCTGCTGGAGATGATCCAAGGTCAATGCAACGGCTTCGTGTCTTCTCAAGCCACACGCGAGTAGGAGAGCCAACACAGCGCGGTCTCGCGTTCCTGTGAGCCGCTTGCGATCAGGCGCTTGCCAGAGCGCCTGCCCCTGTTCGGCGGTCAGCCAGTTACCAAGGCGAACACCTAACTTCTTCACGCCTTTGACGCGACGAATACCCGCTGCCAGGTCGGCACTCAACAGTCCGCAGTCGGCTGCCTCATACGCAAGTCGGCGTACGGCGCCCAGTCGTAGATTGACGGTGCCAGGGGCAAGCTGACGAGATTCGAGATGAGATCGGTAGCGCAGGACGACTATTCTATTGAACGCCAAGCGCGGTTCGGAGCAGTACCAATCAACGAATTCATCGATCGCGTGACGATATCCTCGTTGAGCATCGGTGCTTGTGAGACTGTTCAAAACTGCATTCTTCGCATGTTCTAGATCAGGCAGCCGTAGGACAGATTTTGTGGTGCGCTTAGTTCTTCGCTGTAATTTCCTCATGACCGGTGGCCTCCTGCCACCGGTCAATGATCGGAGAAACTCTGAGAACATAATTTCAGAGTGGCCCGTGATACTTCCGCCGTGGGCAACGGCAAACAGAGAAAGGCAAAGGAGCGCTGACAGAGAGCCGCACTCTATTGCGGGAGACCCGTTTTATAGAGAATGGCTTCGTGGCGCGGGTCAGGGCTGTAGGGGTCGTATACTGGAGCGCCTTTACATCGATAACTGCTTGCCTTTAACAGTGGAATTATTTCGTCAGCTTGCCTTTTTCATTCTGAGCTGCAAGCCCATATCGTATTGCCGCTTCAAGCGTATCGATGTTTATATCCTTTAGAGCTTTAAACCGAATGCAATATCCGGTCACGCTCGCCTTGCCTAGTTTTTTTCCATAAGTTTTGGCTAAGTACTTCTTATCTTTGAGACCAAGAATGTAGACAGAGATTCCGGTTTTGTTTCCGCTCACACCAATTTGAAAAAACTCTCTACTTTTTCCATTGGCATATTTTATTGTGTGAAATCCATATCCAATCGTAGGGTTGGAAACAGTATGATTTTTGCTGTCTTTACCATCGGAGAACCATAATTTGCATTCTGGTGACGCTTGAAGTGTGAGCCGATGCAACTCTCGCATGTCACTGCGTTTTGGCTCCGGTTGGCTGGTAATATACTTCTTGATTTGTTCTTGTACGTTCATATGTTCTGCTCCCCCGTTGCGCGCACGAGATTATACGACGTTTAATCCTTCTCCGCCTTGCAAGGGCGGGTGCAAACCGGAACTCACCGTCAACTTCCACGTCAGACACAACTACGTCTCGTCCACCAAAACCCCTTTAAAATTGTGGCGTTTTCGCTAGCCCTTCGAGATCGGGCGAAGCTTCACACTGCAGCGCTGTATACGCTTAGCCCGTCCCGTTGTATAAAGCTCGGTGCATGCTTTGCGATCGGCACACCCCTAACGTGAGACTCAAGCGTGAACGGGACTGAAAACAACATGACCGTTGTACCACGTCGGGCGCACCTGGGCCGGCATCTGTTTGGAGTGGCGACTTTGACCGTTGGACTGATCACGCTGGTCTGGCATGACTGCAACGACTGGCCTCAACTACGCTACATTGTGTACGCCACCTCCGTTGCGCAGATCATCGGCGGGGTGGCGGTTCAGTTCCCTCAGATGGCGAAAACAGGCGCGGCGCTCCTTGTGGCGACGTATCTGGTGTTCGCGCTACTGTGCGTGCCGGCAATCGTTACCACACCGCAAAGCTACAATAGCTGGGGGAACTTCTTCGAGCAGTTCTCGCTGGTGACGGTAGCGGCAATCGTTGCGGCGGACTTGTCGTCGAGATGGTCACGGGAAACGGTTCACCGCATCGGGCCGCATTCTTTTGGGCGTGTGTACCGCATCGTTTACGCTGGAACAGGCGGTATATCTGGACGCTACCGCCAAACTTGTGCCTCGGTGGGTTCCGCCAAGTGCAATGTTCTGGCGGTAGCGACGACAGTTTTGTTCGCGCTCGCGGCGGTGGCTCTGCTTGCGAATCGAATGGCACTTCTGGCGACGCACCTGCTGACGCTGATGCTGGTGATCTTTGGTGTGCTGGTATGGGTGCCGTTGATTTTGTCGGATCCCCACAATCATACGAATTGGAGCGAAGGAGCGGAAACCTTCGCGATTGCCGGAGCCGTGTGGATTCTCGCTGATCACTGAAGAGAACCCCAAGACCCACCCTTACACCACGAGGATGGGGTACCCGGCGCGATTACCTGCTCTTTTATGAGTGCTTTCACGGTGATAACGGAGCCGGACTGGGCGCGAGCCACCAGACGGGCTGGACGGGAATTGTTGCCCGAGGCACGCATATGTTCGCGACCACAACGCCAGAACAAATGCTTCAACTCGGGAAACGAGCCGAGGTCACCGAGGTGATAGAGCAACCGGCAAGACGCGCAGCGGTAGCCGGCGACGACTGAGAATCCGCCGCACGGGATACGTCACCTGTCCCAAAGCTCAGGCCCCCTCTGTTGCTCTGAAAATCGCCCTGTGAAATTGCCCTTACGGACAGTTAATCAATCGGCTTAGTGAGTGAGGTATCGAACGCGCAAAATATCGTGCGGTAACGCACACTTCCTGTGCGGGACGTAAAAAGCAACCCCAGCCGGAAGAGGACAAATGTTTTTCGAGAGCCTCATGCACCTGACGGAGCCTCGGACGTTACTTTCCTCTCTGCCTGACAAGCGTTTTTTGAGAAACGCTCCACGCGCCTGCCGTGCTGCCCTCGCCAGCACGGCGTTCCTGCTGTGCACCGTTCCGACGGGAGCACTCGCTCAGCAACAAATTGCGGGGCGAGACACGAGCGGCCCGTCCCTCCCCCGTACACCCGTGGCCAAGACAGACCCGCTGAATTCGCCGCAGCCAACACCCGGTAGGGAGGGGTCAGCCAGCGTCGCAGGCGCGGTGCTGGATGCAAGCGGAGCAGCGGTTGCCGGAGCAGAGGTGAGCTTGACGGAAGAGGACGGAACCGAATTGCGCACGATGGTGTCCGAGGCGGGCGGCGAATTTAGTTTTACGAAGATTCCTCCGGGTCCTTACCTGGTGGTGGTCACGGCGAACGGGTTTGCACCATTCACGTCTGAAGAGTTCGTAGTCGCGGAAAAGCAAGCGTACGAGGTCCCTGTCGTTTCGCTATCGATTGCCACGGCAAGCATGGAGGTGACGGTTCGTCCTATCGACTTGGTCGCCGCCGAGCAGATCAGGGCCGCCGAGAAGCAACGGCTCATGGGCGTGATACCTAACTTCTATACGAGCTACATTCACGACGCTGCCCCACTCAGTTCGAAACAGAAATTCTCCCTGGCGACACGGGGCACATTCGATCCGGTTGCGGTGATCGGTGTGGGCTTCGCTGCCGGCATCGAACAAGCGAATAATTCCTATCCCGGATATGGGCAAGGCGTCGCGGGGTATAGCAAACGTTATGCGGCTAGGTTCATCGATGGACGCAGCAGCGACTTCCTGACACACGCAGTGTTCCCTTCGCTCTTTCACCAGGACCCGCGCTACTACTATCAGGGCTCGGGTACCGTTAAGTCGCGTCTCGCGCATGCGCTCAGCTCCGCATTTGTCACACGCAGTGATGGTGGGCACACTGTGCCGAACTACTCTTATTTGCTTGGCGATGCGACCGCCGCAACACTGTCCAATCTGTACTATCCGCAAGCGAATCGGGGAGCGCACCTGGTCTTCACTAATGCTGCCCTTGGCTTGGCTGGCCGATTGGGAGGGAATGTAATCCGGGAATTCCTCCCAAAGCACTTGACCACGAACGTGCCGGACGGCGGACACTAGTCTCCTGTCCGGCCTAATTCTTTGCAATGGCTTCCTTGCAGCGGCGCACCTTGTCGAGGATGACGTCGGCGGTGGCTTTCCAGATGAAGGGTTGAGGTTCATTGTTCCAGTTCGACATCCACTGATAAATCGCTCGCTCCAGTTCGCCCACACAAAGGAAAGTACCGCGGCGGATCATTCTGTCGGTGATGAGACCGAAAAAGCGTTCCACCTGATTGAGCCAGGAACTACTGGTGGGTGTGAAGTGAAAGTGGAAGCGCCGCCGCTTTTTCGGCTTGAGCCAGCGCTGAACAACCTCGCTCTTATGGGTGGAATAGTTGTCCATGACCAGATGTACCTCCTGGTCCGCTGGCACCTCTTTCTCCAACTGGTGGAGAAATTTGACAAACTCCTTGGAGCGATGGCGCGGCTGGCAACTGCCAATCACCTTCCCGTTCAGGATGTTGAAAGCCGCGAATAAGGTGGTTGTTCCGTGACGTTTGTAATCGTGGGTTTGCCGCTCCGGCAAACCGGGCCGCAACGGCAGGATCGGGGCCGTCCGGTCCAGGGCCTGAATTTGGCTCTTCTCATCCACGCATAACACCAAAGCCCGGTCCGGCGGGTTCAGATATAAGCCCACCACGTCCCGCACCTTCTCTTCGAACTGTGGATCGTTGGACAACTTGAACTTCTCTACCCGGTGAGGTTGCACTTCGTGACGCTGCCATACCCCGTGCACCAACGTGCGAGACACACCCAGATGCCGGGCCAGGGTCCGCACGCTCCAATGCGTCGCATCGGGAGGCCTCGTCTTTAAGGTCGTATCCAGAATCTTCTGTTCCAAGGCGGACGTTAGTACCCGCCGCGAACGTTTTCGTTTTTGCTTCTGACGAATAGCCTCCACCCCACCGCGTGCAAAGGTTGCTCGCGTCGCAATCACCGTGGGACGGGACAATCCGATCTGCTGCGCAATGGCATTGTTGGAAAGCCCCTCGGAAGCAAGCAGAACGACTTCGCATTTCCGGGCCACCCTTTGCGGGGTGCTCCCAGCTCGGAGCAGCGATTCCAACAGCTGCTTTTGCGTTTGGTCAAGGGAAAGAGCGGTCGCCGGGGCGAACATGCCTCATTACAGCACCGTTCCGGTGGTATTGTCAATATTTATTCAGGACAGGACACTAGAGCGCCGGCGCGTTGCTCACAGCGACTTTCGTCCCCAAAGGGTGCTACAGGCAATCACGCTGGTCCAGTAATGGGGATCATGATAGCAAGCCTCGAAATCTTCGAGGTGCGCTTGCTTGATGTGACCTGAGTGGAGCAGCAAGGGCGCCACCTCTCGCATGGTGGCGATCCCATAGGTGGCCCAATCGGATCCCACGTCGAAGTTCGCGGTACAGCCTTCGCCGGCGATGAAGGAGTCTCGGTGGTTAGGGGTAGACCCCGGGGGATTGAGATTGAGCGGCGATTTTTTGTTGAACTTGATCGCGGAGTTGTTGGGCTCGAAGACCGGCGGGACTATCGGGATCGAGAGTGACGTAGGTGTTGAGATCTTCGAGGAGAGCGGGGAAATCGTTCTGGAGGAGATGAATGTTGGAAAGCAGGCGATAGACGATGGGGGCGCCAGGAGCGAGAAGTCGCGCCTGTTCCGCCGACTGCAGTGCTTCCGGCAGACGCTTCCGGTCTAAGAGGGCGCGGCCGAGTTCGTAGTGACCAAGCCAGGAATTGGGATTCAGTTGAATGCTCTTGCGAATAAATTTTTCAGCGTCAGGAAAATCGGAACGATCGACCAGTAGGCTGCCGAGACGAACATCGGCTTCGGCGTAGGTGTCTCCGCTGGATTCAATCGATTTGCGGAAGGCGGCTTCGGCCTCCGTGGGCTTGCCGAGGGTGAGATAGGCCATGCCAAGTTGGCAAGACGCTTCGAAGTAGGTGGGAGCGATCGCCAACGCTTGCTGAAAATCGCCGACAGCGGACTGGGCATCCTTATCCAGGTACAGTTTTTTCTGCCCGGAGACCAGGAATTCGCGCGCCTTGGTGGGCATGGAAAGCTCGTGAACCGAGACAGAAGGACCGAGGGGACCTTTTTGTTTATTGGCGATAGGCTTGAGATAAATGACCAGGCCATTGCCGTCGGAGAAGGCCAAATCAAGTTCGACGGAGAATGGCTCGTAGCCGTCGACCTGCGTCAGTACGAAATATTGGGCGAGTTTCAAGCCGGTGAAGCGGAACTCACCAGTTTCCGAAGTGAAATCGGAAAGAAGGAATTCGTGTTGGGCAGTCTGAATCGTGACGGTCACATGGGTAGCAGGACTGGAATTGTCCTGGTAATAGACATGTCCAGCGATGCTGTAGCCTCTTGCGATTTGCGCGGAAAGGCGAGCGGGTAGCACGAAGGAGAGAACGGCGAGAGCGGCAAGAGCGAGTTGGAGCATGGCAACCTCCTTGCCGGCTGGTGCGAGTATAGCACCGGAGATTGCGGGGAGGACCGGAGATTTTTCGAGTCGCCGGGAATGGAAAGCCCGAATTCTGGCTCGTCTCTTTGTATCGCGAACCGGTTCTCGCTTTAGCGTGCATGAGTGAGGGTACGGCGCGTGGTATGCTGCTGCGCCATTACAAACATTCAACATTAAGGTGAGACGCATGCTACCTAGCGCCGTGACCGACTTGAAAACGTTTGTGCCGGCGAAAGACGCCGCGCTTTCCAAGAAGTTCTATGGGGATTCACGCCTGGCCGAAACGGGCTACGTGAACCGTGAACGTGTGTCCCACATATTTTGCGGTTAGATGTGGTGGTAGTCGATGTTCAGGATTTCGATGGTGAGCTGCTTGCTGACACCATTGATGTTTTCTGTGGCGACGTGGAACGGGCCGCCGTTGGGTTCGCGAGTGAACTGAACGTTGACGTTGACGGCGTCCGAGGGATCGCTGAGATAAGTGGAGATGGCCAAGCTGACGAGCGAGAGCGTAGTCTTATCCATGACGATGGTCATATTGTCGCCCTGCTTGATGTAGTTGTTGACCATGACTCGGTATTGGTCGGGTTGACCGGCCATGGGACCGATCATCACGTTCCCTTGCTGATAGGACTGCTGCAGCATGTCTTTGTCCGGGGGAATGTACTGCTCGATGAGCGTCTTGATGGAATCGCCGTATTCCTTGTACTCGTCGATCTTCCTTTCTCGGATGCGCCCGCGCAAGCCACGGTGCTGGCGGTCGCTATCGGAAACGGAGTCCGGATCGACAGGAGTTTTTTGGGGTTTGCCGTCGGGTCCCATGCGAACGTTGTAGAGTTCTTCCTTCTTTTGTTCGCCCTTGATGCTGATAATTTCTTGCTCCATCCAGGTGTAACCGGCGAGGACCTGTTTATTGAAGGCGAGCGACTGCTTGAGTTCGCCCAGCCGTTGCTGCATCTCCTGGCCATGCGCTGGCAAGGGCCGTAGAGCCAGACAGGCGAGGACGGCAAAACCGATTCCCAGGAACGATAAGGCCAAGCCTCTGTTGTTCCCTTCCCCGTTGGCTTTGTTCACGGTTGTCCTCACTGCTGGGCCACCGCGACATCCAACTCGCCGGTCTTGTTGTTCACCACTGCCGCACCGCAGGTGGTGTAGTTCCCGGAGGCATCGAATCTGCAGCCAAAGGTGCTTTGTTTGGCGACACCGCACTGTCCCGCGTTCAGGCCGACTACGTACCATCCCGAACCTACGGGTTGTCCGGCGGTGTTGCCTTTGGCGTAGATGCCCATGAGGATCTTGCCGGTTTCCGGTTTGCCGTTGGCACAAGTGAAATCATCTTCGCGGTAGGTGTAGAGCACGCCGCGCTGTGCATCCCACAAGAACTGGTTGTCTTCCACGGTGCCGTCATCGTCGATGTCGACCTGGTCGGTCCAAAATGAGGCGGGGGCGGAGGACTTCACGGAGGTTGCGCCCTTGCCAATGCTGGCCTTTTGGGTTTGGTTCTTTGCGGTGGCGCTGGGAGTAGGTGAATTTGCCTGCGCCACCACGGTCGGTCCAACCTTTACCTTTGGCGCAGTTCCTGTGCTGGTCTGTGATTGCGCCAAGCTCAATGTCAGCAATCCAGCGGCACCAAGCAGTACGATCAAAAAGACTAATTTCCTCATGTGATTTCTCCTCGTGTGCTTCTCTTAATGAACCACCAGCACCCGGGGAGCGACGAATGAGCGAAAGGCGGACTAGCGGTGTTCCCGGGCCCACATCAGTAGTCGCGCTATGCTGAAGCGCGGGCCAGCAGTTCGGTATTGGCAAAACTTACAGGTTTGCGGGGATGCCCGTAAGACTTATAGCGTCGGCCTGGAGGACGGCGTAATGGTTAGGGATGTCAGTCCGGGGGAGCCTCTTTCGGACCCTCGGCACAAACAGGCCTCCCATGAGCTGTTTCCATCGGCAAGATCGGCGGATGAGGCTACACGCGGGTCGAGTTTTGCTTCTTGAGAACCGTGGCAATAAGATATAGCCTCACCTGGTCAAAAAACTCCCAGCCGAACGCGACGGTGCAGTTCATGGAAACCGAACAGACCAAGTCCTTATGGACCGTTGCGGACCTAACTCCCTACAAGACCGCCCTCCTTGCGAGTCTGGTGGCCATTCTGTGTTACGCCGGCGCCGTATTAGGAGGCACTCTTGAAATTCTCCCCGAGGCAAACTGGCCGTTCTGGCCGGCAAATGCCCTGATTGTTTCGGTGTTGGTGCTGGTACCGCGGCGGATCTGGCCCATTATCCTGGCTGCTGCTCTTTTTTCCTTTGTGTCGTTCAACCTGCGGTCAGGCCTGACCTTGGAACCGATTTTTTGGCTGTCTCTGTCGGATATCATAGAAGTGGTCACGGCCGCGTTAGGGCTTCGCTACTGCTTTGAAAACATTCCGCACCTAAACAGCCTGAAGGCTCTTGGCAAGTACGCCTTCTTCGTGGGATTTCTTGCACCGTTTGCGGGAGCATTTTTCGGGGCGATGGGCGCAAAGGGACAGTACTGGACCAGTTGGCGGATTTCTTTTCTGGCCGAAGCCATCGCTTATTTCACGATCTTGCCAGCCATTTTGGGCTGGGTGGCACGAGCGCGAACGGAGTCACCGCGTGAATGGCGTGCTCCGTACCTGGAAGCGACCGTGCTGCTCGCAGCCATCGTCTCCGTAAGCGTTTTCGCCTTCGTGTCTCGTTGGTCTAGTAGCCTGTCCGAACTCCCTTTTCTTCTGGTGCCTTTTCTGCTGTGGTCAGCCTTGCGTTTTGGCACCGCTGGCGCCGGTTCTGCCGCGAGCATCGTTGCGTTTGTGTCCGTATGGGGTGCGGCCCACGGACGCGGCCCATTCACCGAAGCTGCTCATATGAATGACGTCTTGTCGCTGCAGTTGTTCTTGCTTTCCGCGGCGGTGCCGTTCATGGCTTTGGCGGCTCTCGTCGAGGGCCATAGCCTGGACGAGAAGGTCCTCCGCGAAAGCGAAAAACGATTCCGATTGGTGGCCGACACGGCGCCCGTCTTGATCTGGATGTCCGGCACCGACAAATTGTGCACATTCTTTAACAAGGGCTGGCTGGACTTTACGGGCCGCTCGATGGAGCAGGAACTGGGCAACGGATGGGTGTCCGATGTGCACCCGGAGGATGTGCAACGCTGTATACAAATCTACAAATCTTCGTTCGATACCCGTCGAGAGTTTGAGATGGAGTACCGCTTACTGCGCTTCGACGGCGTTTATCGTTGGATTGTCGACTATGGCGTACCGCGCTTTGAGTCCGACGGAACTTTCTGCGGCTATATCGGCTCGTGTGTGGACATTACCGAGCGAAAATCCTCGGAGGAATCCCTTCAGGCTTTAACCGGCCGCCTGATCAATGCCCAAGAGGCGGAACGCACGCGCATCGCCAGAGAGTTACACGACGATTTCAGCCAGCGCTTGGCGGTCCTGGCCGTCGGCCTCGAACAGTTATGGAAGGTGCTTCCGGGCTCTCGCGGCGGAGAACGAGAGCGCGTCCAGGAGATGCTCAAGGGCACGAAGGAACTATCGAGCGATCTTCACACTCTGTCGCATCAACTGCACTCCAGCAGGCTGGAGCATGTCGGATTGGTCTCCGCCCTGCGCGGTCTATGCAAGGAAATCAGCCAGAACTACAAGATCGAAGTACAATTCGCGGGGTGCGAACTTACTCACAAGCCCTCCGAGGATGTGGCCTTGTGTTTGTTTCGGGTGACTCAGGAAGCGTTGGGGAACGTGGTCAAGCATAGTCGCGCCACTGCCGCGCAGGTGAAACTCGACGCTAACGCGGAAGGTTTGAGGCTTCGCATCGGTGATAATGGCCAAGGATTTGATACTTCTCGTGCCATACCAAGCTCCGGAATGGGATTGATGGGGATGCAAGAGAGGATTCGCCTGGTTGGAGGAAGATTCCTGGTTACCTCGGAACTCGCACATGGGTCCGAGATTCTTGCCGAGGTGCCACTGAAGTCCGGGACGGATGAGACAAAGACGAACATACAAGCAGCGGGGAGGTGAATGTCACGGGCGAGGCGCAGGTGGGTGCTTGTCTTCACCGCGGACGCCGCTTCATTGTGCTCGGCGGATCACAGTGCGACGTTAACTCTATCCAGAGAGAAACGAACGACTGTGCTAGTATCGACACGGGAGTTCGTGCGCGTTCGAAACATTTGATTCTGCTGAAAAGGGAGCGCTACCCGATGTTTGACTCCATCTCCTACCTCCCGCGCGTGTGGATGGGCAGCCAGATTTCGCCCAGATTCTTACCGGCGAGGATTCAGCCGTTGTCGGCGCACATCAAGCTTACCGAGAACTGCCAGGCCCGTTGCATCAGTTGCGACTACTGGAAAACGCGCTGGCAGGACCGCATAGGCACGGAACGAGCTATTCAACTGGTAGAGGAAATCAGCGGCGCTGGCATTCGTTCGTTACGGTTGACGGGTGGCGAACCGCTGCTGCGCAAGGACCTGTTTCAGGTGTTGAAAGAAGCCCAGACTTCCGCATTCAAGAACATCATCATTCAGACAAACGGATTGCTCCTCAAAAAACTACATAAAGAAGTCAACGACTCTGCCATCACCAAGGTAGCGGTGTCCGTGGATGGACTGGAAAGGAGCAATGACCTGATTCGCGGTATCCATGGATATTTCGGGTTGGCTATGGAAGGCATCCGCTTATTGCGTGAAAAAAAGGTGGTGTTGTCCGTGACGTTGAACAAACTCTCCGCACAGGAGTTGGGAGGGCTTAAAGAAGTGGCCGACGAACTCGGCGCGGAGATTGAGACCAACATACTGAGCCGGAGCCTGTTCTTCCTGAAGGATGCGGACATGGCTTCGATGTGGCCGGAGCGCGAGGATATTGGGGCGATTGAGAGGTTTGTCCGTATTGAGCTGAAACGCCCCGATTATGAAGTAGACTATCTACGCAAATACTACAACCATGAAGAAATGACAGAGCCCCCATGCGTGCTTGGATTCTTGCAGCTGTTCGTAATGTCCAACGGTGACGTGCTTACAGGTTGTTACCCGCTGAAAGCCGTGGGCAGTATCTTGAAAGACAGTTTGGAATCCATCTTGACGTCGAAAGCGTATTACCAGCAAAGCTTGGCGATGCTGCGCCGCGAATGTCCTGGTTGCACTTGCGGTGTTGAAAGCTCTCTCGCTATGAAGCATTCCGCTTCCAGTGCGTTGTTCGAGTTAAGCCGCATCGCCGGGCAGAATGCAAAGAAGCCCAAAGTACCAAGCGCGAAACATTCTGTTTCGCCATGACCTTTCGTGGATTTTTTCAAGAAGAGTTTCACTAAAGCGGATTATGGTAGAAGGCCCTTAGCTCCCGTAACCGCGCAGCTATTTTAGAGCACCCCCACAGTGGGCGTTGCGCAGGATAGAAGACCGCCGACCTGTGGACCATTGACCAGTCTGCCAGCGAATCATACTCTGTACGCGGGAATGCCCACTCCGACACCAAGCCGTTCGCTGCCCCGCTGGAGTTCGCTCCCCCGCCCCTTGCTCCTTGCCCTCGCGATTATTTTTTGCGCGGCCACAACAGTGTACGCGCTGGCCTGGATGTACGACGCGCAACATTCTGCGCTACATCCTGTGGGAATTGGCTTCAATCAGTCGCGTCCTACATTCTTCGACCCCGCGACCGCTTCGATCCCCGTCTACAATGTCGAACCTGGAGGTCCCGCGGAACGGGGCGGTCTGCGAGCGGGTGATCAGATCACGGCGCTCAACGGCCGAACGCTGACTTCCTATTCAATCTTCGACAAACTTTGGAGCCGCGCCCATCCCGGCGACACCGTCGATATCACTGTGCTTCGCCCGGGCGAACCCCGGCCACTGACGTTTCATGTCATGTTCCGCTCCGTGGAGACCGGGAGGGCTGCGACGGGGGCTGCGCAAACATCGGCTCGCGAAGTTCTCGGTTTTTATCCGATCTTCTTTGTGCTGGTAGGTTTTGGGGTTCTCTTTCTGCGGCTGGACGACCCCAAGGCATGGCTCCTGGCTTTACTGTTTGCCGGATTCGTTGCTGTGCCCGGGTTCAACAAACAGTTGGCACTGCCGGGCCCGTTGCCAACTTTCACCTGGCTCTACCGATCCATTTTCTATGCCCTGATCGGTCCGTGGTTTTATATTTTCTTCGCACAATTCCCTGAGAAATCTCCGCTGGAGCGGCGCGTGCCCTGGTTGAAGTGGATTGCGCTCGCCAGCGCCGCCTTCCAGATTTATCCCGGTTTGCCTTTTGGCGATGCTCGCTTCACTCGATTTGTAGGGAACCTGACTGGCGATGCTGGCTCGGCGCACCTTACTTTTCTGGCCCTTCTTGTTCTTGGCTTCATCTCCCTGCTTTGGAATTGCTATAGCGCCGAAACTTCTCCCGAAGCGCGACGCAAGTCCCGGGTTCTGCTGGCAGGCACAGTTTTTGGCGTGTTCCCATTTATTCTCGAGCACATCCTGATTGAGTTTTCGGGCTACCGGCCGCGCTTCTGGATCGATGCCACTTTGAGCCTACTGGTATTGCTCTATCCACTCTCGTTCGCTTACTCGGTCGTCCGGCACCGCGTCCTGGAGATCCCTGCGCTCCTACGGCGCAGCGCGCGCTACGTCCTCGTGCAGCGTGCCTACTACCTGCTTCTCTTTTGTGGCGCGTTGCTCGCTACTTTGCTGTTCACGCGATTTTTTTTCCGCTTCTTTGCAGAGAATTCACAATTTGGCATGGTGCTCAGCGCCGCCTTCGGTGTGGCCCTCGTTTGGGCTTCCGCGCCGCTCGTCAAGCGTGGCACAGACCGCATCGACCGCGCGTTTTTCCGCAGCTCCTACGACGCACGGATGATCCTGCAAGATCTCGCCGATAAGATCCGCAACGTGTCTGACAGGCGGCAACTGGCTTCGCTGTTGGAGCACCATCTCAGTCAGGCGTTTCACCCGCAATCTCTGGCCATTTATTTTGGCGGCGCAAATGGTGAACTGCAGGCAATTGGCTCCGCCCCTCTTCTGGGACTTCTGCCCTTGACTGCAGACATCCCGGTTCTTCAACAGTTGGCTGTCCGGGGCCGCGCCTGGGACGTTCCTCCGCCCGGTGACCCTGAAGCACCACAGAATTTCCCCCTCGCTCTACTCTCGCCGGAATGCTTGGTGCCACTGCTAGGGCGCGACGCGCGGTTGGCGGGCCTGCTGGTTCTTGGCCAGCCTCTGTCGGAGGAGCCGTACTCGAGTGAAGACAAGCGTTTGCTCGATTCCGTCGCTGGCCAAGCCGCAGTCGCTCTCGAAAACATGCACTTGGCGGAACAGATCGCCGACCGCCTGGAGCTGGACCGCAGCGCCAAACGCGAAATGCAAATTGCCCGCGACGTGCAATCGCGCCTGTTTCCCCAGTCCATGCCGCTACTCACTACGCTCGATTACGCAGGCAGTTGCATTCAGGCGCGCCAGGTCGGCGGCGATTACTACGACTTTCTTGATCTTGGCTCCTCGCATGTGGCTTTTGTGCTCGCGGACATCTCCGGTAAGGGTATTGCGGGTGCGCTTTTGATGGCGAATCTGCAAGCCAATCTGCGCGGCCGTTCCGCGCTGGCACTCGACAACCTGCCGCACTTGCTGAAATCCGTAAATCAGCTTTTCTACGAAAATACCCCGGAGGATCGCTACGCCACGCTGTTCCTGGCCATCTACCATGATGCGTCCCGCCGACTCACGTACGCGAACTGCGGGCAAAACCCGCCGCTCGTTTTTCATCCCGACGGCAGTGTGGAGCGGCTTCCGGCCACCGCTACGGTCATTGGCCTGTCTCCCGATTGGCATTGCACCACGCAAACCATCACCCTAATCGCCGGCGACGTCCTGGTCATCTATACCGATGGTGTTACGGAAGCGAATGATGCGGAGGGAAATGAGTTTGGAGAAGCTCGCTTGCGCGAAACGGTCTGCAGAAATCTCCAGCATCCACCCGCGGCACTGCTCACTGCCATTCAAGACGCGGTGCAGAAATTTAGTGCCGGCGAACAGTTCGACGATCTCACCCTGGTAGTCGCACGAGCCCGCTAACGCCGCGAACTACCGAGCGCCTCCGGTGCCGAAGTTATGACGGACGCGCCTCGGCCATTTACTTCTGTGGAGTAGCAGCGCAGTCTTCGCCGAGGTATTTGCAATTCTGCTTGTACATCTCAATCTCGCGTTGGGCCGCATCGCAGGCGCGCTTGCCCAGCTTGCATCCCTCTCGCAAATAATCGTTGCGCAGCGATTCCGCCCTAGCTTTGCGTTGGGCATCGGTTTCGCTCCACTGCACGGCAACGCCACTGCCGATGAACAACAACAGCAACCCCGTGGTGGCCCAAAATACTCTCGT
Organism: Candidatus Acidiferrales bacterium; assembly: GCA_963776365.1. Taxonomy (GTDB): domain Bacteria; phylum Acidobacteriota; class Terriglobia; order Acidiferrales; family UBA7541; genus Acidiferrum. The sequence goes on along the minus strand of CAVZMQ010000005.1, from coordinate 68,944 downwards.
TCGGGTCTTTTTCGAATACTTCTGTTGAACATAGCGATACTGCGACAGGTTGAAGAAGCCGTAATGCGGCGCGCGGCTATACGGCATGGCGGACTCGTGGTTGGGTTGAGTATAGTCTTTTGAAGGGAAAAAGGACTGCTATTTTTTGCCGGTTAAGGGAGGCAGTTCGCTCGAACGATCCGGAAAAAAGATCCGGAGCACAATAAAAATCACGAAGGCGTAACCCAAAACATTCAACACGAAAAACAACACCAGCTCAGAGATGAGGTTGTCCGCATACTTCCACGGAATCCATTCGAGGAATCTCTGAAAGAAAACCTGCATCAGGTAAGATCCGGAATACGTCAGATAGGGAACCGGCCGATAAATCCCGGCGGATCGCAGCGCGATCGCAAGAAGCGTGATCAAAATTCCGCCAAAAATGGAATACCGGATGAGTTCGCGGCGGCGACACGAGGGCGGACGATTGCCGTTTTGGAAGGCCTGGGTCATAGCGAGTGGGAGCGCTTCGCCCTCTTGACAGATACGTACCATGGAAGTTGGTTTGCGGAAAAGCGGAGGCTAATACCCATAGGTGTCAGATTCGAGGTTTATTCATAGCGCAACGCCACGATGGGATCGACGCGCATCGCCCGACGCGCCGGAATGTAGCACGCCAGAAGCGCGACGCAAGCCTGCAAGGCTGCCACGCTGAGGAACGTCAGCGGATCGGCTGCACTGACGCCGTAGAGCAGAGAGGTCATCAAGTGCGCCAGAGCTAAAGCAGCGCCAAGGCCCAAGGTGACGCCAATGCCCGCCAGGCGAAAACCACGCCCCACCACCAGACGCAAAACGTCCGCTCGTTGCGCGCCAAGAGCCATGCGTATGCCTATTTCCTGGGACCTTTGCGCCACGGTGTAGGCCATTACGCCGTAAATGCCAAAGCACGCCAGCACCAGCGCAAGCACCGCGAAGCAAGAGAGCAAAAGAGTGGTGAATCGCGAGCGCGCCACTGAATCGCCGACCAGTTCATCCATGGTGGCGATTTTTGCCATTGGCTGGTCCTTATCAATTTGGGCCAGAATCTGCCGAATGGGGACAACCAGCGACAGTGGTGGCGTGGCCGTGCGCACCAGGACAGTCATAGAAGGATAGTGAATCTCCGGATATGGCCAGTACACGAGAACGGAAGGAGCGGAGGCAAGATCGGATAGATGAACGTCGCCGACCACGCCGATAATTTCATCGGGCACATTTTCATCTTTCATATCAATGATGAGCTTCTGGCCGATTGGATTGTTTCCGAGGAAATATTTGTCGGCAAGCACTTTGTTGATAATCACGACATTCGATTGCTGCGCAAACTCTCGCTCGCTAAACGTACGTCCACTTAGCAAAGGAATCCCCATGGTGTGGAAGTAATCGGGTTCAATGACCCGCACGCTGGTTCCATGAGCTTCACCGGCCGGCAGCGGGCCTTCGCCAACAATCGAAAAGTCCGTAGCGGATCCGACTCCGCTGAAGGGAGGAGTCACATCAGCACTGGCCGATAGCACGCCGGGAAGCCCGCGAATGTTATCGAGCAGTTGAGTGAAGAACGGGGCGCGCGCCTGGTCGTCGTATTTCGTGCTGGGCAAGCTGATCTGGAAGGTCAGCAAATGCGCGGGCTGGAAGCCGCTGGAGACGTTCATGAGCCGGAAAAAGCTCTGCATCATGAGGCTTGCGCCAGCAAGCAGCACCAGTGCGAGGCTGATTTCGACGACCACGAAAACACTTCTCACAAACAGGTGTTTGCGCCCCGCGGAGGAAGTGCGACCGCCCTCTGGAACCGCCCGCGCTGATTCGCGGTGAGATGCCAGGAAACAGGGCAGAAAACCTGCGAGCAAGCTGGCAACAAGCGTGACGCCCGCCGCGAAGGTAAGAATGCGCCAGTTGAGACTGGCTTCCGCAAAATCGAGGAGGCTTGCCGGCGCGGAGTGGAGCAAGGCTTCCGTCCCCCAAAGGGCGACAAATATTCCCAGCATTCCGCCGATTGACCCAAGGAACACGCCCTCTGCAAGAAGCTGCCGTGCGATGCGGCTCCGAGAGGCGCCCAGAGCGATGCGCATGGCGATTTCGCGGCTGCGCCCGGTAGCACGCGAAAGCTGCAGGCTCGAAATGTTCGCGCAAGCAATGAGCAGGACGAAGCCGACCGCGCCGAGGAGTATCAAGAGCGCGGGACGAAATGATCCAGAAAGCTGGTCCCGCAAGGAGACGAGAGCGACGCCCCAATCTTTGTCGTACGCCGCATAACGCGCAGCCAGATCTGTGGCGAGAACATCCATCTGCGCCTGGGCTTGGCTGAGCGAAACGCCCGGCTTCAAACGGGCGACGACTCGCAAGTACCGTCCAAGTTTCGCGCGGTCACGCCAGGCGGGCGTGATTTCAAGGGGTGCCCAAAGTTGAGGTTTCTGATGTGTAATCGAAAACTCGCTGATATACCAGTCGAAATCAGGGCGCATCACTCCAACGACCAAGTTTGCGTGGCCGTTTAACTGAATGGATTTGCCCACAATGTCCGGATCGCCAGCGAATTTTGATTTCCAGAGGGAAAAGCCCAGAATGACTACGTTGCTCTTCCCGGGCTGATCTTCCCCATCGACAAACCCGCGCCCCAGCATTGGTTCAACACCCAGGACCGAAAAGAAATTGGCCGAAACCTGCTCGACATCGACCTGCTCGGGCCGCCCCGCACCCGTGAGATTCACAGGCTGGTCTACGAAAGCAGCCATGCCGCTGAAGCCACGGTTCTGCTGCCGCCAGTCGAGAAAATTCGCCGGCGAAACAGTATTTCGAGTGATGTCGTACTTGGGCAGCTTCTCCCAAACGACGGCGAGAGAGTTTGGATCGTCAAAGCGCAACGGCTTGAGAAGCACGGCGTCGGCCACGGAGAAAACCGCGGTGTTGGCGCCGATTCCGAGGGCGAGAGTGAGAATGGCCACGGCGGCGAAGGCGCGAGACTTGCGAAGTTGGCGAAACGCGAAGCGGAGATCCTGCCCGAACTGCTCAGCCCACAGGATACTCCAAACTTCTCTGGCGTCTTCCTTCGCTCGCGTTACGTTTCCAAACTTTCGCAAAGCCGCGTAATACGCTGGTTCGGGAGACATCCCACGCTCGATATTTTCTTGCGTGGCCAGCTCGAGATGTTCTCGGATCTCCTGGTCCAGATCGTCCAGCCGCCGTTTCCGCCGCTTCATTCGCGCCCCTCCGTAGGCCGAAGAATCCGCGCGATTGCCTCCGCGAGTGTTTCCCACTTGCTGGTTTCAGCTGCTAACTGTTTCCGACCTTTTGCCGTCAAACTATAGAACTTCGCGCGTCGATTGTTTTCGGATGTGCCGTCTTCGACGGAAATCCATCCCCGCTTGATAAGCCGGTGCAGTGCTGGGTACAGTGAGCCTTGCTCGACCTGCAACACTTCGTCGGACCTGAACTCAATCGCTTTGGCAATTGCGTGTCCATGCGCCGGGCCTAAGTGGAGAGTCCGCAGGATCAACAGGTCCAGCGTGCCTTGAAGCAGTTCAATACGACCCATTTCTTCTTTAGTAGACATTCTAGGTGATCCTAAGACCGTTCCACTAGAATGTCAAGGTGAACGAAGGTGCCGGAAGGTGCCGTATATTCCCGCCCTGCTGCCGGTAGGAACCGCCCGAGCAACAGTGAAGGCATCCAAGAAGGGTTTGGGGCTACGTGGTGGCGACGGTCTCGTGGGCGATCTTGCCGTCAAAGAGGTGCACGGTGCGCTCGGCGTAGTTGGCATAGCGCGGGTCGTGGGTGACCATGCAAATGGTGGCCCCGTTCTGGTGCAGTTCTTTCAATAAGTCCATGACCGCATCGCCATTCTTCGAATCCAAGTTGCCGGTAGGCTCGTCCGCCAGCAGGATCAAGGGATCGCCGACGAGGGCGCGAGCGACGGCGACACGCTGTTGCTGACCACCGGAAAGCTGCGCGGGATAATGTTTGGCGCGGTGGGCCATCTGCACGCGGTCCAGAGCCGCTTGGACCTTGTCCTTGCGCTCGGTGGAGCCCATGCCCCGATAGGTGAGGGGTAGCTCGACATTTTCGTAGACGGTGAGATCGCCAATCAAATTGAAGGCCTGAAAAATAAAACCAATCTCGCGATTGCGGATGCGGGAGCGGTCGCTGAGCTTAAGGCTGGCGACCGGCTGGCCGTTGAGCGAGTAGTTCCCTTCCGTGGGCGAATCGAGCAGCCCGAGAATCGCGAGCAGCGTGGACTTGCCGCAGCCGGAGGGACCGGCGATGGCGAGATATTCACCCTTCTTAATCTCGAGCGAAATATCGTCAAGGGCGTGCGTCTCCAGTTCGTCGGTGAAAAAAACTTTGCTGACGCCTTGGAGATTGATGAGGGTGTCATTCGCAAAGGACATGTTTCGGCCTCCCAGCTGTTTTTGTGTTACCGCAAACGAATTCGATCGAACGCGTCCCACGTCGACATGTCAGAGAGGATCACCTTGTCTCCGACCTGCAGACCCTGGAGCACTTCCACAGTGTTTACGGAACTCTTGCCCAGTTTGACGTTGACGCGAACGGCTTCCGCGCCGTCGTCAACTAATTTGAACAGCCCAATGGTGGAATCGGATTGTCCGTGTACCGGGCGACCCACGTACAGTACATCCTTCAAATTCTCGAGCTCAATGGTACCATCGACACTGAGGTCGGGCCGCGAGCCGAGGGGCAGCGGGTCGAGGATTTGGAGATCCACGGTTACTGTGCCGTTCTGGACGGACGGATCGACGCGGGAAACTTGCGCGTGGACGACGCCATTGCGGGTATCGACGGTGGCCGGCTGACCGATGGCGATGTCGCGTGCTTGGGTCTCCGGAACTTTGATCTCCGCCTTCAGGCGCTTGGGATCCGCCACGCGCGCCAGGTTCGTACCAGGGTCAACGTGTTGACCCACCTCCACCGGGATGATCTGCAGCACACCGTTAATTCCAGCGCGCACGTGCAGGGCGTCGAGTTCGCTCTTTTTCAAATCGTAAAGGGCGTGCTGCTGGTCTACGTGCGATTGCTGCGCCTGAATGCGCGCACTGGCGGAATTTTCCGCGTTTTTGGTGCGCTCGTCTTCGAGTTGCGCGCGAATCCCCAACTGCTCCATTTTCACCTTGGACAGTTGCTCGGTAACATCGGCGCCGAGTCCCTGGGCGCGAAGCTTGGCGTCCACTTCGTGCTGAATTTTGGCCTGCTCGTACTCGCTGCGCACAGAAGCCGCGGTCGATTTTTGATTCAGCAGTTCGCTGTTGATCTGCACTTTCAAATTGGCTAGGTCGGCTTCCGCGCCTTTGAGTTCGAACTGCGCATCGAGGACGTCGCGTTGCAGCTCCGGGTTGCTCAATTCGAGGATAATGCTGTTGGGCTGCACAGTGGCGCCGGGATGCAGGACGATGCGATCCACACGCGAATCGGTTTGCGCGGCGATCCAGCGAATATCTTCGGGAACCAAGGAGCCAATTCCGCGGACGTCGCGAATCATGGGCCCGCGCTTCACTTCGTCAGTCCAGATTGTGGCCTTATCTACGGAGGGCGCTGCCGGACGAAGGCGCGAGACACCGTAGGTCACGCCAGCCAACAGGACCGCCGCGATGGCAGCGTACACGATGCGGCGAACCTTTTTGGCGTGGGCATTGGAAGCCCGTTGAATGTCCATTTATTCGCTCCTCTACTCGTTCCGTAACGCCACAATGGGATCAACCCGCATGGCCCGCCGTGTCGGGATGTAACACGCCAGCAGCGTGACCAGAGTCATGAGCAACGCTGCGGTTACGAAGGTTGCTGGATCCGCCGGTGAAATGCCGTAAAGTTCGCTGGACAGAAGCCGGGTGACGGCAGCCGCGGCAACCAGTCCCAAGGCAATGCCGATCAGCGAAAACTGGAATCCTTCTTTCAGGATGAGCCACAACACGTTGCGCGGCAAGGCCCCGAGCGACATGCGAATGCCGATTTCCCGCGTGCGTGTGGACACCAAAAACGACAATACGCCATAAATCCCGATGGCTCCCAGAATCAGCGCAAGCGCCGCGAAGGCCACGAACAGGACGGTCGTGGAGGCGGAAGTGGAAACCGAATCCGCGACCAACGCGCGCATGCCTTTCACTTCCGTCACCGGGATTTCCGCACTCAGACGCAGAATCGTACGGCGCAGCATATCTTGCACCTGCGATTCGTCGAGGGCAGTTTGCACCACGATGCTCATGTCGGATGGCACGCGCCCGCCTTCGAGTGTGGCTTTTTCGTTATACGGCAAATAGATGGTTCCGTTCATCCAGTCGGGGATGCTGCGTTGCAAGTCGTACGCGCGGACATCCGGCACGACTCCGACAATGGTGCGCCACTCCTTTTCGCTGCTGAACCTCAGGTGCGCGCCGATTACGCTCTGTCCGGGCCAGAAACGCCGCGCGGTGGTGGCACTCACGATTACCACCGGACTGCCGGAATTGTCCGCGGGTGTGAACGGGCGGCCCGCGGAGACGGCGATGTTCATGACGCGAAAATAGTCGGACGTCACCGTATCCATCCAGAAAAGTGGCGGATTCTCCGCCAAGGAAGGCGGCTGGTTCTCAATTTCGATGGCGCGTTTCGCCACGCGCCCGCCTAGGGGCAATGTGTTCACTAGCGCCGCCGAGGTGACCCCCGGGGCCACGCGCAGACGACCGACGAGTTCGTTGTAGAAGGAAACGCACCGTTGGGCGTCATTGCAGAAGGATTGATTGGGGGTCACGCGCGCGGTCAGAATCCGCCCGGTTCGAAAACCGGGATCGACATGCGCTAACGCCCAGAAACTCCGGATGAGCAGTCCGGCCGAAACCACCAGCAGGACCGCCAGGGCAATCTCCGCTACGGCCAGTGCACCGCGCAGCCGAACGGAGACCGCCGCACCCGCGCCACGCGCGACAGAGTTGAGCGTGTTGGCGAGAGCGGCTCGCGACGACTGCAGCGCCGGCGCAAGCCCGAACAAGAAGCCGGTCAGAAGCGCCAGTGCCCCAGTGAACAGCAGCACCCGCGCATCAATGTGCGCGTCTGCCAGCCGCGGAGTGTCTGGCGGCAGGGTGAACTTCAAGAGTTGCGATCCTTGCGTGGCCAGCAGCAGTCCCAGCACCCCGCCCGAGATTCCGAGCAAAACGCTTTCGGTGAGCAACTGGCGAATGACGCGACGGCGGTCGGCGCCCATGGCCAGGCGCAGCGCGATTTCTTTTTCGCGCGTGCCGGCGCGAGACAGCGCCAGGTTGGCCACGTTTACGCAGGCGATGAGTAGAATCAATCCTACAGCGCCGAGCAGCAGCACCAGCCGCGAGCGAACGTCAGACACCATGTCGTGCTTCAGTTCCACGACGCTGATGTTGCCGTTCCAGGAGGTGGGCATAGTCCAGGGAAACAGCTTCCCTACCCCGGACTGGAAGAGGCGTACTTCGGTACGCGCCTGCGGCATGGTCGCGCCATCGCGAAGACGACCGATGATGGGCATGAAATCGCCGGCCCAATAGGCCACCGCGTCCCTGGGGTCGTTGTGCAGGGGAATCCACACCTGCGTCTTTGGAGAAGGAAAATGAAAATCCGCGGGCATCACGCCGAGGACTTGACGGCTTACGCCTTCGAGTTCGATGGAACGCCCGACGATGGCGGGATCGGAGGCGAATTGTTGCTGCCACAGCGCGTGGCTGAGGATGACGCAATTGTCTCGCCCTGGTTTATCGTCGCCGGGAGTGAATGGGCCGCCGAGTTGCGGGCGCACACCGAGCACCATGAAGAATTCCGCGGACACGAGCGTGCCGGCCAAGCGCACGGGCTCGCCACGGCCGGTCAAATTGAACTCGTGCCCCTCCGCGTAAGCCGCTACGAAGAGCGATTTCATTTGCTGGCGCAGAGCCACGAACGCACCTTGGGGGTACGTCCCGGTAAGGCTGACCAGTTTTTCCGGCTGCGCGAAAGGCAGCGGCCGAATCAAGATGGAATTGACTACCGAGAAAATGGCGGTATTCGCGCCGATTCCCAGCGCCAATGTGAACACGCATACCAGGGTGAACGCCGGATACTTCCGCAGCATTCGCGCGCCATAGCGCAAGTCTTGTGCCAGCGTTTCCAGTTGCGGCAGGGTCCGCTGCTCGTGCGCGGTTTCCCTGGTTTGTTGCGAACCTCCGGGCGCGAGATGAGCCTGCCGGCGCGCTTCGTTCTCCATCATGCCCGCTTTCAGATTGTCCGCAATCGCAGCGTCCAGATGTGCGCGCAGTTCCGCGTCAAACTCGCGTTGATCCTGTGCCCGCCGGAATACGCCCAGCACCCGAAGCACGAATTGACGGATCGTTACTCCCATCACTCAGACCTCAATACGGAGACGGGGTCGATGCGCGTGGCGCACAATGCGGGAAAGTAGCCCGCCAGCAGCGCCACGGAAACAAGAAGAAGCATGACCACCGCCAAGGTCACGGGATCGTTGGGCTCAGTATGGAACAGCAACGAAGCAATAATCTGCGACGCCGCCAGCGAGCCGACCGCGCCAACCGCAAGGCCGACGAGCGCCAGCTTCAGTGTGCGCCCTAACACGCTGCGTTGCACAATTCCTGGGGTGGCCCCGAGCGCCATGCGGATGCCAAATTCCTGGGCCTGGCGCGTGACAGAGTAGGAAATGACCCCGTAGATGCCGAGAGCTGCGAGGAACAGTCCCAGCGCGGCGAAAATGCCCACGAGGTAGACGAAGAAGCGGCGCGGCGAGATGGAATGGTCGACCAGCTGCTGAATCGACCGCAGCGGCTGAGAAGACTGTCCCGGAATTATTTCGCGAAGCGTGTGCATCAGCGTGGGACCGATGATGTTTGGCGGAACGCGGGAGCGCACCACGAGGTCAGCGCCGTCGGGAAAGAATTGTGCCGCGGAAACAAACACTTCCGGACTGATGGATTCTTCGAGCCCGGTTTGGCGGACGTCCGCAATCACCCCGATCACGGTCGTGTCCTTGTCGCCGATGCCCTGCGCGGAACGGCCGATTGGACTTCGCCCGGGCCAATGCCTGCGCGCCGCCGTTTCGTTGATGACAATGACCGGCGCGCTGGTCGCGGAATCCGCCCAGGTAAAGTCGCGCCCGGCCATCAGGTGCATACCCATGGCGCGGATGTATCCCGGAGTCACCACACGCACAAAGGCGCTGGCGTCCTCATCTTTCGGGTGCAACGATCCTTTGGCGATCAGGTCCCAACTGCGATTGCGATCCAGCGGAAGCATGTCCGACATGCCGACGGCCTCGACCCCCGGAATCGCTGCGACTCTACCCAAAACCTCCTGGAAGATCGCCGTGCGTTTTTCACTCTTGCCAGAATCATCGTAATCCACACGCACAGCCAGCCCCTGCGCCGGTTGAAAACCGAGGTCGACGTCTAGAACACGCAGAAAACTGCGCAGCAGCAGCCCCGAACCCACCAAAAGGATGCACGCGAGGGCCACCTCACTGATCACCAGAATCGAACGCAAGCGGCCGTGGTGGCGACCTTCGCTGCTGCCGCGAGCGGCATCTTTCAGCGTGTCCTGCGGATTGCCGCGAGAGATGGCCAGCCCGGGAGCGATGCCGAAAAGAATGCCGACAACGAAGGTGATCAGAAGAGTCCAAAGCAAGGCAGCCGCATCGATGTGAAGCGTGTTGAGCAGCGGGAGAGCAATCGAGCCTTGATGGGCGAGATAAGAGGTCACCGCGATGGCCAGAGCGACACCAACCGCTGCGCCAAGAGCAGAAAGCACGAAGCTTTCGGTCAGTAATTGACCAATCAGGCGGGCGCGGCTGGCGCCCAAGGCCGTACGCATGGCGAATTCCTTGGTGCGTGCCGCCAGCCTCGCTAGTAGCAGGTTCGACAGATTCACGCAGACGATGAGCAAGATCAGTCCGACCGCGGCCCACAACACAAAAAGAGAGCGACGAAGACTGCCGCGGACGTGCGCTTGCAGCGGGGTGATTGTGGTGACGACGTCGGAAGACCAGGAGCCAGAACCGCCGGGACGAAGCTGCGGAAACAGAATGTTGCATTCGGCCTGGGCTTGCGCCAGGGTTACTCCGGGTTTCAGCCGGCCGATCACCGAAAGCATGTGACCGTAGTTGCGGATGTCGTCCATCACGATGGGCAGGAAAATATCTTGCTTCGCGCCGGGTGCAAAGACGGAGGCAAAATCGAAACTGGGCGGCAGCACTCCCACCACGGTGAATTCCTCGGGATCCAGCTTGATGGCGCGGCCCACGATGGTGGGATTCCCAGCATATTGTTGGCGCCAGAATGGGTAAGAAAGTAACACCACCCGGGGACCGCCCTTGGCATATTCGTTGGGCAGGAACAAACGGCCAAGCATTGGCTGCACGCCCAGGGTCTGGAAGAAATTTCCTGCCACGTGCATGCCGGAAATGGGCCTTGGCGGATCAATGCCGGCGAGAACGAAATCGGAAGCAGCGAGAAACGGTACGTAAGCGGTCAGCGCTTCGAAAGAGTAATTGTGCTGCTGATAAGCCTCGAAGGCATCTACGCGATAGGTTACATCGGAAAGTCCGCCGGCGCCGTTGTTGCCGGCGAGCCAGGTTAACTGCGAGGGATCGCGAAAGGGCAGCGGCCGCAGCAGCAAGGTGTTCACCACGCTGAACACCACGATGTTTGCGCCAATCCCGAGAGCGAGAATGAGAATGGTGATAACGGTGAACGAACGGTCTTTGCGTAGAGTACGAAAGGTATAGCGCAAATCCTGGGATAGCGTTTCGAGCCAGGGAAGGGCGCGGGAGTCGCGATGGTTTTCTTTCGCCTGTTGCGTCCCGCCAAAATGGGCCAACGCGAACCTCCGAGCATCCTGCGGGGACATTCCCGCCTTGAGATTTTCTTCGATGGCCAAGTCCACGTGCGCGGCCATCTCGGCCTCCAGTTTGCGATCGAGATCGTCGCGCCGGAACAGAGCTACAAAGCGATGTAGGAAGCGAAGGTTCATATCTATTCCGACCTCAGCGCCGACACGGGATCGATGCGCGTCGCCCGCAATGCCGGGAAGTAGCCGGCGGCCAGCGCCACCGCGACGAGCAGGAAGATGACCACGACAAAGGTCGGCGGGTCATCCGGATCGGTGTGAAACAGGAGCGAGGAGATCACCCTCGCCGTGAGGACAGAGCCCGCTGCGCCTATGGCAACGCCAAGTGAGGCAAGCTTTAAGGTGCGCCCGAGAACGCTGCGTTGGACGATTCCCGGGGTAGCGCCGAGCGCCATGCGGATGCCGATTTCCTGGGTCTGGCGAGAGACGGCGTAGGAAATGACTCCGTAGATGCCGAGAGCGGCGAGGAGCAATCCCAGAGCTGCAAAAATACCAACGAGGTAGACGAAGAAGCGGCGCGGCGAGACGGAATGGTCGACTAAGGACTGAACCGGACGGAAGGCATTGTTGGGCTGCGCTGGATTCATGTGCCGCAACACGGGCATGATCTGCGCTGTAAGCACATCCGGCGGGAGTTTCGAGCGGACCACCAATTGCGCGCCCTCGGGGCCGTACCACACCGGAAGATAAATCTCCGAGCCCGCGGAAGATTCCAGACTGGAAACGCGAACGTTGGCGACTACACCAATCACACGGCCGGGCTTACTATCAAAGCCGCGCGCTTCGCGGCCAATGGGACTCTCGCCGGGCCAATGGCGACGCGCCGCGAACTCATTAATTATGACCACCGGCTCTTTATTCAGGGTTTCTTGCCAAGTGATATCGCGACCTTCGACAAGGCGAATGCCCATGGCCTGCAGATACCCGGGCGTTATGATGCGCACGGTGGCGCCCTGATCTTCGTTCCGGCCGTATTCGCGGGAAGGATTGAGCAGACCCCAACCACGATCGCGGTCGAGAGGAAGCATGTCTGCCATGCCGGCCGACTCGACCCCGGGCAGAACCTGTACCGCCGTAACAATGCTCTGCAGCGACGAGCCGATCTTTTCGCCCTTCGGCCCCGCGTCATAGTTAATGTCCACCACTGCCGCGTTGCTGGGCTGAAAGCCCAGGTCCACATCGAGAACGCGAAGAAAACTGCGAAGCAGCAGGCCGGAACCGACAAGGAGAACGCAGGCGAGTGCAATTTCGCTGACGACCAACACAGAACGCACGCGGCCGTGGCCTCGACCGGCACTGCTACCACGGCCCGCGTCCTTGAGCGTCTCCTGTGGATTGCCACTGAAGACCGCCAAGCCCGGTGCAAGTCCAAAGACAATAGCGACAAACAGCGTGATCAGTAGCGTCCAGACAAGCGCCGCACCGTCCACGCGAATGGTGTTCAAGAGTGGAAGGACAATGGACCCTTGGTGTGCGAGGTAGGCAACGACGGCAAACGCCAGCACCACACCGAGTACCGCGCCGATGGCCGAAAGCACCAGGCTTTCGGTGAGCAGTTGGCGCACCAGGCGGCCGCGGCTGGCACCGAGCGCCGTACGCATTGCAAATTCCTTGCTGCGCGATGCCAGGCGCGCCAGCAGCAGGTTCGACAGGTTCACGCAAACGATCAGCAGGATCAGCCCGACCGCGCCCCACAACACAAGCAACGAACGCCGCAGTTTCCCCGTCACGTAATCCTTCAAGTACGAAAGGTCCGCCGTGTACTCCATGAACCAGTCCGGATTCGGGTGCGCCGCGCGAAATTGTGGCGACAATACATTCACCTCCGCCTGTGCTTGCCCCAGGGTCACACCGGGTTTCAGTCGCGCCACAATGGCTACCGTGTTGCCCCAATTCCGAATCTCGTCCATATAGGCGGGGATGAAGAAATCGACACGCAGCCCCGGCGAGAACACCGACGCGAAGTCAAACGACTGCGGGAGCACGCCGATAATCGTCACTGTCTGATTATCGAAGTTCACGGTGCGCCCGAGGATTAGCGGATCGCCTCCGAACTGCTGCTGCCAGAAGGGATAGGTCAGCATGGCCACCGGCGCCGCACCTTTTTGGTGCTCCGCCTGAAAAAATGTGCGGCCCATCATGGGCTTGACGCCCATCAAGTGAAAGAAATTATTGGCGACCATCACGGCTTGAATGTGTTGCGGGTCGCCGTGGCCGGTCATGTTGTATTCGGTGCTACCCCAGAAGGTTTGGTAGCACGTCACTTCCTGAAACGATTGGGCGTGCTTGGCGAATTCCTCGTAGGAGCCAACGTTGTAGGTGACGCCGGAAAGGCCGCCAAGGGCGTGGTTCCCGGTGAACCAAACGAGTTGCTCCGCGTGAGGAAAAGGTAGGGGGCGGAGCAGCAAGGTGTTGACCACGCTGAATACCACGATGTTTGCGCCAATGCCCAGAGCCAGGATCAAAATGGCGATGGCTGTGAACGACGGATCCTTGCGCAGCGTGCGAAAGGTGTAGCGCAAATCCTGGACCAGCGTTTCGACCCACGGCAAGGCGCGCGAGTCGCGATGGTTTTCTTTCGCCCGTTGTGTTCCGCCAAAATGCGCCAACGCATATCTCCGCGCATCCTGCGGGGACATTCCCACGTTGAGATTTTCTTCGATGGCCAAGTCCACGTGCCCGGCCATTTCGGCCTCGAGCTCGCGATCGAGATCGTCCTGCCGGAAGAGCGCCACTATGCGATGAAGCAAACGAAGGTTCATGGCTATTCGTACCTCAAGGCGATGATGGGATTGACGTGAGAGGCGCGGCGGGCCGGGATGTAGCAGGCGGCCAGGGCGACTACGAGAAGGAGGAGCGCCACGCCGAGGAAGGTTAGCGGGTCGTGCGAGTTTACGCCGAAGAGCATAGCGGCGATGAGACGGCCGAGGCCGAGGGAGGCGAAGAGTCCCGCGGCTACGCCGAGGAATGCCATCTTCCCGGCTTGGAACAGGACCATGCGAGAGACGCTGCTGGCTTGCGCGCCGAGGGCCATGCGAACACCAATTTCCTGTGTGCGCTGGCCGACGACGTAGGAAATGACCCCGTAAATGCCGAGGGACGAGAGGATGAGAGCGAGAACCGCAAAGACACCGAGCAGCGACATGGCGAAACGCTTTTCCGCGAGGGAGCGGGCGATAATGTCGGACATGGTGCGCGAGCCAAAAAGAACAAGTTCGCCGTTAACGGAATGTACGGCTTGCGTAATGGAATTGAGTGAGCTGACCTGAGCATTAGCAGTGCGAACGACGACGGACGTGCCGTGATCTAACAGTGATAGGACGGAGTCGGGAGTCTGCTCGAGCGCCAGATAGGTCTGTGCTTGCGTGTTCTGCGTGGAATCCGAATCCAGTCCCCACTGCTTGACGTGACCCACGACGCCGACAACCTCCGGAGACATGTTGACAAGTGCGATGTTGACGTGCCGGCCGATAGGATCGTCGTTGCCAAAATATCTTTTGGCGAATTCTTCATCGATGACGATGACCGGGGAGGAGCGCTCGTTGTCGGAGGCCTGGAGAAAGCGACCGCGTTTGAGAGGAATTCTCATGACGTCGAGATAATCCGGCTGGGCGAGATAGAAGAGGCAGGCTTTCATGTCCGCGGTGTTGGCAGGCTTAGGTTCGCGGTCGAGCCAAAGAGGAAGTTCCGAATCCCCTTCCATGGGCGACGAACCGGAATTGAGAGACACCGATTGGACGCCAGGAACAGCGGCAATGGCGTCGCGAAGCTGACGGAAGGCGGCGCGGGTACCGTCGGGAGTGGAGCCCAGAGGCTTGTCGGAGGCGAGATTGAAAGTGAGCACGTCGTGGGGATCAAAACCGGGATCGACGCGCCAAAGATTGGAGAGACTGCGAATCATCAAGCCTGCGCCGATGAGAAGAACGACAGCGAAAGCCATTTCGAGAGCCACGAAGACGCTTTGCGTGCGATAACGGGCGCTGCTGCCGCGTCCGCCTTCTTTGAGGGAGGACTGAATGGCGGTGCGGGAGGTTTTGAAGGCAGGGACCAAGCCGAAGAGAATTCCGGCGAGGACGGAAGCAGCTAGAGTAAAGAGAAGAACGTGGGCATCGATGTGAACTTGGCCGGCCCGCGGGAGGGCTTCGGGAAGAAGTTTGAGGGCGGCCTGCGTGCCCCAAGCAGCGAGAAGAATGCCGAGAACGCCGCCAGTTAGAGCAAGCAACACACTTTCGGTGAGGAGTTGGCGAACGATGCGATTGCTATCGGCGCCGAGAGCGGAACGAATCGCGAATTCCCTGGTGCGACCTGTGGAGCGCGCCAAGAGAAGATTGGCAACGTTGGCGCAAGCGATGAGAAGAACAAAACCGACGGAGGCGAGGAGCACAAGGAGAAAGGGGCGAATGCTGCCAACCACGTTTTCCTTGAGGGAAAGAAGCGCGACGCTGGAACCCTTGTTGGCGTCGGGATACATTTCGGCGAGATGGGCGGCGAGAGCGACCATATCCGCCCTGGCCTGATCAAGATTGACTCCGGGCTTGAGGCGGCCGACGGCGTCCATGCCCATAGCGGTGCGGCGATCACGGAAGAAGGAATCGTTCCATTGACCGATGGGCACGTAGACTTGGGCGTCGCTGTTGAAATTGCTGTTTTCGAAGTAGAAGGTGGAAGGAACCACGCCGACGATGGTGCGAACGCTGCCGTCGAGATTGATGGACTTGCCAAGAATGCCTGGCGAAGCGGCAAACTTCTTCTTCCACAGAGATTCGCTGATCACCGCAACGGGAGGGGCGCCGAGCTTGTCTTCTTGCTCTAAGAAAAAGCGGCCGAGAAGAGGCTGGACGCTGAGAGCTGGGAAAAAGGCAGCGGAGACCATGTTGGCGGCGAGGCGCTGCGGTTCGCCGGCGCCGGTGAGATTGAAACTGTCAGCCCGAAAAGCGGCCAAGGAGGAAAAGGAGCGGTTGTCTCGAACCCAGTCGAGGAAATTGAGGAAGGAGATGGAGGAGCGGCCGAAATCGTTGGTTTTGGCGTAGACAGCCACGAGGCGCTCGGGCTGACTGTAGGGCAAGGGACTTAGAAGAACGCCATTGACGACGGAGAAGAGCGCGGTGTTGGCACCAATGCCGAGGGCGAGCGTGAGGACGGCGACAACGGCGAAGCCGGGATTTTTGGCAAACGTTCGAAAAGCAAAGCGCAAATCCTGCAGTAGTGTTTCAATCATGGGAAGACTCCGGGACTCACGCTGATTCTGGCTGGCTTGCTGCGACCCGCCAAACTGGAGCAAGGCGCGGCGGCAGGCTTCGTCTGGAGACATTCCGGCGCGCAAGTTCTCTTCGATGGCCATGTCCAGGTGCGCGGAGATTTCGGCTGCGGCCTCCTGGTCGTCGCTCCCACGACGCAGGAGAGCCGCAGACCGCGCAACGAATTGACGCACGCACCACATTATGTGTTGGGCTCCTCGTCAGGGAGGGCTAAGACCCGGGACATGACCATCGAGAGACGCTGCCAGTAGGCCGCATCTTCGGTGAGCTGCTTCCGGCCGCGGCGGGTGATGGAATAAAACTTGGCCTTGCGGTTATTGTCCGAGGTGCCCCATTCGGCAGAAATCCAGCCGCGCTGCTGCAACCGCACCAGCGAGGCGTAAATGGTCCCCTGGTTCAGAAGTACTTCATTCCCGCTGACTTGCTCGATGCGGCGGGCGATTCCATAGCCGTGGAGCGGGCCAAGCACCGATAAGGTTTGCAGCACCATGAGGTCCAGCGTGCCTTGCAGCAAGTCCAGTTTGGAGTCGGACATAGCATCCCTCCTGTGTGATATCCACATGAAATTACCATTCTTTGTGTGGTGACGCCACAGGAGCCTCCATGGGTATATACGGAGGAGGCTAGGCAAAAGTTTGATTAGTTCGCGAAAAAAAGTGGCAGCCCCATAACGGATCACGCCTACCTTATTCGTGGCGCAAGGCAACCATGGGGTCTACCTGAGTGGCGCGGCGGGCGGGCAAATAGCAGGCCAGGAGCGCGGCGGCTAAGAGTGCGAGCGGGGCCAGGACCAGGGTCCAGGGATCGAAGGCGGACACGCCCCAGAGCTGCGATTGCAGGATGCGCACGGAGAAGAACGCCACCGCCAAGCCAAGCACGATGCCACTGCCCACGAGGAACAGCCCTTTGCGGAGTACCAGCGCGAGAATGTTGCCGGACTCCGCGCCGAGCGCCATGCGTATGCCAAACTCGTGGGTCTGCAGCGTGACGGAATAGGCCATGATTCCAAACAGGCCGATCAGCGCCAGCACCATGCCAATGGCCGCGCAAGTGCCGAAGGAGACGAGGCGGAACTTGGGTTTTTGGAAGACATACTTTTGCAATTCGTTTTCGAGCGTCGTGGGCTGCTCGAGAACGATGTTGGAGTCCACATCCGCGATCAGTTGGCGGAGCGGATTGCTGAGGAGCAGCGGGTTAGTCACGGTACGAACTAGGAGGCGGCGGTCATACGCGCCGATAACCGTGTAAGGAATGTACGCCTGCGGCAGGACTTGTTCGTGTTCGTCGAAATTTCTCACATCGCTGACGACACCGATGATTTCGAAGAACGCGTTGTGCGGGAAATACTGCTCCTGATCCAGAACATTGAACTTGATTTGCCTGCCGAGTGGATCATCGTCTCCAAAGTAATTCTTTACCAGCGTGTTGCTGACCACGGCGACGCGGCGCCCACCAGCGATGTCCTCGGGAGAAAGCAAACGGCCGCGCAGAAGCTGCAGACCCAGTGTCACAAAATAATTTTCGTTCACGGTGTCGAAGGACGTGGCCCATGGCTGGTCGTGCGGCTTGCCCGGAATGGTGACATCGTCGGTACGCGGGCCACCGAGCGGGGGAACCCCGAAGGAGATGGCAGCATTGGTGACACCAGGAAGCGAGTAGACGCGGGAAAGAAGTTGCTCGAAGAAGGCGTGTTTGCTCTCGCCAGTTTCGTAGCTGTGCGCGGGAAAGTGTATTTCGGCGATGAACAGACCAGCCGTGCGCATGCCGGGGTCGAAATGGTAGACAGCGAGGAAGCTCCGCATCATGAGACCGGCAAACACCAGCAAAAGAACGGATAGCGCCACCTGCCCCATCACCAGCGCCGCCCGAATGTGCGTCCCACCGTGAGCCACGTTCGCGTTCACTCCACTCGACTGCAGACTCTCACGCAAATCCTTCTTCACCGCCAGCAACGCCGGCGACAGTCCAAAGAAAAAGGTGGTCACCAGCGAAAGAGCAATGGCGAAAAACAGCACCGGAAGATTCAGTCGTAGATCGGCTTCTCCGGGGACGGCCAGGCCGGGAACCAGCCGAGCCACTTGTAGTCCCAGGTAGGCGAGCAACCCGCCCGCGACACAACCGGAAAGCCCCAGGAGCAGGCTTTCGACAAACAGTTGGCGGATCAAGCGGCCACGCGAGGCACCCAGCGCACTGCGCAAGGCAATCTCCCGGGCCCGCGCCGTATGATGCGTCAACAGCAAACTGGCCACATTACTCGACGAGATCAGCAGCAACAACAGCACCGCTCCAGCCAGCAGCGCCAAGGTCTTCGGAAAATCTTCCACGAGCGCTTCGTTAAACGGCCGCACCGTCATCTGGAAATGTTCTGGATAGTCTTTGGGATAGATCGTTAGCAGTTGTTTCGACACTACCTGCAGATCAGCAGCGGCCGTCTGCAAACTAACCTTCGGCTTTACCAGGGCATTCGCAAAAAAATACCACGGGTCATTCTTGTCCGCGGCTTCCTGGTAGTTCGCCGGTTCGGGACGATTCCAGTTGATGGGCATGTAAAAGTCCGCGCCGTACAAGGCAAAGCGACGGGGCATCACGCCAATGATGGTGCGAGCTTCCTTGTTCACGATGATCGTGGAACCGATGACGGATGTATCGCCGGCGTAGATTTTCTTCCAGAAGGCATAGCCCAGCAGCGCGACGGGAGGAGCGCCCGGCTCCGCGTCCTGTTCGGTGATGCCGCGTCCCAGGATCGGCTGCATGCCCCAGAAGCGGATCATGTTCGGAGTGGACACGCAGATGTGCACCGACTCGGGCGTGCCATGATTCAGGAAAGTCGTATCCCATCCCGAATACGCCACCACATCTTCAAAGCTCTGCGACTGTTTGCGAAAGGCCGCGATTTCGTTCAGGTGGTACATTGCGCGAGATCGCTCCGAATTGTGTGCCGTATCGATGATCCAAATCACCGTAAGCCGGTCGGCATCGCGATACGCGAAGGGGTGCAGCACGCCGTTGTAGAAAATACTGAAGACGGTGGTGGAGAATCCGATGCCCAGGGCCAGAGCGAGAACGGCAATGGCGGTAAAGCCGGCGTTCCTTCGCAGCATGCGCAGGCCGAAGCGCACGTCCTTGAGCGAAGATTTCAGCCAGCCCATGTCGCGCGCGCCGCGCACCGCTTCTTTGGCCTGTTCCACGCCGCCGAGTTTCATGAGGGCCTCCCGCCGCGCGTCGTCCGGGGTCATGCCCGCTCGGACGTTTTCCTGGGTGTGCAGCGCCAGATGCGACGCCAATTCCTCATCGAGTTCGCCATCCAAGCCCGGTTTGCGAAATACGTTTCGGAAGCGTTGCCAAACGGCGCGAAAGGATAGCATACAGTACTCCACGCTACCCGGCGGCGCTGGTAGTTTGACGGCGGGTTTTGCGTTTTGGTGCCCCGCTTTGCGCTGGAACCCGTAAGTGGGCAGCTTCCCGGCGTCTCTTCCGCGCGAAGCGCTTCATGTTTGCGCCACACCCGAAGTGCTGGCCATGGCTTGTTCTGGGAGCAGCCAGCCGTCGGCGAGGTTGAGGATGCGATTGCCGTAGGCGGCGTTCTTTTCCGAGTGGGTCACCTGAATAATCGTGGTGCCGCCTTCGTTCAATTTCTTGAAAAGCTGCATGATCTCTTCGCCCTGGCTGGAGTGCAGGTTGCCGGTGGGTTCGTCGGCCAGAATCAGTTTGGGATTCTGAATGACGGCGCGGGCCACGCCGACCAATTGCTGCTGGCCGCCCGAGAGTTGGTTTGGGTACAAATCTTTTTTGCCGACGATGTTGAAGCGATCCAGCGCGTCACAGACGAGGCTGGTGCGCTCTTTGTGCGGAATGTTTTTGTAGGACAACGGAATTTCGAGATTTTCGTAGATGGTTAAGTCGTCAATGAGGTGATAGGACTGAAAGACGAAGCCAATGTTGTATTTGTGCAGCTCGTTGCGCTGCTTGTGGTTGAACTTGTGCACGGCCTGATCGAGAAAGTAGTATTCGCCGGACCAGGAAGCATCCAGCATCCCAATAATGGCGAGCAGAGTGGACTTCCCTGCCCCGGAGGGGCCCATAAAGGTGACGAACTCTCCCGACTGAATATCCAGGGAGATGCGGCGGAGAACATAGAATTTCTGGGCCCCGGCGGGGAAGGATTTTTCGATGTTGCGAAGCTGAATGAGTGGCGGCACGGTGGCTCCTTAAGTTTCGTTATTCCTAGCGAAGGTAAATTATAGGGTCAACGCGCCACGCTCGGAGCGTGGGGAGGTGGCCCGAAACCAGGGGACCGGAGACCGCGGGGGTGCGACCGTGAGCTCGAGGTATGCCAAGACCGCGGCGTAAAGCCGCGGCTACTGGCCGATCCGCAGGGTGTTTGCGCTGGATGGAGAGGATGGCGTTCATTCTGACCTCAGGATGGATGCGGGGTCGGTTTGAATGGCGCGCAGCACCGCGGGCAATGCGGCGACGGATGCGGCCACGGCGATAGCCAAGGATGGAAATGCCAGGATGGCGATATCCGTGGCGTTCACCTGATAGAACAGTGCGCTGACATAGGGCGCAAAGAACAGGCCTGCGGCAACGCCTGCGGCCGCGCCTGAAACAATCATGACCACAATGGGCAGGGTGACAAGTTTGGCGATGCCGAATGCCGGCGCTCCGACGGCCAGGCGGATGGCAATTTCCCGGCGTCGCTGCAGCACCGAATAGTGAAGCACTCCGTAGAGTCCCACGGCCGCGAGCAGCAACGCCACGATGGAGAAAAATGAAGCGAGCGTGGCGAGAAGGCGCTCGCGGACGGTTTGCGCTTGATTGATTTCGAGTTGCGTGCGCACATTGCTGACGCGAAATTCCGGGTGCGCGTGGGGGATTGCTGTGCGTAGAGTGGGGGCGAGCGCCAGAGGAATTGCCGAGGCGGTGCGCACGATGAAGGTGGCGCCGCGCTCACTCCACCAGGCCTTACCGTCAGCGGACCGGAACGGCAGATAGGCGATCGGCAGGGTGGTTTCGCGGATATTGCGATAGCGGGCGTCGCGTACCACGCCGACAATCTGATAGTGGGCGCGATCGCCGTAGGGGAAAAGTTCGTCGAAGGATTTGCCGAGGGGATTTTCGCCGTTGAAAAATGTCTTCACAAAGGTTTCGTTGACGATGGCGGCGCCAGGAGTGGTGTCCGTCGGAAGAAAATCACGGCCGGTGACGAGAGGAATTTTCACGGTGTCCAACCAGCCAGGTGAGACGTGGAGAAAATAGCCGAGTGTGGGAGACACGGGTCCACCGTCGATGGAGATGGAATTGTTGTTCGACCAGTGGTCGAGCAGCGCGCGATTGGCCACTGAGACGCGTTCGACACCGGGGATGGCGCTAAGTTCATCGGCGGCCTGGAGCCAGGTGACACCGGGGACGGGGTCGTGCGTGACGGAGTCCAGAATCAGAAGACGGTCGGGCGAGAAGCCGAGGGGTTGATGCGAGAGACGCTGGAAAGTGGAGACGAACAATCCAGCGACGAAGAGCACCAGGCAACAGAACGCCACTTGTCCTCCAATGAGCGCGTACATTAGCCGGCGGCGGGAGTGCGGGTCCTCGCCTCCCTTGAGCGCGCTTACCGGTTGAATCGTAGAGGTGCGAAGAGCGGGGATGAGGCCGAACAGGCAGGTGACCAGCAGCGTCAAAGCAACGCTGAAGCAGAGCACGCGCCAATCCGCGGGTAGCGCGAGCCGCACGGGATCGTCCGCGGGGTTAATTGTGCTGACTACAAAGGGCGCGGCCCAGGAAGCAAAGAGTGCGCCGAGCACGGAAGAGACCAGTGCGAGGATGGCACTCTCCACCAGCACCAGCCGGAGCAAATGGCGCCGACCGGCGCCGATGGAAATGCGCAGAGCCATTTCGCGCGCGCGTGAGGCCGCTTGCGCCACCATCAGGTTCGCCACATTAGCACAGGCAATCAGCAGCACCAGGAAAACCAACACGCCTAGCGCCAACAACGCCCGGCGATTGTCCTGCTGAAATCCCGAAGCGCCAGAATAGGCGGGATCGAAGCGCAGGGTTTGGTCGAGCTCGCGAGCAATTTCCTGCGGCGTCTCATTGACCCAGGTTTTGGAACGATCGGTTTCGAACGCGCGGGTCACCGCATCGAGTTTGGCGCGAAGGGGTTCGATGATGACGCCGGGTAGCACGATGGCGAAGGTGCGGTGCCATGTGGAATCTTTGCGGATGGCTGCTGGATGCATCATGGTGGGGAGAAAAATGTCCGTCATGGTGCCAGGTTCCGTGCCCGTGAATGGCGCTTGCGAAACACCTACGATCTGGAAGATCTCGTTGCCGATGCGAAATGTTTTGCCAAGCACGTTGGGGTCGTTGGCGAAACGGTGCGTCCAGTAATCGAAAGTAATCACGGCCACGGGATGGGCGCCCGGGGTGGTGTCATCATTTGGCGAGAGCAGACGGCCGAGGACAGGCTGCAGCCCGAACGAACGGAACATGTTCCCGGAAACGTAGGCGATGTGCGCTTTTTCCATTTCCTGATCGGATTTGTAGGTGAGGTCCATGCGCTCGTCGTAGGAAATGGCGATGAGCGTGGCCTGGTTTTTGGCGGCGTCGCGCATCAGTTCGAAGTCGGGATAAGCCCAACCGTCGAAGTCGGTAGGCTTACCGTCGAAATCGCTGCCCACGCGCGAAAGTGAATACAGGTGCTCGGGATGGGAGATGGGGAGTGCGCGGAGGAGCAGGGCGTCGATCAAGCGGAAGGCGGAAGTGCAAGCGCCGATGGCGATGGCCAAGGAAAGAATCGCGGCGGCGGTGGTGACTTTGTGCTTGGCCAATTGGCGATAGCCGAAGACAGCATCGGCGCGCAGTGAATCGAGCCAGGGGAAAATTTGTTGATCGCGGACGCGCTCCTTCGTTTGTTCTACGCCGCCGAGAGCCAGCAATGCGTGGCGGCGGGCTTCGTGCGGGGTCATGCCCACGCGAAGGTTGTCGTCGATGTGGAGTTGGAGATGCGCGGCGAGTTCGGAGTCCATTTCGTTTTCCACGCGAGGATCTATGCGGAAGAAATTGAGGATGCGGGTGGCGATGCTGCGAAATTTCGGTGTACGCATCTTTGCTCCTTACTCGAACCGTAGCGTCGTTGCGGGATCCACGCTCGAGGCGCGGCGCGCTGGAATGTATGCCGCGAGCAAGGCAATCGCCGTCAAGAAAAGTGGAATGCTGATAAACGTGATGGCATCGTGCGGTTTGATCCCGTACAAAATCGAGCTGAACAGTTTCGCGACCACGAAAGCCACCGGCAACCCGATCGCCAGTGCGATCGCCGTCAGTTGCAGCCCGCGGCGCAGGAAGAGCTTTTGCACGCTGGCGGCCTGAGCACCGAGGGCCATGCGAATGCCGATCTCGCGCGTGCGCAAGCTGACGCTGTAGTTCATCACCCCGTACAGACCAATGGCCGCAAGAATCAGCCCCACGCTGCCGAAGACGGCAAACAGCGTGCCTGCCAGGCGCGGCAGGAACAGCGCGCCCTTCATGTGCTGCTCCATGGTCTCTTCGTTATAGACGGCCAGGGTGGGATCCATGTCACGAATGACGGAGCGCACCGAGGAGGCCACGGAGGCGGAATCCCGGGTGGTCTGGGCCAACACGGTGTAGCCTTCGAAGGAAGGGTCGTTGGCGACGGTTTGTGCGAGGGAACGGAAGAGGACCGGGCGAAGATCCTCGCCCAGAAAGCGCGACTTGATGTTGCTAGTCACACCCACGATTTCGAAGGTCAGGCCTCCGCTGGAAACCGATTGGCCGACTGGATTCTCGTTGGGGAAGAACGTATCGGCAAAAACCTGATTGACCATGGCAACGCGCGGAGATGTAGCCGACTCGTTGGCGAAGTCACGTCCATTCATAAGGTGGATGCCGAGCGTCTCCAGATAGCCGGGAGTGACCATGTAGAGTTCGACGATGGGGGTAGGGTCGAGAGGCTTTTTGCCGACGGCCTGGAAGCCATCGCTGCGGTGTCCACCGGAAAGGGGCAGCGCGTCGGTGACCGCGGCGTTGGTAACGCCGGGAATGGCGGAGACGCGACGCTGCAGTTCGGTTAGAAATTGCACGGTATGTTCGGGGGTGTAGCTGTACAGGCGCGGGTCAATGGACACGGCCAGCACGCCGCTGGAGCGGAAGCCAATATTAATGTTGGCGGCAGAACGCAGGCTACGAAGGCACAAGCCCGTTACGCACAAAAGAATCAGCGACATGGCAATTTGCGCTACGACCAAGAGGTTGCCTAGGGTCCAGAAACGCCCCGGCCGCGCGAGCACATCCTCGCCCTTCAACGCGCTGGAGGGTCCACGCCACGCGGCTGTCCAGGCAGGCAGCAGTCCAAAGAGCAACCCGGTAATGAGGCTGAGCAAAAATGTGAACGCGATCACTTTGTTGTCCACGCCAACGTTCAGATCGAGTGTGACCGGGACTGGAAAACGGAACGCGGAGAGCCCGCCGGTAGCCCAGACGGAGATGAGCATGCCAAGAAAACCACCGAGCAGCGACAGCAGCAGGCTCTCCGTAAGAATCTGCCGCAGCAGTTGCGTTCGCGTGGCGCCCAACGCGATGCGCACGGCCATTTCGCGCTGGCGTCCGGCGGCCTGCGCCAGAAAAAGATTGGCCACATTGGCGCAGGCGATCAAGAGCACCAGAAGCACCACGAGCATCAGGGTGGACAGGAACAGGAGAATCACCGAGCGGTCGCGTGGGGGCAGCGAACCGGCTTCGTCCATCCGGAATCCCAGACCCTTTTCCGTATCTGGATGGGCGTGCGCGAGACGTTGCGACAGCACTTGCAGTTCGGCCGCGGCTTCCGCGCGAGACACACCGGGTTTCAAGCGTCCCGCCACAGTAATCCAGTGATATTCGCGGGCATTGAATTTGCTGGTATTCGGCAGAAGCTGATCGATATCGCCGATGGGCACCCAGAATTGCGTGTCTAGAACCAAGTCAATTCCGCGGAAGTACGGTGGCGCCACGCCGACTACGGTGTAGGGATGGCCCGAGAGCGTGATGGACTTGCCGAGAATGTTGGGATCGGCGTTGAAACGCGATTTCCAGACGCGACTGCCGAGAACGATTACGGGGGAGTTTTGTTCATCCGCGCGGAAGCCGCGGCCAAGGGTCATTCCTAATTGGGTGACGTCGAAGAAATTCGTGGTGGTGGCCTGGCCCCACAGGCGCACGGGATCGCCCTTTCCAGAGATAGAGGCTGGAAGCAATTCGTAAAAACCGGCCGCGCCGGAGAAAGATTTGGCATTATCGCGGACATCGGTGTACAGCGGCCAAGAAAAGGAATTGCAACATTCGTTGTGGTCCGTGGTGTGCAAAGTAAGCAGCGTGGATGGATCGCCGACCGCGGCGTTGTGCAGCACGAAGCGCGAGACCATGGCGAAGATGGTGGCATTCGCACCGATGCCCAGCGCGAGGGTCACGATCGCGACGACGCTGAAGCCGGGCTTGCTGTGCAGCAGGCGCGCGGCGAATCGCACATCCTTGGCTAGCGATTCGAGCCAGCCAAAAGAGCGCTGCTGGCGAACGAGTTCAGTGGTCTGCTGGACGCCACCGAACGCAAGCAATGCCCGGCGACGCGCTTCTTGCGGCGTCATGCCCGCGCGGATGTTGTCATCGATGTGCAGTTGCAGGTGCGCGGCGAGTTCTGCCTGCAGATCTTGGTCCATGGCGGAATCTTGGCGCAGTAGATTCCGCAGACGCTGGAAACTGGCACGAAACCAGTTCATGAGTTCTCCATTTGCGGCGAGTATGCGAGAGCCCCAAAACCGCGGCGTAAAGCCGCGGCTACCCACGGTGGACCGGGAGAAACTGAGAGAATCGAATGAAACCACTTCACGAGGTTTGCTCCTTGGAGTCCAGGAACCGCGCCACGATTGCGGCGGTCTGTTCCCACTCACGTTCTTCCTTCTCGACTTGCTTACGCCCTGCGCGCGTCAGCCGATAATACTTGGCTTTGCGGTTGTTGTCCGAGATGCCCCACTCCGAGGTGATATAGCCCTCCTGCTGGAGTTTCAGCAACGCCGGATACAAGGTGCCGTAGTTCACCGAAAGCAAATCCCCGCTGGTCTGCTCAATGCGCCGGGCAATGCCGTAGCCGTGCAGCGGACCGAGGGTTTGTAGCGTCTTCAGCACCATCAAGGCCAGGGTGCCCTGCTTGACGTCCTGCTTGTCACCCACCGCGTCCTCCTATGGGAAAACAACAGGATGCTATCGCCGCTCCTATGGGAAAGCAATATATCTCATATCCTCTTACGTAAGCGGCCAGAGCTTTGTTCCGTGCTGCGGAAAGATTGTGGACAAGCGCAGCCCCTCGAGGCTCAGGGTCGACCGTGCCGGGGCCCTA
This sequence comes from Candidatus Acidiferrales bacterium, assembly GCA_963776365.1. Lineage (GTDB taxonomy): Bacteria > Acidobacteriota > Terriglobia > Acidiferrales > UBA7541 > Acidiferrum. Next base: position 42,442 of record CAVZMQ010000005.1, on the reverse strand, counting down.
CGCGGACCAGGCAGCCTTCCTGCTATCCTTATCAATTCACCAACACTCGAGGACCTGTGCCACCGATCATCAGCGCGCAATCTCTGTCGAAACGCTTTGGCGTATCGCCGTTCTTTCAGAACCTGTCGTTCATTGTTTCTGAAGGGGAACGCATCGGAGTAATTGGCCCCAACGGTTCCGGGAAATCCACGCTATTGGATATTCTGTGTGGGCGGCTGCAACCGGACAGCGGGGAGCTGGCGATACGCAAAGGCACGCGACTGAGCCTGGTGCGGCAAGTTTCCGAGTACGCGCCCGGCGAGACCATTCGCTCCGTGCTTACGAAATCGCTGGACGAAGTTCACGTCCCGGAATCTGAGCGCCCCGCGCGCACCGCGGCCATTCTGGGACGGGCGGGCTTCTCCGATATGGATGTTCCGGCGGCCTCACTTTCCGGCGGCTGGCGGAAGCGGTTGGCGATTGTGGAAGCGCTGGTGCGCATGCCGGATGTGCTGCTGCTTGACGAGCCGACGAACCACCTCGATCTGGCCGGGATCAACTGGCTCGAAGACGTTCTCCGCGACGCTTCATTCGCGTGCGTGGTGGTGAGCCACGATCGCTACTTCCTGGAAAATGTAGCCAACGAAATCGTGGAAATTAATTCCGGGTACGAAAACGGGTCTTTGCGGGTTACTGGGAACTACAGCGCGTTTCTGGAAGGCAAGGAAGAATATTTGCATGCGCAACGGAATCGCCAGGCAGCGCTGGAAAATCGCGTGCACACAGAAATTGAGTGGCTGCGGCGCGGGCCCAAAGCGCGCACCACTAAATCGAAAGCGCGCATCGACAAAGCGTATCGACTGATCGGCGAACTTGCGGACTTGAACGCGCGTAGGCGCAGCAGCACCGCGCAAATCGATTTTTCTTCGTCCGCACGCAAGACGAAACAGCTCATTACTCTTGATGATGTGAGCTACGCCTTCGGGGAGCGCCGGCTGTTCGAGCGCATGCATTTCCTGATCACTTCGGGGATGCGCGTGGGGCTTGTGGGGCCCAACGGCAGCGGGAAAACCACGCTACTGCGCCTGCTCAACGGCCAGTTGAAGCCGACGCATGGGAAAATCCGCCGAGCGGAAGCGCTTCGTATCGAGTACTTCGACCAGAATCGCGTGCTGGACCCCGAGGTTACGCTGCGGCGCGCGCTCGCGCCGGATTCCGATTCGGTGATTTATCAGGAGCGGGTGATTCACGTGGCGGCCTGGGCAGCGCGGTTCCTGTTCACGGGCGAACAGCTCAATCAGCCGGTGGGGCGACTGTCGGGCGGCGAACGGGCGAGGGTGTTGATTGCGCAACTGATGCTGCAGCCCGCGGATGTGCTGCTGCTCGACGAGCCCACCAACGACCTGGATATCCCCACGCTGGAAATTCTGGAAGAGAGTTTGCTGGAATACCGCGGCGCGCTGGTGCTGGTTACGCACGACCGCTACATGCTGGATCGCGTGTCTACGGTAATTCTGGGGCTGGACGGACTGGGGCACGCGGAGCGCTTCGCGGACTACCCGCAATGGGAGCAATGGCAAAGCACGCAAGTTGCGCTGGCGAAGGGTGCAGGTGCGGGGAAAGTGGAAATTGCCGCTGCGACTGGGAATTCGAAGGCGTCCAGCGGTGCTGGGCCGGAGAAAAAGAAACTGTCTTACAAAGAAGCGCGGGAACTGGAGGGAATTGAGCAACGCATCGCGGATGCCGAAAAAGAGTTGCAAGCGCAGCATGATTCGTTGCTCGATCCGGTCTTGACTGCGGACGCGGCGCGTCTGCGGGAAATTTCGTTACAAATGGAAGCGGCGCAGAAGGGCATCGATCAGTTGTATGCGCGCTGGGCGGAACTGGAAGCCAAGCTCCCTTGACTATGTGGCGCTGACATAAAAGTCAGCGCTGCGTAGAAGGGTGCTTCATGCTCACGCTCGATGAGGCCCTCGGTCTCCTGTCTCTCTCCACGAAGTTGCCTGCTGGCGGGCGTGTCACTATCTTTATCTTTCTTACCTTCTAGTGGTTGCTGTTGCCGGGTCCACCTACGGCATGCACCCGGGGCAGGCGGTCGTCCACCGCGGGCAACAGCGGAAACGGGGCATGAGGTTCGGTTTGATACCAATAGGCGACGGAAAAATAATTATCCGACCTTCCGTTCGCGTGGCCATGCTCGATGGTCGCCTTGATGGACTTGGTGAATGGAATGGGCGAGTCCAAATGGAAGCGGTAGACGCTGCTGCGGCTTCCGGCTTTTTCCTCGCCGACGACCGGGGCCCCATAGAGCAAGTAAGAAAACGGGCGGCCACCAAAATCGTAGGCGCCGAGGAAATAGTCCTCGGTGCCGGTTCCGTTGATGGAAGGGAGCTTCTCGCCATCGACAAAAAACATATCGTCGCCTTCGCCCCACCAAAAATCCTGGTTCTGCAGGACGGACATGGTGACACCGACGAAATGCCCGCGTCCGGTCGCTTCCATCCACACGTAGTTCCCTTCCCCATTGAGATTCTTTTTGTCGTTCTGCAGCGGGTCGCCGTTATCTTTCCAGTCGCCGGGCACGCCGTGATTCGGCGAAGCCTGGCGGTACTGCGCGTGGAAGTACAGCGTGTCGGCTGGTAATGGTTTGGCGTAGGACTGGTAATCAATGTTGTAGTACAGCGCGTCGAGCTTTTCTTTGCCCTGATTCTCCACGGTGATGCGCGCGTGCTTCTGAAAGGGCAAGGGAAAATAGGAATTGACGGCGCGATTCGGCGCCGCCGATAACGGCAAAGCCTGGTAGGTGAAATACTCGCCCAGTCCCAAGCCAAAAAAATCGCCGATGGGGGCTTCGACACTGGGGGTGGCTTCACCGTCCCAGTACATGCGGATCACAATTTTCTTCAGGTGGTAGGGCTCATCGGAGGCAAACGTGAACCAGATATGGGTGATGATGCCCGGGCCCACTTCATCCAATATCGTGAGGGTTTCTCCGGGGGGAATTCCGCGCATATCTTCGTTGCCGCCGGTGCGGTCGTAACTGGAGACGCGTTTCTGGACGTAATCGTGCGGCTGTGTAAGTCCCGCGATCCAGGACGCATTCTGTCCGTAGGCCGCTCCGCAACTCACCAGCAGACACACCCACACGTATAGGGTTTTCCTCATCCGACTCTCCTCCATTCCGCTACCTTAACGCGAAACCGGGAGGAGAGCGAGGGTGGGGTTTGGGCGTGGGGAAGACGAAGAGAGATTCCTCACTGCGCGGACTGCGTTCGAAATGACGGCGTAGTTGTGAGGGTGGAGAGCCGGCAGGATGCCGGCGCTAGCAGGGCGCACTAGCGATGGCCGATCTAAAGTTCGGCCACTACACGAAGAGGTTGTGTTGTGCAGACATGGGGCGCAGCCCTTCGCGGATCAGGGTTAACGGTGCCGCGCCCCCTATGGGAACTGTTCTGTTCCAACTAGCGGCTCTGGAGTTCGTCTAGTTTTTTCAGCATGGCGGGGATTTCGGGATTCTTCATGAAGGACTTCCAGACCACGCCAGTGCGGTAATTTTCAATCATCACCACGATGGGGGCCTGGTTCAGGCCCATGTAGATTGGGGAGACCCAATCCTGCCCCTGGTTGAAGGCATCGCGTGGTCCATAGACATCCCACAATTGCGCGCCTAAGTCTCGATAATAATGTTTGAAGGCCGCCAGCGAGGCTTCCGGGGTATACGGAAACGAGGCGAGCGCGCCGGTGGGAGTCAGTGTTCCCGTATCATGATCGGCATCCGGGGCGTGCGGCATATAACCCCAAGGTCCGTCGCTGGCGGTGAGTCCCCAGGCATCCGGGCCATAGCCCGCGAAGTGTTTGGGATTGGCAATGACATAGGCGAGATTGATGCGCGCGATGTTGCGGTTATTTTCGAAGTAGGAAGCGGTGTAGCGGTCGTGCAGTGCGTGCGGGTCGAAACCCATATAGGAATAATGGGTGAAGAACAGCGGGCCCCCGGTGCCCACGCCGACATCCAGCTTGATCCCGAAATAGGTGTTGCCGTTGAAGTAGTGATCGCCGTCCTTGGTGCCGCCCCATCCCGCGCGATAATGCTGGGCTTGCTCCGACTGGGTAGCCCATCCGGAATAGTACATGTCCGGGGGAACGGCATGAGTGGGCGATGCGATGGCCTCCAGATAGGTGATCATGACTTCATTGAATCCGATGAGTGGATGATGCATCTTGAAAGCCCAGTCCGCGGACCAGTGCCAATAGAGGAAATCGCTTTGCGGACTCTCGCGGTACCAATCCCACTTCACGTTTTTCCACAAGGCCGTGATTCGCTGGTACAACTCTTCTTCGCCCGCGCCGGCGCCACGGAAGTACTGGCGGGCTGCCAGTAATCCCTGAATCAAGAAAGAGGTCTCCACCAGATCGCCGCCGTCGTCAAACATCCCGAATACCGGCATGGTCTTTCCGGTGTTGCCATCCATGAAGTGGGACCATACGCCGTGATAGCGCTGCGCGTGTTCGAGAAAATCCACGATAGCGGTGAGGCGTTGCACGGCTTGCTGGCGGGTGATGAATCCCCGCTCGACTCCAGCGAGCAAGGCCATGATGCCGAAGCCGCTGGCGCCGGTGGCGACGATGCGATCGTCCCCCGGGATGTTCTCGCGGGTCATGCCGGAATGCGGATCCGCGCCGTCCCAGTAATAGTGGAAGCAGGCTTCCTGGAGCATGGTGAGCAATTCGTCGTCACTCATCTCGCGTGTCGTGGCGCTGGCGGCGGCCGACTGACCTGATTCGCGATAGGATGCATCCGAGGCGGTCACTTTGTACTCCGCCTTCACTCCAGCCTTGCCCAGAAAATCCTCAAAGCGGAAGATGTCCGGCCGCTGTATGCCGACGGGTTCGAATTTGCTTCCGTCCATGGAGCGGTAGAGGGTGTAACGCGCTGGAGCGGAGCCGCTTACGGCATCCCAGCTCACTTCGATGTGCCGGTCGTAGCCCTTGGCCCGTACATTCTGCGGTACAGCGAGATTTCCCGAAGCAGGCATGCCGGTTTTGTAAGCGGCCTCATTATCGATGCGAATCTCGTCCACAATCAGCGTGTGGGGAATGCCGTCCGCGCGACCCTGGTGAAAAATAATGTTCACGAGGAAGCGGGACTCGAAGGGATAGATTGATGCGCTTTCGAAATCGCCGAGCGGAATATGGATCTGCACCCATCTGCCCGCGGGGATTTCGCGGATATATTTGCCCACGGGCAGAGCTTCCGTGAAACTGCCGGGAAATTCCGCGACCTGCAAGCCGCCGCGCGAATTCGCCAGCAGGATGAGAGGTAGATCGGTGCCCGCAATGGGGTCCGAGGAATAACACCAGAATGAGAGCGTGTCTCCCACAAACCCGGGATAGCGGTTGCGGAAATTTATCAGGTGCACGCCGGCGTCCCAGCCGCCGCCCGGTTGCGACTGCCACGCCAAGCGCAGGGCATTGGGCGGGGTAAAAAACAGTTTGGTTTCCACCGGCAGTTTTCCGTTCTTCTCGGCCAAGACGCTGGGCGCGGTGGCGCTGGCACTGCTATAGAAGTAAGCATCAGAGGTCAAACTATTATCGAAATAAGTGTGCCGGTAATAATCGTCGGCAGCAGCCACGCGACAGCCTAAAGCAGCGAGCAAGGCCACGAACCACAGACAGCGAAACCCTCGAGTCATTTTGCACCCTCATGCGGCGACGCTACGTGCTGCGGATGAAACCGCTCGGAGTCTAACCGCGCAGGTCACGCACTGCCAAGTACACACAACCAAAGGAAGGGTAACAGAGAAGGAAGGAGGCACCCGGAGTTCGGGAAGCGGATTTCTGGGCTGCCGCCGGAGGAACGGGGTTCCAGAGGATGATTAGAGGTCTATTACCGGTCCCGGTTTTTTCGATACAGGCTAGTCAACCGGCGAGAAACTGATGCTTGACATTTAAAAAGCCCATTCATATACTCCCAACAATCTGCCGCTTAACCGATTTACTAGCGGGTTTGGTGCGACTCCGGTGCAATTTCCAGTTTGATTCTGTCGAGCGGAGGAACACGCATGTCCGTTTCACGAATTTTCTCACGCTTCATCGCTGTTCTCGCCCTCACCCTGGTTGCCGCTTTCGGCATTCACGCTCAATACCGCGCCGGTATCCAGGGCACGGTCTTCGATGCTCAGGGCGCGGTTGTCGGCGATGCAAAAGTTACTGTTACTGCGCAAGAAACTGGCATTTCCCAGCAAACAACCACAGACCAGGCCGGTGTCTATTCTGTGAACCGCCTCGCTCCTGGCCTCTACCGGGTTTCCGCTGAAAAGGCCGGGTTCAAGACAAAAGTCGTCGACAACGTCAACATCATTGGCGATCAGGTGACCGCGCTAAACGTCACCGTTGACGTTGGTGCTGCCACCGAGTCTGTGACCGTCAATGGCGACGAACTTCCTCCCATCGATACCGAGTCCGGCCAAATCGCCGGCACCGTCACCGACAAGCAGATTCAGTCCCTACCCTCCTTTGGTCGCGACGTCTTTCAGTTGCTCCAGCTCGCCCCTGGCGTATTCGGAGACGGATCTCGCAATTCGAGCGGCAGCACGTTCAATCTCCCTGCCACCGAACAGGCAGGCAGCGGCGCTACCTACGGCATTTTCAAGACAGAGAATGGCGGCCAGGTTACCGCGGCGGGCATCCGTACCAACCAGAACAACTTCACCATCGATGGGGTCGGAGTTACTAGCGTCTCGTGGGGGCGGCTCTTCCGTCATTACTCCCAACGAAGATTCCGTCAAGGAAGTTAAATGTTTCAAACAACTACGACGCTGAAAATGGTCGCTTTGGGGGCGGGCAGGTACAGGTGATTTCCGCCAACGGTACCAACGAATTTCACGGTAGTGCCTTCATCAAAATCGATCGGCCCGGTTTGAACGCGTATAACAGTTGGGGCGGTCCCTACGGCGAAGCCGCAGCGCAACACCTCTCGTTTTAACCAGATTGGTGGCAGCATCGGCGGTCCCGTCTGGAAAAACAAAATCTTTTTCTTCTTCACCTACGAAACCATACGTAACAGCTCGACCGCTACTGGACGGGCTGGTACGAAACTCCGCAACTTCTCATGATGGCTCCTCCTAACAGCAACGCCGCCAAATTCACCACATATCCGGGTACCGGCGTCTCAGCTAGTTCCGTTGTCGACGTGCCTGCCTACTATTGGTCTGGTTCAGGGCGTGAACTGCAACATGAGTCCCGGCAAGGGCCTAGACATTGGTTCGCCTCTCACTACCCCCCTCGGAACGGCCGACCCCACTTATGTGAGTAACCTTAATCCCGGCGTTGGCAATGGCTTGGACGGCATCCCTGGATCTCGACCATTCGTCACACACCGTTCAGCCCACCACCAACACCGAAAATCAGTACCACGGCCGTCTCGACTGGAATCTTACTTCCAAGGACCTTTTGGCTTTCAGCATCTACGATGTGCCGGTTTCCTCGACGTTTTACAATGGCGCGGTCCGTCCAATGAATTTCTACAACCACGATGCGATCAACCAGGCGATGACCGCCATCTGGGACCACACCTTCTCTCCTGCGCTCCTGAACGAAGCCCGCGTGAATGCCGCTGGATGGCGCTGGAACGAGATTAATTCCAATCCCCAGGACCCTTGGGGCCTGCCCAACGCTAATATCGACAACCTCGGCTCCGCTACGATCAACCTAATCTCTTGGTGCTCCTGGTCCTAGCGTGTTTGATCAATGGACCTACGGCGCCAAAGACGTGCTCACCAAGGTCCAAGGCAGTCACACACTGAAGTTCGGAGGCGAATTCACGCGCCTCCTCTTCGTCGACGAGGCCCCGTGGTCCGCTCGGCCTTCTTACAACTTCCGCAACTATTGGGATTTCTTAAACGACGCACCCTATGTTGAGAATGGCACCTTCGACCCCGTCACTGGTATTCCGGCGAGCTTCCGCAAAGACACCCGCGAGAATATCACCGCTGCTTTCATCCAAGACAACTACAAAGTCCGTCCCAACTTTACTGTCACTCTCGGTCTGCGTTGGGAGTACTTCGGTGGCCTGCATGAAAAGCACGGCAACATCAGCAACGTATACCTCGGCGACACCACCTCAACGTTACTCACTGGCCTGTATGTCAAAAAGGGCGGCAACCTTTTCAGAACTCTCCCTGCTAATTTCGGTCCGCAAATCGGATTCGCTTGGAGCCCGGGCGATGTCTTTGGTCATCAGTACAATAACCGGCTCGTTTTCCGCGGCGGTTTCGGTATGGCCTACAGCGGCATCGAGGAAGCCATCACTTTGAACGGCCGCAACAATCCGTCCGTTCGCCAGCAACTCCACTTTGTCCGGCAGCCAGATTCTTTATGAGTTGCCCGCCGACATTCACGACTTTAATGGTTATCCTTCGAACCCATTCACTATTGCCAATTTCAACAGCAATCTTCTTCCCACTAGTTCCATCATTGGCGTGACCGGCTTCCCCGCCAGCGTGCCTTCAACCTATACCTATCACTACTCGTTTGAAGGCCAGTATGATCTCGGACATCAGTGGATCGCCACTTTGGGGTATCAGGGCAGCACCAGCCGTCACCTCACCCTGCAAAACAACCTGGCTCTTTTGTACTCCCAAATTCACTCGAAAACCCCGCGGTCAACAACGTCGATTGGTACACTAATACCGGGAATGCCAGCTTCAACGCCTTCCTGGCGGAAATCAATCACCAGTTTGCCCAGGGCTTCTCTATCGATGGTCAATATCGTCTAAGCCGCTGCATGGATGACGGTTCTAATAACTTCGCCGTTCCCAATTACCAGTGGATTCCATCGACCGCTTGGGGGCCGTGCGATTATGACGCTACCGACGCCTTCAAGGTCTTCGGCATCTGGACTCCGCGAATCTTCCATGGCAATGATTGGAAGGAAAAGATCATCGGCGGTTGGTCCGTCAGCGGCATCTTCAACTGGCACTCCGGGTTCCCCTGGACGCCCACTACAACAACATTAATAACCAGAACACTTGCAACATCGTGTTCACCAATGGTGGTTGCTCTAACGGCTCCAATAGTGCTTTGCTTCCCGCAGCCTACCTCGGCGGCGCTGGTAGCAACTATACCAACTCTGCTTTCAAGACATGGGAGCAACTTCCCCAGCGGCGGTGCCGCTTACTTTACGGCCCCGTCTTTTACTCCTGGGCCTGATTTCCCCAACGTCGGTCCCCTTCCTGGCCCTCCGGGCATCACCCGCAACTCGTTCCGAGGCCCGCGCTATACCGACATCGACGCAACCCTCAGCAAGTCCTTTGGCTTGCCCAACAATAAAATCCTTGGCGAGCATTCCGCTCTTGAGATTCGTGCCAATTTCTACAATCTCTTCAACAACCTGAATCTCGCCAATGTGATCCAACGTTACCGACGATTCCGTCCCTCTAAGTTCGGTTACGCACACTCACTGTGCCCTTGGGCGGCCGCACGATCGAGATGCAGGCACGGTTCAGCTTCTAACTTTTCCGGGGGCGCTGCCCCCGGCGCCTCCGCACAAAGTAAAAGCTGCCAACGAGTCCCCCACCCCGGGAAGATTTCTCGTTGGCAGTTTTTCTTTTTTCGAGGCGATTCGCGGGATGACGCAGGAGTTCCGGGGAATTCCTCCGCTATCCTTCGCTTCCAGGACAGCAACGGGGGGGGGGGGGGGATGGTGTTCTTTTCTTCCCGATTCCCGTGCTATCTTCTTTCCGCAGACCTTTGAGGAGCGATGGGCCATGATCGCCGAGACTTTTTGCGCCTGGGTACAGCTCTGGCAGCGGGGTGCCGTTCTCTCCGGCTTTCCGCAAGTGCATGGCGGCGACAGGGCGTTTCTTAATGTGCGCCAGTTCGGAGCCAAAGGCGACGGCACATCTGTTGACTCTGGGGCCATCAATGCGGCGATTGACGCGGCTGCGGCCGGCGCCGGGGGCACGGTGTACTTCCCTGCCGGCACGTACGCCAGCTATTCGATTCGCCTGAAGAGCAACGTGGCGCTGTACCTAGAGCAAGGTGCCACGGTGCTGGCCGCCCCCGTCCCCTACGAAGGCATCACGTCTGGCGGGTACGATACGGCGGAACCGCAGGGAGACTGGGAGCCGTACCAGGATTTCGGGCACAACCATTGGCACAACAGCCTGATGTGGGGCGAGAACCTGCACGGCGTTTCCATCTTGGGACCCGGATTGATTCATGGAAAAGGCTTAAGCCGCGGCCACAATGAGCGGACTTTGCCAAACGTGACGGCACCCGGCGTGGCCAACAAAGCCATCGCACTGAAAAATTGCCGCAACGTAATTCTGCGCGATTTTTCCTTGCTGCAAGGAGGGTGGTTCGCGATACTGGCCACCGGCGTGGACAATCTCACCATCGACAACCTGAAAATTGATACTAATCGCGATGGCATGGACATCGATTGCTGCCGCAACGTGCGCGTCTCTAACTGCACAGTGAATTCGCCGTGGGACGACGGGATTTGCCCAAAAAGTTCGTACGCGCTCGGATATGCGCGCGCCACGGAAAATCTGACCATTGCGAACTGTTATGTCACCGGGAATTACGAACTTGGCAGCGTGCTGGACGGAACTTGGAAGGCGCACGCTTTAGATAAAGGTCGCTGGGGCACCGGGCGCATCAAGTTCGGAACGGAGTCCAATGGCGGGTTCAAGAACATCACCATTTCGAATTGTGTGTTCGAAAGCTGCCGCGGCTTCGCGCTGGAGACCGTGGACGGCGCGCACTTCGAAGACATCACCGTCACGGGCGTGACCATGCGGAATGTGACCGCGCCGTTTTTCCTGCGCCTCGGGGCGCGTTTGCGCGGCCCTAAGCCGCAAACGGTGGTGGGCACGCTGAAGCGCGTGTTGATCAGCAATGTGACCAGCTACAACGCCGATGTTCTTCCCTCAATCATCGCCGGAGTACCCGAACACCGCGTCGAAGACGTAAAAATCAGCGACGTTTACTTGCACCAGGTTGGCGGGGCTGGCGCGGAGATGGCTGCGCTGCAGCCGCCGGAAAAAGCCGCGGACTATCCCGAGCCGACGATGTTCGGTAATTTGCCGGCGTGCGGATTTTACGTGCGGCACGCAAAGAACCTGGAAATGAGCAACGTGGAAATCGCTACCGCCGCGCCCGACGCGCGCCCCGCGTTCTTCCTCGACGATGTGGAGCACGCCGATTTCTTCCGCACGCAATTGCCCGGACAAAAGAACAGCGGGGCGTTCCACTTCCGCAACGTGCGCGATTTTCGCGTTTTCGGCTGCCCGCACTACCCGGACGCGTCGTTCGATCGCAGCGATGATCGCGTTCCGTAGTCCTCACCGGAAAACGAAATTGCGGCACGGCCTGGGGGTCGGAGGGGTAACCCAAGAGCACAGGTCCTCCGGGGCTCAGGGCAAGAAGGATGCCTGTGATACAGAAGAGCAACCAAGACTCACCTCACAAAACGAGGGTGCGGCACCCAAACCCTAGCGTCAACGCGGAGATTGTCGTTCCCGCGAAAACCTTAAGGGTAAGAGGGATTGCTTAGCGGGGTGTGCGGGGGTGCGCTAAAATTCTGGTTGCATGTTTCCGTTCAAACGCAAAACCAGCCATTTTGTGGTGCTATTCCTGCTACTCCTAGCACCTAGCCTCGCCCAGCCGCAATCGTTCGAGACCCTCTCGCAACGGGCGGCGGCGGCCCGCGATGCGAACCGACTGGAAGAAGCGGTGTCTCTGTACAAAAAGGCGTTGGCGCTGCGGCCGAAATGGGCGGAAGGCTGGTGGTCACTGGGGACGATCGAATACGATCGCAACAACTACCGCGCGGCCGCCGCGGCGTTCCGGCAGTTGCTTCCGCTTGCGCCGCAAGACGGCACCGCGTATGCAATGCTGGGCCTTTGCGAGTTTGAACTCGGGCAGGACGAGCCAGCGCTCAAACATCTGGAGCAAGCGAAAACCCTAGATATTTCGTCGAATCCGCAACTGCGGCGCGTGTTGCTGTATCACGATGGCGTGCTGCTGCTGCGCGCGTCCAAATTCCAATCGGCGCAAACGGTGCTGGGCGGCCTGTGCCTGGACGGCGTTCCAAACGAGGAGGCCATCAAGGCCCTGGGCCTGGCGGTTTTCCGCATCAGCCCGAAAAACGCGCCGCCCCCGGACGCGCCGGGCACTTCGATCATCCAGCGCGCGGGACAAGCCGAGTGCTTGGCGGTGCAGAAAAAGTATGACGACGCACGCGCGGAATATGCCGCGCTCGCCAAGGAGTATCCCGAATACCCGAACATTCACTATGTGTTTGGAAAATTTCTAGCCGAGAGCAACGACGTGCCCGGAGCGGTGGCTGAATTCCAGAAAGAGATTCAGAACAATCCGCGCGACATCAATTCGCGCCTGGAGATCGCGGCGACACAATATAAAATCAATTCTGCCGCGGGCATTCCTTATGCCGAACAAGCCGTCCAGCTCAATCCGCAAGTTCCCTTCGCCCACTATTTGCTCGGGCTACTGTATCTGGACGTTGACGACTACCAGAAAGCGATCCCGCAACTCGAAATGGCGCAAAAGGCGTTCCCGAACGACGCGAAAATTTACTTCGCTCTCGGGTCCGCTTACGCCCGCGCAGGCCGCCACCAGGATGCCGAACAAGGCGCGCACGTCTTACCAGCGGCTAACCCAGCACCCGCCGAGCAACTCGCCTGCGTCGTACTAGCTTCGCGCGGCAGCGTGGAGGTTGCTTGCAGTCTGGCGGCTATAAAGCGGCGAGCGACTTCCCTTCCTCGACCACTAAAACGCGGTCTGCCTGAACATCTTTTAAGAGCTGCTTCAGGCCGCTGGGCCAGCGAATCTCCATCTCCGCAATCTTGTCATTTTTCCCCAAACCGAAATGGACGCGTGGATCGCTGGACGAGGCATAGCCGACGGCTGTGGTGCACTCATTCCACTGCTTCTTGCCATCCGGCGTGGTAATGCGAATCTGCGCACCAATGCCCATGCGGTTGCTCTTCGTTCCTACCAGCTTGATTAAGATCCAGTGATTCCCGGTCTCGGTCACGTTATGAAGCAACTTTGCCGGACCATCGAGCACACTCACGACCATGTCCACGCGGCCGTCGTTGTCCACGTCTCCGAAGGCCACGCCGCGATGCGCCGCCTCCGTCTGAAAATCCGGACCGGCAGTGGCGCTGACATCCGAAAATTTCGCATGGCCCAAATTGCGGAAAATGGTGTTGGACTCCGGATAGCGGCGTCCGGCATTCTGTTCCGCAATGTTGTCCATGACGTTCGCACGGGCCACGAAGAGGTCCTTCGAGCCGTCGTTGTCAAAATCCGCGATGCCATTGCCCCAGCCAGACATATCTTGCGTTTTGGCGAGGCCACTGGCCACGGTCATATCCTGGAATTCGCCTTTGCCCTCGTTGAGCCATAGCGGAAATCCTTCATGCTCCACGGCGGTGTGCCAGATATCGGGCAAACCGTCGTTGTTTACGTCGCGAAAATCCGAGCCCATGCCGGAGCGCGCAATGCCGTCTGGCGCAAAGCCCACGCCCGCGAGCAGCGCGACTTCTTCGAATTTCTTTCCTTTCAAGTTGTGAAAGAGAAAATTCTGGGTGGTATCGTTGGCTACGAAGGCATCGAGATAGCCGTCGCCGTCGTAGTCCGCAAAGGTGACGCTCATGCCTTTGCCAAACTGCTGGGCGATGCCGGTTTCGTCGGACACATCGGTGAAGGTGCCGTCGCCATTGTTGCGGAACAGCGTGTTGTGGGTTGGCGCGTAATACTTGGGATGGCAGTAGCCGCGTACGCCTTCTTTAATGCGGCAATACGGGTCTTTGTTGACTTCCCAAACGCAGTAATTCACGACGAAAAGGTCCAGCAGCCCGTCGTTGTTGTAATCGAACCAACCCGCGCCGGCAGACCACATCTTCTGGCCATTCAGCTTCGCGCCGGCCACTCCGGCCTTGGCGGTTACCTCGGTGAAGGTGCCGTCGCCGTTGTTGTGGAACAGTTGATTCCCGGTGACGTTGGCCAGAAATACGTCGGGCCTCCCATCGTTGTCGTAATCTCCAATGGCCACGCCGCTGCCATAGCCGGCGCCGGCGAGGCCGGCCTTCTCGGTCACATCAGTGAACGTTCCATCGTGATTGTTGTGGAAGAGCCGGTTCCAATACGCGGGCGATTCCTTTTGCAGAGAGGGAATCGCGGCGCCTCCGACCAGATAGACATCGAGATAGCCGTCGCCGTCGTAATCGAAAAGCGCTACACCGGCTACCATGGTTTGCGGCTGATTTTTGTTTTCGGTGTTTCCGTTGGCGGTGATGTAGTGCAGCCCGGCTTTCTGCGCAATCTCTTCAAAGCGGATCGCGCCGTCAACCTTGGCCGCAGCGTCTTGTGCTTGTGCCTTGGGCGCGTTGTGCCTCGCGCCCGGCGCGACGAGCGCCAGGATCAACACCAGAATCAACCGCCGCATGGCTTCATGCCTGCTGGAATCCAACCTTTTTCATGGCGGCCTGCGCTTCGCTATTTTTCATGAAGGTGCTCCAAATCAGGCCGGTGCGATGATTTTCCGCCATGAGCATGGTAATCCCCAAATCAATTCCGAGCACGTCGGTGTCGTACCAGCCGGTCAGCGGATTGAACGCATCCAGGTAACTATAGCGTCCCCAGGCTTTGGCCGCGTATGTGCCGCGAATATTGCGCAAGACGCGCATGCAATCCAGGAATAGAAATGCCAGCGAGCCGCCAGTGGCGCAGGGCACAATGCTCCCATCAATCGGGCCTTGTGGCGGCGGGCCGCCCCACGCGGTGTATCCGTTGACGTAATCCGACGCGCTGATACCCCACAAATCTTCGGAGTAGTCCGGAAACTTGTCGGCAAGCGAGAGGCAAAAGAGCTTGTGCGCCTTGGTGGCGTCCACGGAATTGTCAAAGTAGTTCGCGTAGGCGTCTTTCTTGCCGCGGAAGTCGTACCACGCCTGCGAATACTGGTGGGTGAAGAGGGGATCGTCGCCGGAAATGTACGTCAGGCCCTGGTAGCTGATGTTCGGGCGGGTCCATGCGTTCCAGGTCTCTGCGCTGACGGGATGCGTGGGCGAGCCAATTGCCAGCAGATAGATCATCATCAATTCGCAGTAATGCTCCCAGCGAGCCTTGAGGAAGCCGGTCTCCGGATGCCAGCCCATGGAGAAGGTGGGGCCATCGTTGAGCATCCACGGCCAATCCACGCGCTCGTAAATCTTGGTGGCCAATTCCTGAATCTGCGCATCCTGGAAATATTGCCGCGCGGTCAGTATCCCGCAGAGAAGCAGGGATGTATCGATCGAGGACAGTTCGCACTTGGCCCAGCGCTGGCCGGTATTCATATCCACAAAGTGGTAGTAAAAGCCGTGGACGTTGGGCATCTGCTCGTAAAGGAATGTCAGGGTCGCACGGACGCGATTCGCAATATCCGGAGTCTTGGCGTACCCGCGTGCATCGCCGATGCACAAAGAGCTAAGCCCAAATCCCGTGGCGGCAATGCTGGCCATGGTGTGGGTGTCGTTGCCGTTCAGCACAGCGCGGTCTTTGACCTGTCCGGTGGAGGGATTGGTTTCGTTCCAGAAAAAGTCGAAGCTGCGGCGCTGAATTTCATCGAGAAGTTGCTCGTCCGTTCCCTGGAACGGTGTTGGCGGTGGCAGCTTCTTGCGGTCCTGCGCAAAACCGCAGCTCAGCACCGAGGCAAAGGGAGCAATCGCCAGCCCCTGCCCGCACCAGCGCAACATTGCCCTACGGTTCATAGTCATAGGATGCATGCCAGTCTTCCGTTACTCAGTAATTTCCAGGTTCACGGGGTCGCCGCGTTGCGAATCCGGACTGACCCAGAGGCGGACGTGGCTGGGTTCGACGCGGAACTCGTTGTTGATATCCCAGAAGGCAAAGGCTTCGGGCCCGAGGGCAAACGTGACTTTCTTGGTCTCGCCCGGGGCCAGTGCGACGCGTTGGAAGGCCTTCAGGGCGCGCATGGGCTCTCCCACGCTGGTGCCGCGGAGTCCCACATACAATTGCACGACTTCATCGGCGCGCACCTTGCCGGAATTGGTGACGTTGGCATTCACGGTCAGCACGGTCTTTCCCTGCGTAGCGCGGGTGCGCAGATCGCCAGTCAATTCTTTGGCACTCAAGTTCGTCGCGCTCACTTCCGGTGCGGAATAGCGAAACTCCGTGTACGACAAACCATAGCCAAATGGAAATTGCGGCGCATTGGGTTCATCGACGTAACGGGATACGTACTTCTCTGTTCCCTCATGCGGCGGGCGGGTTAAATCCGTATTTCTCGCAGGCCGTCCGGTACTCAAAGCATCGTAGTAATCGGGAATCTGGCCGATCGAATGCGGCCAACTTACAACCAATCGTCCACTAGGGACGGAATCGCCATAAAGGCTATCCACCAACGCCGGTCCCGCTTGGACGCCAGGAAACCAAGCCGCGAGGACCGCGGGCACATGATGGAACGCCCACGTCAGCGTCAAGGGCCGGCCACTGAAGAGCACCAGCACAACGGGCTTGCCGGTAGCCGCCACCTTTTCCAGCAACTCTTCCTGACGGCCGGGCAAATCGAGATGCGCGCGGGAGCCGGCTTCCGCAGTCATTTCGCCAGCGTCTTCGCCTAATGCCAGAATGGCGAGATCCGCCGATCGCGCGGCTTCGACCCCCGCACTGATCTGTTCATCGGTGGCGGTGAGAATTTCTCCGCCCTTCAGATACTTCACGCGGTCCGCGCCAAGACGCTGCGCCAACGCGCTCTTAAGAGTTACTACGTCCTTGGCTTGGCCGTGCGCTCCCCAGGACCCAAGCATCTCACCCGGGTCGTCCGCCAGTGGGCCGATCAGTGCGATGGTGTGAGGCTCCTCAGTGCTCAAGGGCAATAAGTGGCGCGAGCCGATCATGTCGTTCTTGAGCAGGACGAAGGACTGCTGCGCGGCGGTGCGGGCTACATCCAGACTCTCTTTGGGCAAAGGCCCGTGGTTCTCTTTGGATTCGTCGGTGTACGGATTGTCGAACAGTCCCAGCGCAAACTTCACGCGCAGGACATGGCGCACGGACTCATCGATCTGCGCTTGCGGAATTTTCCCGGCCTTGACCAGACTCACGAGGTGGTCGTGATATAGATTGCTTTCCATATCCATATCCACGCCGGCCATCAGCGCTTTCCGCGCGGCGGTGGCGCCATCGTTGGCAATGCCGTGGGCCTGCAACTCGCCGACCGCTTCCCAGTCGCTGTCGGTCAATCCGGGAAAGTGCCATTCGTTGCGCAACACCTCGGTGAGCGTAAAATAATTCGCGGTGGCAGGCACGCCATTCAAGGCATTGAAGGCGCTCATCACCGAGGCGCCGCCCTCATCCAGCGCGGCGTAAAAGGGCGGCAGATAGACTTCGCGGAGGGTGTGCTCGGAGATTTCCGTGGTGTTGTAATCGCGGCCGCCCTCGGCGGCACCATAGCCAACGTAATGTTTGACGCAGGCGGCAATACTGTCGGACGCGCTCAGACTCTTGCCTTGATAGCCGCGGACATATGCCCGGGCAACCTCGCTGCCCAAATAAGGATCCTCGCCAGCTCCTTCAATCATGCGGCCCCAGCGGGGATCGCGCGCTATGTCCACCATGGGCGAGAAGGTCCAGCGCACGCCGGAAGCGGAGGCTTCCTGCGCGGCAATGCGCGCGGCTTTTTCGATGATGGAAAGGTTCCAAGTGGAGGCCAAACCGAGCGGCACGGGGAATTCCGTGCGATAGCCGTGAATGACGTCCAGCCCGTTGAGCAAAGGAATGTGCAGGCGCGATTTTTCTACAGCAATGTGCTGGAAGCGATTGGCGGAGCGCGCGTCTTCGAGGTTGAAGAGCGAGCCAACCTGGCCGCTGGCAATCATGTCCTGGTAATCGCCGCGCCCGGTGCCGGGGCCGGTCGGCGTTCCCACCGAATATTGCACCAGTTGGCCGACCTTCTCCTCCAGGGTCATCTGCTTGATCAGGCTTTCGACTTTTGCCTCGATGGCGGGGTCCACCAGTTTCGACTGCAGGGGCAAGCCGCGGAGGCAATGCGTCCCCGGGCCATCCGGGGCGCGGCATTCCTGAGCCAAAGACAGCGCGACTGCCGCAAACAGAATCGTGCTGATTAACAGCGTTGAGCGAAACATTCCAAGGACCACGTCAGTGCGCTCCTATTCTCCGTACGCTTCGCGTCTCTTCAGTAAATCGATTTATTGGCTAGAATCTATCACACTTTGGCATGGTCATCCAGTGTTCCGGCAGTTTTTTGGCCCCGGTCCTTGCCCCTGCGCCCTGCGTTGTGCCAGACTACGGCTCACAACGCCCAATGGTTAGACCGAAAAGTACCCACTTCTCCCACGGCCCAACGACGGCGACTCCGTCCATCAGCTTGAAGGAACTTGCCGCGCATCTCGGTTTGTCGTCAGCCACGGTGTCCCTGGTCATCAACCGGTCCCCGGGGGCAAAATCCATTCCTCACGCGACGCAGGAACGGGTGCGCGTGGCGGCGCGGGAACTCAATTATCGCCCAAATCTAATGGCGCGCTCGTTGCGGCAAAAGCGCAGTTTCACGATCGGCGTGGTGGTACCCGAGGTGAGCGAAGGCTACGCAGCGCTGGTGCTCTCCGGCATTGAAGACTATCTGCTGCAGGAGGGCTACTTTTATTTTGTGGTGAGCCACCGGCATCGAAGCGATCTGATCGAAGAATATCCTTCGCTGCTTCAGCAACGGGCGGTGGAGGGGCTGATCGCGGTGGATACGGTGCTGACGGCTTCCGGCCAGATTCCGGCGGTGGCCATCTCTGGCCATTCCGAGGTTGCCGGGGTAACGAACATCGTACTGGATCACAATCTGGCGGCCCAACTGGCGCTCGAACACCTTCAAAAATCGGGGCACTCGCGGATCGCGTTGATCAAGGGGCAGGATTTCAGTTCGGACACGGAAATCAGGTGGCGCGCTCTCCACGGCGTGGCGCAACAACTGGGCATCGCCATCAACGAAAGACTGACCATCCAACTCGATGGCGATTCGCCGTCTCCCGAGGTCGGCTACAGCATTACCCGAAAACTGATTGAGCGGCGGGAGCCCTTCACCGCTATCTTGGCGTTCAATGACATTTCCGCCATCGGCGCGATCCGCGCACTGCGCGAATCGGGAAGGCGCGTCCCGGAGGACGTTTCAGTGATTGGCTTCGACGACATCCAAAGTGCGGCGTACCAGAATCCAGCGTTGACCACGGTGCGGCAGCCGCTGCGGGAGATGGGGGTGATCGCGGCAGAAACGCTGCTGTCGCGTATCAACTCGCCGCGGCGAGGGCAATATCCCAAAGAAATCATGGTAAAACCGGAGCTGATCGTGCGCGGTTCGACGGCACCCGCCCCAGTGGCCAGTTGCTGAACGGGTACCCTGTCTTTTCTTTCTTGTGTAATCCGCAGTAAAATAAGGGCAAGCCAAATTCGATGTTCCTTTTCAGTAACTACTGAATACACGAAAATGACCTAGTGGAAACAATTCCGTAACCTGCTGCAAGGGAAACTCGAATGGCCAGAGGTCAACTGTGAGAACGGTAACCGCCGATCCGCTCTTAACTGAAACTTCTCTCTTCCGCATCTCTCTTGCGCAGTCCCCCGCCGACTTGATCGAGTGCCAGCGTCTTCGCTATGACGTGTTCAACCTGGAACTCGGCGAAGGGCTGTCTACCTCTGACCGCTCGGGGTTGGATATCGATCCGTTTGACTCGTTCTGCGACCATTTGATGGTGCGGGATTTGGAGACGGGCAAGCTGGTGGGGACGTACCGGCTGCAAACCGGGGAGGTTGCCAGGCGCAATTTGGGCTATTACGGCAACCAGCTATTCGATTTTTCGGTTTATGAGCCGATCCGCCGCGAAGTGCTAGAGTTGGGGCGCGCGTGCGTGCATATCGACTACCGGAACATCATGGTGTTGCACGCGCTGTGGAAAGGGATCGCGGTGTACTCGACGCGCAACGATTCGCGATACCTGATCGGTTGCAGCTCGATCTCGTCGCAAGACGAAAACGTGGGCATGGCAATGTATAACGCGCTGAAGGACAAGTATCTGGTGGAGCCTGCGCTGCGCACCACTCCGCAGCCCGGACACGACTGCCGGTCCACGGGAGCCGGCGTGGATGCTGGGAGGCCTCCGCGGCTATTTCGCGCGTATCTCGAAATTTCGGGACGCATTTGCGGGCCGCCGGCGATCGACCGGGAATTCAAAACCATCGACTTCCTCACCTTGGTGGATTTGGCTAACTTGCCGGATCGCGTGCGGACCCGCTTCTTCTAACGGGCGCTCCGTACGCTGCATCCAATGGGGCGCAATGCATCCTATCCCAGGAGCGCCCGAAATGAATCCCATGACCCCCGAGCAAGCCACGTTTTTATTGCAGTTCACGCTTCCGGCAGTAAAGAACGAACACCGCACCACCCGCGCCGTGATCGAAGCGATTCCGCAATCCAACCCCGAGTACCGGCCGGACCCACACTCCAAGACGGCAATGGAACTTGCGTGGCACATTGTGGCTGCGGAGCATCGTTTTTACTCCGGAATCGTCTCCGGGGCGTTCGACTTCACTCCGATCCACCGGCCGGATCACGTCCGGACCCCGGCAGGAATCGGGGAATGGTACGGCGCTTCGTTCAGCCACAATTTCGACCAGTTTCCGAATCTGTCCGGCGAGCAACTGGCCAGGATTATTGATTTTCGGGGACTCTTTCAGCAGCCGGCGGTCGCGTACTTCCGCTTTTCGTTGCACCATACGATCCACCATCGGGGCCAGCTCTCCACGTATTTACGAGCGATGGGCGGGCGCGTGCCTGGGATCTACGGAGAGAGCTACGACTCCGCGGCCGCGAAGGCCGCGGTGCAAGCCTGAACACCAGGAGTTGGGGCGGGTGCTCCGTGGGGAGAAGACGGGTGATGGACGGGCCGCCTCAGCAGGCGGTCCCTACGAGTGCGGCTTCAGGCGGTAGAGCGTTTCGCCTGCTCGGGGGATGAACAGGATGCCTTGGTCTTCGCGCCCCAACCATTCCTTGAAGACGATCTCCCTGGGATCCAAATAGCCCAGATTCATTCGCGCGCAGCGCTCCTCGGAAATGCCGGTTGCCAAGGTTACGCGGATGCGATCCCTTTCGAATCCGGTGGCTTCGTCAAAGGCGCCTTGTCCCCGGAGATGCGTGGAATGCGCCAACACGCCGCGGGGCACCTCCGCGAAAAGCTTCCACTGCTTGAGAAAATAATCGCGGCAGTGATAGCCGATCTTCTCCAGCCAAACCCCATGGGTGTAACTGAATTCGGTGATGTGCGGGGCGTAGATGACCACTTCTCCGTCATCGATCACCGCGGGCTCCGCCTTGTACATGCCCTTGGCCGCGGTCCAAATGTCTGGATACATTTCCGGCATTACGGCGAGCACCCGGCAGAACGGTTTGTCCACCCAGGTGATTTGCTTTTTCGCGGAGAGCGCCGCGGCGCCCTTCCAGGCCTCTCGGGTAGCGCCAAAATAGAATCCGTTGACGCCTTCCTTGGAGACGACCAGCGCCATGCACGCCACCGGCATTTTGATTTTCGCGGCCGCGCGGTCAATCAATTCGCGCACCGGCGTGGTTTCCGTCCCGATCACGTGGTAACTACCCAGCAAGGCGCCCAACCAGTGGGTCTGGTCGATCATTTCCTTGCCGCTGATTCCCGGAAACAAATATTTGTTGCCACCGGAAAATCCCACGACCTCGTGAGGAAACACGGGCCCGCAAATCAACACTTGGTCGTAGTCGCAGATGAGGCGGTTCACTTTCACGGTGATTTTTTCCGATAGTAGGCCGCGCGACACTTGTTCCACCTCAGTGGCGGGTAGGGAGCCAATCTCGATAAAAGTTTCCGGCAAATCCCAGCGATGATTGGTTATGCGCGAGCCATCGCATTGGCCGTTCTCCACCGGGCGACCCAGCATGCGGGTCAACTGCTCTTCGGTCATAAGAGGATGCGTTCCCAGGGCCACCAGGTAATCGCACGCGGCGGCGCGCTTTCCGATCTCCAGCTGAAGCAATCTGAAGAGTTGCGCCATGGGCATGGTCCGGGTGCCATCAGGAATAATCGTGAGCACGCGCTTGCCGTCCACGGCCATTTCGTGCGTGGAGGCCGCGAGCAGCGCGCGCAGCTCGTCTTCCGTCAACGTTCCTTCGAGCAATCCTTTTCCAATGGTCATCGCTTTCACCCGCTACCGCGCGACATCATTGCTGCGCGCCACATCGCCGTGCGAAACTAACCTCCATTATGCGCACTTCTTTCGGCCCCTGCGCAATCCCTCCCACACGGTGTGCGCTTGCCCCCAACAATCCGTAAGTCTCCGCACCTTCCGCGGCGCCGGTGGCGGATGGCCTTCCTTCTCGCCCTGGGCGTGATCATCTCTTTCTTCGACCGCATCAATCTGGCGGTTTCGCAAGACGCGCTGCACGCCTCGTTCGGCTTGTCGCTGGTGGCGTTCGGCTACTTCGCGAGCGCCTTCAGCTGGACATACGCGCTGATGCAAATGCCCGCGGGAATTCTGTTGGACCGCTTCGGGGTTCGCCGGGTGGGGCGAGTCAGCAGCTTTCTGTGGAGCTTCGCGTCGTTCGGCGCCGCGGTGTCGCCAGGGGCGGGAAGTTTTCTGGTGGCACGGCTGCTGCTGGGAATCGCCGAAGCGCCGATCTTCCCAGGCAACGCGAAAGCCATCGGTTACTGGTTCCCACCGAGTGAGCGCAGCTTGCCCATCGCCATCACCGATGCGGCCGCGAAATTATCGTCGGCCATCGGTGTACCGTTTCTGGGATTGCTGCTTTTCCATTTCGGCTGGCGGTTTACGTTCGCGGCCACGGGTTTTCTCAGCCTGTTCTATTTCGTGCTGTTCACTATGTACTACCGGCATCCTGCGGAGGACCCCGGTCTTTCCCCGGAAGAGTTGACACATATTACCGCGGAACAAACGAAACCGATTACGATCGCGAACAGCAGCTTGCATATGGCAGAAGAATCCGCCGACAGCGACGTCGCTCGTCTTGTTTATCTACTCAAGCAGCCAAAGGTATACGGACTAGCGCTCGGCTGGGGCGCGTACAACTACAGCTTCTACCTACTGCTCAACTGGCTTCCCACGTATCTGTCCGTCGCGCACCACATGGATTTGCTGCACTCGGTGTTCTACACTAGCGCGCCTTGGCTGTTTGCCACTGCGACGGACCTGCTGGTGGGGGGCTGGCTGGTGGATGCGTTGATTCAGCGAGGGTGGGATGCGCATCGCGTGCGGCAAAGCGTGTTGATCATTGGCACGGCGTTCGGCTTGTGTATATTCGGTGCGGCGCACCCGCAGAGCACTCTGGTGGCGCTGTTGTGGATTAGCCTGGCCTTAGGAGGGCTAGCGGCGGCGGCTCCGGTGGCGTGGACGGTCCCTTCGCTGATCGCGCCGCGCGATAGCGTCGGCACGCTCGCCAGTATCGCCAACCTTTCCGGGCAACTCGCGGCCATCTCCGCACCGATCATCACGGGCTACATCGTCGCGGCCACACACTCATTCGCGTCCGCGTTCGTGACCGCCGCGGTCATTCTGCTGCTCGGGATCGCCGGTTACGCGGTGCTGCTCGGCCGGATCGAAGCGATCTCGCCGCTCTCCAACTAGCTCATCGGCGGTGCGGGTGTCTTCAATACTTTTTCGTGTCACTTGCCGATCGCGTCGGGGAATCCCTTGTAATAGCGAAAGCCTTCCACGGCCTTACCATCGCGGGTGCGAATGGAATCTCGCACGCGCGCCTTCATCTCCTTGACTTCTTCCGCGCTGGGATTCGGATTGTAATTTTTCCAGCCGGGCCCAAACTGACTGATGTAATGCGATCCGGCGTTCACCCGTTGTTCGACAAAGTCGCTGATGTCCACCCAAAGGTCTTCGTCTTGATAATCGTAGTCGTTGTAAAACATATATTCGGGGATCATCCATTCGTGCAAGCCCTCCTGGGTGATCTGGCCTTCGAAGAGCAGCCGCCACATGGCCGCGCGCGCGGCATCCGCCGACAAATACGCGGCTGCGCGATGATCCGACTTGTGCCAACGCTGATATACCTTCCCGGGATCCCACGCGAAGAGCACGTCCGGGTGCAATTTCCGGATCCAGCGCACCAGGTTCTCCACCACCGCCTTGCGGTCTTCGAACTCCAGCAAGCCATCGTCATAACCCAAGTTGATATAGTGGTCGCCGGGAATTCCCAAATCCTTCAGCGCGGCCAACTCTTCCTGGCGGCGAATCTCCGCCAATTGCGTGCGGGAAAGCTTGGGATCCTGGGTGCCCACATTGCCCGTCGTCAATGTCACCACATACACCTGATTGCCATGGGCCTGCAGCATCGCCAACGTTCCATGCGACAAGGCATCGTCATCGGCGTGCGCGCCAATCAGCATCACCGTTTTCCCCGTCCACTTCTCCACCGGCACCTGAGGCTTTTGTCCCTCCATCTGTGCCGCTGCCCCGCCGACGCCCATCGTGGCCCATGCCAATGTACACACGCCTAACGAGCCAAGCCCAATTCGCATCGCTCCTCCTAACCCACCGCGATTGCAAGTCACTTCACACCGCTACCCATCCTACTCCTGCTGCCGTGCCGAAGTGGTTCACCCCCATCACAGGCTCCTCTGTCCGCGGCAGTTGTCTGCCACGTCAGGATTTTCTTGTGGCGGCCACCGTATAATCATTGCCGATGCGTGTCCTGGCGCGGCTCTTCACTTTTCTGGTTCTGCTTCCGTCCGTTGTCCACGCCCAATCGCAAGTTTGGGGCATCATCCTCGATCCTAATTCCAACCCGGTGAGTAACGCACATCTCCAACTCTCCACCAGCGCGCCTATTGCGGAAACCACCTCTGACTCGAGCGGTCGCTTCGTCTTCTTGCACCTCGTCCCGGGCACTTATCTTCTCACCGGCAGCAATCCTGCCTTCCTCCCGGTCTCACAAACCTTCCCGTTGGCCGCCAACGAACAAAAATCCATCACACTGCAGTTCACCCAACTGGCCACGGTGCTGCAATTCATCACGGTTATTGCGAGCTCTCCGTCGTCGCTGACTCCCGACCCGTCGCAAACTGTGGTGATCCACGATCAAGTCCTGGATGCCAACCCGGGACGCCCAGGCGCTCCTATCTCAATTCCCGGGCTGCCCATTGAGACCGCCTCCGGAGGGATCAAGGCGCCGCAATATTTCGCGCCCGGTGTTGCGGGAGATCACGGCGAACCCGTCGCGCAATTCTTCCAGGTGGGAAATTTCCTTTTTCCTAACAATCTGCCGGCGAACGCACACGGCAACGGCTACGCCGATCCCAATTTCCTGATCGCTCCGATCATCGAAGCCGTCACGGTCGATGGAGGCGCGTTCAACGTGCGCGAAGGCAATCACGCGATCGACCTGGCGAGCACGTATGTGCCGCGGCCGCGCCTGAATACGTTTTTGCAGTTGACTGGCGATTACCGCGACATCGATCTTGTAGCGGGCTGGTCCCCGCGTAATCCTGCAACTAACGCTTTTGTGGCCGCGGAGGCATCGTTCGGGAACGGGTTCCTGGAGCGTCTGGAGCACCGGCAGCAGTACAAATTGAACGGCTACCGGCAATTCAAGCTGGGCAATCATGAACTGACACTGCTGGGCCTGGCGTATTACGGCTTTTCGTATATACCGGGCCTGATTCCGATCCAATTCCCCGTGCCCAACGACACCATCGACAACCGGCAACTCGAGCGCACCAACAATTTTCTGGCGGCGGCCAACGATACGTGGCATCTGACACAAAAAGCGGAATTCAATTTCGCCGCTTTTTTCCGTGATTATGCGTTGACGCTGCGGTCCAATTTCGGCGAGGGCTTAATTCAACAGAGTGAGACGCGCACGGTTCTCGGAGGCGAAGCAACGTGCTTGCAGACGTTTAATGCGCATCTCGCGATACTTGTCGGAATTGATTTGCAACGAGACGCGCCACGCAACCTGGACTTGGAACACGCCACCATTCCCTTCCCGCCTGGACCTACAGACTTGGAACCCACAACGTCCAACAATCTCACGCTGTCGTTCGCGGAACCGTTTCTGTCTGCCGACGGCTCGCTGTCGAAATTCGTGCACTACGACGTGGGGTTCCGGCAGGAGATCATTCAAATCAACAACCACGACTTGCTTATACCCGGAAATTCGTTCGACAAACTCGCGACGCTCACGCTGCCGAAGGCCACGCTGACATTGTTCCCCACCGCTCCTGGCTACGCCCCGGCCATCGCATTCTCTTACGGCGAAGGATTCCACACCGAAGATCCCCGCATCGGTAGCGCGCCGGGCAGCAACGTGCCTCCCGCGCTGCTTGCGCCTTCGCGGGCGTACCAACTGCGTTTTTCCAAGACGGTGCACCAGTTCGAAGGCAACCTGACGCTGCGCCGGACTTCCAATGCCCAAGAACTTGCCAAGATCGATCCTGACACCGGGCTGCCGCAAGACTTCGGGCCTTCCGTCAACCGGGTGATCGAGATTTCGATACAACGCAATTTCTCGCACGGAGCTTTCTACATTTCCTACGCGCAGGCTGATGCAAGAGACACGCAAACGGGTGAGCCTACTCCTGAAGCTCCCCGTTTGATCTGGGATGCGGTGGGTTCCGAGAATCATCTGCCCTTCGGACTGCAAGCTCGAGGTGAATTTGAATTCGTGCGTGCGAAGCCGCTTGGCGACGGGTTCACCGGCATTCCTGTTTACGAAACGCGCGGCGCTATTCTGCGGCCGTTTGCCGAAAATAAGATGTCCTTAGCCGTGAATTTTCTGATCGCGAAAGGCTACACCGGCCAGACTACCGAAACAATTCCCGCGCAACCCGGGCCGTGCCCGATTGAATGCATCGTGGGCGTTCCCCTTAAATCGTACGTAGCACTGACATACACATACTTTTTCTCTCACTAAGGCAGTCCGGACCACGGCGGAATGGCCAGGTAACACTTCCGCCCCGCTACCTTTCGAATCATTCCCCGCCGGGTATCGTCTGCGCCTATGCTGTCACGGTGAAGGTCAAGCTGAAAACGTCACTAGCATCGTTGTGGTCTCGGCCCGATCCGGTACTGGCGCAAGCCGGGATTTCCGGGGAACTCTTCGTAGCGAAATTCCGATTTGCGCTGGCGTGCGTGATTCTTCTGATCCCGGTGATTGACGCGCTGTTCTTCCCGGTGCCACGCAAGGAAAGCATCGTGGGGCTAAGCCTGTCCACGGCCACGTTTGTGATGGCGGTGATGTATGTGCTTCTGTCGCGGGAATACAATCCGTCGTGGCTGACGTTTGCCACTACCAGTTTTGACGTGACGTTGATTAGCGTGTCCCTGGCGCTGTTTCTGGTGCTCAACGAGCCGCACACTGCGGTGAACAGCAAAGTAGTATTCGAAGGCTACTTCCTGGCGATCGGCGCGAGTAGTTTCCGCTACGACAAGCGCGTGTGCATCACGGCGGGAGTCCTGGCGGTCGTTGAGTATTTCGCGATTGTGTATTACGCGGCAACGCACTGGGACCTGAACAGTCCGGCGTACGCCCCGTTTCCATACGGGGTGTTCGACTGGTCTTACCAAGTTTCCCGGATGATCCTGATGCTGGTGGCTTCCGGGCTGAGTCTAGCGCTGGTGTCGCGCAGCCAAAAACTGCTGCAACTGGCCACCAGTGATCCGCTCACCGGACTTTTCAATCGCGGCTACCTGGACGATCGTCTTGCCGTGGAACTATCCCGCGCGCGGCGCTACCGCAAGCAACTCACCTTGGCGGTCATCGACGTTGATCATTTCAAACGACTCAATGACAACCACGGGCACGCTTCCGGGGATGTGGTTCTGCGTAGGCTCAGCGAAATTCTGCGGGAATCCTTCCGGCAAAGCGACACCGTGGGCCGCTATGGCGGTGAAGAGTTCGTGGTAATTCTGCCGGAAATGGATATCGAGGCAGGCCGTCAAAAGCTGGAATTTCTTCGTCAACGCATTGCGCACACGCGCATGGAAATTCCTCATCGCCACGAACAAGTGCAAATTACCATCAGCGTCGGGCTCTCGGCCTTTCCGAACGACCACGAAGATGCCGCGCACCTGTTCGCCCGGGCCGACAAGCGCATGTTCCACGCCAAACGGCAGGGCCGCAACCAGGTGGTCGCGGACAATACGCCGGCAGCGAACGCGGGTCCGCTATCCGAGCGCTCCCTGCTGGAACGCACGCCTTGGTAGTTTTGGAATGCGGCGCTGTCCTTTTGTCGTTCCCATGGCGTCACTTCACGAATTCTCCTGTTCCGCCGTTCGCCCAGGGATCGTACTGTAGTGCAAACTGAATCCGCGCCGGGACGGACGGGTGGGTATAAAACAAAAAGACGCGCAAGGGGCTGGGATCCGGGTCCGACAAATCTACGTCCCCCAAAATATTGAAGGCCTGCGCCGCGACTTGCCCGGAATCGGGCGTCAAGCCGTGGGTGACTTCCAAGCCATACTGATCGGCTTGATGCTCGATATAGCGGGAAAATGTGTTTCCGATGGGCTGGCCCACCGCGGACAAGGTCGAGATGACCAGGAGTAGCGCCGGGAAGGATGCCAGGTCTGCTACATCGCGAATCCCCCAACGTGGGCCATAGCGCGTGAGCACCCAAGCGATGAGCCGGTAGCCCAAATAAAACACCACGAATAAGCCCCCGGCGGCGAACGCAAAGCCTTTGGGGATATGGTGGAGCACGTAATGTCCCATCTCGTGACCGGCCACAAACACAATCTGCGGCGTATTCATTTTGGCGATGGTGGTGTCCCACACCACCATGCGCTTGGAGGCGCCGAAGCCGGTCACATAGGCGTTCAACTCCGTGGTTTTTTCTCCCGCGCCCATCCAGAACATGCGCTCCGGCGGAATATTTTCTCCCGCACGCTGCACCATGCCCTCCAACTGTGCGGTCAAGCCGGGATCCTTGGCTCGCAGCGGCTCGAATTTGTGGAACATCGGATCGATCACCAGCGGCTGAATAAAAATCAGCGCCGCGATTAAAGGAAGCGTCGCCAGCCAAAAAGCTAACCACCAACCCTTGGGCCATTTCCGGATGGCCGAGTACAAAATCCAGATCACGATCAAGGTGAAAATCACCGAAAGCAGCTCGCCCTTGGCCCCATCCCAGAACCACGAGCCCCAGCCCTGCACGGACAATCCATATTTGCGGTCGATCCAGTTCTCATAAATTCCTGTGGGCAAGCTGAGCACATCGATGGTCAACGCAATGAGCGGAGCAAAAACCAAGCCCTGCACAAACAGACTCTTGCTCGCTTTCTCCGCCCAGTCCCGATACTTCGCTGCCATCTTCCACCATAAGATTGCCAGCAGTACCAGGAGCCCGTACACCAAGCCCACTACGGTCATGCGCAAACGCACCGCCGCTAAAGCGCGCGCCTGGCGATCGCGGTTGGGCGGTAACGTATATTTTGTAATCTTCTCCGGCTGAGCGCTTTGGGCTGCAGTGGAGCTACTTTCCGCCTGCGCTACAAGGACTGACGCAGGTGCACCGTGGGGTAACGCGCGCGGAGTTCTCAGAGTGATCAGGGTTACGCAAGCACAAACCGTCGCTATCATGATACGCCGGAAGATTCTCATGGTCTCCTCTTCCATCTCCGCACTCTCCGCACT
Source organism: Candidatus Acidiferrales bacterium (assembly GCA_963776365.1). Taxonomy (GTDB): domain Bacteria; phylum Acidobacteriota; class Terriglobia; order Acidiferrales; family UBA7541; genus Acidiferrum. The sequence goes on along the minus strand of CAVZMQ010000005.1, from coordinate 12,741 downwards.
CTCTTTGACTTCCCTTCCGTTCTGATTCTCACTCCTCGAGCACCTGCACGGTAACACTCTTCTTGTCGCCCTCTCCCAAGTCCACGATCTGCCCCCTATCGCCGTACTTCTGAAAAAACTCGGGATTGCGCACATCCTCCGGCTTCTCCTTCAACGCCACCACTACGTACGCCCCCGGAATGATTCCCCGTAATAAGAAATGTCCGCTGGCATCGGTTTCTCCTCCTGGATACGCATCGATCCGCCCCACGTTCCCCGCACTCGGCAACCCCACTACGGTGGCGCCTGCTACAGCACTGCCGTTACTATCCACCACGGTCCCTTCAATCGACGCCCCCTTTGCGCTCAGGAGCACTTCCAGATTCGTCGGGCCATTCACCGTGAATCCCGTATCCACAACTTCCCGCCCATCTACCTGCACTGATTTCAAGTAGTGGTCACCCATCGCGGCGCCACCCACCAACACGCGATACCTCGCACCCGCTACGTCCCCAATCGCAAACGATCCATCCTCCCGCAAAGATACGGTCCCGCCCAGCGCTCCAATCTCCGCCACCTGCGGCAACTCCGGCCCGTCCGCCACGCGGATAAGACTCACCGTCAAATTCTTCCAGTCCCGTCTTCCTTCTTCTTCCACGCGCACATTCCCGCTCACCGAGCCACCGCCTTCTGGCTCCAGCAGCAAACCGGCCACGTCCGCATCCGTCACGACAATCGGCGAAGCGATCATGCGCGTATGCGCCACCGGAGCTTGGCCATCTTCACCCGCGGTCATCTCGACGATTTGCGCCACGTAGGTTCCGGGCAAAATATTCTGAAATTCGAATTTTCCGCCTTCCTGTAGAGTCTGCGCTTCCGTCTGCCCGGTATTCGAAACCAAAAATATCTGGGTATTGCCGGGACTCCCTGTCGCGGTTGCCATTACGCTTCCGTTCACGCGAAACGCACGACTGGTCATCACGCTGAAGTTCGCCGTGGCTAAGCCGCCCGGCGTCACACGCACCGGACTGGCGGTCTTGGCCTCCCGAGTGCCTGGGTAAAAAGTTAATGCATACACGCCGCGATCCTTCTGCTTGCCGCGGTCCGCCGGATCGGGCGCGGGACCCACGCCGTGAACCTGAGCCTGCAGGAGGTATTGACCGGCGCGCAAATTGGCGATGCGAAATTCTCCCAGATCATTGGTAGTCTCTTCGCCCGCACCGCTCTCGGTGGGTCCGTTGGCGCTCTGCGCGGGCTCGTGACTTTCGACGCGGGTGACCCAAACGGTTGCGCCAGGGAGGGGATCGCCATCGGGCTCGGTGATTTTTCCAGCGATGACCCCGGTGGCTTGCATCTTGTAGAGCAAGCCGATCACGTTCTGTCCGGGCGCGAGCGTAATCGTGAGGTCTTCCGCTTTATCCTGGACCGGGAGATAGCCGAAACGAGTGAGCGTGACGGTGTAGGCTCCCGGGTCGACGCCTTCGATGCGAAATTGTCCAAAGGCATCCGTGGAAGTGGTGTAGTCCTTCTTTTCGTCATCGTTCTGGGCGCTCAAGTCCACAATGACTTTGCGCATCCCGGCCCCGCCCACATCCAGCACGACGTGTCCCGCCACATTGCCCGTGGAGGGGCGCGGGGCCTGGGCGGCGCCGCTCTGCGGCGAACCCGCAGCAGCGGCAGCGCCTGTTGGGCACAGAGCCAGCGAAACAAGGATGATGCGAATTGTTGGTCCAACTATTGGCATTCCTACCTCACATGCGGATAGCCGGAGGGAAGCCGGCGCTACCCAAAGAGTTCTATCCTATCGCTTCCGCAGCTCGCGGCCCTGCTTGTGCTCTCTACGCTTCTCGGGCGTGAATTTATCCCTCGTTTATCTCCGTCGTGACATCCTCCCCCCGGTTCGCTTAAACTCCGCTTCGTCCCAGGAGGTATTCCATGCCAGGCAAACTCCGCGTCGCGTTGTCCCTCGCTCTTCTCTGGGCTCCCTGCACTTTCTCACAAACCCCCGGCGCTTCCGGCTACCATCTCGCGAAAAAAGTGCAACTCGGTGGCACGGGAGGTTGGGATTACCTGGAAGTCGATCCGGCAACGCATCGTCTTTTTATCTCGCGAGGCACGCACGTGATTGTCGTGGACCCAGAGCAGGGCAAGGTGGTCGGCGATATCCCCGACACGCAAGGCGTCCACGGCATCGCTATCGCTGACGAGTTCAATAAAGGGTTCACCACCAACGGACGCACTGGGGATTCCACCATGTTCGATCTCACGTCCCTCAAGCCCTTGGGCAATATTAAAACCGATGAGGACACCGACGGCACCATTTACGATGCGTTTTCCAAACGGGTCTTCACCTTCAACGGTGACGCCGCCACCTCTTCTGCCATAGACGCAGCTACGGGCCAATTGGTGGGCACGTTCCCCTTGGGTGGGAAGCCGGAATTTGGCGCCAGCGATGGCAAAGGCAAAATCTTTGTCAATCTTGAGGATAAGAGCGCCCTGGTGAAGTTCGACGCGAAAACGCTGAAGATCGAAAACACCTGGCCGCTGGCACCGTGCGAATCGCCTTCCGGGCTGGCGATCGACGCGGCGCATGAGATCCTCGTCGTCGGGTGCCACAATAAGTTGATGACGTTCGTCGACGGCAACACTGGGAAGGTCATGGGGACTGTGCCCATCGGTCAAGGGGTCGACGCCAATCGCTTCGATCCCGTCACTGGGTATGCCTTCGCTTCCTGCGGCGACGGCACCATCACGATCGCCCACGAAGATTCCCCCAGCAAATTTTCTCTTATGGAAATACTGCAGACGCAGCGCGGCGCGCGCACGATGGCGCTGGACTACGCGAATCACACGGTCTACACCGTGACAGCGGACTTCGGGCCGCCGCCGACTCCTACAGCCGACCGCCCGCATCCACGGCCGGCTATTCTGCCCGACACTTTTGTCCTACTGGTGTACACCAAGTAGGGGCAGTTGGTGGGTGGCTAGCTCACCACCGCGATCCATTTTGCATTCACAAGATTCTCCGGTGCTCCGTCTACCACTAACTGGCTGGTCTTACTTAATTCCGGGGCCCAATTTCCACTCTATCTTCCGCATCATCCCCAAGAAAACTTCCGCGTCCGCTTCATCCAAAACAAACCGCCGGACCATGCGGCGTAATTTTTCCTCGGCCAGGCGTTCGCTGCGGGCGGCGACGTAACCACTTTTGAGCAAGCATTGCAGCCAGGATGAGATCATCCGCTCCACCGTTTCCATGTTGGCGGCGCCACGTGCCACGTGCTCTTCAAAGGTGCGGAGGCCCCGCGCCAACTCCCACAAGACCACGGCAGCGGCCTGGCCGAGATTCATGGAGGCGTGTTCCTGGCGCGTGGGAATGTGCAAAATCCAATGGCAAAAACTCAAATCGTCGTTGGACAGCCCTTTCTTCTCGGAGCCAAACAGGATGGCCACACGATCTCGCGCCAGGCGTCTGCGCAGCAAAGGCGCGGCTTTATCCAGACTTCGAAGAGGATGCTTGATTTCTCGATTACCGATCGCGGTGGTGCCGACGACCAGGCCGCAATCCGCGACCGCTTCTTGCACCGAAGCACACTCTTCCGCCTGACGCAGCACCGCCGCCGCGCCCACGGCAGAGCGCGCCTCTCGAAAGGCCTTCTCGAAAGGGTGTACCACGCGCAGGTGCGCGGCACCGAAGTTACTCATCGCGCGGGCGACGGCGCCCATGTTCAGCGGATTCCGTATGGCCACCAGCACGACCCGCAGATTGTCCATCGCGGTCATCTTCCCACTGAAACCCGATACAAATTCCTGCGCACGGTAGTCCGGGTAAACGAATACTCTTCCGGCGACACGGCGGATTCGACGGACTCCTCGATGCCCTTGGTCTTTCCCAATTTTTTGAGTTCGTCACTATCCGGCACGCCATCGGCGTTAAACTTCGGCACCCCTACTCCTTTTTCCGTGGGCACGAAATAGGAAACCCCGTGCTTGAGCTCGTAGAGATTCAAAACCATGTGGGAGGTATTGGAGTCCCACCCTATGGCGCAGATGGTGCGACACAAGGTGACCGGTTGGCCGCCGGCGATGGGATAGGCCAGGGTGCGGTAAGGATGCGCGACATCCTGATCCCGGCTCACCGCCACGGCGGCCCATTTGCCATCGGGAGAGGCCGTGTGGATCCCCAAAATCGGATCTTGCATAACCAACTTTTCTTCTCCAGCCTCCAACGCTCTTCGATACAGATAATTTTTCCCTTCGCGGGTGGCTCGGTAGAGAAGCTCGCCATCGGGCAGGAAAACCGGGGAGTCCTCGCTGTAGCGGGACGGCGATTGGTGCGGCGAAGCGCGGTGATCGGTCGGCGCAATCCAGATATGAGATACTCCCTGGTCATCCAGCATCGCAAAGGCCAAATATTTCTCATCGTTGGATACGGCGTAGTTCTTGGTGGCTTCCCCTTGCTTCGCGGCCACGCCATATCCGGGCAACAAACGTTCATTCTGGCCGGTTTTTAGATCGAAGCGCCACACTTCCTGATTGGGGTCGCGGCCAGTACGCTTGAGGTAATACAAACGCGCGCCGTCTGCCGAAAACGTGGACATCGAGGCGTTTCCCTGGGACGAAATCTGGCGATCGCCGTTCTTGTCGTGGATCCAAACGCTGCTGTCTTTTGTTCCCACGGAGGTGACGAATGATTGGCCGTCCGCGGCCATGGCAATTCCCTCTTCTTCGGTCGGGCCGGCGGTCACCTGTTGCAACTCCCCGTTTGGAAATCGCTGCCGCCAGATGTGGAAAGCGCCGTCCTTTTCCGCGCTTACATAGACCCAGTTGCCATCCGGCGACCATGCGCCCGAGGTGCAGGTCTCGCCCTGCGGGCCTACGAGCTGCTCGGTGCCTGCGCCACTGTAAGGCACCGCGCGACATTGCACCAATTGTCCCTGGGAGTTCATGAGCACCACGAGAACCCACTGGCCATCCGGCGAGAGGTAGGAATGGTGAACCATGCTGCGTTCGCCGGGAGGCGCGTAGACATCGCGGCTTTGGCCCCTCCCCTGGTCGGTCGTCACCAACACCATGTGCAAGCCGCTCTTGATTTCACTGAACAGCAGCCGCTGCCCTCCCGCAATCCAGCTTAGTGAAGAAGCGTTTCGTAAGATTGGGCGGGACTGACCTCCGAGCACGCCCACTTCCCAGGTATCCCACGGGTCCACGGTTCCGTAGGCGATCTTGGTGCCATCCGGCGAAAATACGGGACGCAACTTGGTGGTGGTGTCGTGCGTCAATTGCACCGGGTCGCCGTTCGGGAGGATCTGGACATACACGTCGCCCGGCACCAGAAATGTGCTTTCGCCGCGTAAATACGCGAGCATGCGTCCGTCCGGAGAGAGCGCGGGATAGACCACGGAATCGGCAAAGAACGTCAATTGCTCCCACGGCCCGGTTATTGGCGGGGCGCCTCCGGTGCGGTGTAAATAGACAACCGTTGCTACCCCGGCAAGCAAAGCGCCAACGGCAGCGGCGCTCGCCCAAATCCATTTCCGCGTGCCCCCCGCGCCGGTGGTTTCCTCACTTGCCTTGATCACCACTCCGGTTTCCGTGTCGCGCTTGAGGCGCTCCAAATCCGCGCGCATTTCGGTGGCACTTTGATAGCGGAGCCGGCGGTCCTTCTCCAAGGCTTTGCGAATAATGTGAGCTAGGGCATCAACAGGGACAGGCCAACGAGCGGCGAGAGTTTTTGCGGTTGGTGTTTTTAGTTCTCGGGTCTCGGTTAAACCCGACGGCTCGCGATTCAGAATGGCGTCGTGAACCAACGCCGCGGTGTTGCCGCGAAAGGCCTGCTGACCGGTGGCCATTTCGTAGAGGACGGCACCGAAAGAAAAGAGGTCCGTGCGCGCATCCAGTTCTTCGCCGCGCGCCTGCTCCGGCGACATGTACGCCATGGTGCCAATGGCGTAGCCGGGCGTGGTGAGCATCCAGTCTTCGGTGGCGGTGGGCAGTTGGGAAACGGCTAGGCCCGCGGCGGCCGACTGTTTCACCAGTCCAAAATCGAGGATCTTGGCATCTTCCCGCGAAGTAATAAAAATGTTAGCGGGCTTGATGTCGCGGTGAATCAGTCCCTTGGCGTGCGCCGCTTCCAGGGCATCGGCAATCTGAATGCCCCATTTGAGCAACTGGGTCTGTGCGACGCGCCCGGCGGCGACGCGATCCTTCAGCGTTTGCCCTTCCAGGCATTCCATGGCGATGAAGGCATGGCCGTCCTCGTCGCCGACGTCGTACACGGTGCAAATGTTGGGATGATTGATGGCGGAGGCGGCCTGGGCCTCGCGCTTGAAACGTTCCAGCGCTTGCGCATCGCGTGCCAACTCTTCCGGCAGGAATTTCAGTGCAACGGCGCGTCTGAGGCGGGTGTCTTCGGCTCGGTACACCACGCCCATGCCGCCGCCGCCAAGGCGTTCGACAATCCGGTAATGCGAGACGGTCTTTCCAATGCGCGTATCGGTAAGCATCAACGCGCCATCTTAGGTGCGAGACTGAGGCAAGTCAACGCGCGGAGCGGCCGCGAGTGCCGCTCAGAGTTAAGAGTTCAAAGTTTGAAGTTAAAACCTGGGGGTTCAAGGAGCGGGAGACATCGAGTCACAGAAAACACGGGAAGGGAAACCGAAGAACAACCTCAGAGGCCTTTGCGCAACTGGGTCCCGGTCACTTTGGCTCGCCTTCCAGCAGCCAAATCTCGTTGGACTCATCCACGGAATTGGTGGTCACCAACCATTTGCCATCCTTGGACACGTCAAAAGGAAAATTGGTGCCCTGCAACTTCAGACCCGGCAACACCCGCGACTCTCCGGTCTTGAGCGTGACCACGGTGAACTCGGTATTCCCCTCTGGTCCCACGGTTTGCATACCAATCTGATTGCCCTTGGGCCACCATACCGGCCAGCCACCGCGTTCGGCTACGCGTTGCAATCCGCTGCCATCGGCATGGACGATAAAGACGCCATCCCGGAATCCGCGGTTGGGACTGAAGGCAATCCACTTTCCATCCGGGGACCAGCGGGGCACGGTTCCTTCGACGGTTCCGACGCGCCGGGCCTCGCCGGTTCCATCTGACGCGCGCACATATAAGTGCGACGCCTTATTTTCGGTGCGCGCAAACACCACCCACTTGCCATCCGATGAAATATCCGCGTAGGAATCGCTGGTGGTCGCTTTCGGCGCCAACGCTCGCGTCGCTCCCCCGACCCGCGACACTTTCCCTATGGTCAAGGGCTCCGGCCCCCAGGTGCTATAGATAATTTCTTGTCCATCGGGTGCATAGCGTCCATAGATCTCCAGCAACTTCCCCGAGGTCAACTGCCGCGCCATGCCTCCATCGGCCGGCACCGTCCACAGGTGCCAGGCACCGTCGGGCTCGCCCCGGGAGTACGCCACTTCCTTGGCGTCGGGCGAAAAAGCGGGAGCCCACAAAATTCCCGCGTCCGCCAGAAGCGTTTTGCTACGTGCTGTCGCTAGTTCATACAGCACCAGCACATAGCGCGTTCGCGAATTCAGAAAGGCCATGGAGCCGTCGCGCGCCACGCTTGGCGTTGAGTCTGGCCCTGCGCCGGTGGTTAGCTGTGTCGCTCCCTTCCCGCTCAAGTCCAGATACCAGATATTGCGCGCCCCGCGCCGGTTCGAGCGAACCACCAGCCCCTGTCCGTCGGCGGCAAACACCGGCATATCGTCGGATTCTCCCGGGGTGCCGTGCGTCAGCAGCGTTGCGCTTCCGCCAGCCACGCCCACCAGCCAAATGTCGCGGCTATCTCCGCCACGGCTGCGCGCCACGGCAATGGTGTGGCCATCGGGAGACCACGCGGGCCTTCCCAAGAACGGATAAATGGCATCGCCCGCCACGATGGTCCGCAATTCCGATCCATCGATGGCCACAATCGCCAGCGTTTCCGGCTCTCCCGCTTTCCCACGCACAAATGTCAAGCGGGTACCGTCCGGCGACCATGCGGGCATCGACCCGCCCTTGATCACCGTGGTAATCTCGCCGCCCAGCGTCGCAATGGTGCAAATCTCTCCTTCGTCTTCTCCCGGGAGTTTTCGCGCGAACGCGACCTTCTCCCCATCCGGCGAAAACACTGGCTCGCCTTTGTACGATACCTCCTTCGTCAACCTCATCCGCTCTCCGCCCGCCACCCGCGTCAAATACAAATCGTCTCCGTTCTCGCCTTCCTCCATATACGCCAGCATCTTCCCATCAGGAGAAAGCGCCGGACCTAAAATAGTTTTCTGGGTGGCCAGCAACTGGCGCAATTTCCCGCCTGGCTCGGGCCTGCCCACTTTCGGCGTGGCGCCAACCATGAAATAAATGCCGGCGGCAATCAAAGCGAGAAGGCCGCCCGCCATCAATAAGTAGCTCGCCAGGTGTGCGTGCCGCGCGCTAACAGTTTTAGCGTGGCTATTGGTATTCTTTTCGGTGAATGCGGCACCCGCCGCAGCAGCGGCCACCGAGGCCATCATGCCGCCATTGGAATGCAGGGCCTCCAGCGCTGCTTTGACTTCGCCAGCATGTTGGTAGCGCTGTTCCGGCTGCTTGGCCAGACAGCGCAAAATAATGGCGCGCAAACCTGGCGGCACATGCATGGGCAACGGCCGCGGAGCTTCTTTCAAAATGGCGCTACAGAGTTCGTAGGTGGTGCGCCCTGGAAACGGGTGGGCGCGCGAAGCCATCTCGTATAGGAGCACGCCCAACGCCCAGATATCGGCGCGGGCGTCCGCCGGCGTTCCGGTCAAAACTTCCGGGGCCAAATACGCGAGTGTACCGGGCGCTCCGCCTGTATCGGTGGCCTTGGAATCGGTGGCGCCCTCGAGGGGTTTGTCCTTGAGGCTGGCAGCCAGGCCAAAATCCAACACTTTTACTTGGCCGTTCGCGGACTTGCGCACGTTCGCCGACTTCAGATCCCGGTGCAGCACATTGTGGCTATGCGCGTGCTCCAGCGCGCTGGCGATTTCCGCTCCATACTCCAGCACCGTTTCTGTGGGTAATCCATCGTCGGGGATGCAGGCGTTCAGTGGACGCCCAGGCAGGTATTCCATGGCGATGTACGGCTGACCCTCGTACTCGCCGACTTCATAGATGGTGCAGATGTTTGGATGATTGAGTCCTGATGCGGCGCGAGCTTCCGCCAACCACTTCTCGCGCAACGCCTCCGTCAGAACTGCGCCTTCCACCGGGATTTTCAAGGCGACTTCGCGCTGTAGCCGCTCATCGCGGGCGCGATAAACCACACCCATCGCCCCCGCGCCGGCCTGGTCCAGCACTACATAGTGAGCAAATTTTCCTTCGACCATTACCCCGGAACCTTGGCGGCATCGTAGCTTTCCTTTACCTTCGAGTCAACAGGCAGCGGCCAGTTCGTGGTGTACATTCAGCCGCATTTTATGCGGGTGGAGTGCGCCTTCCGGGGAGGGCCGGTTGCGATGCCCCTGGAATACCGATGGAGGCTGCAGACGATACGGGGGGGTGGAAGGGTCGGGTGACGGACGGCCGCGGAAGGACGTCCCGATAAGGAACATGTTTAATTCAAAAAGCCTCTGACCTGCTTCTCCACAATTTCCTGAGCTTTTTTTCCACCTACAAGGTTTCCGAGAATACCCAGATCGGCATCCACGGTGACATCGCGCTCGGTCACTTCGACGGTTCCCTTGATGGGCGTGCTCATAAATGCCATTTTAGCGATGACCGCAAAAGTCAGCACATCTCCGTTCCAACCCTTCTGCTGCACCTCCACCCGCACGGGCATGCCGCCCGCGCCCTCGAACATTTTGTCGAAGGTGCGGTCGACGGTGTCCTTCACTTCCGCCTTCGTCTTCTTGTGCGCAATGGTCACACGCATTGAGCCCCCTTTGGAGACCGCTCTACGCGGTTAGCTTTTTATCTTCCCCGCAACAATAGCAATACATCCAACAGGCACAACACCGTGATGGCCGCCTCCAACAAAAATAATCGCGCCTCATTGAACTGCGCCATCATGAAGCCGTACAATTCGCCAGCCGTTTGTAATTTTTTCTCGACCAAATCGCGATATTCGGCAACGCCCACGCGAGCTGCCGCCAGGCGGTAGGCACGCGCGTAAAAGGTATCGCTTACGAATTTCACGGCATTATCAATGCGCTCAGTCAACTCCATGACGTCCAACCGGATCGTGTTTAAACGATTGGCTTCGCCGGGGAGCGTCCATCGCGAGAGCAAGACATTTTTCTTGCGGTCCAAGGTGTTGTACACATCACTGAGCACGCGGGTCATGAAATTATCGTAGTAGCGAAACTCCAGCAATTGCATTTTTGCGTATTCGAGAATTTGAACGGTCCAGGCCGCCTCTTCCGGACGGTCGTAGACGAACGCCGCGGTAGCCGCGACCACCAGCAAGTCCGAAGGATAGTAGGACAAGCTGCCTTCGAGCAGGCGGTCGGCAGTGCTGCGCGCCAACGGCGTGGCCTCGCCGCGAATAAGTTGAACAATCTGGGCGCCGTGGGAAGCGAGCAGTTGCTCGGCGGTCAACGCTTCCCCGTTGTCGCCGCGAATTTCGTTCAGTTCCACGACGAGAAAATTCTCCTGGAGCCACTCTTCCCTGGGTTTGATTACCGTTCCGGCGATTTTCTGGAGATGCTTGGCGGCCGCGGCACGCCCCTCCGGCTCGATTTCTGGCGCATCCATCCAGCGGGAGGTCTGCGCCAAGAAAACGTCCCAGTCGCCTTCGAAGGGCGCCTCCAACTGAACCTCTACGATCGCGTATTCGGAGTATTTCAGGGAGCACACCACTTTTTCGCCACTGGGCAGGGTCAGCGGCTCGCTGGGTTCCATCAGTGGCGGATTCTCAAATCGAATGTACTCCGGGGTGCGTCGAGGAAACTCGGGCTTGATCGGGCCGCCGCGCGCACCCAGCAAACTGCGCAGCTTCTCCAAATCAAAGGCTTCGCCCACATCATAGAAAAAGAACATCCGGATACGGCCGCGCAGCAGCATCCCCCAGTTGTACCATCGTTCGCGGGGCCTGCCCAAACGCGGGGGTGGGTCGCGAATTGGGAAGTCGTTTTCTTGGGGTTCAAGTTGGTGGAGCGGGCTTCCCTTTCATTCAAATAGGTGAGATCGGGTGACTTCCGACGGATTGCGTCGAGGCCTACCCAGTGCGACCCTACAACCGTTCGGTCCCCCTGACGGAACGAACTTGGTAGGCGGCGAAAGCGGCTGCCACCAAGCGGCGGTTGAGGGAACACTCGGGCGCGGAATCCCTCAGCCGTCGCGAAAAGATGCCCACCGGTCCCTGTTGAGATCCCATTGTGGCGAGAAAGATCCCCGTAAGGACGACAGGGAGCGCACTCAATCGAAGAGAGATTCCTCTGCTACAGAACCCCGCGCGCAGTAACCGCGCGGAGGAGGAAGGCCGGCTCGTTACGGTCGGAATGACGGGTGAGGAGGCGGGATTTTGGCGGACGCCTCGGAAGGCCCGTACCAAGACGGGGAGCCGACGGGTTGCCGGCCTGAAGGCATGCCGTTACCAGGGTTGTCTGAGCGACGGGAGAGGGATTCCCCACTGCGTTCGGAATGACGGGCGTTTTGTTGGGAAACCCAGGAGCCGATGAGGAGGTCGGCGTTCTGTTCGGTATTACGGATTATTGAGTAAAGAGGGCAAAGAATTTTGGCGGGTGTTGGGAGTTCCGATAGAATGCAGAGGTGCCTGACTCCACTAGGTCTAATCCGAAAGCAGCACCAACGGACCTGCTCGCGCGACTCAAAGCGTTGCTGGTGGCGCGGAATGCCGATCCTTTCGGGATCTTAGGGCCACAACCTCTGGATTCGCCCGAGGGGCGGCGGTGGGCGGTACGATTTTTTCAGCCGCGCGCGGCGGACGCACAACTGCTCTTGTTCCGGCGGCCAGATGGGAGCGCGTGGCACGAGTCGCCGGAAACTCTGTTGATGCGAAAGTTGCACCCGGAAGGATTTTTTGAAGTGGTGCTGCCCGGAATCGGTGAAATCGCGCCGGCTCCGTCGAGTTACCGCATACGATTCCGCACCGAGTACGACGAAATCATCGATCATTACGACACGTACGCCTTCCCTTTTCTCCTAACGGAGTTTGATTTGTATTTGATGGGCGAAGGGCGACATTACGACGCATACGGAAAGCTCGGCGCGCACATAAAAACGGGTGGACGGCGTGACGGGCGTGCATTTTGCGGTGTGGCCACAGAATGCGCGGCGCGTCACCTGTGGAGATTTCGACCGCTGGGACGGCCGCGTGAACCCGATGCGGTTTCGTGGTTCGTCGGGGATTTGGGAATTGTTTTTTCCGGAGTTGACGAGGGCACGATTTATAAGTTCGAAATTGTGGGCAAGGAGGATGTGATTCTGCCGCTGAAGCGGACCCCTATGCCTTTGCTTCGGAGTTGCGGCCGAATGATGGATCGGTGGTGGCGCGCATCGACGAGCACGCGTGGGGAGACTCCACATGGATGGAAGAACGCGGGCGGGAAACTGGCTGGAGCGGCCGATCAGTATTTATGAAGTGCATCTGGGTCATGGCGGCGGATTCCGGAGCAGCAGAATCGCTGGCTGACTTACCGCGAACGGGCGATCAACTATTCCGTATGTGAAGGACCTGGGGTACACGCACACTGACTGCTGCCGGGGATGGAGCATCCGTACGATGGGTCGTGGGGCTATCAGACGCTGGGCTATTTCACAGCAACCAGCCGGTACGGATCGCCGACGGAATT
>CAVZMQ010000004.1:0-69994 GCA_963776365.1 Candidatus Acidiferrales bacterium | reverse complement strand
GTTGAATTCGGCGAACTGGGGGACTGTCCGGTGAAGCGGCTGACTACCAGGCCATTGGCGGGGAAGACCGCCTGGACTGGCGGCGGCGCCATCGGCGCCAGGGCGCCGCTGACATTGCCGCTTCTCGATAAAAGCGCTCGCGATTTAGCCATTGAAACCCCCAATCCCGTTTGGGCTGCCCGCCGTGACGGCCGGTCCACCGCAGCCGGCCAGGTCCTTGGATCCTGGCTCCAGTTCCAGTAGAAAAGTGTGACCGTTGGGTTCGCCTGGCGCGGCGGCATCTCGTAACGGTTGACGACCTCGCAATGCCAGGGCCAAAAACCGTCCGAGTTATGCGCCGAAAAGGTCGGCGCGCCAGCATTCGGCAAACCAGCGGCAGGAGCCGGACCGTTAATGTAACTTCGTGGCGACGAAATAATGCTCCGCGTTCTGTTTGTCCCAGTATTGAACGCCGACCGAAAATGAAGACTCGCGTTCTGGGCGATCGCGTTGATCGCACTCAGATAGTTCAGCACCTCGGACAGTGGACCGAGGGATCGGCAATGTTGCGGCAAGGCTCGATAATGTCAACGTCATCGGCTTGCTCGGCCGCAATCCGAGGCCATGTAATCCACCCATTGATTGGGCCAACTCAAACCGGTGGACGCCTTAGCCCATACACGTGAAGCTGCTCCGTGCCGCTGGAGGGAGCGTCCCACGTTGCTGTTTCGCACATACAGGTAATTGGGCTGGCTCAAGAGCGGGTCCCGGTTCTGCGGGTCCTGGTTCGGATCCGGCGTGGCGGTCAGCCACAGCGGCGGCGTCGCGCTCGAAAACGGGTAGGGCGTGTAGCCGGCCATGGGAGATTGCGTGACCCAGATGTCCTGGCTCACCCACATTTCCCCATTCGGGTTCACCGATGGGTCCGTCGCATTATCCGGCTCAGCCCCCGTATCGGCCGGGCTGTCCCGGATGAGCAGCGCCGGCTGAGCCACGCTGCGTGAAGGCGCTGCCACCAGTCCACTGAGTAAGCAGCAATAGACGGTCAAGTTTATCGTCTTCATAAGGATGGGTTGCTAACCCGTTTGCCATTGGCTTTCTCCATTGCGTTCGTGAGTTCCTCTGAACTCCAATAGTTGCGTCGAATTGGCGGAAGACCTGGCCCTGCGGATCCAGCACGACCGTCCGCAGGTTGTGGGAAATGCCGCCCCCCTGGCCCCGGTAAGACAAACCCATCCGCCGCGGCAGCCGCCCCAGCGTCTCCGGCGGAGCCGCCGCGAACACCCAGGGAACGCCCCCGCCCTGGCGAAACGCGTGCGCATAGGCCGTCAATTGCGCCGGCCGGTCAAAATCCGAATCAAAGGAAATGGAAAGAAAACAATAATTGGTTCGCGCCCCCGGAGCCGATTGCAACAACGCCCGCGCTGCCGCGAAATTGCTGTTCATCCGCGGACAGAATTCGGGCAAGGGGCAGCGGGTGAAAAAGAACGTCAGCGCCACGGTCCGGCCCCGGAAATCCAGAACCGAATCCGCCGGCCATCGTCGGCCAGCAATTCGGCGTCGGGCCATCGGTCGCCCTCCCCCAGTTCAGGCACCTTCGCCGCCTCCGGACCGGGCGGCGGCTGATCCCCCCTTTGACGTACCCCACCGTGTGGATGTCTTCTATCCAGGCATCGTTTCGCAGCACCAGCAGCTTAAAACCGATCTCCGCACCCGCCAGCACACCCCGCATCATTAGTGTCCCTGACCTTGAAGTCCATCGTCATCTCCGGCATGAAATCCGGAATGGCCTTGTGGTGGATCGTGACCCGTCCTTCCGTAGCGCTCACTTGCTGCACCACCCCGGACGTCGAATAGACCTTGGCCCTGCTGCCCTCTGCCTCCGCTGCCTGGGCTTGCCCCGCCCGCCCGGACCATAGCAGCAGAATCAGAGCAAAGCACCAGGGTTTCATCGCTCTGGGTTCCAGCCCGACTTTCGAGGTGACGTTCCACCCGCGTTCTGGCCTCGCGCAGCCGCCACCACTACCCGGCAAACGAATGTATCCATAGGACACTTGACCACCGCTCCGGCGCAAACGGGAAAAGGCCCCAGTCCGGGCTGGGCTCGCCCGCGAGCCGAAAAATTGGAATTGCCGCTACGATACTATTCCTAATAGTGGTAATCAACTACTCTTTTATGGGGTGTTCACCCCATCCCGGGGCGAGCCCAACGGCCGCCCGCCCTGGACCGTGTTCGACCGGCACTCATCGAAACGGTCGGCGACTCCCAACCCGGACACCCAATAGGCCAATCTTAGCAGGCCCAGGGCGGATTCAAGAACGCCCCGGGGAGCGCCGAGGTGCAGAGCGAGTCCGCCATCGCGTAGCGATGGGGCGAGGGTAGCCGTGGGCCTGCGGCCCACGGCACTGGAGTTTGCACATTCTGTCTGCCGAAAACGCGACGCCGTACGGGCAATCCCGAAGGGATTGTATCCCTCAGCCCAGGGTTGCGCGCCGAGCGCTACCCTGGGTGCGCGCGCGCGAGGGCCATTTACCCTGAAAGGGTTAGATCGCGGCCCCTTGCATATGATTATGTGTGGGATTGACCGCCGTGAAGGAGACAAACGATACCACCCTTTCAGGGTTGATCCCCCAACCCATCTTCCCCTCAGGGTAGCGCTCAGCGCGCAACCCTGGGTTGAGTGATGCAATCCCTTTGGGATTGGCTCCTGTTCAGGCGGCGGAATGTCCAATCTCCAGAGCCGTGGGCCTGCGGCCCACGGCAGCCGAGAACAGCGACCTCGCGCGTCCCGTAGCGACGCTTGAACCAGCGCTCACACGCGTAGTTCGGGCGTCGCTACCGCGACGCGCGGGCTGTGGTGGCTTGGCCCCCGTGGACCGCGGGCCCACGGCTACCCTCGCCCCATCGCTACGCGATGCAGTGCATCGCATCTTTGGCAATACAAAATACCTGTCCTTACGGACGCGGCGGACCATTTCCTCACGGCGGCCGAAAAGTCGTTCGAGATCCTCAAGCGCCACCCCCGCATTGGACGCCTCCGGAGCTTCTCAGTGGCTGGACTGCGGTCGTGGGTAATTCCAGATTTCCGGAACTATCTCATCTTCTACCTGCCAACGGAAACGGAGGTCCAGATTCTGGCGGTGTTGCACCGAGCGCAGGACTTGGCGAGCGTGCGGCGCGCCGCGACATAGCGGTGCCAGGCGCGGTAAGCTTCCCCGGTGTCCAATTCCGTCCAGGCTTCCGGCCCACTCAGGCCAAGGTTGAATAGAAACTCCTTCTGAGCGGCTTGGGCGCCATTGAAAACCGGCGCGAGTTCGATATAGGTCACGGGACAAATCGTGAGGCCCTCTGCACGTTTGAGGTCCAGGAGTTTGGCCGATGCCACGCCGAATTTCGGGTCGGCCTCGGCCACGTCATCAGCAGGCAGGTATCCACCACCCAGGCCATCAGGCATGCTCTCCGGCGCGAAGTTCCTCCATCCAATCGGCGGTGGCGCGCGGTTCAGGCCGAAAGCGCCGGGCGAAACCGAGCATCGCCAGCGCGCCCGCCGGTTGCCCGGCTGGCGCTGCCGCGCCTTCCTGCCCCTGCAACCAGGTCAGCAACTGCCGCGCATGCGCCTCGTCCAGTTGTTTCACCTTCTCAATGACCATCTCGACTGCGCTCATGTCGGCACTGTAGCACCTGATGGTAACGTCGCAACCTCGCCTTTTGAGACGTGGGTGCCCCCCACGCCTGCCGCCTGCCTCCTCCAGACTCAGAGCACGAAAGGGCAAATCAGTGAAGAAACGATGGCCTGCAAGACGGCCTCCTGCGCGACCTGGACACGACCGTAACCCAACCGGACGAAGTGGCGACCAGCTACCGCGAAGCCCTTTCAAAACTGAGCAGAGCATTGCCTCCTCGCCCAAACCGGCCCGACAGATCAATTAGCCTCCCAAGTCCGGCCTGGGAGCTTGCGTCATGAGCCTAACCTCCGGCTGACCCCGATATGGCTGCCCTCGTCCTGCGCCTTTCTGTTAAGGCATGAGCTCCGAATCGGCTGGCCAAGGCGATGGCACCCTGATAACCCCCTGCTGCATGATGAGCAAAACCGAGTTGATGCTTGCCCCTGACGTAGTCCACCTGATTCATTCCGTCCGGGACCAACGTGTTATCCTCGATGCCGACCTGGCAGGGTTGTATGGCGTGCCGACTAAACGGCTCAACGAGCAGTACCGCCGCAATCTCGACCGCTTCCCGGGAGATTTCGCATTCCAGCTCAAGCTAGAGGAATGGGCCGCTTTAAGGTCGCAAATTGCGGCCCTGAACATAGACGGAAGTATGCGGTCGCAATTTGCGACCGCATCCAAACGCAATGTCCGCCACCTGCCTGTGGTCTTCACCGAACACGGCGCGCTCATGGCCGCCAATATCCTCAACAGCCCCCGCGCCGTCGCCATGAGCGTCTATGTCATTCGTGCTTTCGTCAAAATGCGCCAGGATGTCGCCGCGAATGCGGCCATTCTCCGACGCCTGGCCGAGATAGACAAAACGTTGCTGGTTCACGATGTGACGCTGCGGGAGATCCTCCAGAAGCTCCGCCCCCTGTTGGAACCGCCTCCGCAGCCGCCTAAACCTGAAATCGGCTTCCACGTCAAAGAAGACGCCGTCCGTTACCGTGTCAGGAAGCGGCAAAAGGCTTAGCTAGAACATTGACAGAGCCTGGAACAAGGTCGTTTCCGTGCGCGCCAAGGCCTCTCGCCGAGTCCGACCACAGCCACTGGCCCCGGTAAAGCCGGACGCGGCAATCGCCCAGGGGATTCCCGCCGGAAGTATCAATAGTGAGGACCGACACCAGCACGCCGTCACCATCGTCTCGACGCCATACTGCTGGCGCAAATACCGCTGGATTGTGGGGTTGTTGAATTGGGTGAAGATGTTCTTGAGCGTGTTGCCGACAATGATGCCGGTCTGCCCGGTCCGGCCGACCATCACGGCGAGCAACGCCTGCAACTCGGCCAGGCTCACCCGCGCCTGTTTGGCGGTCGCCGCCGAACGGTCAAGGCCGGTAAACAAATCCTCGAGAGTGACGTTGTAACGCTGCGAGGTCGCCGTCAGCATCCCGAGCACGCCGTTGAGGTCCGAAGCATCCAGCTCAAAGACGTGCATCAACGTGCTGAGTTGCTTGTGGTCTCCTCGGGCTTCATGTGCGCCACGTTCGCCGCCGCCAGCGACACCCGCGTTGCTTCCGCCACCCCGGAGCGGGACAGGCCCAGCCGCGCCCACTCCGTCGCGCTCTCCATCGCCTTGCCGGTGTCGGTGGCGTTGGCAGCGGCCAGCTTCAGAATGTCGCTGGTCAATTCCTCCGTCGAGCCGCCGACCTTGCGAAAGACCACATCCAACCGCGCCGTTTGCTCGCCCACTTCAATGAAGCGTTCCAGCGAGTAACGCGCCAACTCCACGCTCTTGTAGAGCATGGTCACCGCCGCCGCCCAGCCCGAGACCTTGGTGATGTTGGCCAGCATCCCCATCGGCGTGAAGGCCTTCAACCCGGCCAGAAAGCGGCCGTATTCGCCGCTGGGATGCACGTCGTCACCCCCTGCCGTGGACCGGAAGACCCGCGCATCCGCGAAGTGTTCCTCCATCCGCATCTGCATCCGCCGCCGCAAGCGTGGGGCCGCATTGGGATTGGCCGCCAGCGCCGCCTCGATGATGCGCGCCGCTTCCTCGGAGCCCGTCGCCTTCATCCCGAAGTAACGGGTTTGCACCGCGCCCGTGCGGAAGATGTCCTTGTTGGAGTTCTTGTATTCGGTAGCCGCCGATCCCGCCAACGCCGCCCGGTGACCCGCTTCCTCACCCGCCGCCGCCAGAGCTTGACCCTGCTCGCGCACCGTGCGCTTCGACTCTTGCTGCACCTTGCGCTCGACGACGCGGTCCAGCGCACTCTGCGCACCGCTGGCCAAGGAGCCCGCCCGCGCTCGCAGGACCGCCGCCCGCTCGCTCAGCGCGGCCTGGAGGTTCTGCGCCTGCACCGGTCCCAGCGCCTTTTGCAGGTAGCCCGACCCGCTCAGCAGATTCTCCAGCTCGTTCGCGTGCTGGCCCAGCACATGACTCAGCCCCAGGTCATGCGCAATCCGGTCATCGAGCGGCAGATGCGCGACGCCCAAGTTATATTTCTCGACCAGGCTTTTGCGCAGCCGGTTGAATTCCTGCATCGGACTTTCGCCGGTTGTGGATTCGGAGGCCCGCCGCGTGATCTCCCCTTTCAGGTTGGTCCAGGTTTCATGGACCAGGCGGCCAGCGGCATCCCGCCGCGAAATCGTCTCCCGGATCGCTCCACTCTGAAGGTTCTCGACCCGATGCCGCGCATACTCGCCCGGCTGCGGCCCCACATCGAGCGGCCCTTTACCACTTCGTCCTCCACTTCGTCCCCCACTTTGTCCTCCACTTTGTCCTCCTCCGCCCCGACGAACTGCCCTTTCTCATTGCGGGCCAGGCCCGTCGCGATGATTTGCTCGGCGGGGATCACCAGCTGACCGTCCCGCTTACAGACGCCTGCACCTGGTCGGCCAGGACAGCGAGCTTCACCGGCCCGTCCACCTTCGCTTCCCCGCTGCCGTGGACGGAGGTCAAGGTCGGCGTTTGCAGTTGCTTGAGTTGCGCCTGGCGTTGGGCCGCCTGGTGCGTATAGAAGGCATCCAGCACCCGCCCCGCGGCTTCCGCCGAGCGCAACATCCCCGTCACTGGCTCAGGCAAACTCCCGCTTTGAGGTCCTTTTGTGGCGGACGTAACGCCTTGAACTGCCGCAGCGGCACATCAAAAGCTTGGCTCAACCCCTTCAAGTTCAGGTCCAGCGGCCTGCCGCTGAGCCTTTCTGGAGTTCCTTGATCTCGGCCACCAGTCGCCGCGCCGTTCAGCGCCGGCTTGCCGCCGCCGCCTTTTCAGCGCGGCATCCACCGCCAGCGCCGCCCGCTTCACCTGCTCCAACTGCGTCAGCAGGTCGCTCAACCCCTTGACCTGCTGCGGTACTTCCACGTCCAGCCGGATGGTGTCCTGCAAGATCGGATTACTCTCGCTCATGGCGCTTGGCTATCGGCTATTGGCTATTGGCTATCAGCTATGGCTGAGGCGGCTTCATCACTCGCATTCTTCCCATACTTCCCATTACCGAAAGAACCGGCTGCGAATGGTGTCCCACACTGCCGGCTGTTTGGGATTGGGTCCCTTCTCGGCCACGGCCTGGCGTTGCTCCATCAGGTAGGCGTCGCGCATGCCCTTGACCAGTTCGTGAGCCATCATCTGCGCCCTCAAGCGGGGATGTTCCACCAGCCAATCGCCCCAGCGGTAGCCAAAGGCTTTGGCGGTCTCCATCTCCAGGTATTCATCGGATGGCGGCGGCAGGGCTTTGTCATCCGGCAGCAGCTTCTTGAACTCGTAGTGTTCAAGCCGCTCCGGAAGTTGCTGCCTTAGGAAAAACTGACCGTCGCCGCGTCCACCTGCCGTTCATAGACGCGGGCAAACAACGCATCGAGAATGTCATCATCGAGGCGGCGCGATTCGATGAACTGGCAAATCCGCTGGGCATCCACCGGGTCATTGGGCGATTCCTGGGCCAGGGCTTCCGCGAACAAGGGGAAGGCCGTGTGCAGGGCCAAGGCGCGGGCCTGACGCTTGTCTTCTTCCAGGCGGCGCAGATAACCCGGGTCCCGGTAATCGTAGCGCGCCGGCATCCCTTCCTTCTCCGGGGGCAGGATCGGCGGTAACGCCCGTTCCAGGATCAGCTTCACTTCCTTGGACTCCACCGGCTTGAGCCGTCGCCCCGTGAAGCGCACGACCTGGTCGCGGATCTTCAAGTCCACGATCAACGGAGCCCCGTTGGAAAGCTGTTCGAGTTGGGAAAGGTTAGTGACTGCCTTAGGCGGAACGGGCGGCACGGCAGTCACGGGTTTGGGCTTACTGGTAGTCTTCATCAGATAGCCCCCTTAAACGGCAGGAGGGACCGGAGAGGTCCCTTGCCAGCATTGCGGCATATTTCCCACCCGCCGTCAACTGCAAAGCGCACTTTCGTGCAGGCGTCTGCAGGCTGGTTATCCATTCTCTACCATGAGCCTCCATCGGAGTCGGTCTTGGCATAAAGGCAACCGCGCACCAAATCACTAGGATCGCGATCCATTCGATGCTATGAGAAGTTCATGCGGAGCGAGTTGTGGGGCGGGGTGTCGTATTTCTACGCGCTGGAGCCGAATCCGGGGCGGGATGGTTAGCACGTGCACGCGCTGTGGGTGGATTGCCGCAATGTGCGGCGGCGGACATTTGGCGAACCTGGTTTGAGCGGTACGGCCGCAACCGGATTGAGCCGGTGAACAGCCGGGTGATGTGTCGGACTACTGCGCGAAGTACGTCACGAAAGCGGGCGCGTGGTGGAATGTAAAGCTGCTGAGCCAACGTCACCCGCAATTCGCAACGCAGTACGTGCTTTCGAGTGGTTCGGCATGAGCGAGGATCAACTATCGCTTCATGAGATTGCTGAGGCAAGTGCCTGCCCGGCTTACGGTAGAGCAAGCGGCCTGGGTTCTGAACTGCCAGGCACCGACGTGCCCGTCTTGGTGGCTGCGCGACGCACCGTTGTAGCAGCCGGCGAGTGCCCCGTTTGCAGGACCTTCAACAGCACGTCGCCCGGTGTCTCGATGATGATCCTCGGCAGCAAGGGCGCGAAGGCTTGACCAACACGCAACAGGGAGCCAATCAGCAGCGCTGGCACACCGCGGCGAGGAACGTCCAGGGCTTCCTCCTCTGTGAGGCCTGCGAGCGCGTGATGATTGAAAACATCACCTGAGAACGCTACGAGGTCGCGATTGGCGGCAGGACACTTCGCCTTGATGTCAGGCGCAAAGAGCAGAAAGGGGCTGGCTGTCAATATGGGGTGAATACCCCATAGACC
Source organism: Candidatus Acidiferrales bacterium (assembly GCA_963776365.1). Classification (GTDB taxonomy): domain Bacteria; phylum Acidobacteriota; class Terriglobia; order Acidiferrales; family UBA7541; genus Acidiferrum. The sequence continues at coordinate 61,094 of CAVZMQ010000004.1, read as the reverse complement.
GACCCCGAACGCTAATATCATAATGTTTAATCGATTCTGTTTCCTAATCAAACTAGTGGGACGACAAGGCTTGCATAAACTAGGCATTATGAACCACTCCTACCATCTGTATCGTGATCTTCGCACGCTGAGGACTCCTCTCTACTACCCTCGCCAGCGAGTTTCTAAGGGTAACGCGCCCCAGCTAATTCGTCTCATTCTCGTGCTTTTGACGATCGTTCTGGCATCAAGTTGCGGCACGCCAGAAGAGAAGAAGATGGTGGAGGCGGGGTGGTGTCTAAACAAGATCGAGATGTCCCTGAACGCGTGGGGCAAAATCACCGTCTCAGACTTGGAATTGGTCCCCAACAAGGGGCAGTTCAAAGTGCCTTTCGAGGAGGATGCGACCAATTACGTTCAAGCTGCCCGAAACAACGTCAGTAGCGATGCACGGGCGCTTTCTGAAAGCAGTCTGTACCTTGCCTTCGCCGCGCAAGGTCAGGTTACACCCCCCGTTGCACCCGGTTTGGCTTCGACTTCAACAAACAGTCCGGGCCAGTTGGAGGTACCAACCCAGGCCCAGGCCGCCATGACTGGTTTTACGCCGGGCCTCACCCTCAGCGGCCTTAACCCCACGATTGATGAGCGACAAGCTGTGTTAAAGGGGATCAACGACAAGATTGCGGAGCAGATACTGAAATTAATGGCAAATCCCGATTCAGGCACGAACCAGCAGGCTGTTTTGTTTGGGGCCATGCAGGTCACTTGCCAGCCTGGGCAGCTCACAAGGAAGCATTATATAGCAGAATTGGATGTCTCCTTGAAATACTGCCGGGAGGATGTCTCGTTGCCCCTCTACACCACTAATGCAGCTTACGCAGATTCGACTACGACCTTGGGTATCGACGCGGAGTCGCGCAACATCGTTCGCATCAAAAAAGAGGTGGGAGTCCGAAACCTCACGGATAAGGTCGTCAGCGAGAGCGGTCAAACGCTTTACGCCGTCGGCAAGAGCAATACCGTATATCACGTAAGCCAGCATGATCAGCCTAGGGTGTTGGCGGTCTTGCCTCTGATGGATAGTCGCAATACGGCTCTGAGCACAAGCAGCCGAAGCCAAGTTGAGCTCGCCTCTGCGCTCTCATTGGCATTCGCCGCAAAAGGACTTAATGCAGCGGCTAAAAGCTTGGCAGATTACGTGGCGAAGCACGAATTTGATATTGATACAAGGAACTCTCTGCCTGTAGCGACGACTTACGCTGATGGACGGCATTTCGGATTCCAGGTTTACCCGTCTCTTCAAGCAATGGAGGATCCAAGCAAGGCAGGTTCACCTGGAAACGTTCTACAACCCATCACGTTCCCGCTCGTCGTGGTCGTCCTTGTCGATAAGGACGACTTAGTCGGTACGAATTCCATTGCCGATGGCGGGCCTTGGAGCCTGCTAGTTACAGAAGTTCAAACGCGCTGGATACCCATTAAGAAGCCGAGCACCTTTTTTGTGCCATCCGCGGATGTGGCATCGTTCCTCGGAAAACACTACCCCCTCTTCGAGCGGTTCGTCAGAGCCGCCGCACTCGATTCGGCCTCCAAACTGCTAGACCAGGTGAGCGCGCACGGAGAGGAGTATCCAACCAACGTTCCACCCGACATTCGAAACCAGTATCTTCAAATGCAGATCGCCCTGGATTTGTTGAAAACTTCCGCCATGAGCCATAGGACGGCAATCCGGTTACCGATAACTGATCTCTTCCCTGTTGAGAAAACAGACACCAACAAGCCCAGTATAACCGATGTTTTCCCGCACGTTGTGTGGCGCGATACCAATACCACCTTCACAATTCTGGTCCGAGGACTTACCAATCCACAAGACGTGACTGGTGTCACAATTGCTGGAGTGAGCTGCCAACCCAGCAACATCTATGTGTTCCCCACTACCGTGATCACCAACACGGTTGTCAATTCTAAGACCAACACCGTAATCCTTTACTTTACAAATAATATTGCTTTCAATGCCACTCTTCCACCTAGGTTTTTGGGCACAACGAATTCCACCAACACCGTGGAGTTTGTAGTGTTGGCGAAGAACGCGGCCCCCATCAATAAGGCGATTGCCATGCCGCTACAGGGCCGGTTGTCCGCCGAGGCCGCAGTCGCTGTCAACCGGGACACGTCCGGGAAAGTTACGGGGCTAACAGTCAAGCATGGGGAGAATCTCAGCGAACAACAATTGCTTGATGCCATCAAAACCGTGCTTGAAAGGAGTGAGCCTCCTCCCAAGACCACGACAATTGTTCGTTGAATCGTCGTAGCTACGGTCCGCGCAAAGGACCAAGTGCAAACGCCTTTGGATGGAGTGTTCGCTCAATCCATACGAACCTGTGCCTTGTCTAGGCCCTGAGGGCTTCCCTTAGAAGCGCCGCGCGCTCTTGGCTAAGCTGCCACGAGGTCTACGCTACCGAGCCGGTACCGGAAGTGGCTGCGAGCCTGGCTCCTCGCGTCTCGCCACCCGTAGCCACCGCCGCATAATGAGCCTGGATTGCCTCTTGCGCAATCTGCTATTGCAAGCCGCCTCAGCTTCCGCTAAAAGGCTGCGCATGTACTGACCAGCGCCAGTTACCCATCTCTCCCATCATTCCCATTACTCCTATGGCCGGGTGATGCGGGGCGGCTCAGTAATCCTGCGGCGTGGTGGACGGAGGGTTGACCGGGCTCGAAGGCTCGCGCCTCACCGCAGCGTCCAAGCGCTTTGCCAGACACCCATCCAATTCCTGCTCAAGGCAATTCTTCCGGCGATGCATCCCAGCCCTTCGATTCTATGTTGGTATAGCATGGTGTTGGTATAGCATGGGGCACTGATTTTATGAGCGATGGTGCCGCCGGCGGCAGCAGCCGGTGTCGGCGCCCGGCAGCCACTTCATTCCCGCCGAGTTGCACTGAGGGTCTCCGCCACCAGGTGAACTGGGGAAAGGTCGTTAGGGGAACAAGTTGAGGCGGTAGAATTTCCCTTGATTGTTGGTGGATGTGGTGATTCGACTGATGAGCGCGCTCGTCGCGGTGATGGGCGGGCCAAGCCGCATCCAGTGCTGCGGCGGAAGCTCGGCGGCGGATTCAATTTGATAAGTCTGGCCCAATTGCGCCCCCCAGCGGAGGCCAACCCAGCCTTCGGACCAGATCCAGGTGTCGAGCGTGGGCGGCGTGGGGGCAGACCAGTGCGGCACGATCAAAACGTTATCCATGACGAACTGGTCGCTGTTGGTCCCTCCAGAAGTCGTAAAATCAACCCTGTCCACGCCGAAAAAACCAAACTGCAGCAGGAGCGGCGTGGTTGTGGACAAGTTGGTGGTGAGGGTGAAGTTTGTCTTGCCGGCCAAGGAACCGGCTGCATAGAGTGCAAGATTGTCCCGCCAAGCCGCGGTCACGTAGGCGGAAAGCAGGTCGAAGGGAACAACGCCCACGATACTGGCCGGTCTTCCAGACCCATTGTAAATAACGTTCGGCGGTGAGATCAGACCTTTCTGGTATCCACTGGGAGGTTCAATGGTATCGATGGCGTTGAGATAGTGAAAATTCTCCCAGTCCATGCCTGCGTAACCGGCGGGAACGGAGCCGCCCGGGCCGCTGAGGTCGTCGAAAGTGACTGGCAACAGCCCAACTTGCAACGTGAAGGAGCGGAGTCTCTGGCTTCTGAGTGTGCGATTGCTGAAAACGATGCCGCCGGAGTACACTTCCTTCCGCGAGTTCCGCCGTCAACGGGGCGAGGCTCACCGTGACATTGGTTGAGGCCCCACCCACCAAGACACCTGAGCCGGGGGAAGCGATAAGCCAGGCGCTCGAACTGGCCGCCGACCAAGTCAAATTTGACGAACCTGTGTTGAGCAACAAGAACGTCTGGTTGGTCAGGCTGAACGGACCCCCAGCACCCCCGCTGAGGCGGAAATCAGTTTCCGGCGACACACTCAGGGGGTCTTGAAAGACGAGCGCGTTGATCAGATTCATGCCCTTCGGGCTGCCCCAGCCGGTGCAAAGGTCGTACCCCGGGCAGGCGTAAAAAAGGTTATGGCTGGACAAGTTGGTGTTGTTGCCACTCGTGATGTCGTGGAAAAATGAGGAGTATACCGAGCTGTTCCCCAATCGGTAAAGCGCCGGGTTGAGAAAACCCACCTTCCTCAGGCCGTAGCTTGCGGCCGTCTCGTTAACCAAAGCGGTGAACCCGGCCCAGAGCGGGGCGGAAGCGCTCGTTCCGCCGCTGGACCCGGTCTTTCCGTTGTCGTAAACGACCCAAACGTTCTCCGCCACCATGGCTACATCGGGGCAGTTCCGCATGCGGGTCGAGCCGCCGTTGGATGCCATGCTCGTATTCGTTTGCCAAAAGGGGATCGTGTAGTTCGTGCTGATTCCACCTCCGCTGGCGTTGGTTCCGTATCCGCTCGTGTACCCGGTCCAGGTGGTTTCCGAAAGCCAGAAGCCGCCAGGGCCGCTCGTTGTCAAGGTCGTTCCGCCTACACTGGTGACGTACGGGTTGTCGTTAGGTTCCCACCACCAGCGGGGATCGCTGCCATTAACGTAGGCCCCGCCGTCCCCGGAAGCCAAGAAGAACGATTGGCCTTGGGCGGCCATCTGCTGCAGAAACGCGAGGCCCACGACATCCGGCGTAAGGGTCCACGAAGCGCTGATTTGTTGCGCCAGGTTGTCCGTGGCGATGCGCTCGAGGACATCATTGACGTAACTATTGACGTCCCAGCTCGGGGCGGCATAAACCAGGACACCGGCCAACCCCGGCGCCATCGAGATCACCAGCTCGATGTCCATCGACACTTCCTTCGCATGGGTCGAGGGCGTCATGTCGAAGCCGTCCAGAGGCACGTTGGCCAGGAGCACTGAGGGCAGTCCGGCCTGCTGTTCGTAATCGGTGATGTCGCTTGGGTAATACCCGTCGAACTCGACCAGCGCGACTGTCTGGCCGGCGCCCGTTTGGGAGACGCCCGGGACGTAGGCGGCGCGGAAATCGTAGCCCATGAGAGTGCCGCCCGGCCCGGAACCCGCTCCCGACGAGGCGTTGACTGAGCCCGGACCCCCGAGGGCCGGATGCGGAAGGGACAGATTGTCCAAGCCCGTGATATGGAGGACCGACGTCTTGAGATCGAGCCATGGCTCGGAGTCCGGCGCGTAAAAAAGGCGCGACTCGGTTGGATGTGGGTAGACCTGGAGTCTGACATGGCAGACTCGTTCGATGTCCGCGACCGACGCCCTCACGTCCACAAGAACCCGGCCCGGGTCTATAGAGGTGACCGCCAGCCCGTTTGACCGGGCGAAAGCGACAACCGCCTGGTAATCCTCTTCCGTGGGGCCGAAGCGCTCGGTGAATTGGGCTGGGGTCAGATAATGCCGGTAGCTGGGGCTGGCGGGATCGTAAAGCTGCTCCAGGAATCGGTCCAACTCTTGGCGGTTGCGCAACGGAAGTCCAATCGAGATGCGCATGGGCTGGGCGCCTGGCAGCGGACCCGCCGGCTTCAAGTTCAGTTCTTTGACTGCGCCCGGGACGTGGCCCATCGGCCCGCTGCCCCTGGGTCGCCAACACGCCCGTGACGCCAAGTTGGATTCCGGCGCCAACCCAAGCTAACCTGCACACGCCACCGAGTGTTCGTAAGCTCATACGTCCTTTGCCTGCTCGGCATGAAATGGCCGGGAGAAGATGCTGGAAGTCGGTCGGGTGACATCTGGAAACCTTTCACCCTGCCCACGCCAGATTTGAACCTGGCAGTTCATGCCCTTCGGTTAAGTTGTTTTCCGCACGCGGTTCGTTGGCTGAACGAAGCGAGTCAGCGGCTCGTGGCGGCGATTTACCTTAGTCTCAATAATAGCCATGACGGTGCGACAAGCAACTATAATTTTCACCTATCATTCGTAAGTGTTATTCTCCACAAACGCCTTCACAGCCTTGGAGAATCCCGGTGCTGACGCCTTGTTCAAGAAGCTCGGTGTCCGAAGGGCATGCTGATGGTCAACTCCACGAACGGTGGCGAGAACATCGGATATCCCTCGCAATCTGCTGAGATCGACTGGGTCGCGCAGATGATGAAGAAAGCCGCACCTGATATGTCCGAGGTCGACCAGAAGGTAATCCAGACGGCGCTCAGGGGTTTCAAAAAGACCTGAACCCCGTGCTCGGCCCTTGGACGCATTCCCCGCCGCCCGCTAAAACGAACCCATTCGGACGTCGGAAATGATATGCTGCTGGGCGGCTGCCGCCGAGTCATCGCCAAGGCCTGCGAACCTGCTCCACGCCGTACCTGGCCATTAACTGCAGGCGTCTGCACGTCAAGGCGTGGGTGCCGGGGTCGGCAGATCAGCCGCCGGGTCGGTCTGGATCACCGGGTATTGCAACTGCGCCGCGCAGATCAGCAGCCGCTCCGCATGGTCCACGCTGGGCATGACCGAGGCCGGGCCCTAGGGTTGCAGGTGCGCGATCCCCTTCTCGGCCAGGGCCGCCCGCGTGCTCGGGTGCGTGAGCAGCCCATGCAGGAGTTGCGCCACCGTTTGCGCCGCGAGCTGGGCCTGGGCGTGGCCCGGCGTCTTGGCCCGAATCCAGAAGTTGAACATCCCATAATCGGTGATAAGCCGCCCCTGGTAGAGCGCCGTATCCACCACCGCCCGCGTCTCCGCCCGCGGGCTAATCACCACGCGCATTTCCACCACGCTGTTGAGGGGTTGCGCCGCCACCTGGTCCTGGCCGAAGCGCCGCGTGACGGCAGGCCATAAACAGGCAGGCTCCGCGCCTAACTGGTGCGTGCAGGCGTCTGCAATGTGCTGGTTATGCTCCGTTGCTCATCAATCCTCCCCAACATCTCTCCGCCCCCCCACCGCTACCGGACCTCCCCCGGCGCGTCTCGGACGGTCCAACACCCCTTGCGCGGTCAAATTGCGGATTGGCTTTTCCAACAATCATTATGGGCGGCAACCTGAGGCAGGTGTCGAAATTTCGTCATTCCGACAGCCAACTGGGGCCTGCTTGGCCCGGTTTCCGCTGGCTGCAATTAAGTCGCAAGCCGATTTCAGGGGAAGCTAATGCCTTAGAACTGGCCCTGGGCGTTCTTGTCAAAGGGCAGCACGATAACTTGCGTCGGGCTGCTCAGAACGTAGTTGGCGCATTCGACCCAACTGCGGGCAGCCAGGTTCGAGGGCGGCGCCGGTGAGTTCCATTATTCGTGGGAAGGACTCCCTAAGCCGGCAGGACCTTTTTTTCGGTTTCCTTCGCGAGCTGCCTCCACTCGTAAAGCCGCTTATTCGTTATTGAGTTTCGCGTGTAACGTTGCCAAATGAACGCGAGATCGAACAGCAAAGTCGAGAGCCACCACAAATAGAGGAACGCTGCTGCCGCAATCAGCACCGGCCACACTTGTGGGGTGGTGGAGAGTACAGGCTGGACGGATTGCACGACGTTTGTCCAGGCAGCGCCGTTGCCAGCAACCAGTTGCCGCACCTCGTCGGGAGCTGAGCCGGGCGCTACTGATGAGCTCTATTTGACGGGCGTCAAACTTAACTGGTTTTTCCTTAACCCACACCTCCTTGATGGGCGTGGGATGGAGTTGCATAACAACCACGAAACCCACACCGACGATATATACCGCCATGAGTGGCCGCATCCCAGTCCAGAACCATTTCTTCTCCCGGTCGAGTCCGTCCCTCTTCTGTGGGTTATCCTTAGACGGCGGTAATAAATAATGGTAGCATCCGTGGAAGAGATCGGATATGATCATGGTCCATGAGTTCAATTACGGTGCTGGTGCAGAAGTTCAGGCCCGTTTGGCCACTTCTGGATGAGCGGACCCGGCGTATCCTGGCAGCCAACGAAGCTATGGGCTTGGGTTATGGCGGAGTATCAATGGTCCACCGTGCTTGTGGCTTGTCCCGGAAGGCCATCGCCAAGGGTATTGGCGAAATCCAAGCGGGAGACTCTCCTGTGGCAGGACGCATTCGCCGCCCGGGTGCAGGACGCAAGAACCTCACCGTATCGGATCCCGGGTTGGTGGCAGCGCTGGACGACTTGATTGACGGTGGAACCCGTGGCGATCCTGAATCTCCCTTGCGGTGGATCTGCAAAAGCACCCGGATGCTCGCCGCCGAACTCAGGCGGCAACATCATCCGATCAGCTATGTGAGAGTCGGGCAACTCCTCCACGAGCAGAACTACAGCCTGCAAAGCAATCGGAAGGTGGAGGAGGGCGAGGATCACCCCGACCGGGATGCCCAGTTTCGGCATATCAGCGCCTGCGTGAAGCGGGCTCTGGCGGCGGGCAGGCCAGTCATTTCGGTGGACACCAAGAAGAAGGAACTGGTGGGCAACTACGTGAATGCTGGCCAGCAATGGCTTGCGGCCAAACAACCCCGGAAGGTCAAGGGGCACGACTTCCCGGGTCCCGAAGTACCCCGGGCCTTTCCCTATGGCATCTATGACCTGGGGCGGAACGAAGGCTTTGTGAACGTGGGCACTGACCATGACACCGGAGCGTTTGCGGTGGCGTCGATTCGCGGTTGGTGGCGCTTTGAAGGCCGACACCTCTATCCCGAGGCCGATACACTTCTGATCACGGCCGATGGCGGGGGCAGCAATGGTTCGCGATTGCGACTCTGGAAACTGAAACTGCAAGGGTTTGCGGATGAAACCGGACTGGCGCTTTCCATCTGCCACTTTCCGCCGGGCACCAGCAAGTGGAACAAGATCGAGCATCGGCTCTTTTCGTTCATTTCCTCCAACTGGCGGGGTGAGCCGTTGCGGGATTACGAAACCATCGTCAACCTAATTGCTCGAACGACTACGGCGAAAGGACTGAAAGTGAGGTGTCGCTTGGATCGTCGCAAGTATCCAACCGGCAGGAGGGTCTCCGATGAGGAGATGAAACGAGTGAACCTAAAACGCAACACGTTTCATGGCGACTGGAACTATGTCATTGAGCCTAACTCCTAAGCGCGACTTGATACCTTCATTGATTATCGCCGACTTATCCTTTCGATTACGCATACGGGGCGGCGTCACCAGATATCCCGTCAGCCCGGATAATAGCGCGACGCCGACGACCCCAATCGTTGGCATGTGGCGCACCAAGGGGAATACGTCCGAGAAATGACCTCCAATCTCCCCCCGTAAAGCACCGGGAACGCACAACCAGTACAGTATGGCTCCAACTATAAACGCTCCCAGGCCAACGAAGTTCCAGATCAGTCCCCCAGCCAGTCGCGGAATCCGGCCAATGAGCGTCACACCAAAAAGTAAAGCGCCGAGGCCAAAGACGCCAGAGAACAGTGGCCAGCCTGCAAGCTCGGCTTGCGGCTTTACTCCAAGTTCTCTGAAGCGAACGAACCTTTGGAGCGGATCCAACGACGGATGCGTGTATGCGTTTAGCGCCTTGTTGAGGATAAACACGCCGCACAGCAGGACGATGAAGCTGAGCAGGTACGGAAGGGTCGGACTTAACACGGCAATGAGGGGTTTGGTCTTTGGCCGGGTGTTTTCCGATGGCTGGTCTTTTACAACGTTGACAATGAAATCTTCAAACACCGCCGGGTCATTCCAGTATTCGTTGTCCGCCTCACCCGGGAGCAAATATCGCGAAAAGCCGATGTCGTTTTCGTCAGGGAAGTCGAACATGGTGATTCCAGTCTCACGTAACCACTCCTTGGCGGTATCAAGCTGAAACCCGACCGGATCGCCGTAGTCATAATAATTGCGCCAATGGATCTGTTTGGCAGGAATCTGCTCCGCAACCTTCGCGGGAATCTCCTCCGCAGTCTTGGCAGGAATCTCCTCCGCAACGCTTGAATGGAAATCGTTCCACAGTCGCGGCCAGAGCAGCAGGTGCTTGTCAATCGGGGACCCGATCGTGATGAACCCTTTTACCTGCTTGAGCCAACCCGGGACGGTGCCGGACGCTTGCTTTGTTGCGGGTTGGTGCTTCGTAGGGTCGGCAGGAAACACGCTGTTGCCGGACATTGCTTCGAGCATGCCCAGGAGACTGACCACCGTCCCTTCGCTGTGCGCTACGATGTGGACGTGTGCGTTCGGGAATTGATCGTGAATGCTGCGCAAGGCTTCGTGGAAGCGCCCGACGATTCCCATACGGGTACTCGGCAAATTCGGTCACGAGTTGGACATCCCCGAGGTATTGGTCCAGGAGCTTTCGCAGGTCGAAGTGGAATATGCCTGCCTTATCCGCCAGGAAGGTGAGGTTTTCGAGCACGTGGACGGTATCAATGATTTCATCAAGCACGTCGCCAGCCAGAGCGAAATCCGGTTTAACTAACCTATTCGCCTTAGGGTTCGCGCTGGCCCGGGCATACAGGGCATTGGCGCGTGCCACCACAGTTCGGGCCCAAGCCTTAATCTCTTCCAACGTTTTGCCCTCCGTCAGCACTTCGTCAGGAATGTCTGCCCAATAAACTTCAGAAAAACCGATCTTCGTGAAGTCAGAGCTCTTCAGACCGTCTAGGTCGTCCACCGGCAGGACCGAGGTCAGGCTTTTGACATCCGTGTGGAAGTATCCCAGGGGCTGCGGAGCAACTGGCGGAATCCAAGGACTGCCGGTTATGGATCTCAACAGTATTTTGGACCGCGCCAGCCGCACGGCTACAGACTGGACCGTGGAAAACCGACTCTGCTCCCCGATTCCATGTACGGCGATCACGATGTCCGTAAAATCGAATCTGGGGGCTCCACGGGCAGTTAGAGGGAAGCTGTCCTTCGCGCATTCGGTTTTATTCATAAGTATTGACTTAGCTCAAGGTTGCAACATGGCACCTTCTCGGCAGGCTTTGCATATTCCGGACTGATAAGAACGGATCCTCCACCGGAGAAGCAACTTGCATTACAGGGCGGACCCGAAGAGCACCCTACTCTCGGGAGAATGACGCGATCGATGTTACCTCCGCCTATGGGGATGGCAAGAACTTTTCTTCATCCATTTTTCAGTTTCTCCATTGCCCGAAAACTCCTGGAGTGTTTCGAAGGCACACCCCTGGCCTTGGATATGCGCTCGGTGCTGAGCAAGATCGCCGATAGTCTGCGCGGCACCGTCTCGCTGGAGCTGGATTCGCTCACCCCGGTTCACGGTGCTGGGGGAAGACTATACCCGGATGGACCCAGGGGTTTGGCAGCGGGCGGGACGGGCCATCAACCAGAGCGAGCGCCTTCGCCTGCGCTATCAGCGCTTTGACGGCGCTACGCGGGACTACCTACTGGAGCCGTATCTCTTGGTTGCCTATCACGGGAACTGGTATCTGCTGGCGCTCAACCCAGGCTGCGGGGTGCATCGAGAGCTTCGCCCTTTTCCCGCTGCCGCAAACTGGCCGGCACGGGTCAGTACTTCACCCGTCCTGCTGGACTTGACGCCACGGGATTCTTCAAAGACGCCTTGGGTATCAGCCAGGCCGACAAACCGTGGAACGTTCGGCTGCTCATGGCCAAGGAGGTGGCCACCTACATCCGTGAACCAGTGTAGCACCCCACCCAGCGCATGCGGCAGCGCCGGGAGCCTGGAACTGCGGCTCAAAACTTCCAGCCGCTGCGAGAGCGGGTAAGGCAGCGGATGTGTCAGGGATTGGCTCGCTGTGGATGACCCGTCTGGTTCAGCCGGGTCAGAACAAATTTCTCCACAATTGCCGATGCGCAGGTTTGACGAGGGCAGGCCGAGCAAGTGTCCTCACTCACTATTGACACAACCTGAATTGAGTGCACCGTTTGCGGGGAGATGGCAATGGGAACAGAACGCGAATCTCCCTGCTTGCTTAGTCAGGCCGGGGTCGGCAGATCAGCCGCCGGATCGGTCTGGATCACCGGGTATTGCAACTGCGCCGCGCAGATCAGCAGCCGCTCCGCATAGTCCACGCTGGGCATGACTGAGGCCGGGCCCTGGGGTTGCAGGTGGGCGATGCCCTTCTCGGCCAGGGCCGCCCGCGTGCTCGGGTGCGTGAGCAGCCCATGCAGGAGTTGCGCCACCGTTTGCGCCGCGAGTTGGGCCTGGGCCTGGCCCGGCGTCTTGGCCCGAATCCAGAAGTTGAACATCACATAGTCCGTGATGAGCCGCCCCTGGTAGAGCGCCGTATCCACCACCGCCCGCGCTTCCGCCCGCGGACTAATCACCACGCGCATTTCCACCACGCTGTTGAGGGGTTGCGCCGCGACCTGGCTCTGCCCGAAGCGCCTCGTGACGGCAGGCCATAAACAGGCAGGCTCCGCGCCTAACTGGTGCGTGCCGCCGTCGAACCACAGCCCGAGCCATTCATCGAGTAAGGTCGGCACCCCCGAGGCGAGGGTGAGTTGCGTCAACGCCGGTGAGGTCAATTCCTGCATTGGATGTTCGATGTTGGATGTTGGATGTTGGATGTTTTCATTTCAGCTTTTCAGCGTTTCAGCATTTCAGCGTTTCACGTTTCACGATTTAACGCTTCAACGCCTTAACGCTCTAACGCTTTCCCCATCGTGCGCCGCACCTTGTCGAGTTCCTTCTCGATGCGGAGCGGCAGCCGTTGCCGGACCACGGCCACCCACTCGGCCAGCACGGCCTTAAGCCATTGCTCGGCAACTTCCGGGTGCAGCGTCGTTACCGCCGGCTCGCCATACTGGCGGGCTTCCCCCATCTGCGTCTCGCGGACTGTCTCGGGCGAGCTATTGATCGGGGTCCCGTTGCTCTTGCCACTGAAGCCGGGTGTCATCTCGTCACCCACCAGCCAGGCTTCAATCGCCCCGGCCAGGCTCTTGGCGGCGTCATCCATCAGGTTCGTGCGCGGCACGACTGAGTGGCCCACCCCCAGGATCTCCATAACCCGCTCGGCCATTTCATCGGGCGTCTTCCACGACCCGTCTTTATTCTGGTCGCGCTCCGGGTCCAGGTTCTTCTCCATCGCGCACCAGTCCCGAATCGCCTGGCGCACCCGCTCCAGGTTCTCGTGCTGCTCGGGAAAGAGCAGTTCCGGCATGACTTCCCCCGCTTCGGCCATCACCGCCAGCTTGGTCGGGCGGCCCGGCTCGCCGGTCCGGTGGATCATCGTGTTGTAGGAAGCTGCTTGCGTCATCTCCGGCCACAGGGCGGCCAAGTCCAGCGTGGCGTGCGGAATCGTCATCGAGAACCAGGCACCGGTGTCGTAGAGGTCGCCCATGCCGGTGTCGTGCCGGTGTCGGTCCTCACTTTCTACACTCTCGGGCGCTAAAACCGCCCAGACCGGAAAGGGGGCGCGCGGTCAAACCGGAGGTTTGTCTGGCGGCACCGCACTGCGGCCCGCAGGAGCGGACCGGAGCCGGAAGACGCCATGGCCTCCAGCCTCCAGGCCGGCGGGGCTTTCCGATTGTGCGCCGGCGTCAGTCCTCACTTTCGACACTTCCGGCAGCGAGCGGAGGGCGAAGCTTAAACGCTGGAATTCGCAAAGCTGAAGGCTGAAATCGAAGTGCGGAATGGGGAATGAGGATTGCGGGAAAAGGGGTTTTGCGTGATGATTTGAGCCATGAGCGTCGCCGAATTGCCCATCCAGATTGACCGCGAGAAGGTCGCGGAGTTCTGCCGCGCGCGGGGCTTTCGCAACTTGAGCCTGTTCGGCTCAGTGCTTCGCGATGACTTCGATCCGGCGCGGAGCAACGTGGACGTGCTGGCGGAGTTGCTGCCCACCAGCCGGCCCGGCTGGGAGTTCTTCGTGGCATCGGGGACTTGCTCCCATCACTCGTTGAGGCCGCCATAGTCCACGATTTGAAACGATTTTGCGCGCCCGCCAAAGAGGGAGTTCGCGCTTTGAAGCTGCTCCGGGCTATTTACTAGAACAACGGAAATACACACGCTTGCCAGTCAGCTTGAAGATAAACTTCCCGAGAAATAATCCGGCCCGGTACCCACACATTCGGCGGTTAGCTATACGATTTCGGAAATTTCAGCTCGAGGTTGGTTAATTACTTATGGTTTTCTGGTTTTCCATGAAAAGCGATTTCGGACGAAACCCGCATACCTGAATCTCAGTGTCCCGAAGTCAGATGGGAATTTCCTAGTAAAGAGCTAGGAATGTAAAGTGTCCTGACTCCCGATTCGGCAAACCGGTAACTTGGGTACCGGCGGTTTGTTTGTGCTCTAGGGCAAACATCAGGATTTCCTCAAGTTCGAGATGGAAGCCGACCCTAACATCGTGATCATCAACGCTGCAAAGTCATCGAACGGTTCAAAACTCGACATTGTTTTGACAATTTCCAGACAACCCATGGCGGAGCAAGCCTTATGCTTCCCGAGCGGCTTATGAGCTAAATCATTTCCCACCCTCGGGGTTTGGTTTTCGAAGCCGATTTCAGCAGTTCACGCGCGGAGCCCAACTGGAACTCGTGCGATCTCAAGAAAATAAAGGAATTCCTCAATGAAAAAAACACTTTCAGTAACAATCCTGACTTGCTTGGTGGCCGGAATGTTTGCCATTAATACGTTTGCCGAAGAGTTGGCCTTCTTTGCGCCAGTTCTCGGTTCGAATCCGGGCATCACCATCGCCGGGGTAGCCAGCGGCGGGGCGCCGTGGGTGGTGAAACACGCGTTTGCGGTCCTGACGGATGACGGCCACCTGCGCGTCGATGTACTCGGGTTGATCCTCCCGAGCACCGGCAACACTGGCCCGGTCACTGCGGTGTCCGCCAGCGTCGTGTGCTCGGACGCTGTGGCGGTAACCAGCGCTGCCTTTCCGCTCAGTCAAGAAGGCAACGCGGAGATTCACTCCAAGTTGCAGGTTCCTTCTCCTTGTTTCGGCACCGTCATTCTGGTCCGTGTCGCTGGCGTGAATGGCGCGACACTTTCCGCTCCGGGTCCTTGGATCGCCGCTTCCGCCGTCGCGAAGGATTCCGACGATAACTGAAAATAGAGCGCGACCTTCATTATTCGGAGCACTTCTGACGAAAGAGAAGACGAAAAGCCTAAAGCCTACCTTTTACGGAAAAACGTAAGGGGTAGGCGCCCTCGCGACGCAAGTGCTTGTCAATCCGCTGTGAAAAGAGCCGGAGCCCGTGCTGAAAGTAAAGACTTGCCACGACCCGGATCGAGTGGTCTAAGTCTAGTAGACTCGCAAGGGAGCAGGGGCCAAATGCAACAAAACAAGCCGCGGGAGGCATTGTGGAGCCATTTGAGAGCAAAGTTCGAGAAAGCTTCGGGCACCAGGCATTCATGACCACGCTCGGCGCTGAAATCGACTGTATCGCGCCGGGGACAGTAGAGATTCGCGTGCCGTTCAACCAGAGATACACGCAACAAGATGGCTTTTTGCATGCCGGTGTCCTCGCCAGCATCATGGACTCAGCGTGTGGTTACGCTGCCTACAGCGTTGCGCCTGAAGGTTGCAACGTCCTGACCGTAGAATTCAAGGTCAGCCTGCTGGTGCCGGCGATAGGACAAAAGTTCGCAGCCAAAGCGCAAGTCAAGCGTCGTGGGAAGACACTCACAGTGTGCGCTGCCGACGCATTCGCCATAAATGGGGATCGAGAGAAATTGATCGCGACCATGCTGGGCACCATAATGACTCTTCTAATTCCACCATAGGCTGAAACTATGGTCTGATTTTGTTATGCAGGAAACCGCCCGGCAGTATCATCGTCGGAACCACCGAATCAGTATCGGCCAGCGTGGTGTCGCAATCCAACTCCTATCGTCGGTAACCGAATGAGCAGCGGTTTGTACCAAGATATACGGTAAGCGTTACTCAGGCACTAAGAATCAAAAGCCCAAGCGAAGACATCCCTCTCTGGGCGCGTGAGTCCGACCAACCTCTGAAATTCCACCGCTTGTGATTTACCCTCACGGATGTCACATCTTTTGCCCCAAAAGGAATCTCTTTGTGTCCTCGCACTTCAATGATGCAACCCTCGCTGGCCAGGACTTGGTCAAAGCACCTGCCGTCTTTCAGTTCGACAGAAATCACTTGGTAACCGATGCCTGTTTCTCCAGACTGTTTCAGGGTATCGACAAACTCAATAGGAATAGGAACTAAACATCTCATGGCACAACCTCTGGAGCGAAACACTGGGGAAATTTCATGCTAAGCCCCCGCTGCCTCGCTGTCCACCACAGCGGGAGCGAAGTAGAAGCGAAATTGCGTGTGGACGTCGGACCGCGCCGCTGATTAGCTGAGTTTCCGATAATGCCGTTACCAGGATTTGAGAGCCGCCGATTCGCGGGCAGCACTCCATTTGTGTGCTCACGGGTCACATTGGTGCGTGCGTGGGTCACTGACGATTGGTGTCCGGGCGCACTAGAACTGTAGGTCAAGCAACTAACCCGCGTGCGGCGTATTTTTCCATACATAGAAATGGGGTAGCAACTGTCGTCATCAATTCGCATCCTCGTAGTTGACGATTTCAAGGCTTGGCTATACCAAGTCCGTTTGCTGCTTCAGCCGCGCCCAGATTGCCAGGTCATCGCTGAAACGTCGGATGGACTAGAAGCCGTTCAGAAGGCCGAAGACCTGAAGCCGGACTTAGTTCTGCTGGACATCGGCCTACCCAAGTTAGATGGAATCGAAGCCGCCCGGCAGATACGACAACGCTCCCCCAGCTCCAAGATTGTCTTCCTAAGTCAGAACAATGACCTCGACGTCGTCCGGGCAGCTTTGGGCACGGGCGCGTTGGGTTATGTTCGTAAGAAAGATGCCGGACGCGAACTACTGCCTGCCGTGGATGCGGTTCTTCGTGGGGAGCAATTTAGCTCAAACGGTTTCAAGTTCACCGATACCTGAAAAGCCAAAGCGTCTCATTGATTCTGTTGTGATGACGTCGAAGATTCTGTTCCACGTCACCCCGCAGCAGCGGAGTCGCCGCAAAACCTACGTCCAAACAGTTGGGCTGAATGCCGAGAAAAAAAGATCGGCATTGAGCCGAAGGAGAGTACTTTTTTCTTGACATTCCTTTTTATAGGACTTTACCGGTAACGCGACGCAATCGGGACTTATCCCTCCGCTGCGAGTTTCTAGGCTGGGGGAGACGGGCGCGGTCCGATGTCAGAGAAGCGTCCCTTAAACAGCACTTCAAGTTCGACGACGTCCGCACCCATCACGCGAGAACCATCCAAGACGCGGCACTCCACTTGGAAATGGCCGACACGATGTTGGTAGACCACCTCTCGAAGATTCTCAAGTGCCTTCTTTCGAGCGTCCTCTGTGAATTGTGCTTTTTGCTCTGGTGTCATCGACTCTTCGAGCTTAGCGAGATACCTACGCACCTCTGTGTCAAGTTCCTCGGAGTCGAGTGGAATATGTACATAGAAATCAACCCATTCCGGTTCCGGTTCCGGTTCAGGTCCGAAGCCGCCGCCAACAAGGTAAACTTCTGCGGCGACCGACTTCCTGCTACCACTCGCCAAGACTTCATAGGCGGTGGTCGCCGCTGTGAGACCGTTCCGGCTCTCACCCGGTTTGGACGGGAATGGCCGCGCCGGCACGCGGCACGTTATGCGGATGCTGCCCAAATTGCTGACCTGAGCGAGCCCGGAAGAAGATCGGCTCAAAATGCTTTCTTTCGCAAGCTCGCAGGAAGGACGTATGTCGCTGGCGAATGTGACGGAAGCAGAGAGCAGTATTTGAGCCAAAATGATGTACCGCAATCAACACGCTCCCTTACCGAGATAGCGAATTCGACATAACACCTTCTAGCAAAAGACACGGCAGAGTCTACACCCGAACGGTCCCATCTGGTAAAAACGACGAAATCGGTAACTTGGTTCCCAGCTCTTGACTTTACCGATTAGGCGACTAACCGGGACCTAGACGCAGGAGCAAGAACAGCGCGATAAACTTTGGCACCTAGGTTGTAGGGGTATGTTGCGTTGCCCAACGAAGGGAGCGCCACATTTGAATGGTAACGACGAAGTACCAAAGGCCCAACGCTGGACCGAGGTCGATAAGACCTGCATTCTGCGGCGGAGTCGGAAATGAATAAAGATGGAGCACCAATAAACCGGCGCCGATGCCGACTCCAAAAACGGTGAAGATTGCCCCAAAGCGCGGATGGCGAAGCATCGCCACTGCGAAGAACACGGTTCCGATACCGATGTAGGCATCCCAAGCTACATCCAGCCCCAACCAGATGGCCACGAATTGCGACGAGACTTTGTCACCATTTGCCGAGTATCCAACGGCCAGTTGGACGAAAGCCATGACGGAAAACAGTGCGCCCGCAAGTGCGTTCAACATCAGACCCAGTGAACTAGAAATCGTCGGTCTTTCCCAATCGAGCAGTCGGCGGAGGCCGTAGCACGCGAGACCTAGGGCAGGACCGAAGCACGCCACCAACGTCACGGTCGCCAGCTTTGGTAGATGGCCGAAAACAGCGAGTGGGTATGCTAAACAGGCCACAAATCCAAAAATTATGCCGATCTTTACGGCTTGCAACGATTGCCTCACTTCGTACCGTGGGATGGGTTCCACCATCGTGCACCTTTTTGCTCATGAACACGTATGAGTTTCAAGAAAGGAAGGAAGCTGCCCACAGTATATCGTCAGGAGTCCAATGTTGTGGTGCCTTGTAAGCGCGCTCACCTTTAAAGTAGACCGGTACTATGGGGAACATTTCCGGTAACCCGACATTACCGGCCAATCTCTGCCCGTTCTCAGGGCGTCACAAGGTCGCGTGCTTCGATAAGGATTTTGGTGAGGCGGTTGGAGAGGCGATTGAGGCGATTGCGAGTCGTGTCTTTTGGCAGCGTGCGGCGGAACATCTCTAGTACATGTTGAGCGGCGAGCAAAGAATCGATCACTCCATCGAGGCCCTCTCGATGTGGGGCAGACGAGACCCTGGGTTGCGGAACAAGATGCCGCGGTTTTGAGCGAGCCAGCTCGAATGCTCGCTGGAGATCATTCAACGTCACATCCAGATATTGCATGGTCATCTCGGGAGAGGTGTGCCCGAGTAATTTCATTACCGCGGGAAAGCCAACACCGGCTCGAAGCATCTCCGTGGCATAGGTGTGGCGAAGCTGATGTGGGACGATGCGGGTGGAAAGGCCAAGTGAATGGCAGACTTGATGCAAGTAATCACGAAAATGACGAAGGAGCGTGTCTTTGGCGCCCGGACGAGCCAGGAGCCGTCCATCGGCAGGCAGCGGATCAAGAAAACGAAAGAAGCGGAGGCGTTGGACGAGTTCGCACACAAAGAGATCTACGGGGACCATACGTTCCGTTTTAAGTTTGCCGAGCGGCACATGAATCGCCCATTGACTTGGGCCGGTGGAGCGAAGGCAGTCGGAGGACAGATCGGCACACTCACCGATACGCATGCCGGTGTGGCGAATCAACAAAAAGACGTTGCCGCCCAGATCATTGCGCAAGCGGAACTCCTGTTGCAGGAGTTGATCCTGCTCTGCCGTGAGCGGCCGTGGAAGTCTTTGCGGCGGCCGCGGAATGTCCACGCGGCGGATCAGATGAGCGAGTTCAGAAAGCTGTTCGGTCCAAGCCAGCTCGTTGAAGATGGACCGTAGAGCGATAAGCCGGCCGATATAGGACGCGGTTGATAGCGGCGACGCTTGCGAGTGCAGGCAGGACATCCAACCGAGGATGTGGGGTTCACGGCGTAGCTGGTCCAGGTGCTGCACCTCCGGATGATCAGCGCCGAGATAGGTCAGAAAGTTGCGGGCAGTCCCACGGTGGTGACGAGTGGTTTCGGGGTTGAGTGCAGTGCTGAGGGAATCGACGGCGCGGTCGAAGACCGGCGCCAGAGAATGTTGCAGTGGAGGGCGTCGCGCACGGTTCATGAGGAGGTCACCGGAAGGGGGCGGATGTGCTGTGCCACGGCACGTGCGTACTGAAGGTAGACGTCTTGTGGGGTGACCTGCACGTAGAGCAGCGTAGTTTGGATATCAGCGTGACCCATCAACTGCATGAGCGCGGGCAGACTCATACCGGCACGGATCATGTCGGAAGCAAAGGTGTGTCGAAATCGATGCGGATTGGCGAGCTGGACGCCGGTGGCCTGACGATGGTAGCGGAATAAGGAACGTAATCCCGCAACGGTCATGCGCCGTCCGCGCGCGTGGCCTTTGATTGAGACGAAGAGCGCGGCGGAGCAGGGATTGGGCCGTTCCAGGCGCAGGTAGTGTTCGAGTAGTTGCACCGTTTCCGGCGCCAGCGGCAGGAAGCGAAATTTATTGCCTTTGCCACGGACACGAAGCTGTGCTTCGGAGAGCAACGCGTCATCGCGATTCAAAGCTAATACTTCGGCGGACCGGAGCCCTTGCAATAGCATCAAGCCCACGATGGCCAAGTCCCGTGAAGAGCTGAAACTGGACCAGAAGCGTGCTACTTCATCTACCGACAGTGGCACGATGTTGCGTTTGGGCACTTTCACTCGCAACCGACTCATCGCTACTTGCCGCCGGCCGAGCCCCATTGGCGTTCGCCGCAAAAAAGCTTGATGAAAACCGCGGGCGATTTGGCAGGGAGCATTGGGGAACTCGTTGCGGATGGCGCGCTCGGCGACGGCCACGCGGTCATTAATGGTCGAAGGGGAACCCCGCGATTGTTGGCTGGACTGGAAGCGCACATAGTCCAGGAGCGTGGACTCGGTAAGGTCACCTCCCCGGATGTCGCCGGTGTGATGAACACTCTCCCACCAGCGAACAAAGTGCAGCAGGTTGTAAGCGAAGGTGCGCAGGGTGGTGTTCGCTAGGCGGCGGACATATTCGCGGTCCAGATAACGATTGATCCAGCCAACTCCCTGACCGGTGCTCTGCTCGACGACACGAACTGGACTATGTGCGTTGTGGGGGGTCTGCTGGTAGATCACGCAGAACTTCATGGCGGAGCAGCCTCCAGGAGAGCTTGAAACTGTCCCGCATCACCGCCCTGGACGAAGAAGGAGTTCGGATCGTGGCCATCGGGCAGGAAGACGCGACGAGTGGAGATGCCTTGTGCGCGCAGACGTGGTGCTAGCCGCCGCGAGGCTTGTTGTCCGCTGCCGTTGGCGTCGACATCGAAGATGAGATAAACCGTGCGTGGACGATCGCACAGCTGTTGAAACTGTTCAGCGCTGAGATGAGTGCCTAACGAACAGGTGGCGTGGCGAAAACCAGCCTGCCACAACACCGCAAGATCGAACAGACCTTCAACCAGAATCACCGCGGGAAACTGGCGAACCGATTCCCAGGCGAACAAGCCGCCCTTGGAGCCGGGTAGGAATCGATGGGCAAAGGCGGCCGCGACACTGCGGCCGTAGAGGTTGACGACGCGTCCGCCTTGGCAGCACGGGAAGATGACGCGCCGGTAGAAGGCATCGTGACCCTGCGAATTGAGCAGGCCGAGACGTCGTAGGAGCTCGCAAGAGTAGCCTCGAGCCGCGAGATGACGGCGCAAGCTCCCCCCAGGGGCATACCCGATCCGCAGTTCTTGGAGCAGGACAGGATCGCGCAGTCCTCGTTGCTCCAGATAGCGCCGTGCCTCGGGGTAGCGATCGAGTTGCTGTTGATAAAAAGTGGCAGCTTGCTCGAGCACGGCGGCAGGGTCGGTGGGAGGAGCGCTTTGCTGCTCGAGGTAGGCGAGACTTTGGCGGAAGGATAGCTGGCGGGACAACTGGACAAAGCGAATGAGATCGCCGCCCTGGCCGCAACCGTGACAGTAGAAGAGATTTTTGTGGGCATTGACATAGAACGAAGGCTGGGTTTCCGGATGCAGGGGACAAAGTCCGACGAACTCGGGGCCGTGAGTGGCAGGCCGGGCGACCCAGTTCTGCTGCCGCAGATAATCGAGCAGCGAAAGACGCTGTTTCAGTTTTTCGACGTCCTCGCCCACGGCGCAGTTTTGCCTCTGGAAGTCAACGTAGGAGAAGGTGGACAGCATTCCCAGGCAAGGATGGTGGTTGGAGAAATTTTCTCAGAGACGCAGGGGCCAGAGAATTTGCAGAACCGGAGTCAGCTGAGACAAAAGCCCCGCTTGGTGATCGGCTGGATCACCGCGCGCCAGCCAGTGAGCTACGGAGGCGAGCGTTTGATGGAGAAAGGAAAGTGCCGGTTGGGAGCGGTCCAGGCCGTGGGCCCAGCGGCGAAGTGTGGAGGAATCAGGCACGCGGTTAGGGTCTTTGAGCGGAGGCGTTGCTTCTTCCCAGGAGCAGTGCTCCACAAAGCGCCGCCACAAGGCCTGACAGCGTGCCAGCAAACTGTAGTGCGTGTAGGGGAGAGAAAGCAGCGGGAGAAAGGTGAAGGTTTTCTTGCAACCGGGACAGCAACCGCGCCGGATCCCGATCCAATCGTGGTGTTCATCGTGCGCCTGTTTGCGGCGGTGTCCATGGCCGATGATCGAATCGCGCTCGCAAACCGGGCATCGCCGCAAGATGACTTCGGCGCAGCTCGCGGCCCAATCCGTTTCGAGCTTGTGAGGCGGGACGCAAAGTGGGATAAACAGAATCGTACTTCCTTGGAGCTCTGCCCCGGCTTGACCTGCCAAGATCTGAGCCGGAAGCGGAGCTCCTTCCTCCTGACCAAAATCCAACTGAAAGAGAATAACCCTTCTCGCCTACAGCTTTTACGGGTGTGATTCAAAGAATTGGCCGGTAATAATCGACAAACCAGGAGTTATTGGAACAAACTGCGTAGGACTCGCTCGTTCTCCCGTCAGTGAGCCCCATCGAGTTTTCCAATCAAGCTAACCAGAGGCGAACACAAAAACCACAGAAGCAAAGCGGGCAAAACGGCTCCAAGGCAGATGAGAACAATATTGACGACACGAAGTTGTCGCCTGCTGAACTCCGCCAGTTTCTTTGCGACAGTGAGTATCGCACCAACGGTGAACGCCATTGGCAGAAACCAAAAATGAGAGGAAAGCAAGATACGGGTGAGCAGAGGAAGTCCGACTCCCGCCTCCCCATACAGCTTGGCAAAGTGCGGAATTGCTCTGGTGGCACCGAGGGCCAACGAGATGAAATAGAGGCAGCCCACAACGACCATGAACCACGAAATCCGCGGACTCTCAGGCGAAGATGTCGGAAAACCAACTGATGTGGAGGCAACGGGCGGTTGCATAGAGCCTCGCACTACAGCCATCACTACCCGGTGACCTGAATAACATATTTTTGCTCCAAAGTCCCGGTTAGCGCTTACCGGTAAGGTCAAGTTCTGGTAGCCACATGTCCGGTAACGCGACAAATCGGGAGTTGAGAATGTTTTCTGCTACTATCCCTTTCCAGTGCAATTGAATGCAAAAGAAAAGACCTGATTACGGATTGGACGCTCCGGGCCTTGTCCGCGGATTTCTGTTTGGCGGCCCCGCGCTGTTTGCGGTGGGGTATTTCTCGCTCGAATGGGCTACGCCACGAAATTTCGGACCTTTGATCGGCATTGGTTATTCGATGATTTATTGCGGCATCGTTCTCTTCATCGAATCTTTCCTGATGATGGGCAGCAGCTATTACGGGAAATTTCGCGCGCGCGACCGGCTCCTCGACAGTCTGCATCTTCGCGGGGATGAAACGGTGCTCGATGTGGGTTGCGGCCATGGGCTACTGCTGATCGCCGCCGCGAAAAGACTTCCGCGCGGTCGCAGCATCGGGATCGATCTCTGGTCTCAGGTGGATCAGGGAAACAACTCGCGGGAAGCAACACTACAAAATGCGACGCTCGAAGGAGTTGCCGAACGCGTGGAAGTGCGAGATGGCGACATGCGAAAGTTGCCCTTCGCCGACGCCTCCGTTGATGTTGTTGTGGCCAATCTTGCAATCCACAACATTTCCAGCCGCGACGGACGCCGCGAAGCCATCTCCGAAATTGTACGCGTCCTGAAATTCGGTGGACAAGTTGCGCTGATGGATTTCAAGCACGTGGGCCAATATTGCGAAGACTTGAAGAAGAACGGTATTTGCGATGCCAGCGCTTCCGGATCTATCTTTTGGATTTTCCCGCCTGTTCGAGTTGCCCGCGGCCACAAATCCTGACCATTCGATTCGAGACGATACTGCCCATATGCCTGTTTACGACGTTCCCGGACAAGTGGGTCATGGTACGGACTCTGCCGCCGATTTGCCGCTCATACTTCTGGTAGTTTTTGCGCTCTTCCCAACGCGAGACCGCTGTTCAAGTCCATGACTGTGTGGAGTACCTGTCCTGGAATCAGGCTGCCACAGACGACGAACACAACGCCAAAGATCGCGCCGACCACCCCTGTCCCGATGATCGCGCTTTGTCCTTGATACGCGTGTGCGAAGCCGAAAAGTATCGACGAAATCAGCAATCCCAGCCAAACCGAACCCAAAACTGCGCCAAAAAAGCCGAGCAGCCATCCGCGATAGAGAATCTCCTCACAAACTCCGGCAGTGATTGACACAACGACCCACACCACGCGCTCGCTCGAATTTTTGGGCAGCAACCGCAACGGAAAGCGAGGGAGATTGTTCAACAAAGCGGAGTGGACTCTCCTGAATATTTCAACAAAGTTGTTCAACCAAAATCAGGTGAGATTACGTTCCGTGAACAATCAGAAGTGTGGCTGAAGCAATTGCAAAACCGCAAACGCAAGCCCATCCGACGGAGTTATGCAGTCTCCATTCAGGGCGCGATGGACAAATGGATTCTCCCTGCTATTGGCGATATTCCTGTCGGGCAAGTGGACAATCTCTCGGTGAGGCCGTTGATTGACAAAATGTCTTCTGCGAAACTCAAACCGCGAACTGTAAACAAGTACATCGAACATGTTAAACAGGTGGTGGAGTCGTTGAAGCACCCGAACGGTGAGCCTGTCCATAAGAGAACATGGGACGCTGAGGTAATGGACTTGCCTGTGGTAGTGCATTCGGAACAGAAACGTCCATCGCTCAAAGCGGACACAATTTCAGAACTCATTCTGTCTAGCAGCGGTCAGGAACAGGCGTTATATGTGCTGCTCGCGGCAACTGGGATGAGAATTTCTGAAGCGTTGGCGGTCGGAACCCGGCAATTCACGAATGATTTCAAAACCATAAGGGTTGAGCAGCAAGTCGAGAAGGATTCTGCTCGTATCGTTAGTTATCTCAAGACTGACGCTGCGAGGAGGCAGATTGACTTGCATCCAGACATCGCAGAGTACCTGCGACGTTATACGGCTGAGAAGACGGGGCTCCTGTTCCACACAGCAAGCGGAACTCCTCATCTTTACGGCAATCTGGCGGACCGCTGGCTTACGCCTCGCCTCAGTGAAATGGGGCTCGATGAGGAAGGAATGGGTTGGCACGCATTCAAGCGGTTCCGTAAGACATGGTTGCGGGGTGGCCGCTGCCTGGAAGACATAAACAACTTCTGGATGGCACACCGTCCGCAAACAATGTCTGAACTCTACTCACACCTTCACGAGGAACTTGAGACACGCCTCAAAGAGGCTGAGCGAGTAGGGTATGGCTTCAATCTTCCAGAAGCCAGCGAGACTGTTGTACCGAATGTCCCGAAATTGCACCAAAATAGTGCAGCAGAAAAAGCAGCGTAACTGGTTATGAGAGCGGGAATTAAGTTGGTGGACGTGGCCGGGTTCGAACCGGCGACCCCCTGCTTGCAAAGCAGGTGCTCTCCCAGCTGAGCTACACGCCCACGCGGTGTAACCATTATACCCTCAAGCGTTTACAGCCAACAATTCGACATCACCAACTTCGATTTTCGGTCCATTCGATCCAACAACGACCTTTTTGGACGGAAGTTCGAAGCCCAAACCAATCCTTTCCACCACTTTTCTGCGGAAAGCAACGTCCTGTTTCAACTTGGAGTAGATGTCCCCGATCTCTTCGTCCTCGTGGCCCATCCAGAAATGTTCCAAGTCTTTCGGGACATCGTTCTTCCGAAGCCATGTTAAACGGAAGCGTCGGAAGGCATGAGCGCCAGTCTTTTTGCATCCACTCTCAGGATCTTCCCAGCCTAGATCTTTGAGAATAGGGTGCAAGGACCGACGTAGGAGGTTTGTCTGCCAGAGTTGCTTGCCGGTACTGGAACAGAACAACAGTCCAGACTCCCGCTGGCCGATGCACTCCTTGAGGATCGCCGCAACCGTAGAGTGCAAGTCAATCTCCCGCTTGGCGGCATCACTCTTCAGGAAGGTATGTACCTGGCCCCTCCATGCCTTCTGGTCAATTTTGATCGTTGAGCAGTCGGGGGAAATGTTTCCGATGTCGATCCCCAGGGCTTCTCCAAATCGCAATCCGCCAGCAGCACAGAGTACATAGAACACCGACATCTGCTCTTTCTGTGACGCGGCGATGATCCCGGTCACTACTTCGGAAGTGAAGTTTGGTTGTCTTTGTTTCTTGTCTTCTGGTAAATCAATGAAGTCGTGATTCCATTTCCGGGGGTACAGCGCATCCCCTTCTTCATTGACCGCCGATGCTACAACCATTTTCACCGCGTTTGTGTATGACCTAATCGCCGACGCTCCCAGCCCACCTTTGACCATCGTTGCACCAAGATTCTTCAGCGCGAGATTGCCGATGGATTCAAGCGGAATGTCTCCGATGTTTGGATTGAGCCAGTTTCTCAACGCACTTTCCCAAATACCAAGCGTCGAAGGAGCCACGGGCTTACGTTTACGATCCTGCATTTGTGCTAGCCAAGTAATCGCTTGCTCGCGGAAGGTGACACCGTGGTTGGACCGTACGACTTTGTTGAAGTACTCCACGGTATCCGCCCCGCTGGCTTCGATGATTTCCTTAGCCTTGCGTTGCCGTTCGGAAACGGAAAGTTTGCCGGGGCTTGTCGTGACGCAGCATCAAAACGAGCTATAAATCGTGGCCGTGTCGTCTCAACCCCTGTCTGACCCAGAACGCCTGATCTTCCATGACCAACCGACGTAGCTCGACACTTTAGGCGCAATTCCGCTCCTTCCATCTTACCCGCTCCACTTTCCCTTCGGAAGTCAGCGGGGCCGTTTTTCGTGCCCACCCGGCCTATAACCGCGAGTTATAGGGCCAATCGCAGGAAGTATTGGACCAGAGTGTCGGTGTGTAACTACTCTTCGCTTGGCGGTGAAATCTCTGGAACCGTGAGGGCGACTCCCCAATGAAATTTACGAACGGAATTCAATGCTGCATCGTACCACGCGAGATAACACCATCCGTGGCATTCCTGCTAGTGTCGATCAACGATCTCAGGGAGAGGTGCCGTTCCCCTCGGCATGTCGACAAAACGAGGAGTCCCCGATGAGATCGCCGCGGGCACGGATTGTCTCTGCCGCATTCTTCTTGCATTCCGTCGATAGGATGGGCAGGACCATTGACCCGCTCGTTCTCGCCGTCGCACACGAAGTGGGTTCACGTGCGGCGAGCTACGCCGAACGACTCCTCGGCGACCGGGCCCTCGCGCTCGATCTCTTGGAAGAGTCCGCGGCGGCCGTTACCCAGGCCCTCAAGAGAAAGGCGAGCGGCGACAGCCCCGTGTGGGACCTGGCGGGATATCTGTTCCGCACCTACTTTCGGAAAGTAAATCTCTTTAGAGGCCGGCAAATCCGTCTCGACTGCTCTCTTAGCGACCAAGCGCGCACCGAGGCATGCGCGGCCGAGACCACTTGGGCGGAAACCTCCGTGTTGTTCGACGAGGTGATGGCGACCTATGATAAGGTTACGCGGCAGATCGTCTGCCTCCATCTAGAGGGCTTTTCGTGGGACGAGATTGGCGCAGAGTTCGGCCTCAAGCCTCACACCGCGGAAATGCGTTATAGCAGGGCTCTGGCCAAGGCACGCAAAGTCCTCGCCCCCAAACGACGATCTCTGGTTTGAGGAGGGCTGCTGCCTTGCCGGGATCGCGGACCAAGCAGAAAAAGCGAAAGAAAGCGTTCTCCGAAGAGAAGCTTCGCGAGTTGGGGCGCAATCATTTTGCCGAGGATTTTCCGAATCCCGAACGCAAGGGTTGTCCGCAAAGGGATGAGCTCAAGCTGCTGGCCGAGAAACCGCGGGATGCAAAGGAATTCGTCCTCGATCACATCGCGCACTGCTCGCCGTGCTACCGGGACTATAGCGGCTTTCTCAGGGCGAACAAGAAATCCCGCTCTATATCTGCTAGACGCGGTTGAGCAAAATGCCTTCACAGTTGTTCATCTGTTGATAAGCGTCTCCCCCACAGTTTCGTGAGAATGCCTTGATTTGCCACGACTTGACCTGCGCCTTGGCTTCGGTTTTCCCTTGCCCACTTCGTCGTCGTAGACGCTGCTTACGAGCGTCCCCACGACATTGACGGTGGCGCTTCTTCAGTTTGTCGGTCACGTATTCCGCAAGGCCATTCCAGTTGCGTTTCCCAATGCGGCGATGGTCGAGCGAGAAGAGGATTGGCGAACGGAGCTTTGGTCTTGAAGGGGTCTGAAGGAACAACGGCGGGACTGGAATGCTTGGCCGTGACCGTTTCATGGCGGGTGCGTCTTTCTCCGAACGCCGATCGTGATACCATAGGGGAAGAAAAAGCGAAAAGTAAAGCTTTGAAAAATGTGAGAAAATTCAACCGGCGGCTTCGTTGCTGAGTAAGGATGCCAACTATGGAAGTGAAATCCTTCACCTATCAAAAGAGCGTGTTCGGCACCTACTACAAGCGGGGACTACTCAACCTGCAAAAAATGGATGATCATATCTCCAAGATGTTAAATGAGGGTTGGGGAATCCTTACCCAGACCGCACATACCGGGGATCGCAGAATCCTGCGGACATTCGCGAAGCGAGATACAATCACAGTTTCATTCAGAAGGAAATGACTGGTCGGGTTTCTTGAGTGGGGTAATGGACGCTTTGGCCAGACATATTCGTGCCTACACAATAACGGGCGCTGCGGATACCCTTCTGCAAAGGTCCTTCAGTTGTTTGCGGCATTCTAGAGTTGACGAAGCCCGTCGATGACCAAGTAGTTAGGCTATTTTCAGCACAACTGGCGCAATATTTGCATGTGCCGACAATGTTGACATTCCGTTCGGGCTAGTTGCGGCCAGGCGTCAGGATTGGCCTGTTAAGCCGACCACCCGCGCAAAGCGATTGAGCATGATCTCCCAGATCGTCTCTCAGAACAATCCTTGCCTCTGCGCGCCTCGATCGGTGATCACGGTCACCGACATAAATCTTTAGTCTGTAGATGATTGAGTATCATAGAAGCACCCGATAATACGCGGTCGCGGGGATGAGCCTGGCGCTGGCCCCATTACACCCTCCCTTTGCTTGATCGGATATCCTTGGTTTGACAAGACCCAACGTGAATTTGCGTCTTCGACATCATTCTGGAACGAGCGCAACAATTCTTCCGACTTGTCGGCGAGAACCGAATCAGTGGCACACTCGGCCAGCGCTCTTTAAGACTGGACGCGTGCGCCAACAAAATGAGGCGCCCATATGGCGTTAAGTCTAATCTTCACAATCTTGCTCGCTCCTGCACATCAAGAGCTTCTCGTGTGGATGGTAATCTCTCCGCGAACGCCACGGAGTAAGGCTTTTGCAGCGGACACCACATCCAAGCCGGGAAGATCCAGGGGAACTTGTAAGACTTGGCTTCCAGGTCTTCCCGTATTGCACAGAAGACTGGATCCTTTGTAGGCGACTGATGGACGTTGGCTGTCAGGTTCTCATGCCATGGGCCGCTCCCATCGGAACCGGCCAAGGACCCCGCAACGCCCGAGCATTGCGCGAACTGCGGGAACGCGCGGCGAACACTCCGCTGATTGTTGACGCGGGGATCGGACTCCCGTCTCACGCGTGCCAGGTTATGGAATGGGGATTCGACGGCGTGCTCTTGAATACAGCTGTTTCACGTGCGGATGATCCGGTTCGAATGGCGGAAGCCTTTGCTAGCGCAATTAGAGCTGGTCGCAGCGCTTTTCTGGCCGGCCCCATGATCGCCCAAGAAACTGCAGTATCGAGCACTCCTGAAATCGGTCGTCCTTTCGCGACAGACAATTCGACCGGTTTGGCTACAGCCAACTGAAGGAGTCTGTGGACCAGGATACAGACTTGATCGCCAAACCGTCCCAGACGCATACCAAATCAGCTGGCTAAAACCCCTGCCTGTCACGGCATAGGCCCTGAAGGTCGAGCTGTGTCGTCCCCGCCATACTATCTTTAACTCTTCTTGCACTGTCATGAAAAGAAGCCGCAAAACACCCGCGTGAATTTTTGCCTATTGCCAAGCTTCCTTCCAGCGGCCAATCAGTTTTGTCGGATCACTTTCGTATACGACGGTCGAACCGTCCCCGGATGCTCCGTAACGTTCCGCAGGAAAAACGAAATGGTCCGGCTCACGTTCCGGAAAGAGACTTGCCTAAAAGCCGAAGATCGCAACAGCACGAACTTTTGCCGAAAACATTAATCCGAAAACATGCGGACTCGCAAGTTACTTTACAAACCCGCGAACGAGTTGCGCGATTTGATCGGCGGCGGTATCGAGCGCGAAGTGCCCTCCATCGACGATGTACACCTGCGCGTCCGGCACGTCCCTCCGATACGCCTCCGGCTCAGATGAATCAAACGACAGCTCGTACTTGCCCCAGATCACCAGGAGACGCGGCTGTTTCTCCCGCATCCACGCCTGCCATTTCGGGTAGTTGTCCACGTTCGTGCGATAGTCGTAGAACAGATCGGACTGAATATCCGCCTGTCCCGGCTGGTTCAGAAAATAAAATTCATCCGTCCACAGATCCGGATTGTATCGCTCGACATTGGGGTCATTTCCCACATGCCGCGTCCGCGTCGCTTGTAGCGACAATAGATTCGCCCGCAGCGTCGCTTCGTTAGCCGCGCGATCCGCCCAAAACGCCCGCCGCGTCTTCCAATTCACACCCAACCCTGTGTTATGGGCTACGGCGTCCTGCATGATCACTGCCTCGACCCTTTCCGGATGCGCCAAGACCATGCGAAAACCCACCGGACCGCCGTAATCCTGCATGTACAGTGTGTACCGTGAAATCCCAAGCGCTTCAGTGAACTTATCCATTACCTGGGCAATGTGATCGAATGTGTACGAAAACTTCTTCGTGTCGGGCCAATCGCTGTGACCGAAGCCGGGATAATCCGGCGCGACTAGGTGATAGCGGTCAGAAAGCCTCGCCAACAGCGGTTCGAACATCCGCGACGAAGACGGCAGTCCGTGCAACAGCAGCAGTGTCGGCGCATCTTTCGGTCCGGCTTCTCGGTAAAAAATCGAGAGCCCATCGACCTGTATGGTGCGGTAAACCGTCGGGTGTTCCACCTTTGACTCCTTTCCTTCGCCTTTGGTGGGCAAGGCATATGATGCGAGCGTCACAGCAGCAAGAAACAGCATGCACGCCAGGCGGCGAATCGAACGAAACGATCGAAGCAGGTACATCGTGCTAACTCCTTTTCGCGAGCGCCAGTCGGTGCGCCCGTAGTGTGCTCCCAGGCCCTCTTCCCCGTTCAGCTCATCACTCCCAGCCCTGCGCAAATCGCAGACCCTTTTTCCTCAGCTTGCAAGAAAGCTCCGCATGATCTCCGCAACCGTCACCACCTGGGTCTCCAACGCAAAATGGCCCGCGTCGATCAGATGCACCGTGGCGTTCGGATTATCGCGAACAAAGGCTTTCGCCCCTGCCGGAATAAAGAACGGATCAAGCCGGCCCCACACTGCCAGTGTTTTCGGTTTGTGCTCGCGGAAGTAACGTTGGAACGCGGGATACAGCTTCACATTGTTCGCATAGTCTAGAAACAGGTCCAGCTGAATGTCGATATTCCCGGGCCTCGCCATCAACGCCACGTCCAGTGTGTAGCCTTCTGGTTTCACAAGCTCGGGATGCGGCCCATCCACGTATTGCTGTTTGATCGCCTCCGGACTCAGAGCGTCCTCACGCACAGCGTTGCGGTTCTCCGCGCTGGGGTCACGCCAATATCTTTGGATCGGCGACCAGGCGTCCCCCAATCCTTCCTCATACGCATTCCCGTTCTGCGTGATAATCGCGCTGATCTTCTCCGGATGCGCCATGGCGACCCGGAATCCCGTCGGCGCTCCGTAGTCGAATACGTACAGGGCAAACTTTTCCAGTTGCATCTCCTGCACGAACGCCGTGATCGTCGCCGCCAGATTATCGAAGTTATAGCGGTAGATCCGCGATGCCGGCACCTCCGTGAAACCGAAGCCCGGAAGATCCGGCGCGATCACCCGATACCGGTCCGCCAGCAGCGGCATCAGCTCGCGGTATTGGAACGACGAGGCCGGAAACCCGTGTAGCAGCAAGATCACTGGTGCGTCCTTGGCGCCGGCCTCCCGATAGAATATTTTTATTCCGTCCGCTTCAACGAACCCGATTGAAATCTGCGGAATCGAAGCCGCCGATCGGGTGCTCTTCTTATCTGTTTCGGTTCGTTTGCCGAGGACTGAAGCTCCCACGCCCAACACAGCAGCGCTGTTGAGAAACGATCTGCGATCCATGATGTAGACAAGCCTCCTTAGATTCGCACTGTGACTGATGGAAGATGATGCCTGCGGACATTCGAGGAATGCCCTTTATCGCGTTGAAGAGTTTCCATATTGCTGGAGCCGTTGTAACGCGTAAAATAGTACTTTACCGTTACATAGAGATGAGATGATTCCAGGGCGATGCAGGTTACGAAAAAAATAGCGAAACCTGCAGGTGTTCTGAATTGAGCTGCTTAGCGACCTCTGGCAGATCCAGTCCCGGAACAAGAAGTCACGGGATGGCCGGGGTTTCATCAAATCACCGGAACGGGAGAACCCCGCCATCCACACCTGTTGGAGGAAGTCAGGCATATTCTTGTAACGTGTGAAGATCGATTCTGAAGTGACGATCGGAGGAGATGTGAGGGCCAATGCGAGGGTGAGCGACAGCGACAAGGGCAACCTGGATTTTGTCGGCGATCACGTTGCGATCAACTTCATCAACACAAGGCGTATGCACGAAGGTGTTCTCACGGACACGCTGCAGAGCGATGAAAATGTCATCGCGTGGATGAGAAAAATGAACATTTGCCTGCCATTGCTCCGGAAGCCTCTTAGACCGAAGGCGCTAGTTCGCACTGCTCGAAATCTGCGGACTCTGGCATTGCGAGCCTTAGAACAGAGGAAAGCGGGCAGACGCGTCCGTTTGGATGGTCTGAATTCGTTCCTCGTTGACGCGATCAGCCGCCTTCAGTTGAGAGCGCGGGAGGGCCGATTAGATCTCCAACATGTCTATCTCGGTCGCAACGCCAAGCAATATCTTGCTCCAGTAGCGGAGGCGATCGCAGATTTGTTGGCCCACGGCGACTTTGATTTGGTACGACATTGCGAAGGCGAGAAGTGCGTTCTTTGGTTCTACGACCGAACAAAGGGGCATCGCCGCCGCTGGTGCACTGCGGAAGGCTGCGGCACCAGAGCCCGGGTTGCAGCGTTTCGCGCCAGGCGTGCGGCCGCGTCAAAGTGAATTCGCAACTATACTGACACCGAGCCATCGCACGGAGCTGCGACTCTGATGCGACGGACCTAAAGATCACAATTCAAGTGAACAACGACGCGAAGTACGATTTCCTGCCGCTGAAGTCGATCACTCCCGAATGATCGCAATGCAGCAAGCCGGTTTCGCTACTGGGAGGAATCATCAAAGCATTTCCGCATGAGAATTTGACGAACAGGGCTTGATGCGTTTACGTTTTGCGTGTATCAACGATCTGCCGATCAAGGAATCAGAGCGTAAGTATTATTGGCAGCTGGGACGCCGCCCGGATGGGTATCTAGGATTGAGCGATCTCGGTCTCTAAGTGACCGATAAGCGCGGCAAGCTACATTTCCTGCACCACGGCCATATCCTCAAATGTGGGCCGCGGAGCTGGAGGACCAAGCTGCCGGCGGAATCATGAGCCCGAAGAATAGCCGAAAAACCACAACCCGAACTACAGGAGACCCCGAGAAAATGCAGCCACGGCCTTACAAACGAGATTCTTTTGAGATTCGAGGAGGAAATAGCCCTCCACATCAAAATTTAGGAGATTAGACTTGCCCGGAAAGCGAACAGCAGAGTACAACATCTAAGTCCAGGGCCACATCCTATGGCCGGTTTTGAAGTGACCACGTATGGCCGGTTTTGACCTGACCACTGAGGTTCCTGCATCTTCTGCGGCCAGTTTCCGTGCTACCAATGACTGCGTGCGGACTACGTCCGCGGTTGGATCGTCGGTGGCTTTTGCACGCGATAATACTCCGGGTTGAAGCGATGAAACCGGCTCCCATTCCGCGAACTCTTTTCGTCTGCTTGCTGGGAATGCTTTCCTGCGTGAGGGCGCCTGCTGACACTCAGCATCGAACCCTCTTCCAGTTGCAGCACACCAGCTGGACCGCCAGAGAAGGCGCTCCTGGGTCGATTAACTCGCTGGCGCAAACAACGGATGGTTATCTGTGGTTGGGAACGTCTAGCGGGCTATTCCGCTTTGACGGCGTGCATTTCGACCGTTATAAGCTGCCGTCAGGCGAGAAGCTCAATTCAGACGATATTTATTCGCTTATGGCTACCTCCGACGGAGGCCTTTGGATTGGCTTTCACTACGGCAACGTGGCCTTCATGAAAGATGGGCGAATCATCAGTTATGGCGAGTCGGAGGGACTGCCATCGGGGACGGTCTACCGGTTCATCGTAGATCGGGAAGGCGCGGTTTGGGCGGCGGTCGGGGGTGGTCTCGCCCGGCTCGAAGGTACACGCTGGAAACGAATTGGGGAAGATTGGGCATACCCCGGAAAATCCGCAACGACGGTGTTCGTGGATCGCGAGGGAACGCTTTGGGTGGCCAGCGAAGACACTGTAGTTTTTCTCCCGCGAGGTCAACGAATCTTCCAAAAAACCGGCGCGCACGTCGCTAGTACGGTTCTCCAAATCGCCCAAGCGCCGGATGGAACCTTGTGGATGGCAGATCAGGGCAGCGGCGTAATGCCGATCCCTATACGCGGAAGAGAAAACAGCCGGCCGTCCCCGATCCATGTGAAACCGTACGAACTCCTTTTTGACCGCGAGGGCAGCTTATGGATTGCCTCCGATGACGGAGTTCATCGTGTGTCTTTTCCGGAGCTGAAAGTTGGAAAGATCGTGCAGTTGAGCCAGACAGCTGAAGTCTTTACTCACAGAGGTCTCACATCTGAAACTCCAATCCCAGTTCTAGAGGACCGGTAGGGAAATATCTGGGTCGGCACAGATAATGGATTGGATCGCTTCCGCGCAAGCAATCTTGTGCCCATTACGCTCTTTCCAGGTAGAATCCCGACGTTGGTGGGGGGCGAGCCAGGTGGTGTTTGGGGAGTGCGTCCGACGTTCGGACGGAACGAGGTGTCCTTGATGGATACCAGCGGTATGGCAACTACCGCGCACGGGATTGCGAGTCGGGGATATATACGTTGCGCGTATCGCGACGCGGACGGCAATATTTGGTTAGGAGTTGGATATGGTGGAGGCCTCTGGCGGCTCACCAGCGGACGGGTTCTGCAGATTCCACTCCCGGAGGGGACCAGGAATTTCGATGTTCAAGCCATCACCAAAGACCGCTCCGGAGGTCTGTGGGTATCCATCATTCGCAACGGGGTCTTTCGGTGGGCGAATGGCGTTTGGACGCATTTTGGCAACCCGACGGACGTGCCGAATCCAGCGGCGGTGACCCTGCTAACCGATTCCGCCGGCCGGGTATGGTTTGGCTATCTGGGCAGCACGATTGCTGTGCTCGACGGCAGCACACTCAAGACATTTTCGTCCGAGGATGGACTGAGTATAGTCAACGTTGAGGCGATCTACGAACACGCGGGGCACATCTGGGCTGGGGGTGAACGCGGGCTGGCTGTCTTTCAGGGTAGCCGTTTTCAGTCCCTGACCGCTGATGGCGACATTGAATTGAAGGGAATCTCAGGCATTGTTGAGACGGCTGGCGGGGATTTGTGGTTAAACGCCAGGCCAGGGATAATTCATATCCCGGCCGCAGAAATCCAGCGGGCATTGGAAAAACCTGACCGGCACGTGCATTGTGAACTGTTCGATTTCAGAGACGGCCTTCCTGGAACGGCTGAGCAGGGTGCTCCCCTCCCCGTCCGCTCTGGCGAGTTCCGACGGGAGGCTTTGGTTTAGAACCACTGGCGGCGCGGTCCAGATTGATCCCGAGCACCTTTCCAGAAATGCGATTCCACCTCCTGTCTTCGTTCGATCGCTGGACTCGGAGGGCAGGGAGTATGCGCTAACGACGGACTTAAAGCTGCCAGTTCGAACCACAAGGGTCCACATCGAATACACGGCCTTGAATTTTTCGGTGCCGGAGCGAGTTCGCTTTCGCTACAAGCTGGAAGGAACGGACAAGGATTGGCAAGACGTAGGGACGCGTCGCGAAGCCTTCTACACCAACCTGCGGCCGGGACATTATCGGTTCCACGTGATCGCGTGCAACAGCGACGGCGTTTGGAACGAAGAAGGCGCCGCATTGCAGTTCGACATCCTTCCCGCGTTTTACCAGACCAAATGGTTCCTTCTGTTGTGTCTAACCGCGGGCGGGTGGTTAGCGTGGGCGGCTTATCGGTGGCGAGTGCGTCAAGTAACAGCTCGCCTAGATCTGCAATTCCGGGAGCGCCTGTCGGAACGGACACGGGTGGCGCAGGACTTGCACGACACCTTGTTGCAAGATGTTCTCAGCGCTTCCCTGCAGCTTCAGGTTGCCGAGGCACACTTGCCCGGCGGTTCGCAGGCGAAAACCATCGTAGGCGAGGTTCTGAATCTGATGGGAAGCGCAATTGAAGGTGGTAGAAAAGCGGTTCGAGGCCTGCGCTCGTGGCAGGAAGAAACGGGCGATCTCACTCAGGCATTCTCCCGGATTCAGCAGGAACTCGCCATGCAGCAAGAGGTGGGTTATCGCGTGACAGTGGAAGGGCAACCCCGGCCATTACACCCGCTGGTGCGGGATGAGGTCTACCGGATCGGGCACGAAGCGTTGGTCAATGCCTTTCGCCACTCCGGAGCGAGGGCCATCGAAGTGGAACTGCACTATGCCACGGACCAGTTGCGGATTCTTGTCTCTGACGACGGTTGCGGCATCGACCCGCAGGTGCAGCGTGCGGGACGCGAAGGACACTGGGGACTCTCGGGCATGCGCGAGCGGGCGGAAAGAATCGGAGCCAAACTCAAAGTGTTGAGCCGCCCCGCTGGCGGAACGGAAGTTGAACTGTCCGTGCCGAACAATGTGGCTTTTCGGTCTTACTCTCGAGATCGGTTTGGATGGCTAGCCAGACGGCATCCGACGCAAGGCACAGCCCAGCATCCACGGGCAGCCCAACGAGCGAAAATCATGAGCAAAAGCACAACCATCCGCGTCTTCAGCGTGGATGACCATCAACTGATACGCAAGGGAATTGTGATGGTCATCAATGATCAGCCTGACATGCAGGTGGTGGGCGAGGCCTCGAACGGACGCGAAGCCATTCAAGGGTTTCGGGAACACCAGCCCGATGTTACTCTCATGGACCTCAGACTTCCTGATATGAGCGGCATCGACGCCATGATTGCCATCCGAACGGAAGTTCCCGAAGCTCGAGTCATCATGTTGACAACCTTTGAAGGCGACGTGGAGATCCACCGGGCCCTCGAAGCTGGAGCCCGTGCTTATGTGCTGAAAAGTATGCCTGCCACGGAATTGGTGGAAGTGATCCGGCAGGTCCATGCAGGGAAAAAACGGGTTCTGCCCGAAATTGCGGCTCATCTAGCCAACCATTACAGTGACGATGCTCTCACCGCTCGCGAGGTTGAGGTTCTCCAACAGATCGCTGGCGGCAACGGCAATCGTGACATCGCCGAGAAACTCTTCATTTCGGAAGGAACCGTTAAGGTTCACATCCAACACATCATGGAGAAGCTGGGCGCCAACGATCGCACCCAGGCGGTCGCCATCGGATTGCGCCGTGGGATTATCCAACTCTGAAGGTGCGTCGGCCTGCGGCCAATCCTCTGAAAGTAGTATGAAAACATTCCACAACCTACAGATGCGGTCTTAAATCGTAGAAGCTACTCTAGCCACGGACTCGTTTGGTCATTGCAAACGAATACCCCGGAGGCCAAGACTGCGAAGGATATTCTCAACTTTTCCCGGGGGTGGACCCGGCCTTGGCTTGCTGGTCTTGCGAGCTGCCATTGGCGTCACACTGGTCAGTCAAGGGATCCTCTACCTATCGGACTCGCATACTCCAAGTCTCGCGATGTGGGCAGTTGCTCTGCTGATGGTCGCGAGTGGCACCTTGGCCCTGATCGGGTATAGGACGCCTCTCGCTGCCATTGTTGGGGGCCTCCTTACCGTAGCCACTTGGACGCCGTGGTTTCATGCGCACGCTCCAAGTCTGTTCCTCACAAGGCTGGCAACTTTCCTGGCCGCCGCGATCGCAATCGCCATCGTCTGCCTCGGCCCAGGAGCGTTTTCACTTGATGCGCGCCTGTTCGGACGCCGCGAGATCGTCATTCGTAAGCCTTCATCTTCGCGGAAATCCTGAGCCGTGCTAGTCATCTCCGATCACTTTGCTTCACGCGTTCGCAGGGAAGCTTTCGGCAACCCCAAAAGTGTTACCAACCAGCAAGTCTATAGTATTAGCACAAAAACTCCATATCTCCTGATGTGTTCTTGATTTCCATCGCGCAGAG
Organism: Candidatus Acidiferrales bacterium; assembly: GCA_963776365.1. Classification (GTDB taxonomy): domain Bacteria; phylum Acidobacteriota; class Terriglobia; order Acidiferrales; family UBA7541; genus Acidiferrum. Next base: position 22,574 of record CAVZMQ010000004.1, on the reverse strand, counting down.
TGAACCACAAGAACACAAGGTGCACACCGTCTACCGAGGAGGGCTTATGCAGAACAACCACTCGCCCCGTGGTGAAAAAGAGAATCTTCAAACGGGAGCCCCACCGGGGTCTTCGGCCACGACCAGCGTCGTTCTCATTAAACGATCGGGGGCTGCGTCCGAGGCTGAAGTCGTGTCGACGGGATCAGCCAAGCCAAACTTTGATACAACAGAGTCGGAGCTGATCCAGCGCGTCTGTCAGGGCGACAAGGAAGCTTTCTATAGCCTTGTACGACCTTGTGAACGCGGTGTCTTTACCGCCGCCATGTCGATTCTCAATAATCCCGCAGACGCTGAAGAAGTGGCACAAGAAGCTGTTCTTAAGGCGTTCTCAGCCCTACCCCGATTCCGCGGGGAGGCCAAATTCAGCACTTGGCTGATTCAAATCACCATCAATGAAGCCCGGCTAAAGCTCCGCAAGGACCGCAGACACCTCTATGAGTCCGTTGACCAACACCAGACGGACGATCAGGGGGACTATTTTCCCAAAGACTATGCCGACTGGCGGGAAATCCCATCCGAAACACTCCATCGGGAGGAGTTACGTGAGGCGTTGAAGAGAGCCTTAAACTCCCTACTCCCGAAATACAGAGAAGTGCTTATACTAAGGGACGTCCAGCACCTCAGTGTCCAGGAAACTGCTCAGGTCCTGGGAATTACAGAAGGGAGTGTGAAGACCAGGCTTCTCCGGGCGCGCTTACAGATGCGGGATGCTCTGGCACCGGGTATTGACGGAAGCTGGAGCTCCGGCAAGCAAGAATTCGAGAAAGTTCGACCGTGGTAGGTAAGCTTGCGCCGGGCAGCATGAAACTAAAAGGGACCCTCGGAATCCAATGAAGGTGATTGAAATAAGCTGCCTTGAGGTCTGGCGGGAGATCTCCAATTACTTGGACGGAGATGTTGACCCGGAGATGCGCGGCCGTATGGAAGCGCATTTCAGGGCCTGCGCCCACTGCACAGCCATCCTCGATGGGACCAAGAACGTCGTGAAACTCGTAGCTGATGGTGTTGAGTACCAGATGCCCGAAGGTTTTAGCAAGCGCCTGTACGCCAAAATCAAGAATAAGTAGCACGTCACACTACAGACTGCCGGCGCACCCGCTGCCAAACAGCACATCCGATCCTCAATTTAACTGCGCCGGGCCTGTCTCCTCGCCCATGAACCAGTGGCTTGTGCAACCACCTAACTCCTCTCATACATCTTCATTATTGATATGAAGTGAGATTTTCCAATCTCGCGATTCCGTCCTTGGTCCACAACTCAAAATAGCGCTGCCGCTTTCGAATCGGCGGTCCGCCACATTTTGGCGTCAGAATGAACTCATGCCAGCCGTAATCATAGGCGGTGTCGCCGAGAACGGTGACTCTGTTCACGATAGGAAAGAACTTCACCAGATATTCTTTGAAGAGTTCCGATAGCTTGACGCGTAAATTCAGTTTGGCGTCCTCGCGGTACTTGTTGGGTCCGCCCTCGGACATGTCCGTAAAGCCCCAGGGCGCATAAATGGCGAGAAGCCGATCTACATCTCCCGTGTTATAGGCTTCTCGAAGTTCGGTCTTGGCAGCATTGATTTCGCGAACGTCGTCCATGGGAGCGAGCCTCCTGGCATTCCTTAGTCAAATCCGATGCTACCGAACTCCTTCCGGATTCAGGGAATCAGGGGACAATTCAGGGTAACCCAGCTTAAGGGAGGGGTGAAATTGCGGATGGCTCTGTTTCGAGGAATAAGGTGTCCCCTGTCTGGGTGACCGTCCCACGAATGCGAACTGGTTGGGCTACTCGGCCTAGAAATGCTTCCTTGGGCAGGGGAGCTTTGCTGTGATCAGTGAGGATAAGGATCGCGGGACGGCCATCGAAATCGTTGGTCGCAAACACAGGTGGGATGCCCCCGCTAAGGCAACGCACCGCGCAATCACGGTGCACTTTGCCGTTGCCCGGGTTCATCACTCCCAAGTAACACTTGCTGTCTACAATCTCACCAGTTAGCTCGAAATTTCCTAATTCCTTGCTTGTCTGCCGAGGTTGCTTCGAGTCACCCATCACCGATATCGAACCGGTCACGACTTCAATCATCGTCTGGTTATCGCGATAGATCTTCGTGCCGCGGAGTTGCACGGTCTTTCCAGTAAACGCAGCCACTTGGCTATCGGCGCCATGCTTGCCTTCCGCGACCAGCAAATAACGCAAAACCTTAGGCTCTGGCGAACTCGGCCCCGTCACAATCAGGATTGGATACGGGTTCGTTTCAATGGTGCCTTCAAAGGTAGCTACTTTGCCGTATTCGAAAACCGACGGAGCGAATGTGCGTTGGACTCTAGCAAACACTATCGCCGCGATCGCCGCGAAAATAAACAGCAGCACCACTACGGTCCGGATTCGGCGTGCGATCCCAACAGGTGCTTTTGGAAGATACCCGACCCGACATAGAATTCGTTCATGCCTGCACCCCTGCGTCCGGAATTCTGGCTGGTTCGACGGGGGTACCCGGCGGGTTCGGTTTTGGGTCGATCCAAACGCGTCCGTTTACGATTCGGGTATGGAAGGTTGAGACCTTTTCGGTAAACGGCGGTGGCGAAGCTCCTGTCTCCGGCAAGTACTGATAGCCATGCCACGGGCAAGTCACGCATCCAGTGAGAACTGATTCGGCCGGCGTTTGCGCAGCCGCATCAACGCTTCATTAGCAGCGATTCGTACGAGCCATGTACAGAACCGAGAATCACCGTGGAAATCTTGGAGGTGTAGGTAAGCCTTCAGAAAAGCCTCCTGCATCGCATCTTCGGCATCCTCACGATTTCCAGTGATGCATCTTGTGAGACTCTTCGCCTTGTTAGTAAGTTGGAGAACGAAGAGAGGCAAAAGTTTCAAAAGTTTAAAAGAAAGTACTCGCCACTTATGAACCCCTCTACATCTTACAAAGCTCGGGTAAAGCGCACGCTTCCGATTTTTCCGAAACGAATAAGCTGATTCGATTTTTTTACTGCAACTTTCTACGGTCGCCCTCATCTCATTGGCATGGTTACAAGAACACTTCCGATAACCGCGGTGAGTTTTGAAAAGGTTTTCCTGCGGAATGCCATTAACGGGACTATGTGCCACCGCGAACATCGAAACGCGGATAAATTCATGCTGAAAACCGCGAAGTGGTATCAGGGTTTGGTGGACTGGCGCGAGATTGCCTGTAGGGCCTTTGAGAAGAAAGAATTGGGTGACGCGCTTTGGAGAGCAATTGTGAGTCTGCCCATGAAATACAGGGAAGTGCTCTTCCTTGGGGACGTCAAGAATCTCAATACATCGGAGACCGCATGGATCTTGAACATTACAACTGGAGCCGCACGAGCTCGGTTGCTACGGGCGAGGTTGCAGGTTTACAGCGCGCTGTCATCTTCTCTTTATCTCAGAGCCTGCAACAGAATCCTTCGTAATATCTACCGCTCGTTTCGGGGCAGAGAGTCGGAGATCGGCGCAATCCCCTGGTAAAGGCGCGCACTGAATCCCTCTTGCAGTTCTATGATTTCTGTCGTGTTGATCAATCGTTTGACTTTGCGCAGGTCATTGTAGGTGACACCCCGCAACTTGCGAGCAGTTCATCATTTCGCATTTCAAATGAAACTAATCCGAACTTCCCACATCATACAAAGTCTAGAGAGGAAAATGAGGTACCCGAAGATGAGCTCCCTGGCTAAGGTAGAAACTTTACGCAAAGCGCCCTCAAATGGATGGATTGCCTTCTCTGAAGATGAAGAGCAACTTATTGCGTACTTGTTTAGCGCATAGGGACAGTTAAGTCCAAAGGCTTGGGCTGAGAAGCACAGATCAGCTTTTGAAGAATAGAAGAAGCGGAGCGGAGTTGCTGACGGCAAGTTTGCAGAATGCTAACGAGAATGCTTTGCGTGTGCGCTCCGCGCGAGGTTCGATTCCCGCCCCAGACTTTGCGGGTCACCACCATCGGGCGGATGGCCTGTTCGGCTCGCCAGTTCGTCGCTTCCAGACCGGGACAGCTCAGGAACGTAAATAGAGCCTCCCGCTCCCGTAACAGATGGTTGGCCAAACGGCGATTCTGCGGTGAGCGATAGCGCCGTTCCAAGGTCCGATCCATCCGCACTTCCAACCTTCCCCGGGCCACCGCTAATCCGTGTTCGCTGATCTGTCGTTGCTGACGACGATCGCGCAGCTGCAAAGATTCCTGCAAGATGGTTTCGATGGTGCGCGGGAATTCCGCTTCCCGTCTTCTCGCCACCAGAATCATCTCCCGACAGCGCCGCAGCAGGTGCGCTAAGCAGGTTTGGTGCAGAGCGTGGATAAACTGACGATAGATGCTCCACCCGTCGCGCACCAAGAATCCTGCGAAGTCCGCTCCCAACACCAGGGCCGCTTGTTCGAATCCGCGTCCTGGCTGAATGCTATAGACGGTAACCTGCGAAGTGCTGAAGGCCCACATCCACCATAGCTCTCCACCTACTCTCCAGCCGGTTTCGTCCGGGGTTACACTCGCACTGCGGCGAACCTCTTCTACCAACGCGTTATACGTTGGTTCTGCTTTACTCGCCACCCGCGCCAGGGCCTGGCACAAGCCGCCGCGACTCACCTGTAATCCGAAGGCTTGCTGGAGCACCGTGACCGTCTTGCCGTAGGGCAGTCCTAAACCTTTCTTGAGTTGCGTGGCCAGGGCCAGCGCTCGCGGTCCGAGTTGCGACGAGGCACTGCCGAGGGCATCCGAGGTTTGCCGTGGATGTCGCCCCTGCACTCGCCGTCGGCAACGCCTACAGCGCCCGACAGAAATGCGAAACTCAATGCGCTGCACCCGCGGTTCCGGAATCTCGGTTTGGAACTGCGCAACGGTCTGGCACTCTTCCAGCCCGCCTCCGCATCGCGGACAGCGGGCTGGCAGCGGTACCTCGACAACTTCATCAACGGTGTCGGGAAGGGGCCGGCGATAGCGGCGCCCATACTGCTTTCCTGCTTTGCGTCCGGGTCTTTGGGGCTGGGCTTTGGGTTTCTGCCGCGAGAAGGGGGCCGCTTGTCGCTTCGCGGCTCGTAGCGCCTCTTCCAACAGCCGCCGCAGACGTTCGTTCTCTTTCTTCAATGCTTCAATTTCTTGCTCGAGCTGCGCGATCTTTTCTGCGGTATGCTCTTCCGCCACATCGACAAAATAACCGCTTCGCGGATGCAGACAACTACATTCTTGAGAAAAAGTGTCTAGACGCTAAACAAATACCTTATTGCTTACGGCGCGACTTACGACGAGGTAGTAGCGAACGCTGAAAAGCGAGGTGTGGCTAATCTCGTTGTTGTGAAAGTGCCAGAAACTTGGATTTATCGGGTGCGTCAGAGCTGAGGTATCCATGTAGAGTCTGGCCTGCCTCACATCATGCGGTCTTCCCAGAAGAAGCGTTCCATTGGGTCGCTATGGTGAAATTGCTGGCCTACTTGGAGGGCATGGAACTCAACCAGCGAGAGGCTAGCCGCAGTGGGCGCACCGATGACGCCCGCAGGGCGCGGCTGCTGTTGTTGCTGGAGGCAGGCCATATCTGGGTCGCGATTCGTGACAAGTTGGACTGTAATGACGCGTTTATCGATCGCTGCAACAAGCGATTTCGGGAAGAGCGGCTGGCAGGGCTGTTCAGCAGGCACGCCGGGCAAGAGGCCATCAGCACTTCACCCCGACCTATTCCTCCTGGCTCAACCAGATTGAACTCTGGTTCGCCAAGATCGAACGCGACGTCATTGCGCGCGGCGTGTTCAACCTCTTCCACGAAGAGCTTCCTGTACCCCTCCTGCATTCGGCAGGATGGGGTCAAGAACAACATTTGAAATCGGGATTTGCGGAAGGATGTAATGCTGAGCAATTCCTTCCAGGGGTCTGCACAATACAGCAGTCCACTGTGGGGTTGGGCGTCAAGTCTGTTCTGGACTCAAGGCGTGGTGCGTAAACAGAAACAGGTCACTTGGGAGACGCGCCATCCGTAGAAGTGGCACCCATCTCAGGATCAGCACTTTACAGCGGTGCTGACAGAGGGCCTTTCGAACGTATCACAAACGGTTGCTGCAACGACGATCGTCGCGGACACCAGACATTCGTCCCAAGCTGGTCACAAAGCCCTCCACCGCCTCGGAAACGCCCCTGCCGCCCCCAACCCCTCCGGGCAGCCAATTCGGCGCGGAATCTGCCCGCCATAAACTGGGTCAGCGACACCGAATCGATGATTCAAATAAAATTCTAAGAACGCTTTGTCTGTCAGGGATATTTCGAAAGTCTTTCCTTCATCCATCAGTCGCTTCAATTCTGGCCGGGGGCGGACTGTCGGGTCATGGTGCATTCTCCGCTGAAAGATGATCATGGTCCCCTAAATCTCCAAAACGCTTGTCGACGCCAGCGAAAAACGGAGCCATTCTGGCCGGTGTTGGACGGGGCCGGTGATCCACCAGAGCCCGCTGGCAAGGATGCAGTACGAACTCTGATATGGAATGACCTGTCAAGTGCAATCTCCTGTTTTTTTCTTTTCTTCCTCTCTTCCCCTGTGATCCTTCCTTGTGAGGCAGCGCAAGTCGCGGTCGAGGCGGCTATTGCGACGGTTGATCACTCTGATATTCGCGGGTCGAAACCGCATAATCGTGATCCGTCGGGAGCTGCCTCGGACTAAAGGCGCGGGTTCGGTCCGCAGACCTACCGCATAGAGTTTTCGAGGATTCTCCTTTCCATGCGCCTCTCGACCGCTACTCACGCTGCCTCCTGGAAAATTCTTGCTGCATAAAAAACTCACCTCATGCCGCCCGCCGTTCGGGTTCCTTCTGTGCTGCCTCTACTTTTACCCCAATGGCCCAGATAAAACCCAATAGCTCACGCCCGATCGCGGTCACAACCTTCCCTTTTTCCTTTCCTCGTGCCGTCAGCTTCCGATAACGCGCATGCAACCGATGCTGCGCTTTCCAGGCGATCTCTCGCACTTCTTCGCTGACCAACTCTTGCCGCTTGCGTAAAGCTGCACCTACGTTTGGCCGGTGGCGGTACGCCCAGGCGGCCTCCACGACCACGCGCCGTACGTGCGCATTCCCGGTCTTAGTGATGCCCCCTCGCCGGCTACTTTCTCCACTGGAATGTTCGCTCGCGACGATCCCGCCGTAGCCCATCAACTCCCGAGCCCCTGGGAATCGCGATATTTCTCCCAGTTCCGCCACGATCGTCACCGCCGCGACTTGAGCCAACCCCCGCAGGGCTTGCAATCCCTCGATCACCGCACGCATCTTCGGTGTTGTCGACTTCACTGCTTCATCGATGGCCTGGTCCAGCCGTGTGATGCGGGTTTCTGCGTGCTCCACCTCGTGTAAGTAATCCAATAAGGTGGCTTCCTGCGCCGCTTGTTCGAAGTGGACTTCCTTTTTTACCCACGCCATGTAATTCAATGTCCAAGGCTTCACACCGCTTGCCGGCCGCCTCCCGTGCCGCAAGAGAAACTTGCTTAGCCGGTGTTTCGCCCGCAACTGATCTTTCTTAGCCGCCTCCCGGGCTCGTACCAGATCTCGCAAGGCCTCCTGGGCCGCATCCGGTACCCACACCGCCGTCAACTCTCCGGCCCGATAATTCCGCGCCAGCTTTACCGCATCGCGTCGATCAGTCTTCACCCGCTCGCCCGATTTCACCGGTACCAGCGTTGGGGCCACTACTTCGCACTTCGCCCCCAGTGCCGTCAGCTGCCAGTACACGACATAACCTGTTGGGCCCGCCTCATAGCAGAAACACAGCTGCTCCACAGGTCCCAGTTTCTTGACCAGCTTCCGAATCGACTCCTCCCGATTCGGAATGACCCCGAGCGTTCTCACCTCCCCGTCCTGCTCGGCAACCGCCACCGCAATCGTTTCGGCATGGACATCCAAACCAACAAATTTTATTCTTTTCATCGACCGGCTCCTTCGCTTGTGGCTCTGTACTGCTTGTCTTCCGATTCGCAGCATAACCCACGACTGCGAATCGGAGCCGGTCATTCCATTGTGACTAAATAAGTTTCTAAATCTTGCACGCCGACGCGCTTCGATTTAAATTCTCGTCAGGAGTTTAACGAACTTCCGTTTTTGGCTTTCAATGTTCAACTCCAGCGCCAAACTCTCTCTTGCTCTCGCGGAAGGAATGCCGGAGCTGTGTAGTGTTCCTCATGCAAGACCACTCCAGCCGCCGAGTCTACGCCTGCGTGACTTTCCCATATCTCAACAGATCACGCCAGACTACTACTGCTGCGTGTCGGGAAGGATCAGCGGGCAGAAAAATTGCACTCGGTCATCGAGTCGGTCAAGATGGCACACCGAACACAACCGACATTCTACGAATCACGATCCTGCTGACGGCGCGGGAGGAACGCCAGTGAGCTGACAGCGTGATCTGGCGGAAAATAAACTCGGAACTGAGACTGCTCGCTTCATGCACAGTCAGAGTGTGGGTGTGCCCCAAGGCAGCCCTTCAGACAAATGGCTCAGCGCAAAACGGCGAAAGTGGATCCCTTTTAAACCGGCGCTAACAAACGCTTTAGCTCTGCCAGATTGAGGCGAATCGTATCGGCGTCTGCTCGATTTGTCGGATAAACTTGTCGGGCGATCTTAGATGATCCGTCTTTAATTTCTCGTCTTTGGAACACAACTGCGGACACGCGAGAAGTTTGCAGAAGAAATCCATTCCTGCTTCTTCTCCAGTTTTCTTGCCCCACTGCTTGTCCCGGACTGTCCACACGCGGGAACTCGACGAGTGTGTCCCCATACAGCGCCCGCTCAATGGAGAACTCACTGAGCATGAAGAGTTCTGACACATCAAAGAGGATAATTCCCCTTGCTCCGCTCGGCAATTGTTTGCGCTTATTCTGCAATATTCTTTTCAGGCGTTCGTGATCCTTGGCAGGTTCGGGAGGATGCTTTATTGGCTCAAAGTAAGTCAACCCACCCCAAGTCTCTCGGAGTTCCTTTTCGGAGGTTAACGCTAAGTTCGACTGGTGCTCCCTGACGCTCAACTTCGAGCCGGATCGGATGGTCAGATTCAAAATTTGCCCCTGCGCGATAGTAGAAGTCAAAAATTTCCTTTTCTTTGCGGATAGGAACTCCAGCCACAGCGATGAATCGATCCCCCGTACGAAGCCCGGCCCGCTCTGCAGCTCCGCCAGGAGCAACTCGACTGACAATCATAGAGCCAGTGCTTGCTTCGAAATCAAAGCCAAGTGGTGCGATACCCCAGATAGAGTTGTAGACCAGTAGCGAAAAGCTACAGAGGAAAGATCCTGCTGTAAAGCCACCAGGGAGCCCGTGAAGGTCGCATGACGCCTCCGTATCCCAGGGCAAAGGTTCCAGCACCAGACGCTTAGGTTCCGACGACTCAGGGCAGAATCATGAATCCGTTTTGCAAACTTCCGCGAAGTGTCACTCGAGGAGATAAGTCAAATGCGTGACTTGCACGAGTTGCCGCGCCTGCGGACTCATATTTATGAGCCTCAGTTGGCGTTGCTGCCTTTTGGCGGACAAGTGGGCACCCACCAGCACACCGAGACCAAAACTGTCCAGATAGGTCATTTCTGCCAAGTCCAGCACCAGGCGCTTTGTCTCATGTATTAATCTGCGCAATTCGGCCTGTAGTGCACCGGCACCTGTAAAGGTCATCTTGCCGATGCATCGGACAAGAGTTTCTTCCGGAGTGGCCGCTACTTCGAGTCTTAGTTCCGGGGTTGCCAGCGGCGCTTCGGCCATTGTAGACCTCCCTGGCGTTTAAGGTGAACCTAACGCCGTCCCAAAGGTTGTTTACGGGCGGGAGCCCAAATCAAGCCTGGCCGAGGAAAAGTTAGATGAGCTCGGCAAGATACGCATACGATATGCTCGCTGAGGCCGAAGTCAAGCCAGATTTACTCGCAGTGACGCGTGAGGAGGTGATCGGTCGCCACAGCAGCTCCGCCACTACGCTTGAGCTTTATACGCAATCGCCCATGGAGCAGCGGATCGCAGCGCAGGAGCAGGTGCTCAATGCAATTCTGGAGCAGCCGACGACCAGACGCCCGAATTAGGACGGTACGGAGAACGGTACGGAATGGAATAAAAACGAGGTGCTGAAAACGTGGTTAAGTCCATCGCAATGATATGGCAGGCCCGTGGGGGCTCGAACCATCGACCTCTACCGTGTAAACGCTACGGGATTGCGAACTTCCGACAACTCGCGAAGCGACGAGGACCGCCTAAGTACGCCAAAATGCGTGTAAGCTGAATTTTTACAGGTGAAATTGCAGTTGAAGAGCTCACGAACTCACGTCGGCTATCCGGTCAATCCTCGGAGCGCGAGGAATTATTGTGGCAAACCCATTCGTCGGAGCAGAGCAGCGTAGCGCGGATCTGCGTGCAGCAGATCAAAGTCGCACTCGGTTTTGATGTTAGTTAACGCCTCATCGTGATTTGCGTATGCCTTGTCCAGATAGCGAAAGGCATTCTCTTTGTCGCCCAATCGCGCATAGAGGATCGCGATATCGCTCGGAGAAACATACTCGCGCCTAGCCTCTTCCAGTCGCGAACTCAAAGTCTTCTCCCAGTAGCCCTTCCATCCTTCTGACTCGAATGCCTTTCGCAGTGCACTCACGAATTCTGAGCTAGTTTTGTCCAGTTCCATGGCCCGTTCATATTCGACCAGAGCTTCCTGAGACATTCCCTGGTGACGATAGGCATCCCCAAGCCACTGATGCGAAGATTCCCAAGTCGGGTCCAATAATTGGGTCTTGCGGTACGCCGCAATTGCCAGTTCGAACTGCCTATCAGCGGCGTAATGGAAACCGAGATGATCGTAAGCAGCGGGCGAAACGGGGTCTAGCCGAACGTAGAGCTCGCTTTCTTTTAGCGATTCCTGGTTTCGGCCCATTGCCAAGAGCAGATGGGAGTACAGGTGATGGGCAAGTGTATCTCCGGGGTTCAGCTCGATAGCACGCTTAAATTCTTTTTCTGCTCCGTTCCAGTCCCAATCCTCCTGGTACTTCACTTGTGCAGACGCGACATGAGCGTCGCCAACTGTGTCGTCTAGTGCCAGGGCTTTGGCGGCGGCGGCTCGGGCGAGCGGAACGCTGATCTTCGGATCGAGGCTCGTGTCCCCCGTGATGTAAGTCTCCGCCAGTCCAGCGTAAGCGAGAGCGTAGGTAGGGTCTTTCTCTATCGCCTGGTGAAAACTCTGGCGTGCCATCCGCCATGTGTCCTTCGTCCAGCGCTGCAGATTTGAGCGACCTCGCATGTAGAGTAAATAGGCTTCCGGATCTACCGGACGGGCTCCCGAGAGACGCACACGGTCTTGGGGCGTCAGTGCGACCCGAACCTCCTCGGCGATCGTACCAGCCACTTCTTCCTGCAGGCTCAGGATGTCGCGCAACTCTCGGTCGTAACTTTGCGCCCACAGGGTGTGATCGCTGGCCCCCTGGATCAACTGTATGGTGATTTTCACCCGGTTACCGGAGCGCTCCACTGACCCATCAATGACTGCATCCGTATTCAACTCTTTTGCGATTTCGGGCAAAGTCTTCGTGCTGTCCTTATACCCACGAACTGAAGTCCAGGAGATCACGCTCAGATTGTTGATTTTAGTCAGCGTTGTGATCAGCTCCAGCGTCGTTCCATCGGCGAAGTATTCTTGCTTGGGGTCACCCGACAGGTTTTTCAACGGGAGCACAGCTAAGGAATGTATTCCAGGAACGGCAACTGCAGGGGTAGGTGCAGGAGCCGCAATGGACGGATTGGAAAAATGCCAGATCCGCCAGGCGACTCCAGCGACGAGAAGTAACGTCACTACGATGGTTGTGCCCAGCAGGGCAAGTTTCGGCTTTGGAGGTTGCCGAATTTGACTCCCGTGGGTAGCGGAGCTTTCACAACCAACAGAGCTATCACGCTTCAAGCGGCGCAAGTCTGTGGCTATTTCCGCCGCGCTCTGATAACGCAGTTTTGAATCTTTCTCCAGGCACTTCTCGATGACGTCTTGCAGCTTGGGGGGAATGTCCGGATTCCGTTGCATCGCAGGAGTAGCTACGCGATGCAAAATGGCATCGTACACCTCCGCGGCCGTCGTTCCGCGGAATGGCTGGAGTCCGGTTGTAAGTTCATACAGCGTCACGCCAAACGAAAAGATGTCCGTGCGAGAATCTAGTTCTCTTCCTAGGGCTTGCTCAGGCGACATATAAGCCACCGTACCCAGAGCTGTGCCCGGGCTGGTGAGATGCTCCTGTTCCGTGAGGGTGGGCAGTTCGGAGGCTTCGTCAGGGGCAAGGTGTCGCTCGGGAGCCAATTTCGCCAAGCCGAAATCAAGAATCTTTGCATGTCCACGCTGCGTTACAAAGATGTTGGCTGGTTTGATGTCACGATGAATGATGCCTTTTGCATGTGCGGCGTCCAGTGCCTCGGCAATCTGAATTCCCAACTCCAGAACTTGTTGGATCGCCAGCGGCTTCCCGGCAATACGGTGTTTGAGAGTTTTCCCCTCCAGCAACTCCATGGCGATGAACGCTCGTCCATTGGCCTCGTCGATTTCGTAGATGGTGCAAATGTTCTGATGATTCAAGGATGAAGCAGCTTTGGCTTCCCTCTGAAAACGGCCAAGTGCTTGCGCGTCGTGGGCGAGTTCGTCAGGGAGGAACTTTAGCGCAACGTGGCGACCTAACTTGAGGTCTTCCGCCTCATAAACCACACCCATACCACCGCCCCCGATTTTTTCGGTGATGCGGTAATGCGAAATGGTCTGGCCGATGAGTGGTCCGAAATCCGCCATTGTGGGGTCATCTTAGCACCGGCCACCCCTTCGGGGTGGTTGTATGACCCTGAAACTCCTGTAGAGAGCTCGATGACGGTTGAGTAGTGCAGCTACAATGCGGGGCACGACATGGCTCGGCAGTTAAGGCCGTTTTTACCTTGGAGCGTTTCTGCCCGAATCTTAGCGTGGCTCCGGTATTGGCGATTGTGTGGATGGTGGCGGGTGTTGTCCTGAAAAGGAGAACGACCCCACCCCGATGGGGAGATTGGATGAGTTTCGCCACCCGGGCCGGGCCCTGTTGAATTCACCATGGAGAAGGTTAGCATGAAACCCAAACCACAGGAGAAAACCGAGAAAATAACTAAACCGCGAACACACCACTGGGAGGAAATGAACCGCAAGCAACGACGGGAGCTGACGCGCAAGATTCAGAGCCAAGACCTCAGCCTGGAGGTCGTGCACCCCGATGCCGCAGGCATCGATATCGGCAACGAATCCCACTACGTAGCGGTACCGTCGACACGCGATAGCCAACCGGTGCGACGATTCGGGTGCACCACTGGGGAATTGCAAGCGATGGCCGAGTGGCTCAAGCAATGCCGGATCCAGACCGTGGCGATGCAATCCACTGGAGTCTATTGGGTCGCCGTATACGACATTCTGGAGCAAGCAGGTTTAGAAGTGTACCTGGTGAATGCCCGAGACACGAAGAATCTGCCCGGGCGCAAAAGCGACGTACAGGAGAGTCAGTGGCTGATGAAGCTGCACACTTATGGATTGTTGCGAAATTCGTTTCGACCGTCGCAGGAGATTCGCATGATGCGGACTTACTGGCGGCAACGGAATGATCTAGTGCGCAGTGCGGGCCGACACATCCAGCGGATGCAGAAGGCGCTGACGCAGATGAATATTCAGCTGGCCAATGTATTGAGCGATGTGAGCGGAATGACCGGACAAGCGATCATTAAGGCCATTCTGAAAGGCGAACGCGATCCCCATAAGCTGGCGGCACTGCGAGATCTTCGGGTGAAAGCCAGCGAGGAGCAGATCGCGCAAAGTCTGGAAGGCAACTGGCAACTAGATTTGCTGTTTGTGCTGAAGCAGGAACAGGATGGTTACGAGTTTTGTCAAAAGCAGATGGCCGAGTGCGATCACCAACTCGCAGCAGTATCTCCAGCAGCGAGAGAATCGGAGCCAAAGTGCACCTTTGCCGGAAGAAAAGCGCAAGGGACGACGCAGGAAGAAGAAGGGGAATGCGCCACAGTTCGACTTGCGGGAAGGGTTGTTTCGCATGAGCGGTACGGACCTGACCCGGATCGACAGCATCGATGTCATGACCGCGACCACCATCCTTAGCGAAGCGGGATGGGATATGAGCAAATGGAAAACCGAGGACCATTTTGTTTCCTGGTTGCGCCTGTGCCCGGACAATCGCATCAGTGGTGACCGGATCATTGGAAAAGGGCGGCTGCGAACCAACAACAGGGTGACCATCGCTTTAAAGATGGCGGCCAGCAGCTTGCGGTTAAGCAATACCTATCTGGGAGCACAGTTCCGACGTCTAAGGACCAAGCTGGGTGGCCCCATCGCGATCAAGGCCATGGCCGCCAAACTGGCCCGCTTGGTCTACCGCATGCTGCGCTACGGAATGAAATACGTGGACAAAGGAGCGCTACTCTACCAAGCTCAACACCGCCAACTACAGATCAAGCAGCTCAAGTGGAAAGCCACCAAGCTTGGATTTCGCGTTGTCGAAGCTCAAGCTGCCTAAGACACCGGAGTTTCTGGGGAGAGTGCGAAATATGCCAAGTCAACGAACCGAACTGACGATGTCAAAGCTCTTTAGAAATGTCCCCTTCCTTACCTCAATAGAAATGTCCCCTTTTTTTGTTGTCTGCCTCTTTTTGCTTCCTATGGTTGTTTTCTCAAAAATCTCGCTTCAGGATGCCCCAGGAACGACGATCCTTTTCTCGGTCGACTTACGGGATCCCGGTTTTTCCGATCCGTTGGCTTGGCCCGGAGCGCCGCCCTGCGTAGCCCGTAGGGCGGAGCGCTTAGGGCCAAGCGTAGGGCCAAGCCAACGACGGCCGCGGTTAGCTGGCCGCTAGCCTCCTGGCTCGCTTCTGCACCTTCGGGCGGGGCGGTTCATGCCACGGATGGCTGGGCGGCGGCGTCCACTTCCGTTTCTTCACCGAAATCGGCACCCGTGGGGTCGCCGGGCGGGCTGCTGTCTCCAGACCCTGCGGCGGTGCTGGCGCGGCAATCTCCCGCCAGCGCAACGCACGCCCTCCAGACTCGATGCTCATCCTGCCGTACCGCCCCTCGCATACCCACACTTTGCTCCGCGCCGGCACGATGTGCCCGCTCTGCGGTTCCAGTTGGAAAAAACGGTTGTCGTACCGCACCACCCAATCGTCACTGACCGTGCGTTCACTCTCCAGTCGAAAGATCCGCTCCAGTTCCGCCGCGCACGGTGCCTTACGGTGATAGTCCTCCGGCCGCGCTGCGCCCCGTGCGAAACGCTCGTTGTGTTCCGGCAAATACTCCCGCTCCAGAAAAACGTTGCTCCCCTCGTAACTGTAAATCCCCCTCCGGCGTAGCTTCTTCACCAAGCGATCCTGATGGGTGCCGTGCTGGCGTTCCACTCGCCCCTTGGCTTGCGGGGAATTCGCGGCAATCAGCGTGATCCCCAACTTCGCGCACATCCGTCCAAACTGCGTCACCGGCTCTTCTCCACGCAACCGCTCCCCTGCATTCGCCGGCCGCTTGTACAAGTTCTTCCAATCCACGTACAGCGCCTGCGGCACCCCGTAGCGCTCGATCCACGCTCGCAGCGCATCCGCCACCGCCCAGATCGTCTCTTGCTCCCCCAGTTGCGCCCACGTCTTGTTGGTGGCGTCATCGACCATGTCGATCAGGCACCCCTCCGGTCCACGCTCCTCCAGCCAGGCGTGAAAACTTCCGTCCATCTGCACCATCTCCCCAAAATGTTCCTTGCGGTCGCGCCGCCGCCGATGGCGCCTCCTCCTCCGCTCCCGACTCCATAAACCTTCGGCCAGCATCCAGCGTCGCAGTGTTTCGGCATCGACCTGCAATCTATCCTCAGCCGCCAAGTGCTCGGCGGCCAGCGTCGGCCCAAACCGTTCGCCCACCTCTCCCCCGTACTTCTCCCGCACCAGCCCGAGCACCTTCTGCCGAAACTTCTTCTCGTGACCGTGATTCGAAGGCCGCCCCGCGCTGCGGTGCTGCAGCCCGGCAGCCCCTTCCTCGCGATAGCGCTTCCACAGTCGCTTCGCTTGTCGGTAGCTCACCCGCATCAGCCGCCCGGCATCGACCACCCGCAGTTGCTTGCTTCGCACCCGAGCCAGAACTTCTACCCTTGCCAACTCTCGCTTGCTCATCTCCGTCCGCCTCAAGCTGACCTCCGCAAGGAGTCAGCTTATGGGGACATTTCTATCGAGGACAAAAGGGGACATTATCACCGAGGTTCAACACGCGCGGAGCGGCCGCGAGTGCCGCTCAGAGTTAAGAGTTCAAAGTTTGAAGTTAAAACCTGGGGGTTCAAGGAGCGGGAGACATCGAGTCACAGAAAACACGGGAAGGGAAACCGAAGAACAACCTCAGAGGCCTTTGCGCAACTGGGTCCCGGTCACTTTGGCTCGCCTTCCAGCAGCCAAATCTCGTTGGACTCATCCACGGAATTGGTGGTCACCAACCATTTGCCATCCTTGGACACGTCAAAAGGAAAATTGGTGCCCTGCAACTTCAGACCCGGCAACACCCGCGACTCTCCGGTCTTGAGCGTGACCACGGTGAACTCGGTATTCCCCTCTGGTCCCACGGTTTGCATACCAATCTGATTGCCCTTGGGCCACCATACCGGCCAGCCACCGCGTTCGGCTACGCGTTGCAATCCGCTGCCATCGGCATGGACGATAAAGACGCCATCCCGGAATCCGCGGTTGGGACTGAAGGCAATCCACTTTCCATCCGGGGACCAGCGGGGCACGGTTCCTTCGACGGTTCCGACGCGCCGGGCCTCGCCGGTTCCATCTGACGCGCGCACATATAAGTGCGACGCCTTATTTTCGGTGCGCGCAAACACCACCCACTTGCCATCCGATGAAATATCCGCGTAGGAATCGCTGGTGGTCGCTTTCGGCGCCAACGCTCGCGTCGCTCCCCCGACCCGCGACACTTTCCCTATGGTCAAGGGCTCCGGCCCCCAGGTGCTATAGATAATTTCTTGTCCATCGGGTGCATAGCGTCCATAGATCTCCAGCAACTTCCCCGAGGTCAACTGCCGCGCCATGCCTCCATCGGCCGGCACCGTCCACAGGTGCCAGGCACCGTCGGGCTCGCCCCGGGAGTACGCCACTTCCTTGGCGTCGGGCGAAAAAGCGGGAGCCCACAAAATTCCCGCGTCCGCCAGAAGCGTTTTGCTACGTGCTGTCGCTAGTTCATACAGCACCAGCACATAGCGCGTTCGCGAATTCAGAAAGGCCATGGAGCCGTCGCGCGCCACGCTTGGCGTTGAGTCTGGCCCTGCGCCGGTGGTTAGCTGTGTCGCTCCCTTCCCGCTCAAGTCCAGATACCAGATATTGCGCGCCCCGCGCCGGTTCGAGCGAACCACCAGCCCCTGTCCGTCGGCGGCAAACACCGGCATATCGTCGGATTCTCCCGGGGTGCCGTGCGTCAGCAGCGTTGCGCTTCCGCCAGCCACGCCCACCAGCCAAATGTCGCGGCTATCTCCGCCACGGCTGCGCGCCACGGCAATGGTGTGGCCATCGGGAGACCACGCGGGCCTTCCCAAGAACGGATAAATGGCATCGCCCGCCACGATGGTCCGCAATTCCGATCCATCGATGGCCACAATCGCCAGCGTTTCCGGCTCTCCCGCTTTCCCACGCACAAATGTCAAGCGGGTACCGTCCGGCGACCATGCGGGCATCGACCCGCCCTTGATCACCGTGGTAATCTCGCCGCCCAGCGTCGCAATGGTGCAAATCTCTCCTTCGTCTTCTCCCGGGAGTTTTCGCGCGAACGCGACCTTCTCCCCATCCGGCGAAAACACTGGCTCGCCTTTGTACGATACCTCCTTCGTCAACCTCATCCGCTCTCCGCCCGCCACCCGCGTCAAATACAAATCGTCTCCGTTCTCGCCTTCCTCCATATACGCCAGCATCTTCCCATCAGGAGAAAGCGCCGGACCTAAAATAGTTTTCTGGGTGGCCAGCAACTGGCGCAATTTCCCGCCTGGCTCGGGCCTGCCCACTTTCGGCGTGGCGCCAACCATGAAATAAATGCCGGCGGCAATCAAAGCGAGAAGGCCGCCCGCCATCAATAAGTAGCTCGCCAGGTGTGCGTGCCGCGCGCTAACAGTTTTAGCGTGGCTATTGGTATTCTTTTCGGTGAATGCGGCACCCGCCGCAGCAGCGGCCACCGAGGCCATCATGCCGCCATTGGAATGCAGGGCCTCCAGCGCTGCTTTGACTTCGCCAGCATGTTGGTAGCGCTGTTCCGGCTGCTTGGCCAGACAGCGCAAAATAATGGCGCGCAAACCTGGCGGCACATGCATGGGCAACGGCCGCGGAGCTTCTTTCAAAATGGCGCTACAGAGTTCGTAGGTGGTGCGCCCTGGAAACGGGTGGGCGCGCGAAGCCATCTCGTATAGGAGCACGCCCAACGCCCAGATATCGGCGCGGGCGTCCGCCGGCGTTCCGGTCAAAACTTCCGGGGCCAAATACGCGAGTGTACCGGGCGCTCCGCCTGTATCGGTGGCCTTGGAATCGGTGGCGCCCTCGAGGGGTTTGTCCTTGAGGCTGGCAGCCAGGCCAAAATCCAACACTTTTACTTGGCCGTTCGCGGACTTGCGCACGTTCGCCGACTTCAGATCCCGGTGCAGCACATTGTGGCTATGCGCGTGCTCCAGCGCGCTGGCGATTTCCGCTCCATACTCCAGCACCGTTTCTGTGGGTAATCCATCGTCGGGGATGCAGGCGTTCAGTGGACGCCCAGGCAGGTATTCCATGGCGATGTACGGCTGACCCTCGTACTCGCCGACTTCATAGATGGTGCAGATGTTTGGATGATTGAGTCCTGATGCGGCGCGAGCTTCCGCCAACCACTTCTCGCGCAACGCCTCCGTCAGAACTGCGCCTTCCACCGGGATTTTCAAGGCGACTTCGCGCTGTAGCCGCTCATCGCGGGCGCGATAAACCACACCCATCGCCCCCGCGCCGGCCTGGTCCAGCACTACATAGTGAGCAAATTTTCCTTCGACCATTACCCCGGAACCTTGGCGGCATCGTAGCTTTCCTTTACCTTCGAGTCAACAGGCAGCGGCCAGTTCGTGGTGTACATTCAGCCGCATTTTATGCGGGTGGAGTGCGCCTTCCGGGGAGGGCCGGTTGCGATGCCCCTGGAATACCGATGGAGGCTGCAGACGATACGGGGGGGTGGAAGGGTCGGGTGACGGACGGCCGCGGAAGGACGTCCCGATAAGGAACATGTTTAATTCAAAAAGCCTCTGACCTGCTTCTCCACAATTTCCTGAGCTTTTTTTCCACCTACAAGGTTTCCGAGAATACCCAGATCGGCATCCACGGTGACATCGCGCTCGGTCACTTCGACGGTTCCCTTGATGGGCGTGCTCATAAATGCCATTTTAGCGATGACCGCAAAAGTCAGCACATCTCCGTTCCAACCCTTCTGCTGCACCTCCACCTGCACGGGCATGCCGCCCGCGCCCTCGAACATTTTGTCGAAGGTGCGGTCGACGGTGTCCTTCACTTCCGCCTTCGTCTTCTTGTGCGCAATGGTCACACGCATTGAGCCCCCTTTGGAGACCGCTCTACGCGGTTAGCTTTTTATCTTCCCCGCAACAATAGCAATACATCCAACAGGCACAACACCGTGATGGCCGCCTCCAACAAAAATAATCGCGCCTCATTGAACTGCGCCATCATGAAGCCGTACAATTCGCCAGCCGTTTGTAATTTTTTCTCGACCAAATCGCGATATTCGGCAACGCCCACGCGAGCTGCCGCCAGGCGGTAGGCACGCGCGTAAAAGGTATCGCTTACGAATTTCACGGCATTATCAATGCGCTCAGTCAACTCCATGACGTCCAACCGGATCGTGTTTAAACGATTGGCTTCGCCGGGGAGCGTCCATCGCGAGAGCAAGACATTTTTCTTGCGGTCCAAGGTGTTGTACACATCACTGAGCACGCGGGTCATGAAATTATCGTAGTAGCGAAACTCCAGCAATTGCATTTTTGCGTATTCGAGAATTTGAACGGTCCAGGCCGCCTCTTCCGGACGGTCGTAGACGAACGCCGCGGTAGCCGCGACCACCAGCAAGTCCGAAGGATAGTAGGACAAGCTGCCTTCGAGCAGGCGGTCGGCAGTGCTGCGCGCCAACGGCGTGGCCTCGCCGCGAATAAGTTGAACAATCTGGGCGCCGTGGGAAGCGAGCAGTTGCTCGGCGGTCAACGCTTCCCCGTTGTCGCCGCGAATTTCGTTCAGTTCCACGACGAGAAAATTCTCCTGGAGCCACTCTTCCCTGGGTTTGATTACCGTTCCGGCGATTTTCTGGAGATGCTTGGCGGCCGCGGCACGCCCCTCCGGCTCGATTTCTGGCGCATCCATCCAGCGGGAGGTCTGCGCCAAGAAAACGTCCCAGTCGCCTTCGAAGGGCGCCTCCAACTGAACCTCTACGATCGCGTATTCGGAGTATTTCAGGGAGCACACCACTTTTTCGCCACTGGGCAGGGTCAGCGGCTCGCTGGGTTCCATCAGTGGCGGATTCTCAAATCGAATGTACTCCGGGGTGCGTCGAGGAAACTCGGGCTTGATCGGGCCGCCGCGCGCACCCAGCAAACTGCGCAGCTTCTCCAAATCAAAGGCTTCGCCCACATCATAGAAAAAGAACATCCGGATACGGCCGCGCAGCAGCATCCCCCAGTTGTACCATCGTTCGCGGGGCCTGCCCAAACGCGGGGGTGGGTCGCGAATTGGGAAGTCGTTTTCTTGGGGTTCAAGTTGGTGGAGCGGGCTTCCCTTTCATTCAAATAGGTGAGATCGGGTGACTTCCGACGGATTGCGTCGAGGCCTACCCAGTGCGACCCTACAACCGTTCGGTCCCCCTGACGGAACGAACTTGGTAGGCGGCGAAAGCGGCTGCCACCAAGCGGCGGTTGAGGGAACACTCGGGCGCGGAATCCCTCAGCCGTCGCGAAAAGATGCCCACCGGTCCCTGTTGAGATCCCATTGTGGCGAGAAAGATCCCCGTAAGGACGACAGGGAGCGCACTCAATCGAAGAGAGATTCCTCTGCTACAGAACCCCGCGCGCAGTAACCGCGCGGAGGAGGAAGGCCGGCTCGTTACGGTCGGAATGACGGGTGAGGAGGCGGGATTTTGGCGGACGCCTCGGAAGGCCCCTACCAAGACGGGGAGCCGACGGGTTGCCGGCCTGAAGGCATGCCGTTACCAGGGTTGTCTGAGCGACGGGAGAGGGATTCCCCACTGCGTTCGGAATGACGGGCGTTTTGTTGGGAAACCCAGGAGCCGATGAGGAGGTCGGCGTTCTGTTCGGTATTACGGATTATTGAGTAAAGAGGGCAAAGAATTTTGGCGGGTGTTGGGAGTTCCGATAGAATGCAGAGGTGCCTGACTCCACTAGGTCTAATCCGAAAGCAGCACCAACGGACCTGCTCGCGCGACTCAAAGCGTTGCTGGTGGCGCGGAATGCCGATCCTTTCGGGATCTTAGGGCCACAACCTCTGGATTCGCCCGAGGGGCGGCGGTGGGCGGTACGATTTTTTCAGCCGCGCGCGGCGGACGCACAACTGCTCTTGTTCCGGCGGCCAGATGGGAGCGCGTGGCACGAGTCGCCGGAAACTCTGTTGATGCGAAAGTTGCACCCGGAAGGATTTTTTGAAGTGGTGCTGCCCGGAATCGGTGAAATCGCGCCGGCTCCGTCGAGTTACCGCATACGATTCCGCACCGAGTACGACGAAATCATCGATCATTACGACACGTACGCCTTCCCTTTTCTCCTAACGGAGTTTGATTTGTATTTGATGGGCGAAGGGCGACATTACGACGCATACGAAAAGCTCGGCGCGCACATAAAAACGGTGGACGGCGTGACGGGCGTGCATTTTGCGGGTGAGCGCGAATGCGCGGCGCGTCAGCGTCGTGGGAGATTTCAACCGCTGGGACGGCCGCGTGAACCCGATGCGGTTTCGTGGTTCGTCGGGGATTTGGGAATTGTTTATTCCGGAGTTGCACGAGGGCACGATTTATCAGTTCGAAATTGTGGGCAAGGAGGATGTGATTCTGCCGCTGAAAGCGGACCCCTATGCCTTTGCTTCGGAGTTGCGGCCGAATAATGGATCGGTGGTGGCGCGCATCGACAAGCACGCGTGGGGAGACTCCACATGGATGGAAGAACGCGGGCGGGCAAACTGGCTGGAGCGGCCGATCAGTATTTATGAAGTGCATCTGGGGTCATGGCGGCGGATCCGGAGCAGCAGAATCGCTGGCTGATTACCGAGAACTGGGCGATCAACTCATTCCGTATGTGAAGGACCTGGGGTACACGCACATTGAACTGCTGCCGGTGATGGAGCATCCGTACGATGGGTCGTGGGGCTATCAGACGCTGGGCTATTTCGCAGCAACCAGCCGGTACGGATCGCCGACGGAATTCATGGAATTTATCGACCGCTGCCACCAGACGGGATTGGGCGTGTTTCTGGGTTGGACTCCGGCGCATTTTCCGCGCGACGCGTA